>DCLG01000086.1 GCA_002320935.1 Pedobacter sp. UBA1654 | reverse complement strand
AAAAAGAGCGGATCATTGATCCGCTCTTTTTTATTTATTAGGTTTTGATATTAAGATCTACGTCTTCTATCGCCACTGCCTTCACGTCTTCCGCTTCCAGCTTTGTCGTCACGGCTACGGCCAGAGAAATCTCTGAAACCACCACCGCTGTTACCGCCTTCACGTCTGCCACCGCCACCGCCGCCATAGCTTCTGCGTTCTCCGCTTCCACCTTCACGACGACCGCCGCCACTGTAGCCACCGCTTCTGCGTTCGCCTCTTTCGCTGCTTACCGGTGCATCACCAGATTTTTCAATCCTTACGCCACGGTTGTTGAATTCAATACCTTTGAAGTTATTGAATAAAGAATCAACGGCTTCGTTTTCAACTTCGAAGAAAGAGTAAACACCTTTAAGGTCGATTTTACCAACGTTTTTACCGCTGATCTTACCGTTATTACAAACGAAAGATAACAGGTCGCCACGGGTGAAATCATCTACTGAACCAAGGTTAATGAACAGACGGGTATAACCTTCGCTGCTTCTTGAACCACGTTCACCACGCTCGCCTCTTTCGCCACGTACACCACGCTCATCTGCTGCTGCATTAAGATCAGGTGCATTTTTGTAGTATTCCAAAAAGCGGTTAAACTCAAGGGAAGCAAAACGTTTGATTACGTCTTCTTTGCTCAATTCAGCAAATTCATCCATAATTCTAGGGATGTACTGATCGATCTGGCTGTCGTTAACTTCTACGTTCTGTACTTTGTGGATCAGAGAGAAAAGTTGTTTCTCACAAACATCAAAGCCTGTAGGAAGTTCAGCTTTGGTAAATTGTTTACCAATGATTCTTTCAATCTGACGGATTTTACCAATCTCTTTAGAGTTGATGATACAGATAGAGATACCTGTTTTACCAGCTCTACCGGTACGACCGCTACGGTGTGTGTAGCTTTCAATTTCGTCAGGTAAAGAGTAGTTGATTACGTGTGTAACGTTGTTTACGTCGATACCACGGGCTGCAACGTCAGTAGCAATTAATAATTGCATGTTGCGGTCGCGGAAACGCTGCATAACCTTATCACGTTGTTGTTGAGATAAATCTCCGTGTAAAGCATCCGCATTGTAACCATCTTTGATTAAGTGCTCTGCAACATCCTGGGTATCCAGTTTGGTTTTACAGAAAACTACTGCAAAGATTTCAGGATTAAAATCTACAATACGTTTAAGGGCAGCATATTTATCTCTTGCACGTACCTGGTAGTACTCATGCTCAATATTTACGTTACCAGTGTTTTTGGTACCCATGGTTAATTCCGTAGGGTTGTCCATGTAGTTTCTTGCTATTCTTCTAACCTCAGGAGGCATAGTAGCAGAAAACAACCATGTTTTTTTATCGTCAGGTGTTGTAGACAAAATTTCGTTAATGTCTTCCTGGAAGCCCATGTTTAACATTTCATCAGCTTCGTCTAATACAACATACTTCACGCTAGTGAAGTCTATTGCTTTACGGCCAATGATATCCAACATACGGCCCGGTGTAGCCACAACAATTTGTACACCGTTTCTGATCTCACGCAATTGCTGCATAATGTTAGCGCCACCGTAAACGGCAACCACGCTAGCACCAGAGATGTTTTTTGAGTAATTCTTGATGTCGCTCGCAATCTGCAAACAAAGCTCTCTTGTAGGGCATAAAATCAATGCCTGAGGCTTGTTGAGCTTAAAGTCGATAAGCTCAATCAGCGGCAATCCAAATGCGGCTGTCTTTCCTGTTCCTGTTTGGGCCAAACCAACAAAGTCGTTACTGCCCTCTAACAATACAGGAATAGCTTGCTCCTGAATAGGTGTTGGATTTTCGAAACCTAAATCCGTTACAGCATTAACAACGTCATCACTTATCCCCAATAATTTGAATGGGTTATTCATTTTAACTTTTTTAATTAAGCCGCAAAGGTAAGGTTTTTAATCCGTATTTCGTTGGTAGCGAAGTAAATAAAAACAGCCAATCAAGGATTGGCTGCGGTAATCTAGTTCATTAAAAATCAGGTATTTAGAAGTTCCTGCTATCGGAGCCGGTCGGCAGATCTGATCAGCTTCTCGTCATTATTGATGCCTCGAACGCCTAAACCAATGAAAATGATCGAAATTAATGGTAGAAATGCGCCGAGTTTGTAGCTTACGCCTTCCAGTCCGCCCGGCATTTGAGCCAGATAGATATAGGTTAAAACTGACAATACTAAGATAATCACAAGACTTATAAAAGCGAAGGTCTTCTGCTTTTTGCGGTCCGCATAGCTGAAGATTGTAAAAAGCAACATTACCGCTGCCAGAATGGTTAAAATCGCTACAGGGATAAAAACATCCAGGTTGGTCTTACCATTCGTCTGCTGGTAAAGGCCAATGGCATTGATCCAGTATTCAGAATCATTGACCACCTTACTTACGATCGGGGTCATTAACAATAAGGAGATGCTTACAGCGGCAAGGAAAAACCAAACGGATTGTATTCTTTGTATCATTAGATCTGTTTTTTTGATCAAAAATACATTTTTATCTGAAAACGGGATAATGAGATATTAAGTTGAAAGCTTAAACAACTACTTTTGCAGAAGTGACTTCAAACCGTTTTTTCATAGAGCTGGCTTACAATGGTACAGCATACCACGGCTGGCAGGTGCAGCCAAACGCAGTAACCGTACAGGAATGTCTTGATAAGGCGCTTACAACCTTCTTCAGACAGCCACTGAGTTCGCTTGGATGTGGACGCACCGACACCGGAGTTCATGCCACGCAATTCTTTGCACACGTGGATCTGCAGCATGTAGATCCGGAAAAGGTGAGTCAATCTGTGGGCAGTATCAATGCGCTGCTGCCTTATGATATTGCCATCAAGCGGATCTTTTTAGTGGCGCCTGATGCACATGCCCGTTTTCATGCCACCTCCCGTGCTTATAAATATTACCTGCATTTTCATAAAGATCCATTCAGGCTGGACCGTTCCTGGTTGTTCAAAGGCGACCTTGACCTGGATGCGATGAATCGCGCTGCGGAAATCCTTCAACAATATACCGACTTCTCGTGTTTTAGTAAGTCGAACACACAAACCTTCACCAACAACTGTAAGATCACAATGGCGAAGTTTGAATGGGAGGGAGATGCGCTGGTGTTTAGCATCGAGGCAGATCGTTTCCTGCGGAATATGGTGCGGGCAATTGTAGGCACCTTGATCCGAATCGGTAAAAAAGAAATTGCAGTAGAAGCGATTGAGGAAATCATAAATAGTAAAAACCGGAGTAATGCGGGACAATCGGTGCCGGCTTGTGGCCTGTACCTGGTTCGCGTGACTTACCCATTTGTAAAGTAAAATGTCGAAGATCTCAGGGGACGTTATCAATATAAACTTGTTAAAAAGGATCTTTCAGTATGTAAAGCCTTACAAGAACATTTTCATCTATTCGGTAGTCCTGACGATCCTATTGGCGCTTGTTGCGCCCGTGCGCCCTTTCCTGATCAAATACACCTTAGATGAGCATATTTTAAAAGGTGATTACAACGGATTGCTAAACATGACCATTATCATGATCATCTTGCTGGTGCTGCAAAGTGTCATTCAGTACAGCCATACCTTACTCACCAATACTTTGGGGCAGTCGGCGATCAAAGACCTTCGCATCGCAGTGTTTAATCACATCACGAAACTGCGCTTAAAGTTCTTTGATAAAACGCCTATCGGACAGCTCATCACCCGTACGGTATCCGATCTGGAAACCATTGCAGACATCTTCTCCGAAGGGCTGATTGTCATCATCGGCGATGTGCTTATGGTCATTGTGATCGTGGCTGTTATGCTCTACCGTGATGTTGCGCTAACCGTTGTGGTACTGCTTCCATTGCCTTTGCTGATCGTGGCTACTGTTATGTTCCAGAAGGCCATCAAATCGGCTTTTCAGCAGATTCGTACTGAGGTTTCCAACCTGAACACTTACCTGCAGGAACACATTACCGGCATTTCGATTATACAATACTTCGCCAGGGAAGAGCAGGAATACCGCAAGTTTAAAAAGATTAACTCCCGTTACCGGGATGCCAATATCCGCTCCAACTGGTATTATTCCATCTTTTTCCCGGTTGTGGAGATTATTTCTGCAGTATCCATGGGTTTATTGGTTTGGTACGGTGCCAAAAGTATTCTGGAGAAACCGCTGGACGTAACGCCGGGAACCATTACCGAGTTCCTGCTATACATTACCATGTTGTTCCGTCCGATCCGGGAGCTTGCAGATAAATTCAATACTCTGCAGATGGGTATGGTCGGTGCTGAACGTGTTTTTAAAGTACTTGATACCGATGAGCTGACGAGCGACACCGGAACACTTGCACCGGCAAAAATGAAGGGTGAAATTGCTTTTAAGAATGTCTGGTTTGCCTATAATGATGAGCATTATGTATTAAAGAACCTGAGTTTCGAAGTAAAAGCCGGGCAGACGATAGCACTTGTTGGTGCTACCGGAGCAGGGAAATCTTCAACCATCAACATCCTGAACCGTTTTTATGAGATCCAGAAAGGGGAAGTGCTGGTTGATGGTGTAAACATTCATAAGTATGATCTGAATTTCCTGAGGCAAAATATTGCCACCGTACTACAGGATGTCTTCCTGTTCTCAGATACCATTTTTAACAACATCACACTGAGCAATCCGGAAATTACGATGGAGGAAGTAGTGGATGCAGCAAAGAAAGTTGGTGCGCATGAATTTATCCAAAGACTTCCGGGCGGATACCAGTATAACGTTATGGAACGTGGTTCTACACTTTCTGCAGGACAAGCGCAGCTGATTTCTTTCATCCGTGCCCTGGTCTATAATCCATCCATTCTGGTGCTTGATGAAGCGACATCTTCGGTAGATACCGAAACAGAGCTGCTGATCCAACATGCTATCGATAACCTCATGTATGGCCGGACTGCCATCGTAATTGCGCACCGGTTATCAACCATACAGAAAGCAGACCAGATCATTGTGCTCGATAAAGGTGAGATTAAAGAGAAAGGTACGCATCAGGAGTTGTTAAAGATCGACGGTTACTATAAACGACTTTACGACCTGCAGTTCCATTCGGGCGGCATTGCCACCTAAGAGATTTGCTTACGTAACGAATCAGGTACTTGCGCCTTGCTGGTAAAATCCGCCAAAATTCGTAATATCGGCAAATGAAGAAAATCGGCGCGAACTTAACCTTCCAGGTCCTTCTTGCGATTACGCTGGGTATCCTTGTGGGCACCTTTGTTCCCGGCTTTGCACCGCAGGCAAAGCTGATCAGCCAGGGCTTCATCAACCTGATCACCATGCTGATCGCGCCAATCGTATTCCTTACCATCGTGCTGGGTATCGCACATATGGGGGATATGAAAAAGGTCGGTCGCGTTGGTGGAAAAGCATTACTGTACTTCGAGATCGTTTCCACACTGGCCATTGCCATAGGTCTGGTTGTTGCCAACCTGCTTAAACCCGGTGTTGGCGTGCCTGCTGCGGATGGCGACGTTGCAAAGATTCAATCCTATGCCCAACAGGGCGAAAGCATTGATTGGACGGAGTTTTTCTTCCACATTATTCCAAGGAACATCTTTGAGTCTTTCACCAAGGGTGATATCCTTCAAATCTTATTCTTTGCCATACTTTTCGGCTACGGGCTGAACAAGATGGGGGCAGAAGGCGCCTCTGTATTGCGGGGTATGGACAAAGTCTCGAAGGTTTTTTTTAACATCATGAAGATCGTTATGCGCCTGGCACCGGTGGGTGCATTTGGCGGTATGGCCTATAGCGTTGGTACTTACGGGCTGCATACGCTGCTGCCCATGGCTAAACTCATGGGCTCGGTCTACATGACCTGCTTCCTGTTTATATTTGTAGTACTCAATGGCATCTGCCGCTATTATAAGTTCTCCTTATGGAGCTATCTTAAATTCATCCGGCAGGAGATCCTGATCGTGTTGGGCACCTCTTCCTCGGAATCTGTGCTGCCAAGCATGATGCAGAAAATGGAAGCGATTGGCTGTAAGAAGTCGGTGGTTGGACTGGTGATTCCGACAGGTTATTCCTTCAATCTGGATGGCACCGCCATTTACCTGTCCATGGCTGTCATATTTCTTGCACAGGTATTCCATGTGCCTTTAGATCTTGGTCAGCAGATGACCATCCTCGCTGTGCTGATGGTGACGTCCAAAGGTGCTGCAGGTGTTACGGGAAGTGGCTTTATTGTCCTGGCTTCCACACTGACGGCTTTAAAGATCATGCCGGTGGAGCATATTGCCATCCTACTGGGTGTAGACCGCTTTATGTCTGAAGCACGTGCCATTACCAACATGATCGGCAATGGCATTGCCACGATCGTGGTCGCGAAAAGTGAGGGAGAATTTGATGAAAGTAAATACCAGCTTGCCATCCAGTCCACAAGGATTGAGCAGGCTGAAGAAAATATAAGTTAAAAACCTAAGCATGAGAAGAACCTCTTTTTCAAAATCACTTTGCGTATCCTCATTGATATGCCTTTCAAGTCTGGTCAGCTTTGGCCAGTCGGCACCCAAACCCTATGGCGCCTTGCCTACACCGGCACAGCTGGAATGGCATGAAATGGAGATGTATGCACTTATTCATTTTGGTGTAGACACTTACACCGATAAAGAATGGGGCTTTGGAGATGAAGATCCCGGTATTTTGAACCCAGTGAAGTTTGATGCGAAACAGATTGTGGCAGCAGCAAAAGCAGCCGGCTTTAAGGGTGTGGTTGTGGTGGCGAAACACCATGATGGTTTGTGCATCTGGCCAACCAAGACAACACCGCACAACATCAGCAATACGCCATGGAAGGATGGAAAAGGGGATATGCTGCAGGAATACCGTGAAGCATGCGACGCATTGGGCATGAAGCTTGGCGTTTACGTATCTCCATGGGACCGCAACAGTCCACATTATGGCACACCGAAATACCTGGAGATCTACCGCGAACAATTGCGGGAAGTGTACAGCAATTATGGCAAGCTGTTCATCTCCTGGCATGATGGTGCCAATGGTGGCGATGGCTATTATGGTGGTGCGAATGAAACGCGAAAGATCGACCGCACCACGTATTATGACTGGCCGAATACCTGGGCCATCACCAGGAAAATGCAACCTGATGCTGTGATCTTCGGAGATGTTGGCCCGGATGTACGATGGGTTGGTAATGAGGAGGGGCATGCAGGCGAGACCAGTTAGGCAACGTACACACCGCTTGCGCCGGACTCGGGTAAGACACCAGCCAACGGTTATGTGCAGCACCTAAGGGGTATTGAAGGTACGCGGAACGGCAAGTACTGGATGCCGGCAGAAGCCGATGTTTCCCTGCGTCCGGGATGGTTCTACCATGCCAGTCAGAACCACCAGGTGAAATCACCGTCCACCTTAATGGATCTTTATTATAAAAGCGTGGGCCGTGGTGCAAATTTAGATCTGGGTTTATCGCCAAACCGCGATGGTTTGTTGGATGATACGGATGTAAATGCACTGAAAGGTTTTGGTGAACTGCTGAAAGAAACCTTTAGCACCAATCTGGCAAAAGGCGCAAACCTGAAAGCCTCCAATGTGCGGGCAAACAGCGCATCGAAGTTTGGCCCTGCAAACCTGCTTGACGAGGATCGTTACTCCTACTGGAGCACGGATGATGCGGTACATACACCAACGTTGACGATCACCTTACCACAGGAACGTACATTTAATGTGATCAGATTAAGAGAGAACATCAAACTTGGTCAGCGCATAGAGGCGGTGGAAGTAGAAGCATTGCGTAACAATAAATGGGAAAAAATTGGTGCTGCGACCAGCATCGGCGCAAATCGCCTGATCCGTTTGCCGGAACCTGTAAAAGCCAGGCAGTTGCGCCTGACCATCAGCAAATCACCAGTAAGCATTGCCCTGAGCGACTTCGGCCTGTATATGGAACCAAAGCGCATGGAGGCAAGTCCGGCACCTGCTAAGCATGCCGCTGAGGTAAGTAAGAGCGGCTGGAAGGTGATTGCTTCTTCTGCTGGCGACAAGGTTCAAAATGCAATAGACGGTAATGCAGCTTCCATCTGGAGTGCGGAAAGCGCAGCAGTTTTCAAGCCTGCAAGCATTGATATAGACCTTGGTTTCCCTGTAGAAATTGCTGCTTTTAGTTATTTACCGAGACAGGATAAGAAAACCGACGGCGTTGCCGATCAGTATAGCTTCTTTGTAAGTGAGGACGGAAAGGACTACAGAGAAGTTGCATCAGGAGAGTTCTCCAACATCATGGCAAACCCTATAGAACAGGTGATCAGCCTGAAGGAAAAAGTGCAGGCACGTTACATTCGCTTTGTTGGAAAACGTAGCCTGGATGGCAAGGGCATCACCATAGCAGAACTCGGTATACGGAAATAAGATCATCATTATTAACTATCAAATAAAACATCAACAACTCATAATTTAAAAATCTCCATGCGGATCAAAACCTACGCCCTCTTAGTCTTAGCACTCTCAGCATTCGGCAAAGCGCAGGCACAGAATGGTGTGCACCAGCAAAGCACAAACTATGAATGGCCAAAAGAACCCGAGGTCCGGCAGAAGCTGGATCAATGGCAGGACCAGAAGTTCGGCATGTTGATCCACTGGGGGCTGTATGCCGTTCCGGGGATCATTGAGTCTTGGGAGCTCTGCTCAGAACCCTGGATTGAGCGCGATAGTACCGTTGCGTATGAAGATTACAAGAAATGGTACTGGGGCCTGAGTAAAGAATTTAATCCGCTGAAGTTTGATCCAGAGCAATGGGCAAAGGCTGGAAAAGATGCCGGCATGAAGTATATGGTGTTCACAACCAAACATCATGATGGTTTTGCCATGTTCGATACCAAACAATCTGATTTCAGCATTGCCAAAGGTACCTTCGCGAATAATCCGCGTAAAGATGTTGCTAAGCATGTGTTTGATGCTTTCCGCAAGCAGGACTTTATGATCGGCGCTTACTTTTCCAAGCCGGACTGGCACTCGCAATATTTTTGGTGGTCCAAGTATGCTACACCAGATCGCAATACGAATTACGACATCCGCAAGCACCCATGGCGCTGGAACCAGTTTAAGACCTTTACCCACAACCAGCTGTCGGAGTTGATGAGCGATTATGGCTCTATTGACATCCTNNGGAGCTGGGGTGCAGCGATCCCGGAATGGGACCAGCAGATCGACATGCCGAAGATCGCGCAGATGGCCAGAGCCAAACAGCCTGGTTTGCTAATGGTAGACAGGACCGTTCACGGCCCGTATGAAAACTACCAGACTCCGGAGCAGAAGATTCCTGAAAAGCAGCTTGATCATCCCTGGGAGAGCTGCCTGACCTTAGGCAATGCCTGGGGTTTCGTGAAGAATGACCAGTACAAACCTGCATCAGCGGTGATTAAAGCAATGGCGGAAGTCGTGGCCAAGGGTGGAAGTTTGCTGCTTGGTGTAGGTCCGCAGCCCGATGGTCTGCTACCTGCAGTTGCAGTATCCAGATTGGAAGAGATCGGTCGCTGGCTGAAGGTAAACGGCAAGGCAATTTATGGTACCCGGATCACCAAAGATTATGTAGACGGAAATACCTGGTTCAGCCAGAGCAAGGATGGCCAAACGAAATATGCCATCCACTGCCTGGATGCTGCAAGCCAGGTTGGAAAAACGATCAGCTGGAAAGGTAATCTGCCTGCAAAAGGCAGTTCCATCACCTTGTTAAATACTGGAAAGGCCTTGAAGTGGAGCCTGAAGAATGATGTGGTCACTGTGCAGTTGCCAGGGTCATTGAAGGATAACCCCGATCTTTTTGGCGCTCTTGCATTTTCGTTCCAGGCACAACAATAATCTATTCTAATAAACAGATATACAATGAACACCCAAACCCGCTATTCCTTTCTGCTCTTATTTACCGCAATCAGCATTTTACCCCGGTCAACCGCTGCTCAACAGAAACCTGTCTATAAGGATCCGAAAGCACCTGTGGACGCCCGCGTAGATGATCTCATTGGCAGGATGACTGTAGCGGAAAAACTCGGCCAGCTGGTGACGCACCTCGGATGGGAGATGTACGATAAAAAAGGCTCCAGCATTAGTGTTTCTGAGAAGTTTAGAAAAGCCGTAGCCGAGCAGAAGATCGGAAATCTCTGGGCAACATTACGGGCAGATCCATGGACGCAGAAAACGCTGGAGACTGGACTGGATCCTTATACTGCAGCTAAAGCAACGAACATGCTGCAGAAGTATAATCTGGAACACTCGCGTCTGGGAATCCCGGTGTTTCTGGCAGAAGAATGTCCGCATGGGCACATGGCAATCGGAACCACCGTATTCCCGACGGCCATTGGTCAGGGCAGTACCTGGAACCCGGCATTGATCGGCAAGATGGCAGAGACGATCGCCCGTGAAGCGAGGCTGCAGGGCGGTCATATTGGCTATGGACCAGTACTCGATCTGGCGCGGGAACCGAGATGGTCGCGGGTGGAAGAGACCTACGGCGAAGATCCCTTTCTTAACAGTACGATGGGTGCTGCCATGGTGAAAGGCTTTCAGGGTAATAGCATCGGCAGCGGTGTAAACGTGATCTCTACCTTGAAGCACTTTACGGCCTATGGCGCACCTGAAGGTGGGCATAATGGTGGTCCGGTAAGTGTGGGCCCGCGGGAGCTGTACCAAAGCTACCTGCCACCCTTTAAAGCTGCCGTAGAAGCTGGCGCACTATCCGTAATGACAGCTTATAACGCCATTGATGGGGTGCCTTGTACAGCAAATCCATTTCTGCTGAAAGATGTGCTCAGGGATCAGTGGGGCTTCAAAGGTTTTGTAGTCTCCGATCTTGGGAGTGTGAATGGTATTGCCGGAACGCATGGTGTTGCAGGTTCTCTTGCGGAAGCCGCTGAAATGGCGCTTAATGCTGGTGTGGATAATGATCTTGGAGGTTCTGCATTTGCCAGGCTGGGTTCATCCATCGAAAGCAATGCCGTTCAGAAGGAAACACTGGACGAGGCCGTAAAGCGCATACTGAGTTTAAAATTTCAGATGGGCCTGTTTGAAAACCCGTATGTTAATCCAGACAAAGCCAAGAAGCAGGTGCGTGACCAGGCAGCAATCGCTGTCGCACGACAAGTTGCCCAGGAGTCGATGATCCTGCTGAAAAATGACAAACAAACCCTGCCGCTTAGAAAACAGATCAAGTCCATCGCGGTGATCGGTCCGAACGCAAATAACATTTACAATCAGCTTGGCGACTATACTGCGCCTCAGGCAGAAGATAACATTGTAACTCCGCTTGAAGGCATTAGAGCAAAGCTACCGGCGAACGTCAAAATCAACTATGTAAAAGGCTCCGACATCCGCGATACCAGCAATGTAGACATCGCTGCTGCGGTGAAAGCTGCACAGGACTCCGAAGTTACAGTTCTGGTATTGGGCGGCTCCAGCGCACGTGATTTTAAAACGGAATACATCGCGACTGGTGCAGCTACGGTGAGCAGTTCCAAATCGGACTTTCTGAGCGATATGGAAAGCGGCGAAGGATTTGACCGCCAGTCGCTTGATCTGCTGGGCAAACAGCTGGACCTGATGAAAGCGGTAGTTGCGACAGGAAAACCCGTAGTCTTGGTGTTTATTGGCGGTCGCCCGCTGAACATGAACTGGCCTGCGGAGCACGTCAATTCGATCGTTTATGCCTGGTACCCGGGACAGGAAGGTGGGCATGCCATTGCGGATGTACTCTTTGGAGATTATAACCCCGCCGGGCGACTACCGATTTCCATCCCTCGCAATGTAGGACAATTACCGGTTTACTACAACGACAGAAATAAGCAAAAGCACGACTATGTAGAAGGTCCTGCAGATGCATTGTACGGCTTTGGACACGGACTAAGCTACAGCAGCTTCGCTTATCAGAACCTGCAGATCCAGGCTATGGAGCAGCCGGAATTGAGCGTGAAAGTTACTGTAGAGATCAGCAACACCAGCAACAAGGATGGAGATGAAGTGGTACAGCTGTATATACACGATGAAAAAGCATCAACTGTTGTTCCTTTGAAGCAGCTTAAGGCGTTTCAGAGAGTCAGGCTGAAAGCAGGTGAACGCCGGCAGTTGAGTTTTGAACTCAAGAAGGAAGACCTGATGATCTACGATGCTGCCATGAAGCCAGTTGTGGAGCAGGGTAGCTTTAAAGTTATGCTTGGTGCAAGTTCCAGAGACATCCGTTTAGATGGGAAATTCAGCATTGAACAAGATCACCGCTAAACCACAAATTCTACATTTATTACCATTTCGCTGCGCTCCGGACATATACTTTTCCATATGGAGAAGAAATTATGTTTGCAATGCAAGCTTCCTGTTGCAGGGCGCAGCGATAAGAAGTTCTGTGATGATGCATGCAGAAGTAGTTATCATGCAGCATTCAGCAAGACTGATGAAGATTACGTCAAGCAGATCAACCAGCGGCTGAAGCGGAACCGTAAGATCCTGCTGGCACTAAATCCGGATGGTAAAGCTAAAGTGACCCGAAAAGCATTGCTGGCGCGGGGCTTCGACTTCCAGTGTTTTACCGGCATCTACAAAACAGAAAAGAACGCCTGTTACTACTTCTGCTATGAAATGGGCTATTTGTTACTTGAACACGACTATGTATTGCTTGTCAAAAAGAAGCAGTAACATCAACTCAGCGCCAATTGCCGCTTATAACTGGAGGGATTCATTTTTAATACCTTTTTAAAGATCTTGGAGAAATGATGACGGTCTGAAAAGCCGCATTCAAAGGAAATCTCATCAAAGGATTTTTGGGTATGGTGCAGCAGGTTACAGGCCGACTGTACCTTCAAACGCAGGATATACTGCTGCATCGGCATCCCGGTACAACTTTTAAACAGTCGTGCGAAGGAGTTTGTTGCCATATTCGCCAGCCCGGCAAGCTCTTCATTGCTGATGCCAGCCTGGAAATGCTGCTCGATATACTTGATCGCTTTTAAGATTCTATGATCCGTATTCCCGGAAGCCCAGGCACTTTCCGGCAGTTGCATCAGGCAGTTTGACACCAACATCTTTGTACGTAAACATTCCTGATAACTGGTAATGCGGTCCTCAATACAGGCATGTTTAATGCTGTCCAGCAATGCCCGGGTGGTATCATTGATCCGGAGCTGAATGATGCCGGTATTTGCAAGATCCAGCGGATAACCGAGCGAAAAGTGAATGAACAGATGATCCACCTGATGCATGGCCTGTAGTCGGGCAGTGTCGTCGTCAGCACGGAACTTTCTGCCCTTAATCGACTCATCTTCGTTATGATGGCGCTGTTTCAGCCGGCTCGCAAAAGCTGTATTCGGTGGAATGATCAGGATCACATTTTCATTCAGTTCAAAACGTTGACCCGAATAGGTGATGGTTGAACCGGACACAGCATTGTGGTAAATGCGCCAAAAAGGAACACTCAGATCATTACATTCCCACTCATCTAAAATCCAATACCTGCAACAGAAAAGTCTGATATTCACCTCTTTGAAATGCTGCTGTGCGTCTGAAGGGTCATGCTTTAACTGCTCACTTATTCTTTTGCCCATAGATCATGTTTGTTTTGTACATATTATTGAAGAGAATACACAACCATTTCTTCGGATCCATTTACCAATTTAGGAAAACTAAATGTTAACCAAATATAAACTGATCTACATAGGTATGAAGACTAAACCTTTACCAATTCTCGCGGCCGTTTTTACCTGCTGTACTTCCATTCTGGGGTATAACCAGGTATATGCAGCGACAAACACGTCCATCATCATTAGCAATACGGCTACTGCACTAAATAAGCCATCAGGCCATGCTACTCCCCAGCAGATCTCCATTAAAGGGCGTGTGCTGGATGAAAATTCCTCACCCATTCCAGGCGTTGGTGTTGTTGTAAAAGGCACTACGGGTGGAACCACAACCGACAGCAATGGTAATTATGTGATCAATGTTCCGAACGGCGGGGCTACCCTCGTATTTAGCTTCATTGGTTACGTAAAGCAGGAAGTTCCGATTAACAACAGAAACGAAATTAACATTTCCCTTAAAGCTGATGTCCAGGCATTATCCGAGGTGGTTGTTGTGGGTTACGGTACACAGAAAAAAGTGAACCTGACCGGCGCAGTATCCTCGGTAAAAGGTGATGACCTGAACTGGAAGCCAGTAGGGCAGGTATCTTCTGCATTGCAGGGTGTAGCCTCCGGGGTTACTGTAACGCAAAGTCAGGGACAACCGGGTAGAGACCAGGGCGCCATCAGGATCCGTGGTATCGGTACCTTAAATAACAGCAATCCGCTGGTGCTGGTAGACGGGGTGCAGACCGATATGAACAATGTTGACGCCAATGATATTGCTTCGGTGTCCGTGCTTAAAGATGCTGCGGCAAGTGCACTATACGGTTCCCGCGGTGCAAACGGCGTAATTATCATCACCACCAAAGCGGGACGTTATAACAGCAAACCGGAAGTAACCTTAAGCACCAATACTGGTTTCTCCAACCGTGCGGTGAAAGACTACGAGTTCGTAAATACGGACCAGTACTTTGAGCTGCAGTGGGAGGCGCTACGCAACAGTCAATTGGATCAAGGTAAGTCGGCCCAGGATGCTGCACAGTATGCAAGTGCAGAACTGGTCAGTAACCTTAAGATAAACCCTTATGGCACAAACTATCCAAGCCCAGTAGGGCTTGATGGCCGCTTGCAGCCAGGTGCAGTTCCCCTTTGGCAGGATGACTGGAGCAAATCACTGAGCCGGACCGGTATACGCCAGGAAATTAACCTGGGTGTAAGTGGCGGAAGTACCGACTCCAGGTACTTTGTTTCCGGTGGTTACCTGTCCGACAAGGGTTTCATCGTGGGCTCGGGATTCAGCCGTTTCAACACCCGCGTAAACTACAATACCAAAGTTAATAAGTGGTTTGAAGCAAGCATCAATGTTGCCGCATCCTCTACCAATCAGGACGCACCTCCTCAAAGTGACAGCGACCAGGGTAACTTTGCCAATTTCGGCAGGTTGGTATCCAACATTTACCCTGTTTATGAGCGCAATGCCGATGGCAGTTATAAACTCGATGCGGCAGGAAACCAGATCTATGATTTTGGTAACTATCGCCCAAGTGCCGCGGCAACAGGCAATAACCTGCTTGGCATTTCGGACCTGAATAGATATAACGGCAAACAGGATGCACTACTTTTACGTGGTAATCTTCAGTTTAACCTGCTTGAGGGATTGAAATTAAAGAGCAGCATCAACACCGATTACAATAACCGTACAAACCTGGCCTATGCCAATCCAATCTATGGTTCAGGTATTGCCAACGGCGGTTCTGTAAATAAGGGAAGCGCACGTACCGTGGGTTATACAATCAATAACTTGCTGGATTATACTTTTGATCTTGGTGCGGCACACCACTTCAATGTACTTGGAGGCCAGGAGGTCTATGTTTTAAACATCTCCAGCCTATCTGGCAGCCGGAGTAACTTTGGTTTCGATGGTAAAACAGAACCTGCAGCAGCGTCGCTCATCAACAGCTTCACCGGTAACTCCGATCAATACAAATTATCCAGCTTCCTCGGTAAAATAGACTACAATTATAATCAGCGTTATTTCCTTTCTGCAAGTTTCAGAAGGGATGGCTCATCAAGATTTAGCCCGGAATCCAGATGGGGCAATTTTTGGTCCGTAGGTGCTTCCTGGAATGCCAAATCAGAGGCCTTCCTGGCAAACACAAACTGGCTGAACAGCCTGACCCTAAGAACCAGTTATGGTGCGCAGGGTAATGATAACCTAGGCAGCTACTATGCCTATCAGGACCTATACTCCATTTACAACAGCTTGGGTCAGGCAGGTCTTATTACCTCCCGGCTCCCGACGCCAGGTCTTAAATGGGAGACCAACTTAAACTTCAATGCCGGAATCGACTTCGCAGTGCTGAACCACCGGTTAAGCGGATCATTTGAGGTTTTCCAGAGACAATCTAAAGATCTGTTGTTCAGTCGCCCATTGGCACCATCAATGGGTTTCAGTGCCATAGATGATAACATTGGTTCTTTGAAGAATAACGGTTATGAAGGACAGATCAGCTTCGTTCCGGTAACGAATAAGGATTTACACTGGACCGTAGGTTTGAATTTCGGTCACTATAACAACAGGATCACGAAACTACCACAAAAGGAGATCATCAGCGGCAACGTAGGTCAGCTTGGGTCCACGAAAAAGCTTACCGTGGGTAGCTCAGTTTATGATTTCTACATCCGCGAGTGGGCCGGCGTTGATCCAACCAACGGTAAACCAATGTGGTATAAGGACGCGGAAAACGGCCGTACAACTACCAGCGTTTATGCTGAGGCAACTCAATATTTTTCCGGTAGTGCATTGCCCGACTTTTATGGCGGTCTCAACTCTTCCATCCGGTACAAACAATTTGAACTATATGCTTTGGTCGCATACAACATCGGCGGCAAGGTGCTTGACCTGGATGAAGTAATGATCATGCATACCGGCGAAAATACCGGTAGAACCTGGAGCAGTCAGATCCTGGACCGTTGGACACCAACAAACACGGATACCGATGTTCCTCGCCTTACAACAACCGCAACAAATTGGAACAGCATATCCACCCGTTTCTTATATGACGCCAGCTATGTGCGACTGAAAAATTTAAGCTTAACCTATAGCCTGCCAGAAAAATGGGCAACACAGATCGGCATGGGCAGATTACGGGTATATGCACGTGGTGAAAACCTGCTGACTTACTATAAACATAAAGGAATGGACCCGGAACAAGCGGTTGATGGGGTAACTTATTATCGCTATCCTTCACAAAAGACCTTCACATTCGGTTTAGACCTGTCATTTTAATTGCGAAAACATGAAAATAAGATATATTACTTTTAAAATAATTCTACTTGCTGCAATCTTTCTCTTGCCCGCATGCAAGGACGAGTTTTTTGAAACTGCTCCTGCCGGTGATCTTACCGNNTCTACAAAAAACATAGATGCGCTGATGAACGGTACGCTACGGTACCTGATGGAAAGCAGCACTTCCCAGGACAACCCTGGCTTCTCTGCAATAACGCTCACACAGGAAGTTATGGGCGACGACGCCATCGCACGCGATGGTGTGTATGGCTTCCGGGACTCATACCCTTACCGCGACCCGTATGATAACACGACAAGGAGGGCACTTTTCTTCTGGAGTTTTCAATATAAGGTGATCGATAACTGCAACAACATCCTGGCTAATGTGGATGCCGCGAGCGGCACTGATGCAGAGCGACAGTACTTAAAAGGACAGGCTTTGGCATTAAGGGCTTTTGTTTACCTGAATCTGGTAAGGCAATATCAATTTACCTATACAAAGGATAGAACCGCTAAGGCCGTTCCGATCTATACAGAACCAACAAGTCCTGCTACTGTTGGGAAACCTCGTGCCACGGTTGAGGAAGTTTACACGCAGGTACTTACTGATCTGACGCAGGCTGAGACTTTACTAACAGGGTTTACCAGAAAAGTTAAAAATCGCCTGGATCTGAATGTTGTACGTGGACTGTTGGCGCGCACATACCTTACCCAGGAAAACTGGGCGCAGGCGGCAGCTAAAGCGAATGAAGCACGTACCGGTTACGCCATCATGGAAGCTACACAATACACCCAGGGCTTCAATGATGTGAGCAACCCGGAGTGGATCTGGGGCCATCCGCAGCAGGCCGACCAAAACCTTGGTGGTGCATCCTATTTTGCATACATCGATGTGACGCCAAGTACCGGCTACCGTAGCATCATGCCTGATCCTTATTTCAAACAGCTATTTGCTGAAGGCGATATCCGCAAAACCTTGTTTGAAACTGTAACGAACCCTACGGATCCAAGATACCGCTGGATCATGTATAAAAAATTTGTGAACAAAGCTGACCGTGCCGGCCATATTGTGCTGATGCGTGCCGCTGAGATGACACTTATTGAAGCAGAAAGCAAAGCAAGATTAAATGATCTACCTGCTGCAGTTGCGGCTTTGAATCAGCTTCGGATAAAACGAAATCTGCCGCAGCTTTTGCCTCAGGACTTTGCGCAAACTCAGCTTATTGAAGAGATCATCACAGAACGCAGACGAGAGCTTTGGGGTGAAGGATTCAGGTTATTAGACCTGCTTCGCCTGCAACGGGCTCCGGTTAGAAGGGAATCTACAGAAACTGTCCGCATAGGAACTGCCGACGTGGGGATCAAAGGACATTATGTACTTCGATTACCAAACAATACCGAATTGGTTCCGAACAGTCCCTATTACCTGTTCTCGATTCCGGTAAACGAGGTTAACACCAATCCAAACTTATAAAAATCTTCTGCACCTTGATAAAAAAGGGTCCGCTTCTGGCAACAGAGCGGACCCTTTTTTATTGAAAACGCATCAAAATACGGTTCAGCTCCTGCTGAAAATAAATTTCTTAACAAAGGCCTCAAAATTAAATGATTAGAGAATCATTTCTTAATTTAATATACACTTCCCCTTAACATAGCGCTTACAACTTCGCAACATAAAACAAACACAAACTATATGAACAGAAAACTACTGTTTTCAGTCTTGCTGCTAATCTTTTGCATTAAGACTCCTTTGCTTGCGCAAACCACGCAAGCATCTATTCAAGGCACAGTGACAGGCCCCGATAAACGGCCGGTCCCGGGCGCTTCAGTTCAGATCACCAACAGCTCTACCGGTTTCACAACCAGAACCTCTACCGATGCGCAGGGTGAATATACCTTCCGCGAACTACCTTTAGGCGGTCCATACGTTGTAAAAGTTATTTACATGGGCCTTGGAGAACAAACTAAAACTGGCTACATGTTAAACTTCGGTGATGTGGTACGGGCAAATGTTAGCCTGCAAGAGGCTTCCCAGACCCTGGAGACCGTTCAGGTTATTGGCTCAGGTTTGCAAAACAAAGTCCAGAATTTTGGGGCCTCAACGGAGATCTCCGCAAAAACCATGAATCAGCTACCGGTAAACGGCCGTAATTTCTCCAACCTGATGGATCTATCTCCATTGAGTCGCGGAGGTGGTATTNNCAGCTGGGCTCGTCTACCAACTACACCATTGATGGTATGACGGCAAAAAACCCGACCTCAGCCGGAAGTACAACCGCCCGAAGCGGTGCACCCTACTCCATCTCTATCGAGGCTGTACGTGAGTTCAAAGTCGTAACCAATCAATATGACGTGACCATGGGCAGAGCCGGCGGCGGTAGTGTTACTGCAGTAACCAAATCAGGAACAAATACAACCAGCGGCAGTGCCTTTATGTATGGCCGTGCAGACTGGTTGGCGAGTCCTTATGACATCAGAGGGATCAAACGTGACAACGACTTTTCCACTTACCAATATGGCTTTACTTTAGGTGGACCGATCATTAAGAACAAACTACACTACTTTGTTGGATTGGATCACCAAAAAGATGCCAGACCTTTGATTATCGCTGATGTCAATGGTCCAGCAGATGAAGCACGATTCCGGATTTCAAATGCAACCCTCACCGACTTCCTGGCAATCGCAAGGGAAAAATATGGTGTTGCTAATTCGCCACAATATGGAACTTTCGACAAAAAACGTGGTAGTGATGCTGCATTTGCACGTTTAGACTGGCAGATTAACGATCGTAACTTGCTAACCATCCGCGATAACTACACCAATGACAGAAATCCATTGGGTTTACAAGACAACACTGCGATAAATTTCTTTGAGAGCTATGGAAATGATAAAAACGTAGACAATAGTTTATTGGCAACATTACGCTCTACTGTTAGCAGCAAAGTTACCAACGAGTTGAAAGTACAACACTTATACACCTACCAGGCAAGTACCCAGAATGACCAACTTGGTTTTGCAATTCCAAGGGCAGTAGTTGGAAACGTTCAATCGACATTAGCGGATGGTTCATTGGCAAACACCGCAATTCAGATCGGTGGACACCGGTTTGCGCAGGAAGGTTTCACCAACAATGTCTTTCAGCTGGTTGACAATTTTTATTATAACACTGATAAGATTAAATACACCTTCGGCGTCGACCTCATGTACACACACGCCAAGTCACTTTATGGTAGTGAGGTAAACGGCCGTTTTGAATATACCAACTCCACCACTGCCACATCACTACAGAACTTTGACAACTTGATTCCAAATAGATTTTACCGCGAAGTACCTTTGGTAGATGACCCGACTGTAAAAGCAGGGATCTGGAATACTGCGCTATACGGACAAATGCAGACGAAATTAGCTAAAGGCCTGGACTTCGTCGGCGGTTTACGTATTGACTACAGTAAATATCCAAAGTCTCCACTTAACCAAACACTGCTGGATGAAGTAGGTGTAAGGACAGATCACGAATTGAAGCAATTCTTAATTCAACCACGAATTCAGTTCAACTGGGACATTAATGAAAACAGGACAGATTTTGTACGTTTTGGAGCGGGAATCTTTGGATCTGATGTAAACAATTACATGACCATCAACAACCTGACCTTTGATGGTAAACACCTTGCTACTGTCGATGTTTTTGGTGGCGATGTTCCCACTCCAAATTTCATCGGGTACAGAAATGGCACAGTAGAGGTTCCAAGTCTGTCTGCGCTGCAGGTACCAACAATCAACACCTATGCTGAAGATGCGAAAGTACCAGTAGTGTATAAAGCAAACCTATCATACAGCAAGCTGTTGACCAGCAAGTTAAAAGTTGGGCTTACTGGTTATGCTACATTTGGCCGCAACAATTATATGTATGTGGACCGGAATATGGCTGCCAATCCATACTTTACCTTACCGAATGAAGCAAACCGTGGGGTATTCGTGCCAGAGATGCCAGCAAACGGAGCTCCCGACTGGAAACGAGGTCGTATCAGTAATACATTTGGCAGGGTTCTGGAACTGAACAGCCAGGGAAAAGTAAACCAGTTTGCCCTTGTTGTAGATGCAACATGGCAGTATTTCAAAGATGGTGAAATCACTGCAAGCTACACCTGGAACGACTCCAAAGACAACACTTCATTTAACGGTAACGTAGCAAATACAGCAACCTTATCGCTGCCGGTTAAGGATGACCCGAGAAATTTAAGTAACATAACGTATTCTGATAACCATTTCAGAAACAAAGTAGTGATCTATGGTACACTTCCGACCTTTTACGGCGTTACCCTGGCTGTTCGTTACTCCGGTATAGGTGGTACACGTTACAGTCTGCTGTCGGGTGCAAATAATAATGGAGACTTTGTGGCAACCAATGACCTTGCCTTTATCTTCGACAGAAATGATCAGAATGTACCTCAGAATGTACGTACCGGTTTGCAGACCATCTTAGACAATCCTGACGCAAGCCCAAGTCTGAAAGAATATATCAATAAATACGCCGGGCAAATTGCTGAACGTAATGGAGGAATCAACGACTTTTTCGGAGTTGTAGATCTTAGGATCAGCAAGAAGTTCAAAGTTCACAAAACGCACACCATCGAGGTTTCCGGAGATATCTTCAACTTTGCGAACCTGCTTAATAAGAAATGGGGTGTAAATGAATCTTTAGGAAATCAGGCACTATATGCACTTAATGGAAGACCGGCAGTAGCGGCTACACCAACTTCCCCTGCAATCCCAGCAGTACCGAACTATGATGCAGCAAGCCGTAGCTTTAACTACCGTGTTAATAATGCCGGTATCGTAAATCCTTCAGGCAACCCGTACCAGTTCCAGATCGGTCTGAGATATGGATTTTAAATAGTAGTATTTGCTACTAAAAAAGCAAATTCAAGACATAAGAAAGCCGGTTTATCATGGATGAACCGGCTTTCTTATGTCTTG
>DCLG01000012.1 GCA_002320935.1 Pedobacter sp. UBA1654 | reverse complement strand
GATGTCCTGGTCTGAAGGGGTCGTATTCTCCCTGAGCAGAACAGCGGCCGACATGATTTGTCCGGCCTGGCAATAACCACATTGCGATACATCCAATTCAAGCCAGGCCTTTTGAAGCGGGTGATTGTTAGTTTCTGACAGACCTTCAATAGTTATCACCTTTTTTCCTACGGCTCGGCTCGCCTTTGTAACGCAGGAGCGTACAGCTTCACCATCCAGATGCACTACGCATGCGCCGCATTGTGCAACTCCACATCCATACTTAGTTCCCACAAGTCCGACATGATCCCGCAAAACCCATAATAAAGGAGTATTTGGATCCAGGGCTAACTTGTAAGTCTTCTTGTTAATATTTAGAGTTATCATAATTGAAATCGTTGTTAAGATATGCTGAACTAAACTTCGCTTTTAGGTAAAGCAAAGGGTTGCTGATAATGACGTTTGCCGGAAGCCTTGTAGAGCGCATTTGCTACAGCACCAAAAACCGGGGGAAAAGGTGGTTCACCCAGCCCGGTCGGGTCTATATCATTCTGTACAAATGATACTTCAATTGACTTTGGCGCCTCATGCATTCTGATCAGGCGGTAACTATGAAAGTTTTGTTCCTGGACCACACCATCTTTATGTGTTAATCCACCATACAAACTGTTACCTATGCCATCCACAACTGCGCCCTGAACCATGTTTATCGCAGCATCAGGATTAATCACAATGCCACAGTCCACCGCGCTGAAAACCCGCTCTACATAAGGATGGCCATCTTTTAGAACCAGATCCACAACATGTGCAGCATAGGA
This sequence comes from Pedobacter sp. UBA1654, assembly GCA_002320935.1. Taxonomy (GTDB): domain Bacteria; phylum Bacteroidota; class Bacteroidia; order Sphingobacteriales; family Sphingobacteriaceae; genus Pedobacter. The sequence continues at coordinate 10,776 of DCLG01000012.1, read as the reverse complement.
GTTGTGACAGAAATAAGCGGCAACACCGCGGCTAAATGGTTTCGGTGATGCACTATTCCATCCAGATTGTTCACGTACCAATTCCAGCACAGCGGCATAACGCGCGGGGTCGTATTCATTGTTACTGCCCACAGGGTTTTCCTTCGCTCTTTTTAACAACTCTAACCTTAAGTCAATTGGATCTTTGCCCATTGCCTCTGCAAGTTCATCTAAAAAACATTGTTCAGCAGCTGCATTGAAATTAGACCTGGGTGCCCTGAATGCACCGATAGTGATATTGGAAGGAATCTCCCAACCCTCTGCGAGGTAATGATCTATTGCACCAGCGGGAAAACGGTTTGCATGAATGGCATGTTCCGGAATGCCGCCTCCTTTCACATGGAAGGCAATTAGATTCTTGTTGGCATCTAAGGCAGCACGGTAGGTAGCGGTGTACATTGGCCGGTAAATACCGTATGTTGTGTCATCCTCACGACTATAAATTAGTTTAACTGGCGCTTTTGCTTTTTTTGAGATCAGGGCGGCTTCTACCAGATAGTGACCGTAAGCTCTGCGTCCAAAGCCCCCGCCCATCCTGGTCATCTGGATCTCTATTTTATCTGGCGGAAGATTTAAAACTTTTGCCAGGGTCGGTTCAGTCCAGCCGGGTGCTTGTAACGGGCCGACCAGTAATGCTTTTTCATCTGTCACGTGGGCAAAGAAGTTCATCGGCTCCATGCAATTATGTGCCAGGAATGGTGCATCGTAGGTCCGCTCAACGATTTGTGCTGCATTCTTAAATGCAGTTTCCGGATCGCCGTCTTTTCTCAATTGCTGAGCAGGCATTTTCGCATATTCCCGCATCTTCAACAACTGTGTTGTGGTACTCTCGAGTGCACCCGGCACAATCACTTCTCTTTTTCCATTCCTGCCGGCCATGGTGTTTTTGACATCTCCAGCAGGCATCCATTCCACAACTAATTTTTTACGGGCGTTCATCACCTCCCATGTGGTTTTACCTACAACCACAATCAGGTCATTGAATGTTCTAACATCGAAGCCTCCCTGTTCAAAGCCTTCTTCATATACCTTTATGGTAAAAACATCTTTAATGCCCGGCATCTTGCGTGCAGCGGCAGCATCATAAGACTTATGCGTCATACCAAATGCTGGCGGATGATGTATCATGGCAATCAGCATACCTTCATGCTGATAATCTAGGCCGAAAAGCGGTTTACCACTAACAAGCTTTGCGCCTTCTACATTTTTTTGAGACTTTCTAACAACATTAAAATCTTTAACATCTTTTAGTTTTACACCTTTAGGCACTGGAATTCCAGCAGCTTTGCCTGCAACATCCCCGTAGGTAGCTTTTTTAACACTTTTAGCATGGTAAAGCATTCCAGCCTTGGTGGTTATTTCTTCTACTGGTACGCTCCAGATTTCTGCAGCAGCAAGCTTTAGCATCTGACGTGCCGTTGCACCCGCTTCCCGAAGCGGCTTCCAGTACATTCGCATCGAATTACTGCCGCCGGTAAATTGCGGACCTAACTTAACATTATCATGCGGACCCATTTCAACAACGACTTTTTGCCAGTCTACATCCAGCTCTTCAGCCACAATCATAGGGAGTGAAGTCATTACGTTTTGTCCAAACTCTGGATTTGGGCAAAGGAGGGTAATCACGTTATTAGGACTTATCTTAACGTAGCCGTTAATTTCAGTCCATTGTTCAGCAGGTTGCTCTGCCTGGGTATGTGGAAGTGCTAATTTGGCAAGGCCGCTAAAATGGATCATCAGCCCACCGCCTGCTAAAAGCGAGGTTTTTAAGAATGTACGCCTACTATTGTTTGTTTTAAGGTTTTCCATTTAGAATGTCTTGACGATCCACGAAATGATTATTTCTCTTGTGGCGCAAATGCACCAGTCGTTAGCCAGGTGATCCAGGCCTTCTTAAATTCAGCGTGGCTTAAAGGCGGGAGGGTACGACCTTCGCCCATATCCCAGCCCGCCAGTACCAGGTCGTCATCAGCATGTTCAATTAGTTTTTTGATGTCCTTATGTCCATTCTGTTCCGGATCAACAAGCTGTTTAGCCAGCTCATAAGGTGATCTGCCTTCAAAAACCATTTTCATATCTGCCGGTGGTAAATGCCAGTTAGGATTTCCAGGGGGCGTATGTAAACCAGGTGTATTTGTTGGCTGGTGACAGTTCATGCACTTCATCGCATACACACCCTTCCCGTCAGTGCCTCTTTTTGGAAGCATCGCATGAAGGTGACTATCATCGCCCTGCAAAGGAACGTCTCCCGCAGGATGGCAATTCATGCACCTTGGGCTCATCAGTACTGCATACACTTTTTCAAAAGCCTTTACAGATTGCAGACTATCCTTTACCACAACAGGCTTCCCTTGCAGCACCTTTTTCTTGGTCCCAATTGCTGATCCAAAGGCCATAAAGCCGACTATTAGCAATAGCACGGCCATCACCAAAAATGACCTTAGCGTACCTTTATGCTTGCTTTCGTTAAGTTGGTTGGCACTCATATCCAATTAATGTTGTTGTTCAATATACATGATTAGCAGTTAGATGTAGCGCCTAGTGCCTACTTACCCGTCGACAGTTTCACTGGCCTGGCAAGTCTTGAAAACGTAAGTGAACCCATTTTCCACTTCCCATTTTCCTTAATGTATACCTCTGTTACCATAAAAGGATTTACGACTTCATTGCCACCCACAACCGCCACTAGGTCAATATCATTCAAAAGGATGGCGGTATTACCAATCATCTGAACCGACGCAGAATAAACCTCAGCCTTTTTATAATGAATACCTCCAGATTTGATAACATTGAGCTCCTGCGTTGTTCCCCAGCTCCCGCCCATATGTACAAACATGGCTTTTGGATGAAATAACAAACTCAGTGAATCGACGTTCTTATCTGCCATCCAAAGCCATTTCTTTTTAGACAGATCCAAAACCTCTTGTTCTGCCTTCGTAGGTGAAGTCCAGTTGTTCGTTGGCGTTTGTGCATTGGAAGTCTGAAATCCTGCAACAAGGATCAACAGCGCAAAAAGTACTTTTTTCATAAGGTCTGTATTAGGTTTAATCATTGGTTGTTAATTCAAACTACGGTATTCATTAGGTGTACGTCCTACGCGCTTTTTAAAAAGTCGAATGAAATGTTGTGGGTATTTAAACCCTAATTCGTAAGCTACTTCACTCACAGATTTATCACCCTCAAAAATCTTATCCTTTGCAACATCAATTATCTTATCCTGAATAAATTCCTGCGCGGTCTTACCTGTTTCCTTTTTGATCAGATCCCCAAAGTAGTTAGCTGAAAAATGAAGCTCCTGTGCAAAATATGCAACCGAAGGCAGTCCAATGGAGTAAGGCTTCTCTGATTTGAAATAACCATTAATTAATTCTTCAAAGCTTTCCAGAATGCCTTTGTTGACCGTCTCTCTTGTAATAAACTGCCGATCATAAAAACGATCGCAGTAGTTAAGCAGTAACTCTATAGTAGAGGCGATTAGTTTTTTACTGTGCTTATCAACAGACTGCTGTAATTCGCTGTTAATCTTTGCAAACAAATCCAGTATCAGCTGACGCTCTTTGGATGACAGGTGCAGCGCTTCACTCGTATGATAGCTGAAAAAATTGTAGTCACTTAATACTTTTGCCAGTGTTGTCCCGCGGATCAGGTCCGGATGAAATACCAAGCCATGTCCCATAGGCTGATACATGTCCACTTTATTCTCTACGTCTGTGGTTTGACCTGGTGAAATGAACACCAATGTTCCCTCCTGGTAATCGTAATAGTGACGGCCGTACTTCAAATCGCCACACTTGACGTCTTTTAAGAAAATGCAATACAGGTCAAAATTCATTTTTGAACCTGTTCGCTTTTCGGCTTTTGAAAAATCTATTACGCTGACCAGCGGATGTAGTGTTTCATGGTTGTTAAAAGCATTGTATTCACTGATTGTCTTAAAGTTATACTCTTGTTCCATAGTAGTATGTCTGTCCCTATACAAACTTAAATAATTCAATGAAGTTGTAGTTACAGCACTATCACGATCGGTAAAAATGGTAGTAAAAGCAGGAATATGTATCCTCGACAGGGCTTATTCCTGGGGATATTTGCAATCGTATTAGATTAGAATAATTACAAATGGAATCAGTTAAGTTAAATAATGGCATAGAAATGCCCATACTAGGTTTTGGAGTATTTCAGGTAACAGATCTGGGGGAATGTGAGCGCAGTGTGTTGGACGCTATAACAACCGGATATCGGTTAATTGATACGGCGGCCTCCTATATGAACGAAGAGGCTGTAGGAAGGGCAATTAAAAGCTGTGGTGTCCCAAGAGCGGAACTATTTATCACAACTAAACTATGGATCCAATCTGATGGTTACGCTGGCACCAAAAAAGCCTTTGAAGATTCGTTAAAAAAAACTGCAACTGGAATATTTAGATTTATACCTGATTCATCAGCCTTTTGGTGATGTCTATGGAGAATGGCGAGCCATGGAAGAGCTTTATAGAGAAGGTAAGGTCAGAGCTATCGGCGTGAGTAATTTCCAGCCTGACCGTTTAATTGACCTTATCGTGCACAATGAGGTAGCTCCAGCGGTAAACCAGATTGAGACCCATCCTTTTCACCAGCAAATTTCTTTACACAGTTTTTTGAAAGAAAACAATGTGCAGATTGAATCTTGGGGGCCTTTTGCTGAAGGTAAAAATAATATCTTTCACAACGAGATACTTGGTTCTATCGCGGACAGTCACAATAAAACCATCGCTCAAGTGATTCTACGCTGGCTTACCCAGCGGGGTGTAGTGGCCATTCCAAAGTCTGTGCGCAAAGAACGCATGGAAGAGAATTTTGACATATTCGATTTCCAGTTGAGTAGCGAGGAGATGGAAACCATCAAAACTTTAGACACTAATACCAGTAGCTTTTTTGACCACCGGGACCCTGCAATGGTAAAATGGCTGGGTGAAAGAAAACTAGATCAGTAAACATCTAACAAAAGAAAATGAAAAAGAGAATATTAGGTAAAGGTGGACTGGAAGTATCGACACTTGGACTGGGATGCATGGGAATGAGTTTTGGATATGGTCCTGCTGCCGATAAGACTATGGCCATAGCGTTAATACGTAACGCCTTTAAGCAAGGCGTTACATTTTTCGATACAGCCGAGGTGTATGGTCCATATACTAATGAAGAACTGTTGGGTGAGGCTCTAGAGCCATTTCGTAACGAAGTGGTTATCGCTACTAAATTTGGCTTCAAAAATGCCAAAACTAGTGAAGGGCTTGACAGCCGTCCCGAAACGATAAGAGCAGTAGCTGAGGCATCACTTAAAAGATTACGCACCGATCGTATTGATCTATTCTATCAACACCGTGTTGATCCCAGCATTCCAATGGAAGACGTTGCGGGAACGGTTAAAGATTTGATTGCAGAGGGCAAAATAAAGCATTTTGGTCTGTCGGAAGCCGGCGTTCAGTCGATCCGAAAAGCACATGAAGTGCAGCCCGTCACTGCGCTGCAGAGTGAATACTCCCTATGGTGGCGTGAACCTGAAAAAGAAATCTTGCCCGTACTAGAAGAACTTGGAATCGGCTTTGTTCCCTTCAGTCCGCTTGGCAAGGGCTTTTTAACAGGAAAGATTGATGAAAATACGAGTTTCGATAAAACAGACTTTCGAAATACAGTTCCAAGATTTTCAGAAGAAAATCGAAAAGCCAACCAGGTACTGGTAGACTTACTTGCTACCAAAGCTAATAAGCAAAATGCAACCAACGCCCAAATTGCACTTGCATGGTTGCTTGCTCAAAAGCCATGGATTGTACCCATTCCGGGAACAACGAAACTAAATCGCCTGAAGGAAAATATCGGTGCTGCCAGCGTTCAACTATCACTGCAGGATCTAAATGAAATTGAAGCTGCTGTTTCCAAAATCGAAGTACAAGGTCACCGCTATGCTGAACAAAGCCAAAATAAGTGATTGGCAAATAGCATTTATAAGTGAAATCACTAAAACCTAAAAACTATGAAAATTTCAATGTTCGCCATCTGCCTATTAGGCGCTCTGACAGGTTGCAAAAATGCATCTAAAGAAACGTCTATTTTTCCTAAAGGAGAAAAAGCAGCAAATGTTCACCATACCGGAAATGTATGGCTTACTGAGCTGAGCCCACCTGACAGTGTATTCCGTTACGGTACCTCAGTTGCAATATCTGATCCGGATGCACGCCTAAACTGGCACGTTCATCCTGGTGGCCAAATCCTAATCGTTACTGAGGGTGTGGGCTACTATCAGGAAAGGAATAAACCTAAGAAAACAATAAAAAAAGGGGACGTAATCAAATGTTTACCAGGAGTTGAACACTGGCATGGTGCAACACCGGATCAGGGCGTAACCTATATCGCGACCTCTCCCTCAGAAAAGGGAAAAACCGTTTGGCTAGAGAAAGTATCTGATGAAGAATATTATGGGAAAAAATAGATTTATTATAGGGCTAAGCATCCTTTTATCACTTTTTTCAGCATGCAAAGTTTTAAACCCGCAAGCAGGCGTCGGATCGTTAACGATTAAGGAACAGGGCAGCTTTGCTATTGGAGGAACTCAGAAAAAAGAAGCAGGAAAATTCAATTTGAATGATGCCCTTAAGCCCGCTGGGCAAACCTTCCACGGTGATCATGCTTATGTATTTTACCAAATACCTACATCTTCTAAACGCTATCCTCTGGTCTTCTTACATGGCGCGGGACAATCAAAAAAAACCTGGGAAACCACACCTGATGGCCGTGAGGGCTTTCAAAATATTTTCCTTAGAAAAGGTTATAGCGTTTACCTGCTTGATCAGCCACGTCGCGGTGCAGCGGGTAAAAGTATGGTTACTGCAACAGTATCTCCTTTAGCCGACGAGCAGTTTTGGTTCACACAATTCAGGGTTGGCAATTACCCTGAATATTTTCCGGGAGTTCAGTTTCCTAAAGATGCTGCCGCTCTGGAACAATTCTACAGGCAAATGACTCCAAACACCGGGGCTTTCGATGCTAATGTCATCTCTGATGCGATTTCAAAATTATTTGACAAATTTGATGGAGGCATCCTGATCACACATTCCCAGGGAGGTGGCCCGGGCTGGAGCACAGCAATAAAAAATAATAAAGTGAAAGCGATTGTAGCCTATGAACCCTATAGCGGCTTTGTGTTCCCTAAAGGTGAATTACCACAACCGATAAAATCATCAGGCCTGTTTGGTGAGCTTAATGGCACAGAAATACCAATGTCTGACTTTAACAAACTGACCAAACTACCAATTATCATCTATTATGGTGATAACATTGCAAAGGAACCAACTACGGTATGGAACAAAGATCACTGGCGGTCAGGACTTGAGATGGCCAGAATTTGGGCAGCAACCATTAATAAACATGGGGGGGATGCAAAAGTAGTGCACTTGCCTGAGGTTGGAATAAAAGGTAATACCCACTTCGCGTTTTCAGATCTTAATAATGTCCAGATCGCTGATTTGCTGTCGGATTGGTTAAAGGAAAAAGGCCTCGATCAGTAACATTGGTTACAATTTCTGTAATCCGTCTACGTCAAGTGCCTTTTTTGCCCGGATCTTTGTCATCAAAGAATTGATTATGAAAGCAATACTCAAATTTAGCATCCTATTAAGTACGACGATCTGCATGATCACGGGTTGCTCCAAGGCTCAAAATTCAGCTACTGGTCCAAGTGTTGCTGTGCCTGGCAAAGTTAATCTTTCAGCTAAAAACGTGCTGATTGTTTATTTGTCAAGGACAAAAAACACTAAAGCAATCGCCGAGATTATCCAAAAGGCGGTAGGCGGAAAACTGGTTTCACTGAAACTGGAAAAACCATATCCTGAAAATTATCAGGCTATTGTAGCTCAGGTAGCTCAGGAAAATAGTATTGGCTACTTGCCTCCCCTAAAAACTAAAGTTGACAGCATACAGCAGTATGATTTGATTTTCATCGGCTTTCCAACCTGGGGCATGCAGTTGCCTCCACCGATGAAAAGTTTCCTAAGCAGCCATAACCTAGAAGGAAAAACCATTATACCATTTAATACAAATGCTGGTTATGGTATAGGTAGCACTTTTCAAACCGTGAAAGATCTTGCGCCTTCCAGCAAAATTCTTGAGGGCTTTTCCACTAGGGGCGGAATAGAACGGGATGGGGTTTATTTTGTGATGGAAGGTGAAAAGGAAAAACAGGCGCAGCTTGAGATCCAAAAATGGTTACAGAAAATTGAAATACTAAAGTAGATAAGCAAATGAAAATATTTGGTAGAAAATCGCTCGGCATTATACTGGTATTTACGGTAGCACTCTTTTTAAAAATTGATGCACAAGGGCAAAGTATGGAGGGTTCATTGAATCCAAAACAGCAAAACCTTATTGCCATTTCTGCGCAAACTGCTAAGGGTGATCTGGCAGCATTAAAACGTAATTTAAATGCTGGACTGGATGCCGGGCTGACTATAAATGAAATCAAAGAGGCTATACTGCATAGCTATGCCTATTGCGGGTTTCCTCGTAGCATTCGCGGCTTGCAGACCTTCATGACCGTCTTAGATGAACGTAAAGCTAAAGGTATTAATGATGTGCAAGGTGCGGAAGCACCCCAGGTTACAACTCCAGGAAATAAATACGATCGTGGCAAAGCAATACTGGAAAAATTAACAGGCGTAAAAGAGACCGGACCAAAAAAAGGCTATGCAGCTTTTGCACCTGCCATGGAGGTCTTCCTTAAAGAACATCTGTTTGCAGATATTTTTGAACGGGATGTGCTAACATTTAAAGACCGTGAACTAGTAACCATATCTGTGATAAGTACTATTGGCGATGCTGAACCTATGTTACGGTCACATTTAACCATATGCCTCAATGTTGGTTTAACCCCTCACCAGCTGCAACAATTTGTTGGAGTAATCAGACCCATAATTGGAAAAAGAAAAGNNAGAAAAGGCCAGGCTGCTCAGAAGGTTTTGAATGAAGTCCTTGCTGACAAAAAGAAAGACTAAAACAACAAAATGAGAAAAATAATTTCAATAATACTACTTACAATTCCTATTGCAATTTCGAATGTTGTCAATGCACAATCTCTTCAAAAGGCGCATCAAAAGAATCCATATACCCTGGTATATGAAGGTGCTATTACTAAAAATGAGAAAGGGAAAGTGAATATTTATCCCGTAAAATACAAGCTTAACGGAATCGATATCGCGGCAAATGTATATACACCTGCAAATTATAAAGCTGAAAATAAATTTCGGCTGTTGTGATCGCACATCCCAATGGTGGTATAAAAGAGCAGACTGCAGGGCTATATGCGCAACGTTTAGCAGAGGCAGGCTACATAACCATTGCTGCCGATGCAGCTTACCAGGGCGCAAGTGGCGGAGAACCGCGTCATACAGACAAACCTGTAAACCGTATTGAGGATATTCATGGCATGGCTGACTATATAAGCCGGTACCCTGGGGTTGATGCGAACAGTTTAGGTGTTTTAGGGATATGTGGTGGTGGTGGCTATACATTAAAAGTAGCACAGGGTCACAAACGTTTTAAAGCAGTTGCAACTTTAAGTATGTTCAACTCAGGCGAGGTCAGGCGGAATGGCTTTCAAAACTCCCAGGTCGCCACAATTCAGGAACGTTTGAAGAAAGCAACAGATGCACGCAAGCAGCAAGCAGCTGGGGGTAAAATACTTTATGCCGGCGTGGCAAGCATTACAGATGAGGAAATAGCTAATACCTCAACAGACCTGTATCGCGAGGGATATGAATACTATTACCGTACCCATGCACACCCCAATTCAACCTTTCTTTATACCATGAGCAGCATGCTCGACTTAATGACCTGGGATGCTGCTACAAACATGGATCTGATCAATCAACCGCTGTTGATGATGGCTGGTAGCAAGTCCGACACAAAATACATGACAGATGAAGCTTTTAGCAGAGCGACTAACGCAAAGAGCAAGGAATTATTTGTTATTGATGGAGCCACTCATATACAAAGCTACTGGAAGCCGCAATATGTGAGTCAAGCTGTAAACAAACTACTTGAATTCTATAAAACCAATCTTTAACATTATGAGATATAAAGCTAAATGCTTTTTACCCGTTGTAGTAGCCTTTTTTATGGCCTGCGCCGAAGGTCCAAAAACAGCAGAAACATCGCCCATTCTTTTTCCTAAAGGTGATAAGAACACAAATGATAATTTTATAGGTGAGGTTTGGGTGAAGTCCCTTATTGATGCAGACAGCTTGAACGAAAATGCAGTAGGCAATGTAACCTTTGCTCCTGGTGCAAGAAGTAAGTGGCATTTGCATCCGGCCGGACAGATCATATTAGCTACAGACGGTGTTGGATATTATCAGGAAAAAGGAAAGAAAAAAGTGATCCTGCGTAAAGGGGATGTGGTTAAATGTCCGCCGAACCTTCCCCACTGGCATGGTGCAAGTGCAGATTCTTCGTTTGTTCAGATTGCAATAACAGGTAGACAAAAAGGCCCCTCTGTATGGCTTGAGACCGTGACCGATAGTGTATATCTTGCCAGATAGGTTTTAATAGGCTGTCTTTGTTCTTTTAGAATCGGTGCAATGAGATCAGCCATATAGTCTAAGCTGTTACAATTCTATTGAAAGTTGGTGCCGAAATTTCGAAAAATCACCAAGCTAACCTAGTTCATCGCATATACATATTATCATTATTCCCTCTATTCTCCTGAAGAATT
>DCLG01000021.1:41932-47095 GCA_002320935.1 Pedobacter sp. UBA1654 | reverse complement strand
ATTTAGCCAGAAATTACCTCTTAGTTTATCAGAAGCCTGGGCTTTTTTCTCTTCGCCTCTTAATCTGGCCAAGATTACTCCGAAAGAAATGGCTTTTACAGTAACGTCGAATACTACTGAAAGCAGTCAAATGTACCCTGGTATGATCATCACCTATAAGGTTTCACCAGTATTTGGGATAAAAATCGACTGGATGACTGAGATCACCCAGGTTAAGCATGAAGAATATTTTATAGATGAACNNCACCACCAACATCATTTTCAAGAAATACCCGGTGGGGTATTAATGAATGACATTCTAACCTACGGCATGCCTTTTGGACCCTTTGGAAGAATGGCCAACAGTATATTTGTTGCTAACAAACTGCAGCATATCTTCGATTACAGGAAAGAAAAGATAGAAGAACTGTTTGGGAGCTATACTACGCCTACTTCGTATGCAGAACCCTGAACAACACCGCGGCGCTCAATTTCCTTATCAATATAGGTCTGTATAGCAGACTTATTTAAACCCCAGTTTGGCGCAATAAGCAAATCCCAGTCAGATATTCCGAATAGGCGCTGGATTACGATGTCTGGTCGTAATAACGGAATTAATTTACACAGCAGGTCAGTATATTCTTCCAGCGTAAAAAGTTTGAACGGATTTTTCTTGTATTTAGCCCCCATAATAGAACCTTCTACGATGTGCAGATGGTGAAATTTCACAAACTTTATCTGTGGAAAGCGGTTGATTTCGTCAATATATTTCAACATCATGTCCTCTGTTTCCCAGGGAAATCCAAAGATCGTATGCACGCAAAGATCAAGTTTCGAGTTTTCAAGCAGTTTAACAGCTTCCACAAACTCGCCGTGACTGCAGCCCCGGTTAATCTGGTTCAAGGTTTCATCATAGATAGATTCCATACCCATTTCTAGATCCACATCAAAACGATCGGCATAGCTTTCTAATAGTGCTACCTTTTCGGCATCAATACAGTCTGGACGGGTACCTACAGAAAAGCCAACGACATCCTGCGGATTGATGGACAAAGCCTCATCGTACATCATTTTCAAATAATGTGTAGGCGCATAGGTATTGGTATTCGGTTGGAAGTACACGATGAACTTATCCGCCTTGTAAAAGCTTTTGCCACGTTCCATACCCTGCTCCAGTTGTTCACGGATGGTCGGTAGTTTTCTGGAAAGTTCCGGCGTAAAAGAATCCACATTACAATAAGTACAGCCCCCATATCCTTTGGAGCCATCGCGGTTAGGGCAGGTAAAGCCACCGTCAACGATAACCTTAAACACACGTTGTCCTTCGTACTTCGCTTTTAAATGCGTGCCGTAGTTATTATATCCTTTTATGCCTGAATCTAGTGGAGTTCCCAATTGCTATCTATTTTATGCAAAAGTACAGCTTTTTCAGGGGGAATATAAATTAAGGGCATTCCTTACCAATAATTTACAATAACCTATGCTTTGGCCGCGGCAGGATTGATGATATTACTTGAAATTTGCGATAGATAAGCAGCCGTGTCGTTTTCTTCTTTAAGGCATTGCTCCAGAAGCACACTGGCCTGCTCTAGCTTTAATTCCTTACTCACTTCATATAATACAGTATAGCTCGCAATCTTGTAATGTTCTATATGCTGGGCTGCATAGATGATGGCAGCATCCCGCATCGGGGTACCAGGCTCATTCTTAACGATCAAATCCCTTGCTTTATCAACAAGCGAAGTTACAATCGGACATTCCTGCTTCGCGGGTTTTACTTTAAGCGATTTTAAGATCGTGTCCAGACGACTGACGTGGGTTTCTGCCTCCGTAGAAGGTGAGTTTAAAGCCGTCCGTAACTCTGCTGTATATGCTGCAAGAGATAAAGCAACGAAACTCTTTATAAACTTCTTTTCAGCATGATACAAATCCACTAAACGCGTTACAAAAAATTCCATTAATCCAGTCTGTTCCATATTCAGCTTCAATTTACCCCAATAACAAAAACCGGGGATTTAGGTTTTCTGCCAGACATCATTACATCACACACATACCTGATTGCGGACAGCATGCAGTTTCATTAGGGACTAAACCTTGCTTGAGCCCTGGTTGAGCCGTGCTTTACCTATTGCTGACCCTCCCCCGGTCGGCGCAAGATCGCGTCAACCCTGAAGAAGACACCTGAAGGAACCCGGTTGTAGTCTAATGTGATAAGCGTAATGGTAAGTTATTACATTATGGTGTTCAGGAATAAGATTATAATTCTAGATATTAGGCCTATGAAACAACTCTTTTTAGCTCTTATATGTTGCCTGTTTGTTGCTAAGGCAAGTGCTCAAATGCAGCCTCAGGCGCTGCCGACGGCGGTATTTTATAAAAAGGACGGCAAGCCTTTTTCAACTGCTCAAATGCCAACGGATAAAAAAACCTTCATTATGTTCTTTGACGCAACCTGCGGACATTGTCAGGAGGTTGCAACGCATTTATCAAAGCAGAGCAGCAAACTGATGAAATCCAATATTTACCTGGTATCAATGGATGAGTTTCGCTCTATAGATTATTTCATGACTAATTTCGCAAAGCCATTGCTGAGCATGAAAAATGTAACGCTGCTCCAGGATAAAAAACAGGCATTTATTCCCATGTTTAAGCCCGACAAATACCCTTCGATGTATCTGTATGGTACTAACAAGCGGCTTATCAAGTTTTCAAGCGATGACAAGGAAGTTCCGAAATTCTTAGCATTAATGAATTAAGAGCGGCCACGAAACAAAAAGGCCGGCAGGCATCCTGGATGATATAGGATGTCTGCCGGCCTTTTTGTTTAAAAAACTTCTTTATGCTTCTTCTTTAGGTTTACTTAAGTAATAAACCGGAATACCAGCTAGCATAATCACCACGCCCCATCCGCAGGTACTCGTCTTGGTGATTAGCAGAGAGATACAAATCGCCGCCGCTACAATGATATAAAGAAGTGGCAACACGGGATACCCAAAGGCACGATATGGTCGTACGGCATCCGGCATTTTACGTCTTAAGATGAATATGCCGTAAATCGTAAGAATATAAAAGATGATCACAATGATCATTACATAATCCAGCAAATCGCCGTACTTGCCGGTAAGGCACAATGCAGATGCCCAGATGCACTGGAACCATAAGGCCCATGCAGGGACGCTCGACTTATTCAGCAAAGCTGCTTTTTTAAAGAAAAGCCCATCTTTTGCCATGGTATAGTACACGCGGGCACCGGCCATGATCAGTCCATTGTTACAGGCAAAAGTTGAGATCATGATCATCACCGCGATGATCAATGTGCCAGTATTTCCAAAAATATGCTGTGCTGCCACAACCGCCACACGGTCTGACTTCGCGAAGGCAATATCTTGCAGGGGCATTACTGATAAATACATCAGGTTTGCCAGGACATAGATCACGGAAACGATAAACGTACCTAAAAACAAGCTGAGACCTACGTTCTTTTCAGGGTTTTTGATCTCAGCAGCGATGAAGGTTACCCCGTTCCAGGCATCACTGGAGAACAGAGAACCCACCATGGCCGCAGAAACCGCCGCCAACAAAGTCGATCCTGCAATAGGTAACCATGAGTCAGAACCTGCATCATAATTACTTGGGCTCCAGGCATCCGCCCAGTTGGCATTCCAGACTTCGGCTTTAGCGCCCATCGTAAAACCAAAGATGATCAGTCCGAACAAGGAAACGATCTTGATCACCGTTAAAAAGGTTTGCAGCAACTTACCATTCTTCACCCCCTGGCTGTTGATGTAGGTAAGTACAATGATGGTAAAGATGGACATCAGCTGTGCTGCATTCACCCGAAAATCACCAAGCTGAAACAAGATGTTTTCATCACTTAGCGGTTCGAAGAGATAAGCGGCAAACTTGGAAAAAGCAACGCCCACCGCGGCAATTGTGCCGGTTTGGATTACGGCGAAGAAACTCCAGCCGTATAAAAAAGCAATTAGTTTGTTATAGGCTTCTTTAAGATACACATATTGCCCACCAGCTTTGGGAAACATGGCACTTAACTCCCCGTAACTTACGGCAGCAATAACGGTCACCAGCCCTGTGAGCACCCAGATTAAGGTAAGCCAGCCAGCCGAGCCCACCTGCCTTCCGATGTCGGCACTTACGATGAATATTCCGGATCCAATCATAGAGCCAACCACCAGCATAGTGCCGTCCAGCAAGCCCAGTTCCCTTTTAAAATGATGATCCTGTGTTTCTTTTTCCATTGATTTCTTTATAAATAATTTGGTTGCTGGCTAAGATATTTAAAAAATCCAATATTAAAACAGGTGCACTCAGGCACAGCCAATTATAAATTTGGTAAAGTGGTAAACTCTTTTATTTTTGTATAGGCTTGCCTTGCTAACCACTTAACCAAATATATCGTATGGAGTTTCTACAAAACAACCTGATCTACATGATTCCGGGTTTCGGGCTCATTGGAATCCTTTTTATGGCGGTACAAAGCGCCTGGGTAAGCAAGCAAGATGCCGGGGACAAGAACATGCTCGAACTCTCCGGGTACATCGCAGACGGCGCAATGGCCTTTTTAAAAGCAGAATGGAAGGTACTCTCCTATTTCGTTATTATTGCTGGCGCACTGCTTGCATGGTCGGGCACCATGGAAGGCAGTCCTGAAAATCCAATTCACTCCAGTCCGATCATTGCTATTGCCTTTCTTTTGGGTGCCGTATTCTCAGCTTTTGCCGGCTACCTTGGAATGCGCATCGCTACAAAGGCAAATGTAAGGACTACCCAGGCCGCAAGGACCAGTCTGGCTAAGGCGCTGAAAGTATCGTTTACCGGAGGAACAGTTATGGGGTTTGGTGTTGCCGGTTTAGCCATCTTTGGACTTGGGGGATTATTCATTGTGCTATATTATACTTTCGTTAATCCTGGAGCGGCAGCTACAGGTGCGGAGATGAAAAAAACCATTGAGGTGCTCGCCGGTTTTTCTTTAGGTGCCGAAAGCATAGCACTATTTGCAAGGGTCGGCGGCGGCATTTATACCAAGGCAGCTGATGTAGGTGCCGACTTGGTGGGAAAAGTTGAAGCAGGCATTCCTGAGGATGATGTCCGTAATCCGGCAACGATTGCTGACAACGTTGGCGACAATGTGGGGGATGTTGCCGGGATGGGTGCAGATCTATTTGG
>DCLG01000021.1:35344-41901 GCA_002320935.1 Pedobacter sp. UBA1654 | reverse complement strand
ATTTGGCTCCTATGTCGCAACGATTCTGGCCACCATGGTACTGGGACAGGAAATCAGCTCCGACGACAACTTCGGCGGTATGGCTCCCATCCTGCTACCGATGTTCATTGCTGGCTTAGGTCTGATCTTTTCAATAGTCGGCTCCTGGTTCGTCAAGATCTCAAAAGAGAGCGACAGTGTACAGAATGCATTGAACCTGGGTAATTGGCTTTCTATCGTACTCACTGCAGTGGCCTCTTATTTCGCTGTACACTGGCTATTACCGGAAAGCATGGAAATCCGTGGCTTTGCCTTTCCAGCTGCAAACGTTTTCTATTCAATATTGGTCGGCCTGGTGGTTGGCACCTTGATGAGCCTCATTACAGAGTATTATACTGCCATGGGTAAACGGCCGGTAAACTCAATTATACAACAATCTTCAACCGGACACGCAACTAACATTATCGGTGGACTCTCGGTGGGGATGGAATCTACAGTACTTCCTATTCTGGTGCTTGCAGCAGGCATATACGGATCTTACTATTTCGCAGGTTTCTATGGTGTTGCCATCGCGGCGGCAGGCATGATGGCGACCACAGCCATGCAGCTCGCAATTGATGCTTTCGGACCAATTGCCGATAATGCAGGTGGCATTGCAGAGATGAGCGGATGCCCGAAGGAAGTAAGGGAACGTACAGACAATCTTGATGCCGTGGGTAACACCACTGCGGCAACCGGCAAGGGCTTCGCCATTGCTTCTGCTGCATTAACATCATTGGCGCTGTTTGCTGCCTTTGCTGGCATTTCCGGTATTACCACCATCGACATTTACAAAGCCGATGTACTTGCAGGTCTGTTCGTGGGCGGCATGATTCCTTTTATCTTTTCAGCACTGTGTATTTCAGCTGTGGGCCGGGCCGCTATGGCAATGGTACAGGAAGTAAGAAGGCAGTTCCGTGATATACCGGGGATCATGGAATACAAAGCAAAGCCAGAGTATGACAAGTGCGTAGCAATATCCACCGAGGCATCTATCAGAGAAATGATGTTACCGGGTGCCATCGCACTGATTGTTCCGCTAATTGTTGGTTTTACTTTTGGTCCGGAAGTGCTTGGCGGACTGCTTGCTGGTGTAACTGTATCGGGTGTGTTGATGGGTATCTTCCAATCAAACGCTGGTGGTGCCTGGGATAATGCGAAGAAGTCTTTTGAGAAGGGCGTGATGATTCAGGGGAAGATGGAGTTTAAGGGTTCAGACGCACATAAAGCCTCTGTAACCGGAGATACCGTGGGCGACCCGTTCAAAGACACTTCAGGTCCATCAATGAATATCCTGATCAAACTGATGTCCATCGTATCATTAATTATTGCACCGCATATTGCAGTTAGTGCTTTAAACCAAAACACCTCTGTTTTGAAAGAAAACAGTAAAAAAATTCAGCTGAAAATGGAGAACTTCAGGCAAGATCAACTTAAAGTTAAGTAGTGCGATTAAAAATCTATCCAGAGGTAGCCCTAAGAGGGATTTTCGCTGAAAATCCCTTTTTATTATTAGATAATTTTTAATTAGGTTTGGACTTGTATTAGAAAAAATCAAAACAAATCTTATTTATCGAAACACTTTAACTAAACCTTAATTTATGTTATTTAAAAAATCGATAGACTCTTTGATTCAGGAGTCTACTGAGAGTGGCGAAGGTACACTGAAACGTACGCTCGGGGTTGGAAACCTGATTGCGTTAGGTATCGGTGCAATCATCGGTGCTGGCTTGTTTGTTAGAACTGCGGCTGCGGCGGCAGAACATTCAGGTCCTGCGGTTACGCTCTCCTTTATCCTGGCTGCAATTGGCTGTGCGCTTGCCGGCTTGTGTTATGCAGAGTTTGCATCCATGATTCCAATTGCCGGAAGTGCTTACACCTATTCTTATGCCACCATGGGTGAGGTTGTTGCCTGGATTATTGGCTGGGATTTAGTACTCGAATATGCAGTTGGCGCCGCTACAGTGGCTATTGCCTGGTCTGAATACCTCAACAAGCTACTGGAAACCTTTGGCGTCACGATTCCCTATGCATTTTGCCATTCACCATTTCAAACCTCAGTAGATGGCGTTCAGGGGATTATTAATATTCCTGCGCTATTTGTTGTAGTACTATTAACTTTCGTACTGATCCGCGGTACACAGGAATCTGCAACATTAAACGGCATCATTGTAATTGTAAAAGTAGCAATCGTAATTGCCTTCATCGCAATAGGTTGGGGTTATATGAACCCTGTGAATCACACACCTTACATTCCTGTTAATGCTGGCGAAGTAGCCTATTCAAATGGGGAGAAAGGTTTTATGCAGTTCTTTACACAGGACTTCGGTGATTTCGGTATCTCGGGTATTATTGCTGGTGCTGGTGTGGTATTCTTTGCTTTCATTGGTTTTGATGCGGTATCAACTGCCGCTCAGGAAGCTAAAAACCCAAGCAGAGACATGCCGATTGGTATCCTGGTATCATTAGCTGTTTGTACTGCTTTATATATTCTGTTTGGCCACGTATTAACTGGTGTTGCCAACTATACCGAGTTTGAAAATGCAGGTAAAGAAGCTTCCGTTGCGTATGCAATTGAGAACTATATGCACGGTTACCACTGGTTATCAGTATTGATTACCGTGGCAATTCTTGCAGGTTTCTCTTCGGTAATCCTGGTGATGCTCTTAGGACAGTCAAGGGTATTCTTTTCAATGTCTAAAGACGGACTTGTACCAAAGGTTTTCTCTGCAATACACCCTAAGTTCCAGACACCATACAAATCCAACTTGATCTTCCTTGTTTTTGTAGGCTTATTTGCTGCATTCGTACCGGGTGATGTGGTTGGTGATATGACCAGCATTGGTACATTGTTCGCCTTTACACTGGTATGTATTGGAGTATTGGTGTTACGTAAAGTAGATCCCGATCGTCCAAGACCGTTCAAAACACCTTTCATGCCGTTTGTTCCACTTTTAGGAGCAGGTGTATGTATCCTGATGATGGTAGGATTAGGTGCACACAACTGGGAGCGTTTGCTAATCTGGATGGCCTTAGGTATGGCAATTTATTACGGATACAGCCGCAGACATTCGATTGTAAGACGTAAACACAGAGAAGGTCAGCAACAATAACAGCTTTCAGTCCTGATAAAACAGAAGCGGCGGTCCAAAAGATCGCCGCTTTTGTTTTATATTAACTTAATAGAATTACCTTTGTCACAAAAAAGCTACTGATGGAATTTAATGTAAGCCAGATCCTGACCACTTCTATGGTCCTTTTTGCTGTAATTGACATCCTGGGCTCTATTCCAATTATCATTGAACTAAGACGGAAGGCCGGGCATATTGAATCTGAGAAAGCAACGCTTGTTGCTACCGTGCTGATGATTATTTTCCTTTTTGCGGGAGAAGGCCTGTTGAAAATTATAGGACTGGATGTTGCATCCTTTGCAATTGCAGGATCACTTGTAATTTTCGCACTCGCAATGGAAATGGTGCTGGGTTTAACGCTTTTTAAAGAAGAAGCACATGAGACCGTCTCCATTGTGCCGCTCGCATTCCCCATTATCGCTGGTGCAGGAACCATGACTACCTTGCTCTCGCTGAAGACTGAATATACCAGTCAGAACATCCTCATAGGCATCATCGTAAACATGCTGTTCGTATATTTCGTACTGAAGAATACCAATCGCTTAGAAAAGTTGCTTGGTAAAACCGGCCTGAACATTCTACGTAAGGCATTCGGTATCATCCTTCTTGCTATTGCAATCAAGTTATTCAGAAACAATACAGGCTTGTAAGCTCTGCCTACTAAGTTGATGTTCCGCAGAAAACACCGTCAGATGAATTATGGTTTTCTTAACCTCGCAACAAACATGGTATCTGCCTTTTCATGATAACCCTTAACGACTTCCATAGATTCTAACTGCAAGCCATGGTGTTTTTGCAGATGATCTACAACCTGCTCATTCTCCGCAGCAAACACGGAACAGGTAATGTAAATAAGCGGCTGACCTGGTTTCAGGTACTTTAAAACATTGCCGGCAATTGTTTTCTGAAGGCCAGTGAATTGCTTTACCTTATGTTCATCGAAGTAGTACANNGTACAGCATCTCAGGTGTTCTGCCCCAGGTTCCGGATCCAGAGCAAGGTGCATCAAGGATAATACCATCGAACTCATAGTGATGCAGGTGTTGCTCATTATCAATCAGCAGATCAAGAACCTTTTTCTGATACTTGTGAATACCGGCTTCCTGGAATCGCTCATCAAGGTTGTTTAGGCTATTTTCTCTTACATCACTTACCAGCAACTGCACCTTTGGTTCCATCTCGTGCAGCAGCAGTGATTTACCACCTGAAGCAGCACAGCAATCCCACCAATACTCATGTGGTTTAGGCTGAAAATACTTTCCAGTGCGCTGGGATGACAGATCCTGCACCTGATAGTGTTTGGTATTCGGTAGGATATGACCGAGTTTAGTTCCATTGGGAAGCGCAAATATCGTTTCCGATAATTCTTTAACGTGTACCCCAGCTGCAGTAAGTGCTGTGTGTATCTCCGCCGAATGCTTTGCCTTAACACGGATAAATAGATCTGGTTGGGTAAAAAAAGACTCCAGAAACTGTTGCCGGTCTATGCCTTCAGAGCATGCTTCCTGAAAAGGAAACACGGCCTCCAGATCAAAGTCCGGATAACGGTCTTTTATCAGCACAATCTTTGCCACTACAGGTAAACTCACCTGCTCAGCCCAGTCCTGATGCATGCTCTGAAGCACCAAACTGCTGCTGGTATTACAAAGGAAGTCGCCGACGGCCAGACGTTCCTGAATGGTTAGCCCTGGTAGTGCTTTGCCGATTCTGAAGAAACTGTAAAGATACCTGGATGCCCAGCGCCGATCAGAGGAACCCATTTGCTTGTTAGCTTTGAAATAGCCTACCAAAAAGCGGTGTAGTGGCTGCGAGCCATCATACTCCTTTAAAATCTTCTCGAATGTTCTGATCTGATGCTCTACTTTCATTCAATAGTATTTAAGGCGAAGTTCTTATATTGAAGTAACATCAAACTGGTATTGATATACCCAAGCTTTTCATCATGCACAAAGTGGAACCTATTGTGCAAGCCTCTGTAGTTGTGCTTTGTGATTTGACTCATGAAATCAGGGCCAGACCTGGCAATCAGGTTGCCGAAGTACAGACCAATATCGTACCCTTTGATTGCATATTCCGTTGGCTCAAACTGGTAGGCCTGGCGGTATTTTCTAAGAAAGTTTATCACAGCCGGACGGCGGTAATCTACCTTATAGGAACTGCTCACAATGGTGTTTAAAGCTTGCAATTTCTCTGCGGAGTAAGTCTGCTTGGTCCAGTTTGGATGGCCGTACAAGCTTACGTTAAGACCTGCACGCTGCATTTTAACCAGCTTATCAATGCTGGCGGTTACGAATTGTTTATTGGATGAGCTTAACAGAATGACGTACTTCTTGTTTTTCTGAAGTTTCATCTCCATTGAAAACACTGAAGCATACTCCTGAAAGCTGAACTTCTTAGTCTTCAGATTGCTGAAGTACTGTCTTATTGGTCCACCAAAAACCTCATCATCAGACGACTTAGGGTTGATAAGCACAACAACATGCTGTTCCGAGTTATGTGTTTTGCTGATGTGATCAGCAATTTTCTCGACATGTAGATTGATGTTGTTCACTACCGAAATCAGATTGGGATTATTGAACTCCTGCGGCAGCGAAGCGGCAAGTGGAGAAACAACAGGTAGATTATGCTCCAAGGTGTAGTTGCTGATGTACTTCTGTCCATCCGGGTAAACCGGTCCAACAAGAAGGTTACTTTTAGCAAGAACAGCCGACTTCATCACACTTTCGATCTGCGCATTGTAGTCGCGCGTATCGAGTACATTCACCTTAAAGTTGAAGCCAGTGGATGCTGCAGAATCAATACCAAGCATAAAACCCTGGTAGAATTCAATTGCGAGTGCAGCCTTTTCTACTTCAGCCTTTGTTGGCGCTTTGAAGTTGATCTGATTTAGTTTGAATGGAAGCAACATAGAGATTGTTGCTTCCGTAAATTTTTTGCTTTCTGGCTCATCAGCTGCCCGGTCCTGTTTTTTTTCAGGCCTGGCTGGCGTTGCTGGTGCTGTTTTCGGCTGGATCTTTGGAGAACATGCAGAAATCAGCAAGGCAAAAGCTATTGCAGCAAATATTTTATTCCCACTCAATCGTTGCGGGTGGTTTGGAGCTGATATCATATACAACGCGATTAATTCCTTTTACTTTATTGATGATTTCATTAGAAATTTTAGCGAGTACAGGGTAAGGTAAATGACACCAGTCGGCAGTCATTCCGTCTACAGATTCAACGGCTCTCAGACAGATCACGTTTTCGTATGTACGTTCGTCGCCCATTACACCGACAGATTGTACCGGCAAGAAAATAGCCCCCGCCTGCCACACCTGATCGTATAACCCGGCTTCTTTCAAATTGTTTATATAAATCGCGTCAGCTTCCTGAAGAATGGCAACCTTTTCTGCCGTTACATCACCCAGG
>DCLG01000021.1:31531-35296 GCA_002320935.1 Pedobacter sp. UBA1654 | reverse complement strand
GACCAGGGAATGGATGGCGACCAAGGATCACATCGTCTATGCCAAGGCTTTTTCCAACACGCCTTACTTCATCTTTAAACAATGTATTTAGAGGTTCTACAACCTTCAATTTCATATAGGCCGGTAAACCACCAACGTTATGGTGCGACTTAATGGTTGCAGAAGGACCTTTTACGGATACAGACTCAATTACATCCGGATAAATGGTACCCTGCCCAAGCCATTTCACATTCTGCACCTCATGAGCAGCATCATCGAAAACTTCAATGAACACCCGGCCGATAGCTTTACGCTTCATTTCCGGATCTTTCAATCCCGCAAGCTGGCTCAGAAAACGATCTTTAGCATCAATACCTTTGATGTTTAGCCCCATATGTTTATACTGTTCCAGAACAGCTTCGTACTCATCTTTTCTTAACAAACCATTGTCTACAAAGATACAGTGCAGGTTTGTGCCAATTGCGCGGTGCAACAATACCGCTGCAACGCTGGAGTCAACACCACCTGAAAGACCAAGAACAACTTTATCATCGCCAAGCTGCGCTTTAAGGTTTGCAATGGTAGATTCCACAAATGCATCTGGGGTCCACGACTGTTTACATCCGCAAATGTCTACCAGGAAGTTTTCCAGCAATTGTTTACCGTCGGCACTGTGGGTAACTTCAGGGTGGAACTGGATGGCATAGGTTTCAGAGCCTTTAACCTGATAAGCAGCTACGCGAACACTGTCTGTACTTGCAATGATTTCAAAATTATCCGGAACTTCTGTAATGGTATCGCCGTGCGACATCCATACTTGAGAAGTTTGATTGATGTTCTTAAATAACTTACTGCTTTGAGAAACAAAACCCAGATTGGCCCTGCCATATTCTCTTGTTGATGATGGTTGCACGTCGCCGCCCGAATGTAATGCGATATACTGCGCCCCGTAGCAAACTGCAAGAACAGGATACTTCTGCATGAACCGATCTAGTTCAATCTGTGGTGCGTCTTCTTGTCTAACGGAATAAGGACTTCCGGAAAAGATGATACCTTTTACTTCTGAGGTAATTTCCGGGATGTTGTTAAAGGGATGAATTTCACAGTAAACGTTTAGCTCGCGAACTCTTCTTGCAATAAGTTGTGTGTACTGGGATCCAAAATCGAGAATTATGATTTTTTCTAGCATGGCCAAAGTTAGTATTTTATAACTTCAACGCCGAATCTTTTTAAGAAATCCACGCCTTCATCACTATCCAGGCCCTTGTATTCGGCATAGGAGTTTTTGAAAATAACGTGTTTTATTCCAGATGATAAGATGAGTCTTGCACAAGCGATGCAAGGCGAAAGTGTACAATATAATGTAGCACCTTCTAAATTTGATCCATTTTTTGTCGCAAAGAGGATGGCATTCTGCTCTGCATGGAGTGCCAGGAGGCAACTTCCTCGGGAGTCCTTTTCGCAGCCGGTTTCCGGCCACTCTTCATCACAGTTATGCGTACCCGCTGGCGGGCCATTATACCCGATCGAGATGATACGGGTGTCTTTCGCTAATACAGCACCTACTTGTGCCCGAACACAATGTGAACGGGCAGCAAGATCGGTTGCTAAATTCATGTATATATCGGTAAAGCCAGGTCTTGAACCCATATGGTCTTAGTGTCCTCCTTCAGCAGCGACTTCTTCAACATTAATACCTTGCTTTTTCAGTACACTGCTCACTCTCCATGCGAAGAAGATCAGGTAAGCAAAGCCAAGCAAAGGAACAATATACGACGCATGAATACCTTCTGCGTCAGCAAGTGTTCCCTGAATTGGTGGAATGATGGCACCACCCAGGATCATCATGATCAGGAAAGATGATCCCTGACTGGTGTATTTACCAAGTCCTGTAATGGATAGCGCGAAAATAGACGGCCACATGATTGAGCAGCAAAGTCCACCGCTAATGAAAGCAAAAATGGCAACCGGGCCTGTGGTCATTAAGCCAACGATCATGGCGATAACACCCAGTACACTGAAAATGGCTAACGTTTTGGCTGGCTTTTCCTGACCAACGAAGAAGGCAAAAACCATGATGGCTACTGAAATGCCGTATACATAAAGATTGCTTACTTCAGTTCCAGTTGCATGTGTCACCAAAAGAATAACGCCAAAAGCAATAAATGGAACAATTACGGTCAACACGGTCTTAACGGTTTTGGTTAAGTTAAACGCACTTACTGCACCTGTCCAACGTCCGATCATCATACTTCCCCAGTATAGAGAAATGTATTCTTTAATATCTGATTCTTCAAGCCCACCAAATTCAGGCAGGTTTAAAAGCGTTCCCAGATTACTTTGGATCGTTACCTCTACACCTACGTAAATAAAGATGGCCAACATACCCAAAATTAATTGTGGGTAGCGCATTGCACCCCAATCTTCAGGGTTTTCTTTCTTATTCAGGTATGCGTAAAGCAGTGAACCGACAATAATTACGAGGGATGAATAAACATAAATAGACTCGCTGATTTGAGTCATGCGTGCTAGCGGACTTGCAGCAAGCACCATGAAGAAACCAAGTATCATTACAAAGATTGGCCCGTTAGATTTAGGGCTTGTCTCAATTTTGTCGCTATTGGTAACTTCAGGTAATTTAGTGAAAGAATAAAACACCGCTACAGCCAGGAACAATCCTGCAAGGATATAGTATAGATTATTAATGGAGGTAATATCTACCGCTTTAGGAACAGCATCACTCGCTGAACCGAAAAGCACAATACTTACAATTACCGGTCCCATCAGACCACCAAAGTTATTTACACCCCCGGCAAGATTAAGACGGTGGGTACCACTTTCCTCAGGGCCTAAAGCTACTACGAAAGGGTTTGCAGCAGTTTGCTGTAGTGAGAACCCGATGGCGATAACAAAGAATGCTATAAGAATGAATGTGAAAGAACCTGAATTTACTGCAGGCACCATTAACAAGGCACCAGCTGCCGAAAGCACAAGTCCGGCAATAATCCCTTTCTTGTACCCGATCTTGTTTAATATATCAACCTTACTAGCCTGAGAAGCGAAATACAGAATCAGAGATCCAATGAAGTAACCACCGTAAAAGGTGTAGTCAATTAGTTGAGATTCGAATTGGGTCAGGTCGAAATGCGTCTTACAGAAAGGAATAAATACCCCGTTTGACGCCGCTACGAAACCCCAGAAAAAGAAAACGGTGATGATGCTATATAGCGCCGTTCCATAATTTTTTTGTTCGTCTTGTTTCATGTTATGGTTAGTAAATAGTTTTGTGCGATAAACATAAATAAAAAATCTGTGCTACTGCCCGCATTGCGGGTACAATCTTCAATTGTAACTTAAAAAATAGGCCACACAGGTAATTTTCTGGGGATTTCCAGGTTCTATATAGGACGGCTCAAAACATCAACTGAACAAAGCATGGCCGGTAAATCGCTTTTTTAGCGTAAATTTGCACATTAGCACATCATACACACGTAAATTAATGTTTGAAGCAATAATACAAGGGATAGGTGCGGGCGTTTTGTTTTCATTTCTGACGGGGCCTGTATTCTTTTCTATGATAAAAACCAGCATCGAAAAAGGTTTTAAAGCTGGTTTTTCTCTAGCCATTGGAGTGGTATTAAGTGACATCATTTTCATCACCGCCACCATCTTTAGTGCGCGATTCCTGGTATACAATTCAAAATACAACCAATACATCGGAATCATCGGCGGCTTATTTTTACTTGGCGTAGGTCTATACTACCTGATCAATAAGGTTAAAGTCAC
>DCLG01000021.1:24006-31502 GCA_002320935.1 Pedobacter sp. UBA1654 | reverse complement strand
AAAATCTACCGAGAACATCAGACGGAGTGGTTACATCCTGAAAGGTTTTCTAATGTGCCTGCTCTCTCCTACCACGCTAATGTTCTGGATCATGGTTGGTGGAATTGTTTCCGTACAACTGCATTTTGAAACCGCCGAGAAGATTGCCTTTTTTGTTGTAGCCATGGCCACCCAGCTTACTGTTGATGCTGTAAAGACTTTTTATGCTGCTAAACTTCGCTACAAGATCAAAGAGCGATCCATACAGAACTTAAACCGCCTGGCAGGTGCTGTGATTATCATCTTCGCGATCCGATTGTTTGTAGAAGTCTTCAAAACCTAATTGTAGCCCTCGATTTCCTTTACCGGTAAAAACTAAAAAAGCGCCCTTTTGCAAGGACGCTTTCATTATGCGGGTATTTAAAATTAGTATGCTCTCTTGTTGCTGCCTTCTTTCCAGTTTACAAAAGCTTTATTAACAACCTTGTTTCCTCCAGGTGTTGGATAGTTACCTGAAAAATACCAGTCGCCGGTATGATCCGGACAAGCTTTGTGCAGGTTATCTAGCGTTTGATAGATCACTTCAACTTTTGCATTGATGCCTTCAGGCGTGATAATCTTGGTAATTTGAGCAGAAATTTCTTCCTGAGTGAATGGTTCATAAATCTCTTTAACATGATTTACGATTTCTTCCTTAGGTAATTGCAAAGAAGCCTTACACTTTTCATAAACCTCATCAATGATGTGATCCATTCCACGCGCTTTCAACAATTGAATTGCAGCCTCAAAAGCCACGAATTCGCCCATCTTGGACATATCAATTCCATAGCAATCCGGATAACGGATTTGCGGGGCAGAAGAAACGATAATAATCTTTACCGGATGTAGCCTGTCGATGATCTTAATAATACTCTGTTTTAGCGTCGTTCCACGAACAATGGAGTCATCTATGGCAACAAGGGTATCAGTATGATTCTTAATTACCCCGTATGTTGTATCGTAAACATGGGCTACCATGTCGTTACGATCCGCATCCTGTGTGATAAAGGTCCGCAGTTTCACGTCTTTAATCGCAAGTTTCTCTACCCTTGGGCTTAATGAAAGCAGCTCATCAAGTTCTGCGTCGCCTACCTGTCCCTGCTTACCAAGAATGGCATCTTTCTGAACCTGACGGATATGCTTGTGCAACCCCTCAACCATACCATAAAAGGATACTTCTGCGGTATTCGGAATAAAGGAGAATACTGTGTTTTTGAAGTCGTAATTTACGGTATTCAGAATCTGTGGACAAAGTAACTCACCCAGGCTTTTACGTTCTTTATAGATATCTGCATCGCTGCCTCTTGAAAAGTAAATGCGTTCAAAAGAACAAGCACGTTTTTCCAGCGGTTCACGGATCATCTCCTCGGTTACTTTTCCATTCTTTTTAACGATCAAAGCATGTCCTGGTTTAATTTCCTGAACATCACGGAATGGAATATTGAAAGCAGTCTGGATCGCTGGACGCTCTGAAGCAGCAACAACAATCTCATCATCTGCATAATAGAACGCTGGTCTGATGCCCGCCGGGTCCCTAAGTATAAAAGCATCACCATTACCTACAATTCCGGAAATAGCATATCCGCCATCCCATGTTTTTGCCGAACGGCGAAGGATATTCGCAATGTTCAGACCTTCAGAAATGCGGTGCGTAATGGCTACGTTGTCTAAACCTTCTTTTTTATAAGCATCAAACAGATCCTGATTTTCATCATCAAGGAAGTGCCCGATTTTCTCCAGAACGGTAACGGTATCGGCCTGCTCTTTAGGATGCTGTCCAAGTTCGTATAACTGCTCAAGCAGTTCGTCTACGTTGGTCATGTTGAAGTTTCCTGCAATAACCAGATTTCGGGTCATCCAGTTGTTCTGGCGCAGGAAAGGATGACAGTTTTCAATGCTGTTCTGTCCGTGGGTACCATAACGAAGGTGCCCTAGCAATACCTCGCCAATGAAGCTTACGTTGGCTTTCAGCCATTCCGCATCTTTCATTAACTCTGGCTTTTCATTTTGAATGTTCACAAACTTGTTCTGAACATATCCGAAGATATCAGCAACAGCATTTTGTGCCATTGATCTGTATCTGCTGATGTAGCGGTGCCCCGGTTTAACGTCAAGTTTTATGGTAGCAATACCTGCCCCATCCTGCCCCCTGTTATGCTGTTTCTCCATTAACAGGTACAGCTTGTTCAGGCCGAAGAGAGCCGTTCCGTATTTTTCCTGATAATAGCTTAAGGGTTTTAGAAGACGAATAAAAGCAATTCCGCACTCGTGTTTGATCTGGTCGCTCATTAGGTGTTGTTTGAGCCGCAAATTTACCGCTAATTAACATTAGAACCTAACAAGAATTTCTTCTTTCGGAAGCGTCCGGTAAAAAATTACAGTCATTTGTTGATCAGGCACATATAGCCCCTACCGCGCATTACAAGCTTACTGAAGCAGATTTTATGATTGATCCGAAGAATAACGATCCTAACGTGTCGAACACAAGCGGATCCCCAGTGGTCACAAACTTTTGCCCTGCAGTGCGGCTCAGCCTTGCTTCAATTTCTGAATGCCTGTCGAGATAGTGCTTCAAACTACCAGCCACTATATCTCCCTGGCTCAACAGCTTGATACCCTCCGGCAAATAGGTTTCAAGCTTAGGTATGATCAAAGGGTAATGGGTGCAGGCCAAAAGTATACAGTCGATATCTGTCGTCTTTGCAAGCAGCCGTTCCAGATAGGTCTTAACGAAATAGTCTGCTCCTGGATTTAAATGTTCATTGTTTTCAATTAAAGGCACCCACATCGGACAGCTTTGCTGTACCACTTCAATGTCCGGGTAAAGTTTGTTAATCTCGATCTGGTAAGAAGCCGATTTCACCGTACCCCTCGTACCCAATACGCCCACTTTTTTTGATCTGGTGTATTCATCGATGACTTCGGCCGTGGGTCTGATCACGCCGAGCACCCGTCGTTCAGGATACTTATGCGGCAGCACATTCTGCTGGATTGTCCTGAGCGCCTTCGCAGATGCCGTGTTACAGGCCAGAATGACCAGGCTGCAGCCCTGCGAAAAAAGCCATTCTACACATCCAAGGGTATATCGGTAAACGGTCTCATAGGAATGATCACCATAAGGTGCCCTGGCATTGTCGCCAAAGTAGATGTAATCATAATCCGGCAACTGGGGAATTATCGATTTGAAAACGGTTAAGC
Organism: Pedobacter sp. UBA1654; assembly: GCA_002320935.1. GTDB lineage: Bacteria > Bacteroidota > Bacteroidia > Sphingobacteriales > Sphingobacteriaceae > Pedobacter. The sequence continues at coordinate 28,286 of DCLG01000021.1, read as the reverse complement.
CCCCATAGCCTGAGTCAAAGATGCCGATAGAATTGTTTCTCATTAGTACAAAAAAAAGCGGATCCAGCATTTAATCTGGATCCGCAATTTACACTAATTTTCTAAAATTATTTTTTAGCTGCAGGTGCTGCTGGAGCTGCAGTAGCTGTAATGCCCAACTTGGTTTTTACTGCTTCAGTGATGTCGTCACCACCCTCAAAATAAACTACGTTATTGCCATCTTGTTGTGCAGCGATATCAAGCACATATGCAAGACCTTTTTCTTTAGCTACAGCTTTAATTGCAGTGCTAAGTTTTCTAAGAATTGGTTCGGTCAGTTCACCTTGCTTTTGTGCCAGTTCTTGTTGTGCCTTTACAGAAGCATCTTTAATTCTGGTATCAAGATCTTTCAACTCAGTATCCATTGCCTGTAGTTCTTTCGCTACAGCTTCTTTGTTGGCTTCGCTAAGCGTTTTTTGTTTAGCGATAGCAGCTTGATATTTAGTTTGAAATTCAGCCTGCATCTTTTCAATTTCACCAGACTTGGTTTTATTCAGATTCTCTAAAGTAGTCTGGGTAGTTTTTGCCTCCGGCATTAACATCAAAATTGTCTGTGAATTAAGGTGTGCAACCTTTTGTTGTGCATTCGCGATGTTAGCAGTGAATACAAGTCCTGCTGCTACAAAGAATACATTAATTAACTTTCTCATTTTATCCTTGTTTGTTATTTTATGTTTGATTTTGTGTTTACTTAACTATTGCGCCTGGTTTGTAACCTAACCTGGTGATGACGTCATTGCTAACATCATAGCTGGTGCTGGAGTAGATCATCATTGTAGCGCTGCTGCCCTTATCAAAAATGAAGTCAAGTTGTCTTCCTTTAGCATATTCAGCTATAATGTTAGACACTTTTTCCTGAATAGGTTTAAGCAGCTTTACACGTGATTGAAAAAGATCTCCATCCGGCCCAAATTTAGAACGTTGGAATTCTTTAGCGGCTTTCTCTTTTTCAATGATGTCATTCTCTCTACGCTTACGCATATCATCTGTTAACAGAACCTGATCTGCCTGGTAAGCCTTGTACATTTTGTCCAGCTCCGCAAAGGAATCATCGGCTTGTTTTTGCCATTGCTGCGCAAGTACGTCAAGCTGATTCTGTGCCGATTTATACTCCGGCATGTGTTTTAAGATGTATTCGGAATCTACATAAGCAAATTTTTGTGCAGATGCAGTTAGTCCGGCAATAAGCAAGAAGCTTAATAAAAGATACTTTTTCATACTGATTTAGTTAAATCCTCCTAATTGTTGTGCGATACTAAAGTGGAACTGACCTTTGTTAGCGTCAGGGATACCTGGTATCTTATCAAAACCATAACCATAATCAATGCCAAGTAATCCAAATATCGGTAAAAATATCTTGGCACCGACACCAACTGACCTTCTGATGTTGAATGGATTGAAGTCACTGAACTTATCCCAGGTGTTACCACCTTCAGCAAACGTCACCAAAAAGGCAGTTGCAGACTGAGAAGCAATAACCGGATATCTCAGCTCAATTACGTATTTATTAAAGATCGGACTTCCAGAGTTTCTTGCAATTCCTACTGGTGCACCGAAAGGGATTACGGAGTTATTCGAGTAACCACGCATCGCGATCAACTCAGAGCCCTGAAGGAAGTCAAATCCTTGCATACCGTCACCACCCAATTTGAAACGCTCAAATGGAGACTGACCAACCGCAGAGCTGTATGAGCCTAAGAAACCAAATTGCGCCTGTGCCTTCACGACCAATTTACCTGTAATTCGCTGAAACCATTGTGACTCAAATTTCCACTTGTGATATTCGGTGAACTTATAACGTTGTTCATCGGAAGCTGTTGCGTAGTTCGTATTATTTAATAGCGAATATGGTGGCGTTGCCTGTACGCTGAATCTGAAGTAAGAACCACCTGTAGGGAAAATTGGGGAATCCCTTGAATCCCTGCTCAACTCTTGTGTAAGGTTAAAGTTGTAAGAGGTACCAGTTGTATACAAGAAACCCGGGTAATTCTCAAGTATGTATTGCTGTGTATTAATGGAATGCGACAACTGGAAGTAGTTATCCGGCCAGTTCAATCTTCTACCCAAACTTATTGTAACCCCGTTCATTCTGATGCTTTGGTTTCCTCCACCCTGCATCCTGTATTTTTGAGATGAAGTGAAAGCACTCAATCCGAAACTTACCGGTTTCTTACCACCTAACCATGGCTCAGAGAACGAGAAGCTGTAGGACTGATAGAATGATCCGTTGGTTTGACCTCTAAGACTCAGCTTCTGTCCGTCACCTTTTGGAAGCGGTCTGTATGCACTACCGTTGAAGATATTTCTTAAAGAGAAGTTGTTGAAGGTTAAACCTAAGGTACCAATTACACGGCCACCACCAAAACCACCTGACAATTCAATCTGATCGGATGGTTTTTCTTCTACCGAGTACTCAATATCTACGGTACCATCAGCAGGATTTGGTTTCGGCGTAGGTACAGTTTTAGATTCATCGAAATTACCAAGCTGACCAATCTCCCGTACAGTACGGATCAATTGTTCCTTGGAGAACTTCTCTCCCGGTTTGGTACGGATCTCACGTAGTACCACTCGATCGTTGGTAATCGTGTTACCTTTAACCGTGATCTTGTTATTGGTGTACTGCGGACCTTCATAGATGCGCAACTCAAGATCTACAGTATCGCTGTAGATCTTGGTCTGTACAGGATCTACGTTAAAAGTCAGGTAGCCGTCGTTCAGGTATATACTTGAAACGTCGTCACTGTTACCATCTCCTCTAAGTTTCTTTTCCAGTTTTAATTCACTGAAAACATCACCTTTTTCAATGCCCAATACTTTCTCCAGGTATTCTGTGCTATACTTCGCATTACCAGCCCAATTGATGTTACCGAAGTAATATTTATTACCCTCAAAAATCTCGATATCTATTGCTACGGCTTTATCGCTGTACTGATAAACGCTGTCTCTGATGATCACCGCATCGCGGAAACCCTTGTCCTGCATTTTCTCCACCAGGGCAAGTTTATCTTCTTCGTACTTTTCTTTGTTGAACTTTCCGGAACCGAATACTTTATAAAATGCCTGTTGGCGGGTCTTCTTAAGGAACTTTCTCAATTTGGCATCCGTAAACTCCTTATTACCGGTAAAGTTAATTTTTCGAACTTTTACCTTCCGACCACGATCTATGTTAACCTGCAAGATCTGGCTGTTTTCTGCATTTGGATCATCTTTAGTTTTATAGTCGATATTGCTAAAGAAGTATCCCTTATCAGAAAGGTACTTTTTAATTGTGGTGGATGTACTGTTGTAAAGATTTTCGTTAATAATTGATTTACCAGATTTAGCGTTCAGGCGCTCCAGAATATCTGTGTTTTGAGATTTGCTTACACCCACAAGTTCAAATGAGCTTAAGCGAGGACGCTCCACAACCTGAATATCAAAGAATACACTGTCCTCTTCCAGTCTGGTTATATTAATTTCAATATCATCAAACAATCCATTTCCCCAAAGCGTTTTTATAGCGTTTGAGGTAGCTTCTCCAGGCAAGGTGATGGTTTCACCCTTGATCAACTTGGATAAGGTAATGATAACATCTTTGTCGAGATATTTTGTCCCGCTTAAGGTTGTACCACCAATGATATATTCTCTGGGATTGAAATAATCGAGCTCAGTGCCGGAGACTTTTAAGGAAGGTGCAGCTTGTTGAGTGGCGGGTNNATCTGTGCTACCGCAGGAAACCCACACAATAGCAATAATATAAGTTGGTATATTCTTTTCATTTATTTCTAAAAAACGATGCTAAGTTAATTTAAACACATGTTAAAAAGTGTTAAAAGTAAAATTAGTTCAGTTGTTCACTAATCTTCCCGAAGCGTCTTTTACGCTTCTGATAATCAACAATAGCTTCATAAAGATCCTCTGAACGGAAGTCCGGCCAAAGGGTGTCAGTAAAATATAATTCTGTGTAGGCCATTTGCCAAAGAAGAAAATCACTGATGCGGTGTTCTCCGCTGGTCCGGATCATCAATTCCGGATCTGGAATATTGGTGGTGGTAAGTTGCGCGGCGAATGCTTCTTCGTTGATCTGATCTACATCGATCTGACCCTCTTTCACCTGTTGTGCAAGCTTCCGGGCAGCTTCAGTAATCTCCCATTTTGCACTATAGCTCAAAGCAAGCGTCAGCGTACAACTGGTATTATTTTCCGTCTTCTGCATGGCGCTTTTAAGGTCATCTATACAGCGTTGCGGCAGCGATGCG
>DCLG01000021.1:17263-23960 GCA_002320935.1 Pedobacter sp. UBA1654 | reverse complement strand
GTTGAAATCAACAGTTCCATCAGAAAATTAACTTCCTCTATTGGACGGTTCCAGTTTTCTGTAGAGAATGCATACAAGGTGAGGTGTTTGATCCCGATTTCGACGCATCCTTCCATGATGTCTTTAACAGATAAGACACCACTCTCATGCCCTACACCACGAAATTTCCCTTGATTTTTAGCCCAGCGTCCATTTCCATCCATAATGATAGCAATGTGCTCCGGTAACTTGGATAAGTCAATTTGTTCTTTAAATCCCATTAATTTATATACGAAAACGCCGAAGGCCTGAAGTAGTTTTGGAATTGCAAAGGTATAAGATATGCCTTTACCTTCCAAATTGTTAATTTCAAGTTCTGCGTTGGTAAAACGTTAAAAGCCAATCTGATAGTTTTTAATGTTTTAAGAAGTTAAAACAATCTTCTGTAAACGAAAATGAAAGCCCTACAGTGCCAAACATATAACTATCCCGCTTTCTTCCATCACCACGCTGTGTGTTGACCGCCCCAACCTGGTTGATTGAAGGATCCGAAATGATGTTAAATGCATGCTCATATTCCGTAAGCAGTGGCTTCTGCGCTGAAGTAACATACTTTCGAGCATAGTAACCGCTTACATCATCCAGGTAATCCGTTAATGGCGTACGGAAGCCCAGCTCTGCAAGTATGCTAAAGCTCGTGTTCTTTATACGTGCCTTAAAACCGCCACCATAAATTGCGGCAAGGGAATAGGTTCGGTAGCGTTGTGACTGACCTTCAGATTGCCATTTATAGGTTCTATAGAATTGATCGTAGGTAGCTGTAGGCTTAAAGACCAATCCACCTGCACCACCGAAAACATAAGGGCTGATGTTTCTGCGTCCGCCGCCACTGAAATAGTCCAGAAAGTTGAAATCCAGCTGAAAGCTGATTTCATTTAAGGGCGTCTTGAAATTGATGTTCCTTGCGCGTGTCTCGGTCAGATTAGATTTTGCATCATCACCAGAAATCGTACCGTGCATGTAATGGAAACCCAGTCCCCAATAAGGATCAAAGTTTGCTTTTACAAACACCCCTGCTGCAAGCCCGCTGATCTTTAATGGATTATTGAGATTCAACTCCCCCATATAGCCAGCGCCACCTACTTTGGCACCTACCTCCCAAACCTGGGCCTGCAGGCTAAAACTGGTTATTAGTATTGTAATTCCTAGGCTTATAAACTTCTTTGTAAACTTCATATTAATAATTACGGGTATCTATGCCCCAAAGCAACTTATTTCTTAAGGTGGTTAAGTAAGTCTCACCATTAAGCCTGATCAAATTAACATGGAAAGAAGCCTTTGAAAGTTTGATTTTAACTGAACGGTCAACCGTTTCGGTCCTTGAATCGCAGGATACCAAAAACTTGGCACTTCTTGCTTCTACTTTAAAGGTTAAAGTCGCATCATCTGGAACAATAAGCGGTCGCACGTTTAGGTTATGGGGAGCTATAGGTGTAATAACAAAATTTTGTGAGCTTGGTAGTATAATTGGCCCACCGCAGCTTAGTGAATATGCGGTAGACCCGGTTGGTGTAGCAATAAGCAAGCCATCTGCCCAATAGGAATTAATAAATTCATCATTCATATAGGCATGAATGATCATCATCGCCGAATCATCCCGACGATGTATCGTTACATCATTCAACGCAAAGTTCTCATCCCCAAACAGATTGTACTTAGAAGCAAGGCTTAACACACTTCTTTTATCCAGACTATAGTTCTTATTTATCAAGGCAGCAATTGCCGTTCTTACCTCATTTTTGTTGATACTGGCCAGGAAGCCGAGACGACCGAAGTTGATTCCGATCACAGGAATGCCCGAATCGCGAATCAGTGCAAGTGTATCAAGCAGCGTACCATCACCGCCCAGCGTAATGAGTAGATCAGCCTGCTCAATCAGCCCTGCATTATCGCTGAAGGTACTGTAATCATCACACAGCTTACACTTTTCTTTAATGAAGTCATGATATTCCTGGTAAATAACAGCCTTGATCTGATAGAAATCGAGTGCGTCAAAAACCTCCTGTACATAGGGTAACACCGTGTCATTAAATGCTCTTCCGTAAATTGCAATTCTCATGGAGGATTTTAAACGTTTAAATAGTTCATCAAAGAATTAAAGCGGTCTTCTGCACCGTTGTCAATCTTTGTGTTGTTGTAAACTGCTTTAACCTCATAATTATACCTTTCGAATGAAGCAGTTATTCCTGAAAGCTCAGTTTTGTTGATCTTGAGGGTCACCTCGAGTTTTGTAGAGTCCGGGAAAGCCCGTACAAAGGAAGAGAGCACTTGTGCATTGTCGGCTTCAACTACCTGAGACATATGCGCAAGTGAATTATTGCGATTGCTAATTTCCAACACGATTGTTCCACCGGGTTCCTGTAGGGAAAACATCTCAGCGGTATATTTGATTAGATCACGTTCTGTAATTGTACCTAAGAAGTTATTCGCAGTGTCAAGAACCGGGATAATGCACAGCTGCAATTGATCCATCAACCTGATGACATCGTAGATGTGTGTATCCTGGTAGACGAAAGGATTAAGCAATCTTAACGGTTTATCTGCAATGCTGATTTCCGGATCGCGGTTCTCAAGCAGTTCGTCCTCAGTGATGACACCGAGGTATTGGTTTTCATTTACAATAGGTAACTGAAAAACCTTGAACTCATTCATTCTCGCCAATCCGCGCTGAATGCTGTCAGTGGGACTAAGGGGCACGACTACATTAGATATGAGTTCTAAGGCTACCATTTACTTCAACAATATTCGGTTTAAAAATCTACCCAGGTATTCATTAAATTCTTCAGGCCGTTCCATCATGGGCGCATGGCCACATTTGTCCACCCAGTTTAATTCTGAATTTGGCAACAAATCGTGAAATTCCTGCGCAACTTCTGGTGGCGTTACTTTGTCTTGCTTACCCCAGATCAAAGATACAGGAATCGTGATCTTTGGGATTTCTTTGGACATGTTATGACGAATGGCCGATTTTGCCAGTGCAAGGATTCGAATAACCCTCGAACGATCATTCACTGACTTAAACACCTCATCTACCAACTCCTTGGTAGCGGTTGCAGGATCATAGAAGGTATAGGCAACTTTTTCTTTGATGTAATCGTAGCTTTCTCTTCTCGGAAATGAGCCACCAAATGCATTCTCATATAAACCAGAACTTCCGGTTAGAACCAGTGCCTTAACATGCGCCTGGTGTGCTACGGTAAAAGACAGGCCAACATGCCCGCCTAATGAATTCCCGATCAGCACCACCTGACTTAATTTCTTGTGCTTAACAAATTTGTAAACGTATTTAGAAAGGCTTTTTACACCTAAAGTTAAAATTGGAAGTTCATAGATTGGTAAAATCGGAACAAGGATATGATAACGATCTTGAAAATGATCAATTGTTGCCTCCCAATTGCTCAACTCGCCCATCAATCCATGAAGTAATACCAGGGTTTCGCCTTTTCCTGCTTCTATATATTTAAACCCGTTTTCTTCTATTACTTCGTATTTCATCAGTTTGTATTAGTTTTCTACGATTTGAACCCATGTAGGCTCAAAAATGCATCTCTCAGTTTAAATAGATCATAAAATGAACTTTCGCCAATGAAAGATATGTACTAAGTTAGCAGACATATGCTACAATACGGCATTATTATAGGATTTTTGTCCCTTTACCTGTTTAAATCCGAGCACAATTTATGCCAATTGCGATTTAACAACTTCCGCAATTAATTTGCCGTCTGCCTTACCTGCAAGTTCTTTATTTGCAAGTCCCATCAGCTTACCCATATCTTTCACCGAACTTGCCCCACTTTCCGAAATCAATCGCGCAATTACCGTCTCAACTTCTGCCCTGTCCATTTGTTGAGGCAAAAACTGGCTAATCACTTCAATCTCTTCATCTTCCACCAAAGCAAGATCTGCTCTGCCCTGTGTCTTATATATATCTGAAGACTCCCGTCTTTGTTTGATCAACTTCTGAATAATTTTAANNNATTTCCTCAGCAGAGCCTTTTTCTGTTTTGGCCAATAATAAAGCTGCTTTGATAGCTCTTAAACCTCTTAATTTTGCCTGATCTTTTGCAAGCATTGCTTTTTTGATCTCCTGATCAATTGTATTGGAAAGCATATTATCTTCTGATTAGTGTAGATTATTTTTTATAAGTAAGCGATGCTGATGCCTGGGCAGTAGGCATAATCAGCATATCATTGATATTCACATGCGCAGGTCTACTGGCGACAAACCAGATGGCATCTGCAATATCCGCTGCAATCAGCGGTTCTAAGCCCTGGTACACACTTTTGGCACGTTGCTCATCACCCTTGAAACGTACAATAGAAAACTCGGTTTCTACCATACCCGGATTGATGGCTGTGACTTTGATTCCATGAGGAAGCAAATCCATCCGCATTCCTTTGTTTAAAGCATCAACAGCATGCTTGGTTGCACAGTAGACGTTCCCATTGGGATATACCTCCTTACCAGCAATGGATCCTATATTTATAATATGTCCTGCCTTATAAGAAATCATCCAGTTCGAGACAACTTTGGTTACATACAACAAGCCCTTAACATTGGTATCAATCATGGTGTCCCAATCATCGGTATCCCCCTGGTCTATAGAATCAAGACCCTGACTTAAACCTGCATTGTTGATCAGCACGTCCACTTTTTTCCATTCTGCTGGTAAAGACTCAAGCAGATCGGTGATTAACGTTTTTTCCCGCACATCGCCAACAAGCGACTTAATTGTGATTTGGTATTTTTCTTCAAGTTCACGCTGTATTTCCTCCAGCAGATTTGCCCGGCGAGCCACTAAAATCAGATCGTACCCTTGTTGCGCAAACAATCTAGCACAGGCAGCTCCAATACCTGATGTTGCTCCTGTGATCAATGCTATTTTTGAATTCATAACTATAATTGTTTCACAAAGCTAAAATTATTTCCAGCTAGCGCGTTATTCGAAAAACAAACTAAATGTCACATGGCGTAACATCAACTTGTTCAAAGGATTTGAATATGGATTGTTGCCGTCGTGCTCCAGAATGCTGTTAAAGGTCGAAGAATATTTAATTTCCGGCGACATCTTAAAATATTCAAAGTACAGGTCCATACCTAAACCTGCCTCATAGGAAAGAAAGTTCTTTTTATTCTGAAGCAACATCTCCATTGCTGTCCTGCCCTCATTGCTACGCTTTTTGGCAGATGTGATGTCCATAGAATATTTCAGCCCGCCTATCATATATGCACGGAAGTTTTTCCGGCGGTCCGACTTCAATTTAATACCCAGGGGTATATCTACCATGGTAGACTGAATAACTTGCTGCCTTACTGGACCTGGATCAAGTAAATAGTAATTCAAGATCCGGTCATTAAATACCAGGGTTGGTGTCAATAGCAAATCCGTATGACTGCTCATCCGCTTATTCACCACGAAACCCAGGCCATAGCCTAATTTTTCTTGGGTATTGATTGACCGTAAGCCATTGTGCAGTGCCTCACCCGGTGGATTTTGAGTAAGGTCATAGTACGGATCCCGCCAGTCAGGTTTCTTCAGCACCTTGTATTCAGATGACAAAATCTGGAAAGTAAATCCAAAGTGAAAATCTTTATCGTCAACACCGCCGCCCCAGCTTTGCGCTTTAGAACTTGAAATGATACCAAAGAACGCAATCAGGAGTATTAAGGTTTTTTTCATTTTATACCAGTATAGATTGAACTAATACCAAACGTCAAAGTGATCTGTTTGGTTTGACTGAAGCCTACCCTATCCAAGAGCGATGTGAAAGCATCGCCGTCTGGGAAAGCTGCAACAGACTCAGGAAGATATTCATACGCACGAGCATCTTTGGAGAAAATTTTTCCGAGAAAGGGTGTAATGTGTTTGAAGTAGAAGTTGTACAGCTGCTTAACAGGGAAGGTCTGCGGCTTAGAAAATTCCAAAATCACGATCTTACCCCCTGGCTTTAATACCCTTCTCATATCTGCGAGACCTTTTTCAAGGTGCTCATAATTTCTTACTCCATAAGCAACAGTGATCGCATCAAACTGGTTGTCTTCAAACGGCAGCATCTCCGAATCGCCAAGTCGCACAGAGAATACATGTTCCAGCTTTCGTTCCTTGATCTTTCGTTCTGCCACTTCAAGCATGCCAGCCGAAATGTCTACTCCGGTTACTTTTTCCGGTTTAAGAATTTTGATGGCTTCGAATGCAAAATCGCCCGTCCCTGTGGCCACATCAAGAATAGATTTAGGCTGCTGTGCTTTCAATTCACGAATGGCCTTTTTGCGCCAAAGGATATCAATACCAAGCGACATGAAGTGATTCAGGAAATCATAGGTGCCAGAGATGTTGTTAAACATGGTAGCTACCTGCTCCTTTTTGGTAACCGTCTGATTGTGGTACGGGGTTATTTTTTCATTCATGGTGATTGGCAAAGATAAGTAATTGTTGAAAACTAATTTTCTACCTTTGTGAAATGATTATAAAATCAGCAACATTCGTTTGCAGCAATACCAAGGTCTCGGCATTGCCAATCGCAAATATGCCTGAGTATGCTTTTATCGGGCGCTCAAATGTAGGCAAATCTTCCCTGATCAATATGCTGGTAAACCAGCACGGGTTAGCTAAAACTTCTCAGAAACCGGGAAAGACACAATTGATAAATCACTTCC
>DCLG01000021.1:9483-17240 GCA_002320935.1 Pedobacter sp. UBA1654 | reverse complement strand
GGTATATTGTTGACTTACCCGGATACGGCTATGCCAAAGTATCCAAGTCAAGCAGAGAGGCCTGGGAAAAATTCATCCGAAACTATATCACTAAAAGAGAAAGCTTGCAGTGCATATTTGTATTGATCGACAGCCGTCTTGAACCTCAAAAAATTGACATTGAATTTTGCTGCTGGCTGGGTGAAATACAAGTTCCATTTGCGCTTGTGTTCACTAAAGCAGACAAGCAATCCGCACCTAAAACGGATGCAAATGTTGCTCTTTTTAAGAAACAATTGTCGGGATGGTTTGAAGAAATCCCACCATATTTTGTAACCTCCGCTGAAAAAGCACAGGGTAAAGAAGCCATTCTTCAGTTTATTGATGAAGTAAACCAGGACTTTGTGATGCCCATACTCACGCCAAAAGAAGATTTATAGCAGATGAAGAAATTCTTTTCGCTGGTACTATTCGCCCATTCCATTTTTGCGCTTCCTTTTGCCATGATTGGTTTTTTTCTGGGCGTTACCACCACGACACAACCTTTTAACTGGTTTCTACTGTTACTGGTCCTACTTTGTATGGTATTCGCCAGGAATGCTGCAATGGCTTTTAACCGATACCTGGACCGTGATATTGACGCGAAGAATCCGCGAACTGTGACGCGTGACATCCCAGCAGGCCGGGTGTCTGCCAATGAAGCCTTGATCTTCGTTGTTGTGAACTGCTTGCTTTTTGTTATTGCAACAGCTTTCATCAACGATCTATGCCTTTACCTCTCTCCTGTAGCACTCTTTGTTGTTCTATTTTATAGCTATACCAAGAGATTTACCGCACTTTGCCACCTGGTATTGGGCCTTGGCTTATCACTTGCGCCGATTGGTGCCTACATTGCCGTTACGGGTAAATTTGACGTTGTTCCAGTGCTATATTCCTTTGCTGTACTTTTTTGGGTAAGTGGATTCGACATCATCTATGCACTGCAAGATGAAGACTTTGACCGTGCTGAAAAGCTGCATTCCATTCCAGCTGCGCTGGGAATAGAAAATGCTTTAAGATTATCCGTGCTTTTACACGTGTTTTCAGCAATATGCGTTATACTACCAATATTCTTTAGTCAATTTAGTTTTGTTTACTATATCGGGGTTGCTTTTTTTTGTTTTATGCTTATCTACCAGCACCTGCTGGTAAAGTCTAATGACATCAGCAAAGTAGACCGTGCATTTGCCACCACAAATGGCTATGCCTCCGTCGTGTTTGCATTGTGTTTCTTACTTGATGCCTTTCTAAGAATCAATTATAACTTTTAACCATGATCGATTTAATCATACCAAAAAAAACCAGAACCTATATTCCACAGGAACTTGAAATAAAATGGGATAATTTAGCACCTATTTTTCATGAATTGCAAACCCGGGCTTTGCCAACCCTGGCAGATCTGGAGCAGTGGCTGAAGGATAAAAGTGAACTTGAAGCTGCATTGGAGGAAGATTTCGCCTGGCGCTACATCAAAATGACCTGTGATACAGGTAACGAAGCTTTGGTACAGGCATTCCAATACTTCGCTACGGAAATTGAACCTAAAATTGCCCCTATTACCAATACCCTGAACATAAAGCTTGTAAACCACGAACTTGTTGATGAGCTGGATCAGGATAAATACTTCGTATACCTTAGAGGCATAAAGAAATCACTTGAAATTTATAGGGAAGAAAACATTCCTTTATTCACTAAGCTTCAGGTATCCCAGCAGAAATACCAAGCCATTAGTGGTGCCATGAGTGTACACATCAATGATCAGGAATATACGCTAGAGCAGGCAGCCACTTTTCTCAAGGATGTTAGCCGCCAGGTACGTCAGCAAGCATGGGAAGCCATTCAGCAACGAAGGTTGCTGAATAAAGATGAATTAAACATCCTTTTTGATGAGTTGATCGGCATCCGTCACCAGGTAAGTCTGAATGCAGGCTTTGAAAACTATAGGGATTACATGTTTCAAGCCCTGGGTAGATTTGACTACACACCAAAAGATTGCTATAAATTTGCCGAAGCGATTGAAAAGGAAGTTGTACCAATTCTTAAGGAACAAGCCGATAAGCGCGCTGAAGACCTTGGTATCAGCCCGTTAAAGCCATGGGATATGGATGTAAGCACCAGCGGTAAGCCGGCACTTAAACCTTTCGCCAACGGGGAAGAACTTGTTGACAAGACCATCAGCTGCTTTGATCGCATCGATCCCAAATTGGGCCAGATGCTGGCCACAATGAAGGCGAACAAGCTATTCGACGTGGAAAGCCGGAAAGGCAAGGCACCAGGTGGTTACAATTATCCGCTGGCGGAAACCGGGGCACCTTTCATATTTATGAATTCTGCTAACACCTTGCGCGACCTCACGACGATGGTTCATGAGGGTGGCCATGCGGTGCATACATTCCTGACAGCAGATCTGGAATTGAACGATTTTAAACACTGCCCTTCAGAAGTTGCTGAACTTGCATCAATGAGTATGGAGCTGATTACGATGGACCAGTGGGATGTTTACTTCGATAAAGAGGAGGATTTGATCCGTGCAAAGCGCGAACAACTTATTGATGTATTAAAGACACTGCCATGGGTAGCAGTTATCGACCAGTTCCAGCACTGGATCTATACCAATCCCGGACATAATGCAGCGGAGCGTGAAACAGCTTTCAAGCAGATCTATAGCAGGTTTGGTGCTGGTTTTACAGACTGGGAAGGCCTAGAAGCATCATACGGCAACCTTTGGCAGAAACAGCTGCACCTGTTTGAAGTACCATTCTATTACATTGAGTATGCCATAGCACAACTTGGAGCAATTGCCATTTACAAGAACTATAAAGAAGATCCGAATAAAGCATTAAAGCAATACCTCGACGCATTGGCTTTAGGATACACCAAACCAATGAATGAGATCTATGAAACGGCAGGGATCAAATTTGATTTCAGTGTGGATTACGTGGCGGAACTTGCAGCCTTTATCAAAAATGAATTGGCCAAGTTGGATTAGATCGCAACAAATTATCTAAGTTTGAAGACACAAATAACCCCACTGACACTGATATATGCTTGAGAAACTACTCAGAAAAAAATCTATTACCAAAATCTTAGAAGATGCAGAAAAGGGCTATGGCGAACATGGCACCTCCTTACATAAAACATTGGGGGTTCGAGACCTGACTGCATTCGGTATTGCAGCAATTATCGGCGCAGGGATTTTCAGTACGATTGGTAAAGCAAGTGCCGATGGCGGTCCGGCCGTAATCTTTCTTTTTATTTTTACGGCGATCGCCTGTAGTTTCGCGGCTTTTGCCTATGCTGAGTTTGCTTCTATGGTGCCGGTATCCGGTAGTGCATATACTTACTCCTATGTTGCTTTCGGTGAGCTGGTTGCCTGGATCATCGGCTGGTCGCTGATTATGGAATATGCAGTTGGAAACATTACTGTGGCCATATCCTGGTCCGATTACTTTACGGGCTTGCTCTCCTCCATAAATATACCGGCACTGAATATCACTGGCATCAACCTGCCAGATTGGATGACCATGGACTACCTTACCGCATTGAACGCGCACAAGCATGCTGAAGCGCTGGTGGCAGCAGGCAAGGATTACTCCAAACTGGACGACGCCACCAGAATAGCTAATAACGCCTGGATTACGGCCCCTAGAATCGGCGACTTCCACATTGTGGCGGATCTGCCTGCGCTGGGTATAATCATCTTCATCACATGGCTTGTTTACCGCGGAATGAAAGAATCACGGAATGCCAGTAATGCGATGGTTGTTATTAAACTCGCGGTTATTCTACTTGTACTTTCTGTAGGGGTCTTCTATGTTGATCTTGGTAACTGGGATCCATTTGCACCAAATGGCGTGAGTGGGATCCTCAAAGGCGTATCAGCAGTGTTCTTCGCCTATATTGGCTTTGATGCCATCTCTACAACCGCAGAGGAATGTAAGGATCCGCAGCGCGACCTGCCCAGGGGTATGATGTGGGCCATTATCATCTGTACGGTACTTTATGTGGCTATTGCCTTAGTACTAACCGGAATTGTCAACTATAGCCTTCTTGCTGTAGGTGATCCGCTTGCTTTCGTATTTGATCAAATCGATTTAAAACTGATGAGCGGTATCATCGCTGTGAGTGCAGTCTTTGCCATGGCCAGCGTACTATTGGTATTTCAGATGGGACAGCCAAGGATATGGATGAGCATGAGCCGTGATGGCTTGTTGCCAAAAGCTTTCTCCAGAATACACCCAAAATATCAGACACCTTCTTTTTCAACCATCGTAGTAGGTTTTGTAGTAGCAGTACCTTCCCTGTTTATGAACCTGACCATCGTGACGGATTTATGTTCCATTGGAACTTTGTTCGCCTTCGTACTGGTTTGTGCAGGTGTATTGGTTTTACAGGATCGCACAGACATTCAGCGGAAGTTTAAAATTCCTTATGCAAATAGCAAATACATCATTCCGCCAGCATTGATTGCTGCACTGGTGTTGTGCTTCACAGTATTCAAAAAAGAAACTACTGCATTCGTCACCAATCAGCCACAACTATACAGTCCGGTAACTTTCGTAACCTCGCTTAACGCTCAAGAGTTAAAAGCCGTGCAGGATCAGATTCTGCTTGACGAACAAAAAGCAAATCTGATTGAAAAGAACGTTGACACCGAAGCTTATCTGAATAGATTAAGCGATGCGCAATATCAGGACTTTGTAGACCGTGCAGCTGTGGATCAGGAGAAGAAATACGAATACGGATGGAATTTGTTTAAGCACAAGATTCCGATGTGGATATTCTTCTTTATCTGCTGTGCCGTTGCTTATTACTGCATCAAGAAAAACCTTTCTTTAATCCCGGTACTCGGCCTGCTTTGCTGCCTGTACATGATGTGCGAGCTTGGTATTTCCAACTGGCTCGGATTTGGGATCTGGCTAATCATCGGTCTTGTTGTTTACTTTTGCTATGGTTACAAACATAGTAAACTGAACAATCCCGACCGGTCTGCCTAGTAGCGAAACATAGCCATCATATTTACCACATTACAAAGCCGCTTCCCGAAAGGGAAAGCGGCTTTGTAATGTAATTCTAAATCAGGTATGAATCTGAGCTTCGATCTGAATTGCTTGCTGAAGTAGTATGTTCAAATAGCAGTGAATTACAGTGATCCTGCAGCAATGCTACAAGTGTTGGACACCCATGCTTCAGCTAAAGCTGTACAATTGCTGCAACATACCTGGAGCTTAGCATAGGAAAAAGAAAAGCCGCCTCCTATATGACAAGGAGCGGCTTGGCTGTTTTTAAATATTGTTTTTTATGCTGGCAATCTGGTCAGCTCTATGTCGTCTGTAGAAACAAAGATCAATGGAACCTTCTCCACATCAACATAACTGGAATCAAGACCAAAACTTCGTTCCTCAGAAAGGCTCAGTCGCTTCAGAAGAAAGTAGTACGTCATGATGCTGCGTTCATACAGATTCAATGTTGTAAAGCGCGACAAGTGTTTCTCAAGCAGAATGAACCTGAAATCTCCTGCAATTTTGTGTTTCTTCAAAGATGCATACTGGCTCGTAATATCTACTTCGCCATTGGCAACCAGATCTTCTACAACCTTTCTGAACAGGATATTGATACGTTGCTCCACCCGGAATCCAAGTTTGAAGTCTATGCGGATCAGTTTTCCGGGGATGAGGAATTCCACCTTATACTCCCTTGTAAAAGGCTCATCTACAACGTCCACGTGAACCAGCCAATAGATATCTGCACGTTTAGGTTCTTTTTGAAGAATAGAATAGATGATTTTAGATTCAATCTCGGTTTTAAAGTTTGCACTCGTCAGATAAACCAACTGAGATGAGTACTTAGCGATAGTCTTATCCTCACTCAGCTCACTGATCAGCTCAAAATAATCGTCGATACCCACATATTTAACGAACCTGTTCTTGATCTTTCTCGCTACGTACCAGCCCCACATTACACTAAACAGTGCCGCGCCGATGAGTAAAGTTACAAATCCACCATGAAGGAACTTGGTCATGTTACCCGCCAGGAAGGATAGTTCCAATGCGCCATATATTAACAGAAAGATCACGATCAGATACATCGGGACCTTCTTGGCCTTCATGTAGTAGGCGATCAGAATCGTGGTGGTCAGAAAGGTAAGGTTGATGGCCAATCCGTAGGCTCCCTCCATGTTGACTGACTTTTTAAAGAGCAGCACCACGGCAATACAGCCGATACACAATAACCAATTGATTGAGGGCACATAGATCTGCCCTTTGTGGTTACTTGGATAGGAGATGTGCACTTTAGGCCAGAGATTTAAGCGTACCGCTTCTGAGATCAGCGTAAACGAGCCGGTAATCATTGCCTGACTGGCGATAATGGCAGCCAGTGTTGCCAATGCCACCATAAAAAGCAGATACTGAGGCGGAACGATCTCGTAAAAAGGGTTCACATTTGCGTTAAAATCCGGATGTTTTAACAACCAAACACCTTGTCCGAGGTAGTTTACAATTAAAGTGATCTTCACAAAGATCCAACTTACACGAATATTCTGTTTACCACAGTGACCAAGATCTGAATACAAGGCCTCTGCCCCTGTTGTACAAAGGAATACACCGCCAAGTATTACAAGCGCCATGGGATTTGTTGCAAGCAAATGTCCTGCATAGTATGGGTTTAAGGCCTTCAGAATGCTGAAATCCTGAACCACATACAGCATCCCCAGTACACCAAGTGTTGTAAACCAGATCAGCATGATGGGCCCGAATAGTTTACCAACCAGGCTTGTTCCGTACTGCTGAATAATAAACAGCACCGTAATGATCACAATAACAATCGGTATTACCTGCACAGCAGGAAACTTAAACTGCAGTCCTTCAATGGCTGTGGTTACCGTGATACTTGGCGTGATAATGCCATCAGCGAGTAATGCACATCCACCTAGAATGGCGGGGACGACCAGCCATTTGGCTTTTTTACGCACCAAAGAATAGAGCGACAGGATTCCCCCCTCCCCTTTATTATCGGCCCGAAGGGTGATGACGACGTACTTGATGGTTGTTTGTAAAGTAAGGGTCCAGATAATGCAGGAAAGCGCTCCAAGCACAATCATCGGGGTAACCGGCTGACCTGCGCTGTTCACAGTATTAAAGATAGCTCTTAAGGTATACAATGGAGATGTTCCGATATCTCCGTAAACGATTCCCAGACTGATTAATAGACCGGCTCCGGAGAGCTTTTGAATATTCGTTGTACTTGACACTGAAAAAAGATGAGTAAAATTCGAGTTCAAAAATGCACTTTATTAGCGGAAGAAGTGCATTAATGTTAATTTTTGTTAAATATCCGATTTCTAAACATTTCGCCGTAGTTTATTGTTTATTTATTTATACTTTTGGCGCTATCGATGGGAAAAAACATGACTAAATCTAAGCTGCTTCAATTCTTTTGCATAATATGCATTGGTATTTTATGCAACATTAGTGTTTTTGCTCAGAAGTCTGACAGTGTGAACTATTTCAGCAGATCTAAAAAGGCCGCAAAGTCGACTGCTGTTAAACCTAATCTCCCTTCATACCGCCCTTTATTTGACGGTTTCACCTTCATCCCGTACAACAGCTTATTGGCTGGTAAAGCCGCTGCCGCTAAAAGCGAGAAGAACTTAACCTTTATTAAGGTATCTCCCAACACAGTTGATGACCAGATTACGGATGTTTACAAGATGGAAAGGGAAAGCAATATTTCCATCA
>DCLG01000021.1:3115-9472 GCA_002320935.1 Pedobacter sp. UBA1654 | reverse complement strand
AAATCATGGACCTTCTTGGCAATGAGGTTACAACCTTAGCAACGGAGCGTTCCGCAAGTGGTGAACAGACCAAAACCTTTTCTATTGCTAACCGTTTAAGCAGCGGAATCTATTTCGTAAGGATCGTTGCTGGTGCAGAAACGTCAGTAAAACGCATCTCCGTTTTATAATTCTGTTTATCTTTTTTACTTTCGGTTATGAAAATCATTGCAATTGGGCGCAACTATGCTGCGCACGCTAAAGAATTGAACAATCCGCTACCAAGCGCTCCGGTAATTTTTCTTAAACCAGACACTGCGCTCCTCAAAGACAACAGACCGTTCTACATTCCTGATTTTTCGTCTGACATCCATTATGAACTGGAAGTAGTACTTAAGATCTGCAAGGAAGGGAAACACATACAGGAGAAATTCGCGTCCAACTATTATGAAGAAGTCGGCCTGGGTATTGATTTCACGGCACGTGACATTCAAAGCGTGCATAAAGAAAAAGGCTTACCCTGGGAACTGGCCAAAGCATTCGACAACTCTGCAGCGGTGAGCAACTTCATTCCTAAAACAGACGTTACCAACATGTACGAGCTGCCTTTCGAGCTCAAGATCAACCAGGAGATCCGTCAGCGTGGTAACACTAAAAACATGCTGTACTCGTTTGAACAGATAATCTCCTTTGTTTCTCAGTATATTACTTTGAAAAAAGGCGACATGATCTTTACCGGTACGCCGGAAGGGGTCGGTCAGGTTCATCCTGGTGATAAACTCGAAGCCTGGTTAGAAGGGCAACAACTCTTGAATTTTGAAATTAAATAAGCTTGATGTATAGATCGATCCTGTTCCTTATCCTATATTTTGCAGTAATCCCCGGTTCTAAGAGCCAACAACTAATCAGCACAAATAAATATCCTCTTGTCGATTTCAGGCCGCCCTTAGGTATCACTCCGCCTGCACTTTCGGGTTCATTCGGTGAATTAAGATCCAATCACTTTCACTCGGGTATTGATATCAGAACAAACCAGCGCGAAGGTTATCCTGTTTATGCTATTGCAGACGGATACATCGCAAGGATCCGGATTCAAAGCAGCGGCTTCGGCAATGCGCTATATATCAATCATCCTAATGGCTATACATCCGTTTACGGCCACCTGCAACGGTATAATGCCAAGCTTTCCGCACGTGCGAAAGCCATTCAATATGAAAAAAAGTCTTTTGATATTGATGAATTTCCCGCAGCTGACCTGATTCCGGTTTATAAAGGCGAAATCATTGCTTACTCTGGTAATTCGGGTAGCTCAGGTGGCCCTCACCTGCATTTTGAGATCAGGGACACAAAGACTGAAGCAACCATCAACCCACAGCTTCTTGGTATAGAAGTTCCGGATCAAGTTAAGCCGGTTATTTCTGGCCTATACGCTTACCGGCTGGATAACCAGCCATTTAACGAGTTTACACCAAAAATCCACATTCCTCTGGTAGGCAGTGCCGGCGTGTACCGGGCCAATACCGTTAGCCTTAGTGGAGAAATAGGTTTTGGGATCGTTACAACGGACAGACATACCGGTATGTCGGGCACCAATGGCGTTTATTCAATTGCTCTGGAGGTTGATGGGCGGAAAGTATTCACCTCAGCAGTTGAAAGATTCTCCTTTGCAAACAGCAAAGCAATCAATTCGCACATCGACTACCCTACCTTCTTGAACACACGGAGGAGTATCCAGAAAAGTTTCGTAGATCCAGGTAATCCGTTACAGCTGTACAGCAACCTTGAAAACCGGGGCCGCATAAACTTTAATGACGGTCAGCTTCATGACCTGAAATATACGGTTACGGACGTTAAGGGGAATACCAGCACGATTACCTTTAAAGTACAGGCTACCGAGCCGACAATGGCCGCTGCTCCACGCCCAATGAAAGGGATATTATTTCCTTACAATCAACTTAATGAATTCAGAACCGACAGCGTGTTTGTTCAGATCCAGCCAGGCAACTTATACAACGATTTGGATTTTGTATATAAAGCAAGTACCCTGACTGCCGCACGCGGTTACTCTGTAATTCACCACGTTCAAAATCGATTGACCCCGATACATACAGGTTTCGATTTGTGGATCAAACCTAATGTTGATCTTGGCATGCTTCAGGAGAAAGCACTCATCGTGAATACCAGCGGCGCATCACAAGGGGGTAAATTTGAAGATGGTTTCATCAAGGCAAAACCCCGGACCTTCGGCAGTTTTTACATTGCGGTAGATACCCTGCCACCAACCATTACCCCGGTAAATATTTCTGAAGGAAAANNTTGGGAAGTTGACTTTTAAAATACGCGATAACTTATCCGGAATCAGGAGTTTCAACGGTTACATCAATGGCAGCTGGGTCTTAATGGAGTTCGATGCTAAAACCGCAACATTATCCCATACTTTTGATGGTACCCTATCAAACGGGAAACATAACTTAGAGCTCATTGTTGTAGATATGAAGGATAATTCCAGAACACTGAAGCTATCATTTTTTAAATAAAAGCATATGACAGAACTTACGGTCGGGATGCAAGCACCCGCAATCAATTCCAGGGACCAGGATGGTAATCCCATTAGTTTAGACCAGTTTACGGGTAAGAAAGTGGTGCTTTATTTTTATCCAAAAGATGATACGCCTGGTTGCACCGCTGAGGCTTGCGATTTCAGAGATAACCATCAGGCTTTGCTTGATAAAGGTTTCATCATCTTAGGCGTAAGCGTGGACGATGAGGAATCGCATAAGAAGTTCGTTAGCAAACACAATTTACCTTTCCCTTTGTTGGCAGACACCGACCACCAGATTGTAAATGATTATGGGGTTTGGGGGGAAAAAAACATGTATGGAAAAAAATATATGGGTGTAAACCGCAGAACATTTATCATTGACGAAAACGGTGTTATTAAAGGCATCATAAGAAAAGTAGATACTAAAAATGCGTCTGCGCAGGTGTTAGAACTACTTTCAGTTTAATAAAATTATTAAGGCTTAAATAATACCTTTACAAATATTAACTATTCCAGCTAAATGAAACATACAATCAAAGAATTAGAAGATATTGCTTCTCAAGTCAGAAGGGATATCGTACGAATGGTGCATGGCTGTCAATCAGGTCACCCGGGTGGCTCGCTTGGCTGTGCAGACTTCCTTACTGCCTTATATTTTGAAGTTATGAACCACAATACTGACTTCAAAATGGACGGCATTGGCGAAGATTTGTTCTTCCTTTCAAATGGGCACATATCACCAGTTTGGTACAGCGTACTTGCAAGATCAGGCTACTTTGATGTTGCGGAACTTGCAACTTTTAGAAAGCTAAACTCCCGTCTCCAGGGGCATCCAACCACACATGAGCATTTACCAGGTGTAAGGATTGCATCCGGATCTTTAGGTCAGGGCTTTTCGGTGGCAATTGGTGCTGCAATGGCAAAAAAACTGAACAAGGATAATTCTTTGGTATTTTCTTTACATGGCGATGGAGAGTTGCAGGAAGGTCAAAACTGGGAAGCGATCATGTTTGCCCCACATAACAAGGTAGACAACCTGATTTCTACAATTGATTACAATGGTCAGCAAATTGACGGGCCAACAGAGAAGATCTTATCATTAAACAACCTTCAGGAAAAGTTTGAAGCATT
Source organism: Pedobacter sp. UBA1654 (assembly GCA_002320935.1). Lineage (GTDB taxonomy): Bacteria > Bacteroidota > Bacteroidia > Sphingobacteriales > Sphingobacteriaceae > Pedobacter. Next base: position 5,820 of record DCLG01000021.1, on the reverse strand, counting down.
TGGCTGGCATGTCATCACATCTGATGGAAATGACATGGACAACGTACTGAAGGCACTGCATTATGCAAAATCCTTAACCGGAAAAGGTAAGCCGATTTTAAACCTGATGAGCACACAGATGGGTTACGGTGTTGACTTTATGGTTGGCTCACATAAATGGCACGGAACTGCGCCAAGCGATGCCCAATTAGAGACCGCATTGGGTCAAATATCCAGTTCATTATCCGACTATTAATCAGAACCAACGTGAAAAAGTATACATATACAGAAAAAAAAGACACCAGATCTGGCTTCGGTGCCGGTCTGCATGAAGCAGGAAAACGCAACGAAAACGTAGTTGCATTATGTGCCGATCTAAAAGGCTCATTGAAAATGGACGACTTCGCGAATGAATTCCCTGAACGTTACATCCAGGTAGGAATTGCAGAAGCGAATATGATTGGAATGGCAGCAGGTTTAACCATCGGCGGCAAAATTCCTTTTACCGGAACTTTCGCAAACTTCTCTACTGGTCGTGTTTATGACCAGATCAGACAGTCTGTTGCATACTCTAACAAGAACGTAAAAATCTGTGCTTCACATGCGGGACTTACACTTGGTGAAGACGGTGCAACCCACCAGATCCTTGAAGACATCGGTTTAATGAAGATGCTTCCTGGCATGGTGGTGATTAATCCTTGCGATTACAACCAGACAAAAGCTGCTACATTGGCAATTCTGGACTATGAAGGTCCCGTTTACCTGCGATTTGGCCGCCCAAGCGTTCCCATCTTTACACCTGCAGACCAGAACTTCGAAATTGGCAAAGCCTGGATGGTGAATGAAGGAAAGGATGTAACCATTATTGCAACTGGACACATGGTTTGGAAGGCAATTGAAGCGGGTGAAGAACTTGAAAAGTTGGGTATAGATGCAGAGATCATCAATATTCACACAATTAAACCGCTTGATGAGGAAGCCATTCTGAAATCTGTTCAGAAAACCGGCTGTGTAGTTACGGCTGAAGAGCATAACAAATTTGGCGGACTGGGTGAAAGTGTTGCCCGTTTACTGAGCACGCAGTTTCCTGCCCCGCAGGAATTCGTTGCTGTTAACGACAGCTTCGGTGAGAGTGGAACACCAGATGAATTAATGACGAAGTACGGCTTGGACACCGTAAACATCGTAGAAGCGGTTCAAACCGTATTAAAACGAAAAAAATAATTTATGAAGCAGGTTGAAGACGCAGAGATTCTACAGAAGTTTTCAAATGAAAAAACACGTCAGGAGGCCTTCAGCCTGCTTCTAAGTAAATATCAGCAGAAAATCTACTGGCATATCCGCCGTATGGTTGTCAACCACGATGACACAGATGACCTCGTTCAGGATGTCTTCGTTAAAGTATGGAAAAACCTGGGCAACTTCAGAAACGACTCCCAGTTATATACCTGGATCTATAGAATTGCCAGCAACGAATCCATAACCTTCCTGAACAAGCAAAAACGCCAGAACAACACACCACTTGATGAAGTATCAAACGAAGTTGTAGAAAGCCTGGTAGAACCCTCCTACTTTAATGGTTCGGAAATTCAGCTTAAACTGCAACGTGCTATTCAAACATTACCAGAGAAGCAGAAGTTGATTTTCAATATGAAATACTTCGACGACATGAAATACGAGGAAATCTCAGAGGTTCTTGGTACCAGCGTAGGTGCGCTTAAAGCTTCATTTCACATTGCGGTGAAAAAAATTGAAGCTTTCATGTTAAATGAAGATATCAGATTTTAAACCTTTTGGCAATAACATCATCTATATAAGCATAATGGATAATAATTTAGCACATAATGATTGGAAAGATGATGCACCACATCTCGCTCGATTGCCTAAGGTAAATCCATTTACTGTTCCTGAGCAGTATTTCGATACTTTAAGTGAGCGTATCAACGCTGCTATATTCATCGATGATCTTAAATCTAAAGCTGCTATTCACGATCAGGATGTTCCCTCTGGTTACTTTGAACAACTCGAAGCAGATATAACTACAAGGATCTCGCTGGAGGCGCTCAATTTGCCAAAACAGGATGGATTTGCAGTTCCAGAAGATTATTTCGATCAAGTAAGCAACAATGTGCTTAAGAAAATATCTCAAGAGCAATCTGAGATTGTAAAAGTACGAAAACTCTGGCCGAACACTCTTAGCAGATATGCTGCCGCTGCTTGTCTTGCCTTGATATGTGGACTGGCAGTTTACCTGAATCAGGATTCGCTATCCAGCACAGCGGGTAACGTTAACAATACAGTCTCCAATACAGTTTTATTAGTAGAAGACCCAATGTTATGGGACATTGAAGAGGAAGTGATTATGGAGCAAGTAGATACCAGGAGCTCAGAATATATCACCAATACTTCGGCAACCTCAGCAGAACTGGAGGACTACATTTTGGATCACTATACGCAGTATGAGATTGTATCTAACCTGTAAGCGTTGTACTTATGGAACAAAAAGAAAATTTAACACTATGAAAAATATTTGGATTGCAGTTTTATTTGTACTCGTTTCGACAACACTGAATGCACAAGATCGTAAGAGCAGGAATGAAGAAATTGAATCTTATAAGATTGCTTATCTGACACAAAGGCTTGATCTGACGCCAAATGAAGCTAAAGTATTCTGGCCAATTTACAACGAGTGGCAAAAGGAGCTGAAGGCACTTAGGTCTGAAAGA
>DCLG01000021.1:0-3101 GCA_002320935.1 Pedobacter sp. UBA1654 | reverse complement strand
CATGTAATCAGCTTTAAGAAGGCAACCGAAATAGAAGGCCTGCCGGATAGCGAAATCCATGCACTGATCACCAATGAGATCAACTATAAACAACGTAACCTCAACATTGAAAAGAAATATTATAACAAACTAAAGTCTAGCCTTCCGCTGAAAGTTGTTGGTAAATATTACCGGGCACAGGAGACATTCAAGAAAGAATTGTTGAACCGTTTTGGGAGAGGAAAAAACCAGCAGAACAAAGATTAACAACATTATATCTTATAAAAAAAGCGTCCATTTACATGAACGCTTTTTTTATGGGTATATACTGGATTACAATTGTTTATCTAATTTACCAGACAATACAGATTTTGGAACTGCACCAACTTGCTTATCTACAACTTCACCGTTTTTGAAAAACAATAAAGCTGGGATATTACGGATGCCGAATTTGGTTGAAATCTGTGGATTGTTATCTACGTTAACTTTTCCAACAACCGCTTTACCTTCGTATTCTTTGGAGATTTCGTCTACAACCGGACCTACCATACGGCATGGACCGCACCATTCTGCCCAAAAATCTACCAATACTGGTTTATCTGAATTTAATACAACTTCCTCGAAGTTTGCATCTGTAATTTCTAAAGCCATAATTTATATTTTCTAATTAAGTTTGTTCGTCTCCTAAATGGATGATCTTGATACAAAGATAATAATCAATACTTATGCCACGGTATCCTTTCAAGGCTTTATGACATTAGTTCAACTTGTAATTGATGATGTTTAGGGACGTAAGCTTCTCTAAAAATTCATTATTGGGATTAATCCTCAACGACTTAGATGGCAGGTCCAAAACAACATTCTGCTCGCGGTCGTAGACTGCGAAATGTAGTTGGCAATTCTGCTGTTCTGTAGTTGATTTATTCTCCTCAATGAGGTCGTCGATATTGCTAAGCAGGTCATCATTAATGCCTTCAATCGGGATCTGTATGGTGATGCATTTTGTCAGTTTATCGCGCAATTCGGACAATAGTGCCATTGATGTTACCTTAAATTCCCAATCACCCTCTTTCCTGAATCGTTCACCTACACGGCCGCGGATCTGAAGAAAGTAGCCTTCTGTTAGAACTTGTTTGAACTTGATGAAGTCATCTCCAAACAATGCAAGCTCACAGCATTCGTCATAGTCTTCAAACATGAAAGTCCCGAAGGGTTTGCCCGTTTTTGTCATTCGTTGAGCAGATGCAACCACAAGTCCACCTACAACCAGTTCCTTATTTTTTATTCCTTCAAATTCAGCGAGGGTTTCTTCATTGGTATCTCCGGTTCGGATTTTATTTACAAGCGAAAGGTGCTTTACAGATTGCAGGCAGAAATTGTTCAGCTCAAAACGGTAGTTATCTAAAGGATGGCCTGAAAGGAAAATCCCAATAGCGTCCTTCTCATATTTTAGTTTATCGATCAAGGTCCACTCTGGTGCAACCGGCAGGCTTGGTTCTAGGATCAGATCAGCAACTGTACCGCCGAATAAAGATGATTGTGCAGAAGATTCATTGTTCTGGAAATCGTTTGCGTACTTGATCAACTTCTCAATACCATTCATTTTATCGTTGATGCCGATAAAGAAGTATTGTGCCCGGTGATAACCGAAGCCATCAAATGCGCCGCTATATACAAAACTCTCGTAAGCCTTCTTGTTCACCGTACGGGTATTTGCACGTTTAGCAAAGTCGTGCACACTCTGAAAAGGCCCGTTTAACCTACGTTCCTCAATAATACTTTCCACGGCTTTCTCTCCAACCCCCTTCACAGCAGATAAACCAAAACGTACCTGTCCCCTGTCGTTTACAGAGAACTTGATGTCAGATTCATTCACATCTGGTCCAAGTACCTGAACCCCCATCTGCCGGCACTCTTCCATAAAGAAGGCAACCTGCTTGATGTCGCTCATATTGTTGGATAGTACCGCAGCCATATACTCAGCGGGGTAATGCGCTTTCAGGTATGCCGTTTGGTATGCAATCCAGGCGTAGCATGTAGAGTGCGACTTGTTGAAGGCATAGGAAGCAAAAGCTTCCCAGTCTTTCCAAATTTTCTCCAGCGTAGCTGGTGAATGACCTTTAGCCGCAGCTTGTGACACAAACTTGGGCTTCATCTTGTCGAGTACATCCTTTTGCTTCTTACCCATCGCTTTCCGCAGAACGTCGGCCTCACCTTTGGTGAAATCAGCCAATTTCTGCGACAGCAACATCACCTGCTCCTGGTACACGGTGATACCGTAGGTTTCTTTCAGGTATTCCTCACAAGCATCAAGGTCATACTTAATTTCCTCTTCCCCATTCTTACGGCGCACGAAACTTGGAATGTACTCCAGTGGTCCTGGTCTGTACAAGGCGTTCATCGCAATCAAGTCACCGAAGACCGTTGGCTTAAGTTCCTTCATGTACTTCTGCATCCCAGAGGATTCGTACTGGAAGAGCTCGTAAGTCTTTACATCATCAATAGGGAACTCATCCGGGTCCAGTTGAATACCGGTCCGCAAACGCACCAGCTTCACCGTATCCTTGATTAAGGTTAGGGTTTTTAAGCCCAGGAAGTCCATTTTGAGCAATCCGGCACTTTCTACCACCGAGTTGTCAAATTGGGTAACGTATAAATTAGAGTCCTTAGCTGTTGCTACAGGAACAAAGTTCGTAATATCATCGGGTGTAATGATTACCCCGCAGGCGTGTATACCTGTATTTCGCAGGGAGCCTTCTAGAATCTTAGCTTGTTGGATGGTTTCCCCGCTGAGGTTTCCAGCGGAAGCGGCGGCCTTCAGTTCCAGTACGCGTTCATATTCATCCGCACGGAGTCCACCTTTTAGTGCTGCTTCATCAAGGGAGAATATCTTGGCCAATTTCATGTTCGGGATCAGCTTGGCAATCTTGTCTGCTTCAAAAAGCGGTAGATCAAGTACCCTTGCCGTATCCCTGATGGATGACTTTGCAGCCATCGTACCATAGGTGATGATTTGCGCCACCTGGTTTGCGCCGTACTTGTTGATTACATAATCCATTACACGGCTCCTGCCCTCGTCATCAAAGTCGATGTCGATATCGGGCATGGATACTCGATCCGGG
>DCLG01000019.1:14716-17305 GCA_002320935.1 Pedobacter sp. UBA1654 | reverse complement strand
TATAAATAAAGCAGAATTCAAAATTCTTCCTGCATTTAATGGTAATTTGTCCTGTATATTTACATATCAGCATTGGACTGAAACATGTGCTACATCTTTATTGTTAATCTAAAAAACACAACCAATGAATATACTATTGATCATAATCGGACTGTTATTCAGCCCACCAAAAAGCGTACATGAATTTAAGATCAAAACCATAGATGGGAAGGAAGTATCACTTTCGAAATTTAAGGGTAAAAAGTTACTGATCGTGAATACAGCCTCTAAATGTGGGTTTACGCCTCAATATGAAGAACTGGAAAAATTACATCAGCAATATGGCAAAGACCTTGCACTGATTGGATTTCCAGCTGGAAACTTTGGTGGCCAGGAATTAGCATCAAATGCAGAGATAAAAGAATTCTGTGAGGCAAACTTTGGCGTCTCCTTTCTGCTTAGTGAGAAGGTGAGTGTTAAAGGAGATGACATAGACCCACTATTTGCCTATTTAACGAGCCAGGACAATCCAGACTTTAAAGGTGAAATTGGCTGGAACTTCGAGAAATTTCTGATTGATGAGCATGGAAAGCTTGTACATAGATTTCGTTCTAAGGTTAAACCTCTGAGTCCCGAAATCACTGCTAAACTTTAAGTCATCACCCAAGGGGTACTTATTAAAAAGGCCTGCATTAACAATCGTTAATGCAGGCCTTTTTTAATATATGGTTAATAAGTATTGCTTATTTTAACATAGGAAGCCGCCGCCTAAAAGATCATTTCCCTCATAAAAGACTGCAGACTGCCCAGGCGCAATTGCCGAAACCGAATGGTCGAAAACCACGCGCATTTTATCCTTTTCCTGTACAATGGTACTTAGCATACCAGCATCTTTATAACGAATTTTAGTAATTACATTTTCCATGGGTTCATTGATGCTTTCATATTTCAATAAATTGACATTTCTCACCATGGCTTCTCTACGTTCCAGTTCATCTGCCCGCCCTAAAACTACAGTATTACTTTCGGGTAGAATTTGGGTCACAAACATCGGCTCACCCAAGGCAATTCCAAGACCTTTACGTTGGCCGATGGTATAAAATGGATAGCCCTTATGTTGACCTACAACCATTCCATTGCTCAGAATGAAATTACCTCCAGCAACGCGGTCTTCAAGGTCTTCAACTTTGTGTCTTAGAAATGAACGGTAATCGTTATCAGGTACAAAACAAATTTCATAACTCTCACTTTTCTTCGCTAGCTCTTCCTGACCCATGTCCAATGCCATCTGTCTGATTTCCGACTTGGCAAAAGACCCAAGCGGAAACTGCGTTCTGGAAAGGTTTTCTTGCGAAACACCCCAGAGCACGTACGATTGATCTTTATTTTCATCTTTACCTTTAGAGATCACGTATCGGCCGTTGTCATGCTGACGAACGTTTGCATAATGCCCGGTAGCAATAAATTCGCAGTCGAGCTTATTAGCGCGCTTAAGCAGCGCTTCCCATTTTATGTGGGTATTACATAACACACATGGATTTGGAGTACGTCCTGCAAGATATTCATCAACGAAATTATCGATTACATAATCCCCAAATTCATCACGTATATCCAGTATATAGTGGGGAAAACCATAATTCACAGCAAGGGTGCGGGCATCATTGATACTATCCAGACTACAACAGCCAGTTTCCTTACTGCTGGTACCAGAAGTAGCATAGTCCCAAGTCTTCATGGTTAAGCCAATCACTTCATACCCTTGTTCATGGAGCATCACAGCTGCAACTGAACTATCCACTCGACCACTCATGGCTACCAATATTCTGCCTCTTTTACTCATAGTAATTTATTGTGATACAAAAGTAGATTTTTTTGGAGGAATGTCTTCAGTTACGAAGTCAACAACTTGTAATAATATACCGCCTGAAACAAAGGTCAATGCCTCTTGGCGAGGCCATCTATCAATACCTGCAATATCTTTGAAGCTGTATAGATGTTTCGTTTTCAAAAAATATCATTTATGCTTAGTAATTATTTTGTTTTTGTCATGCAAACTAATTAACTTCAAAAATAGAATTAAATATAACCAGTTAAAAACTAAAGTGTATGAATAAAAAAGCGCTCTCCACTCGACCCGGGTCGGATTATCTATTAAGAATATATTTCAGGGAGATCAGAGACTCGATTCCACTAGAAAGAGAAGCAGAGATCAAATTAGGTGAAAGAATTAAGGCGGGAGATGATAAGGCAGTAGAGATTCTGGTCCAAAAGAATCTCCGTTACGTAATAGCAATTGCCAAACGTTATGCAGAAAATACAGAGGAGTTAAAAGAACTAATTTGTGAGGGAAACCTGGGACTGGTTTTAGCTGCGCAAAGATTTGATAGTAATTTTAATTTAAGGTTTGTTACCTATGCAACATGGTATATAAAGCAAAAAGTTCTAGGTGCTTTAAACAAAGCCAGCGCGATGTGGGTTCCGTTAAATAAGACTCAGAAACGTAAATTAATATCCAGAAGCTCTTTAGAATTAGAGCAGAAATTAGAAAGAAGACCTACAAATATTGAGTTGTCTGAATTGCTTGAGATGAACGAAGATGTTATTGCACAG
>DCLG01000019.1:13085-14710 GCA_002320935.1 Pedobacter sp. UBA1654 | reverse complement strand
TCGTTAGACTCAGCGTTACATGGTACCGACTACTACAACAATTTGCCTGATCCGCAATGTAATATAGAAGAGTGCATGTTGCAGCAATCTGATCGTCTAACCCTTCTTGCATTGGTCAGGTCGCTTCACCCAAAAGAAGCCATGATCATGGAATATTATTTCGGGCTGGGCCAGCCGCATAAAACCGCAGCTGAAATCGCGATGCTTGTAAATCTTAGCAAAGAGCGGGTACGTCAAATACTTGCTAAAGCGGATAAAGAACTTCAGCGTCGAGGCGGGAAGTTTCTCAGTAAAGATAGGTTTCACAGATAGAGATATGATATATAGGATTAAATGACTCAATCGTCATTTAATCCTATATAAACTTGGCATTGTCTGGGCTTCGACAGCTCTGACCGGACTACCATATAGTGGTTGTCTGGCTTTAGTACCGAGCTTATTTTCACCAGTTGCACCGTTATAAAGCAGTAAGNNGGTTAAATTCTTTAGTCCCCGCCGAAAAATAAATGCACCTGCAAGAATCGAAATCATCCGTTTTCCTGTACTCAGTCTTACTTCATCAGTACCATTTAATATTGTCTTGCCCGCCGCGAGCGCAACTGTGTGTTGTAATTTATTAAGCATAGGTTTTAAGTGTTAGATCATCCTTTCAACACCCGAATTATGCTATTGTTTTACTTAATTTCATTCGTCCGTAGAGTAGAATTCCCATTGCAATTACCGATGAGCCAGCCATGACGGCAACCATAGGAAATGCAGACCTGGTTTCAACCATACTTAAGATTGATGATGCTAATGCACCAACACCCATCTGAATTGCGCCCATCAATGCTGAAGCACTCCCAGCGTTTTTCCTAAAAGGGGAGAGTGATAAAGCCGATGTATTTGGATTGATGAATCCTAAGCAGCAGAGGAATAGGAAGAGTAATCCGATGGTCTCGTATAAATTAAGTAGGTTCAGGTACGTTCCAGCACAGAAGCAAAGTGTTAATACAAGTTGAAAGCTGAGTGCAACCAAGACGATTCGTTCACTTTTATACCGCTTTACAAGTAGGCTGTTAACCTGACTCGCAGTAATAAGCCCTACAGACAAGATGGCAAATATCCATCCGTACAGCTCTGTACTTACTTTAAATACGTCCATGAATACAACAGGGGAACCGGCTACATAGGCAAACAAACCAGAAAATGCCATTGCACCGGTAAGTGCATATGTATAAAAATAAGGTTCTGCTATAACAGAGAGGAACGTTTTAATGATCGGTGCAGGCAGTAGTGAGATACTTGGATCAGGTTGATACTTCTCCGGTAGCCAGAGCATACTTGCCAGAAGATTGATCAAGCCAAGTACGATAAGCGCAATAAAGATCGCATGCCAGCCAAACAAGATCGTAACATAGCTGCCGGCAGTGGGTGCAAGCATCGGCGAGACCCCAACAACAAGCATCAGTAAGGCAAAGACCTTCGCACTGTCTTTTACAGGAAAAAGATCTCTGACCATTGCAACGGAAGCTACCGCAGCCGCACAGCTGCCGAGTGCCTGAACGGCGCGTAAGATTATGAGCTGGTTTAACGTGGTTGCAAATACACAGCCTAAAGAAGCCAGTATGTATAAAATCAGTCCT
>DCLG01000019.1:0-13022 GCA_002320935.1 Pedobacter sp. UBA1654 | reverse complement strand
GATACATAAAGGCTTTTTGCGGCCAAATCGGTCGAGTAGTGGCCCATAAAGTAGCTGACCAAGTGAAATGCCTATAAAAAAGCTTGAAAGGGAGATGGCCACCTGCTCAGTACTGGTGTTTAGATCCTTGGCAATCACCGGAAATGCTGGCAGGTACATGTCGATTGAAAAAGGACCTAATGCAGTTAAGGAACCCAAGATAAGTATGAGAGAAAAGTATTTTTTGTTATTCATTGTTGAAAGTTATAATCGATCTAATACGTGCTTAATGGCGCAGTCCACTACTTGCTGAGGATTGGTGCTAAATGCATGCTTAACCCGGCTCGCCAAAACTGCGTTGATCGAAAGTGCCTGATNNACCTAATATATCTGAAAGGGCGTAAATCCCTGCAGTCTCCATTTCAAGGTTGGTGATTCTGGTGTTTGCTGCTCTAAATGATTTTAATTGCTGTATAAGGTTCGGGAACCTCGGGATTGAACGCACATGTCTTCCTTGAGGAGCATAAAATCCTGGAGCAGTTACCGTAATTCCTCGGTCGAGATCACTTGCAATTTGCGACATCAAAGCAGGGCTAGCAGCTGTTAGGTAAGGCTGTACCGTATCAAGATTATTTAAATGCTCCCTGATGGAATGTAACAATACTGAATCTTCTGGGCTTATACCTTTAGCATAGAAACTCATCAGGGTATCTAAACCTAAGCCATGGCTGGAGGCAAGGATCGTTCCGATTGGTAAGTCTTTTTGTATGGCTCCGGAAGTGCCAATTCTGATGATGTTGAGTGAACGTAGCGTATTCTTCACCGTACGCGTGTTGAAGTCGATATTTACAAGAGCATCAAGCTCGTTCAATACAATATCAATGTTGTCTGTACCTATACCAGTTGAAATAACGGTAAGGCGCTTCTTCCCGAGGTATCCGGTATGTGTGATGAATTCTCGTTTTCCTTTTCGGACTTCTATACTGTCGAAGTGCCTGGATACCTCCGATACCCGCTCTGGATCTCCAACCGTGATTATGGTATCTGATACATCCTCAGGTAATAAGTTCAGGTGATAAATGCTGCCATCCGGATTGATGATCAGGTCGGATTCTGATATTAGGGACATAATTTTTTTTTCTGCGCGAAGGTAAGCTTAATCTTTGCTAATTTTCCGTTCAGTCCCTTGTTATTCTGATTTGTTCAATCTGACTGAGCTTTGATTCAAAAAGATCGGCCATTCCCATCCTTAGTTCAAGTAGAAACGTGCATTCCAGATCAAAGGATTGTGTTTTTATGATCAAATCTGTTTCTTTGATAATTCGCATAACCTGGTTTAATTGCAAGTAGTCACATTGAACTTTAAACATGACGTTTTCTGTTCTTTCTACGATCATGCTGTTGCTTATTGCCGCTGCAGTGGCCGATTTGTAAGCGTTTATCAATCCGGGTACTCCTAAGAGTGTGCCTCCGAAATAACGTACGACTACAATCAGAATGTTTGTCAATCCTGCTGATAACAAGCTGTTTAAAATTGGTCGACCTGCTGTGCCTGAAGGCTCGCCATCGTCGTTAATCCGGAATTCATCACCAATTCTTCCTAAACGATATGCCCAGCAGTGATGACGAGCCTTCGGATGATCAGTTTTAAGTTGTTGAATGATCGGCTTAATTTCAGCTTCTGAGGAGATCGGGTATATATTGGCGATGAATTTACTTCCTTTGTCCCTGAAAATACCCTCCGCTGGTGTCGCGATGGTGTGGTATGTGTCGTTAAGCTCCATAGTATTTTGCAAGTGTGATCGTCACAATAGCAACAAGCGCAACGCCGATCCCTATGAAATTTACTTTACTCAGCCTTTCGCGGAACAGGAAATATCCAATCATAGTGCCAAGGACTACAACACCAATATTCATTGACGCAAACACAAGAGAAGGTTGGCTAGACAATGCTTTATGTGCTTTTAAATAAAAGTAGATGTTTGAAAAATTGAAAAGTCCAAGTAGAATACCGCTTAGTAAATTTGGCAGTTTAAGTGATTGCCTTTCTTTCAACACTTGATATGTAGTTGCAGCAAGTGCAATAGGAAAGGCTAAACAAAAAACCATCAGTAGTGAAGTCGTATATGGAATACTTACATCTGTTGCCAGTTGTTTAAACAAAATATCCACGGTACCAAAGCCTAAAAAGACGAGGAGGGGAAATCCAACCGAAGATTTGCGTTCAGATGTATCTTTATTGAACAACATCATTATAACCGCCAGTAAGGCAAGTATTAAACCGAAAATCTTTAATTTGCTGAAAGTCTCCTCGAACAGGAAGTATGCTGCCGATAAAGGAATGACCAGCGATAAGCGTTGGGCAATGTCCGTTCTAGCAATACCAACCGCTTTAACTGATCGCGACAAGATCCAAAAGATGGAAGGCAACAAAATTCCAAGCACATAATATACCGGGGAGGTGGGAAGCGGGACAGTTTCTAATGCGGGTCTGAAGAAAATTAAACACAGGAGTATTGCGGTGAGGTAATTCCAGGTGATTGCTTGTTGTACATTTATGTTGTATCGGCTAGCAAGTTTAAACAGGACACCTACAGTTACACTGCAGAGTACACTTATTAAGACATATACCATTCTATTGACGATTCTGATGTATGAAAAGGGTGTCCGTGTTGAGTGGGNNGATGATCTCTTCCAAATAGCCATTAAGTTGGGGAGCACTTACGCCTTCCTGCCAGTTTGTACTTGACTTTATCACACGCGCTTCATCCCAAAGTCCGGCGGACAAGAATTGATTTAGAATATTTGCGCCACCTTCGATGATGACAGATTGAACATCCATCAAGTAAAGTTGGAAAGCTATCTTTTGCGGGAGATAGAATGTCATATCTTCCATTTGCACGAAGTGGGTGTTTCCAACTACATCTGACTTTAACTCATTTAGAAAAATCGTTTTAACTTGATTGTTGTACACGTGACTGTCTTCCGGAATATCCAGGTTTTTATCAATTACGATTCGAAGGGGATTGTTGCCCGGCCATTCTCTTGTATTCAATTCCGGATTATCAGTCATGACTGTCTTTTTACCAACCAGAATGGCATCCTCTTCAGATCTCCATTTATGAACCAGCTTTTTAGACAGTGGATTGCTGATCCACTGCTTTTGATTAATTAGAGGTCTGAAGTATCCATTTGCCGTTTGTGCCCACTTCAGGATAATATATGGGCGTTGTTTCTCGACTCTGGTGAAAAAGCGTTTGTTAAGTTCCCGACCTTCCGCTTCCAATAGACCCTGACTCACCTTAATGCCAGCATTCTTAAGTTTCTCAATTCCCTTACCATTTACCGAAGGAAAGGGATCGGCGTTGGCTATTATCACTTCGTTCACCTGATGTAAAATCAAGAGGTCTGCACAAGGTGGAGTTTTGCCAAAGTGCGCACAAGGCTCAAGGCTCACATAAACTGTGGCAGATTTAAGTAAGCTCGCCGCGTCTTCGCCATATTTGGAAAGTACATCGTTGACTGCATTAACTTCGGCATGAGCACTGCCGTATTTTTCGTGATATCCTTCACCGATAATCCTTCCGTTAGCAACAATAACGCAACCGACCATCGGATTCGGGCTTACACTTTGAAGACCGAGGGCTGCAAGTTCCAGACAACGGCGCATGTAATCTTCGTTAACCATTGGGGCAAAAGTAGGTATATTGTTCGATTTAGTTACTTTTACTGCTGATGAAATACAGAGCGCTTAAGCAGCATTTTACGCAGTCATTGACGATGTTGTATAATGAACCGGAATCCACTATTCTTTTTTTTATTGCACTCGAAAAAGTTGGAGGGCTGACAAAGATGCAGTTTCTGGAGCAACAACAGGAGGCTGTTCATTTGAATGTTGAAAATGGAATGTTGTCCGTGTTAACTGAACTTCAAAGTGGCAAGCCATTGCAGTATATCTTCGAAGAATGCTTTTTTTACAATTTACGTTTCAAAGTGAATGCGAACGTGTTGATTCCCAGGGATGAAACTGAAGAACTTGTTGATTTGATTATAAAAACAGCCAGACCCCGATCCAATTCAGTAAAGCGTATTTTAGATATTGGTACTGGGAGTGGCTGCATTGCAATCACATTGAAGAAGAACCTGCCGGCATTCCAGGTCTCTGCCATGGATGTTTCAAGCGAAGCCCTACGTGTAGCGAAAGAAAATGCACAGGAAAACCAGGTCGATGTTGATTTCATACTTGCAGATATCATGACGTATTCAGCAGATGGTAAATACGATATAATCGTCTCGAATCCCCCCTATGTGAAGGACGACGAACGCATAGACATGCATGAAAATGTACTGGCGTATGAACCCCATATTGCCCTATTCGTGCGGAACGATGATCCACTGATTTTTTACCGTGCAATAGGCGAATTTGCTTCCATATCCCTGAACCCAGACGGTCAACTTTATTTTGAAATTAATGAGTTTTTGGGAGCCCAAATGGTTAAACTGATGGCCAGCCTTGGCTTCAAAGAGATCAGGTTGATTAAAGATCTGCAGGGTAAGGACCGGATTTTAACCTGTATCCGTTAGTTTCTGGGGTGAAATGATCTGATTACCGAATGTAAATATTCCTTGTCTAGATGCGTGTATATCTCTGTCGTGGTAATACTTACATGGCCAAGCATGGCCTGCACTGCCCGCAGGTCGGCACCACCTTCAATAAGATGCGTGGCAAAGGAATGCCTGAAGGTATGTGGACTAATGGATTTATTCAAAGATGCTTTCTCTGCAAGGCTCTTTAACATGGTAAACACAGAAATCCTGGAAAGGCTACTTCCAAAGCGATTCAGAAATACGTAGTCCTGCATACCTGGCTTGATCTCCTGTTTGCTTCTGACGTCATTTATATAGATGCGTAAATACTTTAGCGCACTGTGTCCAATGGGGACTATGCGTTGCTTATTCCCCTTACCATCGATTAGAACATAGGCTGCTTCGCTATGAATATTAGAAATTTTAAGTGCAACAAGCTCTGACACCCGCAAACCACATCCATAGAGTACTTCTATTATGGCCTTGCTTCTCATACCATCAGGTTTTGACATGTCTATTGCCAACATCAACTGATCTATTTCTGTCAGGCTTAGAACATCCGGCAGTTTTCGACTAAGCTTTGGTAGCTCCAGGAGATTAGTTGGGTCATCTTGCAGAATCTCTTCAATGGTTAAAAACCCGAAGTATGATTTAAGACCTGAGATTATCCTGGCTTGTGAATTCGGCAACATACCAACCTCGTTAAGCCAGGTAATGAAGTTGACCAGGTCAGCATTCTTTATGTCTACCAAGGACCTGTGCGTCGCATCAAGAAACTGAAAGAGTTTATTTACATCGTTGATGTAAGCTTTGACCGAGTTTATGGACAGGCTTCGCTCCAACCGCAGATAGGTGCTATATTCTTTTAAATAAGTATTCGTAATCACTTAAATATTTTCTACTATTGGTTTTAACCTTTAAGTTTGATCGATGAAGATACAAATTATAAACGGGCCCAACCTAAATCTACTAGGACTCAGGGAGCCCTCAATTTATGGAAGTCAGGGGTTTGACAGCTATTTAGAATCTATCCGTAAAACATTTGACAATTTTTCTATCGATTACTTCCAAAGCAATGTTGAAGGTGAGCTAATCAACAAACTTCATGAAGTTGGATTTAGTTATGATGGTATTGTCTTAAATGCTGGTGGGTATACTCATACTTCAGTGGCACTTGCCGATGCGATTGCCGCAATCAATACACCTGTCATAGAAGTCCACATCTCAAACATCTATGCTAGAGAAGAATATCGGCATGTTTCGTTTACTGGCAAAAACTGCAGGGGTGTGCTTACCGGCTTTGGTATGGACGGCTACCGTCTTGCAATTAATTCTTTTGTACAGTCTACGATGGGAACTTAAGGTTCTTGAAATTTTTGATTTTCTTAATGAAAAATGCCCACACAATGCTGTGGTAATATACTCCTGTAAGTTTAGAAAAGGTGATTTGTCTATCTGTTCGTTTCTTCGAGGTCTTTCGGTAATTTCTAAAAAAGTCAAAATGAGCCTTGTTGATCGCCCAGGCAAATGCAGCTTTTCCAGCTACGAGAAAATGCATCCAGGCAATGAAATCTATCCAAATCCTGGCAAATAAAAGCAGGCACATCTCGCCGGCTGGCAGATTCTTTTGGAGTAGGTAGAGGTTATTTCTAAAGTTTAGGTAAGTTTTAAACGGGTTTGTTGAATTAAGGGTTCCTCCTCCAACATGGAATACCTCAGCGTCGGAGCAGTAAACCACTTTATAACCTAAATTTTTAAGTCGCCAACATACGTCTATTTCTTCCATGTGTGCAAAAAAGTCAGCATCTAGTCCGCCAACTTCCTCCCAACACCTGCGTTTAACAAATAGTGCGGCTCCGCTTGCCCAGAATATTTCGATGGTGTTGTCGTATTGGCCGGTATCCGGTTCTATAACGTCAAAGATTCTGCCACGGCAAAAGGGAAATCCAAATTTATCGAGGAAGCCACCAGCTGCTCCAGCGTATTCAAATTTAGAGTTCTCAGTGTAACTCTTAATTTTAGGTTGTGCTGCCGCANNCCGCAATTGAGGGATCTTTTTCCATAAGATCAACAACAGGCTTTATCCAGTTCAGCGGAACTTGTACATCTGAGTTGAGAAGTACATAGTAATCGGCATCTACCTGTTTAAGCACCCGGTTGTAACCCTCCGCAAATCCGTAGTTTACGGCATTTTGAATAATTTGAACTTCTGGAAAATACTGGCGTAGGTACGCCACGGATTCGTCTGTAGAGGCATTATCTCCAACAATGACCTGAAGATTCGAGTATTCGCTTTTTAGAACCTGGGGTAAAAATGATTGTAGAAATGAAATTCCATTCCAGTTTAAAATGACAACAGCAACATTCGGTTCCATTTAAAACAAGAATTTGTTTTCCATTAAAGAATACGCTTTTTTTATCATTAATTTGCGGCTTAAGAGTGCAAACATAATTTATCAAATGCAAAATATCGCAACATTTCCCCTTTTTTATCTAGCCCCGGTAAGTTACTTTTCTGCATTAAAGGCCGTGAATTTTGAATTCGAAATGGAGAAATGGGAGCACTTTCCAAAGCAAACCTTTCGTAATCGCGCAACGGTTGCTTCGCCCAATGGACCTTTGAACTTATTTATACCTGTAATTAAAGGCTCAAAATACCATACCAAAATTAAGGATGTGAAAATCAGTTACGATTTTAAATGGCAACGACTGCATTGGATGAGTTTGCAAACTTGTTATCGTAACTCGGCATACTTTGAATACTACGAAGACGAAATAGCGGCATTTTATCATAAAGAGACTAAATACTTGTTTGACTTTAACCTTGAACTCATGGCCTGGTTACTTAAGCAGCTTAAACAAGAGCCTGATTTTAAATTCACGGATACTTACCAAAAAGAGCTCCCTGGAGGTACAGATTACCGGAATGCTGCATTATTTAGAGCTGAAAATTACCAAAACTTTAAACCTTATTTCCAGGTGTTTGATGACCGCAATGGCTTTCTGCCAAACATGAGTGCTGTCGATCTTTTGTTTAGTCAGGGGCCGCAGGCTAAATTGTACCTGTAATGAGCAAGCGCCACAAGAAATTGGAGGTTAATAAACGATGTCAGCCCGATACCGGGTCGAGCCCCGGAGCAATCTATCTGGACGATAAATCCTTAGAACCAAGGATCACCCTTCATATAATCTCGGCGACTAAATACATAAGTCAGCCGATCGGGAGTTTGGATGAAATAAGAGGTCTGCTGAATAATCCTGGGGAGACGATCTGGGTAGAAATAAAAGGCTTTAAGTCTTTGCCTATGTTTGAGTTCCTCCAGAACGAATTTCATATAAATAAGCTCACACTGGAAGACATCACCAGAACCCACGAGCGGCCCAAATTTGAAGAGTTTGATGATTACGCCTTCGCTATTAGCCGGATGTTGATCTTTAATCCAGAAAGAGAACTTGAAAATACGCAAGTGTCTTTTATCTTGTTCCATAATGCAGTTATCACATTTCAAGAGAATTATGAAGATTGTATTCAACCTGTTAGGGAGCGGTTGAAAGCTGGAAAAGGAAACATTAGAATTGGCGGAGCCAGTTATATTATGTACGCCATAATGGATGTAATCATAGATACATACCTGGAAATTCTGGCCGGCTGGGCTGACGAACTTGATGAAATCGAAGATCAACTCATGATTAAACCTGAAAGGTCGATGATGTATGATGCGCAGCTTATTAAACGTCATCTAATCGGGATCAGGAGAGTTGCCTGGCCGGAGAAAGACAAACTGAATGATATTTTACGCTCAGATAGCCCCTTCATTCGGGAACAAACGAAGATGTACATCAAAGACGCTTATGACCATTGCATTCAGGTAATTGATCTGGTTGACTCCTTAAAGGAAATCGCTGTAAGTAGCATTGATATGTATCTTAGTATGATCAGTGTCCGGATGAACGAGATCATGAAAGTGTTGACGATCATATCCTCTATATTCATTCCACTTACCTTTATCGCCGGAATCTACGGAATGAATTTTTCAAGACAGGATCCAATCACCGGAGAAATTCTGCCAATGAATATGCCGGAACTATATTCCCCTTTTGGCTACTTGTATGCCATAATACTGATGATAGTAATAGCTGCTTTGCAATTACTTTATTTCAGAAAAAAGGGCTGGTTTAAGTAGCGTCCAAAAGGTACCATCAAATTTCGCTACCTTCGGGCCATGCAGTCCTTCGAGCTTGATAAAACCGACTTTTCCAAGATAAAAAATGCTTTAAGCAGCGACAATGCATTATTGCAATCTGTGCTTGCTGAATATCATGCGTCTGAAATTGCAATTCTCTTTGAGCGGCTTAATGACGAAGAAAGGGAACGCATCATCAATTTGCTGCCTGTCGAAATCGCCTCGGAAGTTATTTCCGAGATGCACGAAGAATATCATCCAGAAGATTTACTCTTCAAATTGCACCCCGAGCGGCGTGCAGAGATTGTAGAAGAATTGGATTATGATGATGCTGCAGACATTATCGCTCAACTTGAAAAAGAAGAACAGCAAGAGTTACTGGACGAGCTGAGTGAAGACGATGCATCAAACATTCGTAACCTGCTAAGCTACAAGGAAGACACGGCTGGTGGATTAATGAACACCGAGTTCATTCGTATTAATTTGAATCTCACCAAAAAGGATGCGATTGATGAGATCATCAGGCAAAGTGAAGACATGGAAGAGTTCTATACCATCTATGTGGTAGATGACTCAAATACGTTCCAGGGCATTGTCTCGCTTAAAGACTTAATAAAGGCCAAAGGCAACCTAAAGATTTCCGAGCTTGTAAAAGCAGAAGTAGCCTGGGTAAGTCCGGACACAGATCAGGAAGAAGTAGCACGGCTAATTTCACAGTATAATATTACCAGTATACCTGTGCTCGCGAATGATATGAAGTTACTGGGCCGGGTAACCTTTGATGATGTGATTGACGTTCTTGAAGATGAAAATACAGAGGATATTCTGAAAATCTCCGGGGTAAGTGAAGATGAGGAATTAAGCGGTAGCTGGCGCGAAGCTGTAAAATCCAGGTTACCCTGGCTTATTATAAATCTGGGGACAGCGTTTTTAGCTTCGGCAGTTGTACGGTATTATGAACCCACCCTTGAAAGAATTGCAGTGTTAACGGCTTATATGACCATCATCGCAGGCATGGGGGGGAATGCAGCTACACAGGCACTGGCTGTAACGGTAAGAAGAATTTCATTGTACGACCTAACCGATAAACAGGCGTACCGGACGGTACTCAAAGAGTTTACAGTAGGGATGATAAATGGTGCAGCGACCGGAGGGATTGTGTTTGCGTTTTGTTTGCTCTTTGACAGTAATCCCAAAATGGGCCTTGTCATTTTCTTTGCAATGACCGGAAATCTGGTAGTGGCAGGTATAGCCGGCGCAGCCATCCCTTTGTTCCTAAAACGAGTAGGAATAGACCCCGCCATTGCATCTTCTATCATCATAACCACATTCACCGATATTTTCGGATTTTTCCTTTTGTTAGGCCTTGCCAGCAGGCTTTTGCTGAATTGATTAAGATCCTATCTGAAGCTAAAACCGTATATTTTTACATGTTAAAAATCAG
Source organism: Pedobacter sp. UBA1654 (assembly GCA_002320935.1). Classification (GTDB taxonomy): domain Bacteria; phylum Bacteroidota; class Bacteroidia; order Sphingobacteriales; family Sphingobacteriaceae; genus Pedobacter. The sequence goes on along the minus strand of DCLG01000019.1, from coordinate 2,828 downwards.
GGGTTTACAAAATCTATGAAAATTTGAGAAATTTTTGTAAACTAAATCTTTCCAGCATTGTTGTGTAGCAAATTTAAAATCATGAAAACGCTAGTCAATCAACCGGAGATTTCGAGCAAGAAAAAGGCGACACTCGGCCAGGAGGGAACGTTGGGCTTGAATGCAAAACAAACAACAAACTCAAAGACAACTTATATCAAGAGCAATTCACCTCTTGTCGCAAAGAGGAAGGGCAACCCGAAATTGTATATTTTATAAGAGTCTGCCCTAAGAAAATAGGGCATTTAACTCGAAGAACGAGGGTTAATTAGTTTAAAATCTTTTTAACCCTTGTCAAAAAATTATCTAAATCAAAAGGCTTGTTGATAAAGTCGTCTGCGCAAGCTTCCTCTAAAACCGACTGTGATCCTGCATGTGCAGACATGATGATCACGGGAATATCTACGGTTTTCTCATTAACCTTTAAATTTCTACAAAGATCTATTCCATTCCCATCTGGAAGCATTACATCCAATATTATCAAATCCACATTTTCTACTCGTGTTCTATTGATAAAGGTCGTTGCATTCTCAAATGACTCAACAACGTAATTGGCATCTTCTAATATATATTCAACAATAAATCTGATGTCACCATCGTCTTCAACAATTTGTATATGTTTATTCATCTAAATCGATTTATAACTAACCTTTATCTAAAACCAAATTTAGTGGATAATAGTTTTAATCCTCATTAAATATAATATTAATCCAATCATTTAGGATTTTAGGCTGAATTATTATTTCCCAAATGTGATATATTTGGATTATAATTAATCAAATAAAGAAATATGGAGAGGTTTACAAAAGTTAAAGAATTATTAGCTTCAGTAGAGGCAGATGCAGAAAAGTTCTACAATGCAGGAAATAATGCTGCGGGTACAAGGCTTCGAAAAGCAATGCAGGACCTGAAAGTCCTTGCTCAGGAGATTCGTTCGGAGGTAACAGAGAAGAAAAATACTGCTAAATAGCAGCGATGATACTTTAATGCTCCACAGCCTGTTTTTACAGGCTGTTTTTGTTTAAAAATGTTCTGAACTATGGGTTTTTGCCCTGTATATTTGTTGCGCCGAACATTTGCAGTTCTCCTTTTTTCGCAAATGAATGCGGTTTCATATTAATCCAAATTGATGATGATTGAGCCTTTAATAAAAGCGCACTTTCCCGGCGCCAAGACTGGTGCAGAAATTACAGAAACTTATCTGGATTTTATTTCAGGGGCGTATGGTGCAAATAAAGACAAGATTCTTTTTGCGACTTCGCTATGCTGTGATGACATCAACGTATCTACGGACTTCAGACGAGTGCTTACCAGGCCTTTCACATTAGGTGGGCTGGGAGGATTGCCATATGCGGGACTTACGGGTATGGTGGCGTATGCACATCATGTGCCGGATGGGGGAGATGCTTTCATTTTTTATGGGCCTCATATTGGAATTACAGATGAAGGTGTTCTCGGACAGTTACGGCGTCCTGGACAGCAGCATTTGACCAATAGTTGTGGCGCCCTGGTTCTGGCTCTGGAACGATTGAAGAACGGTGCTGAAGTACTACCGGAGCAGTATGATTTAGACAGTCAGCAACTCAGCCTTCAACGTTCACTATACCCCTTGAAAGATGCTGGTTCGGGCGATATTACCATTAAAGAGGCCGTGAATTTCACGTATTATAATGTACGTACGAGATTGCTGAGGCTAATTAAGGCGAGCCGATCTGAATTTAATTGCAACAGGATCTTCTTGTTGGGCGGCATCATTATTAATACCAGTCCGGAATTCAATGACTATGTAGATATAAGAGACTTTGAAGTGCTCGATCCTAAGAAGATTAAAGATCCCGAAATCATTTCGATATTAGCTTCTGAAGCGTTTAAGGCACTGTAACAATGCAGTTGTAAGTTGCCTTGGTTAAGTATTCTAAATAAAGTTCATACTTCAGCGTGTGCTTACGATCTGTTCTGATCTTAGTTGGAGTTGTAATTTGTACTGCAATAGAATGAATTCATTCATTCCCCACAAGAATTCCGATCGATTCTTCGTAATCTTCCCATATGGTGTCTAGCAGGTTGAACAAAACAAAAAACCCTGCGAATCTTACGATTGAAGGGTTTTTCTGGTCTTAGCTGTGATCCCGCTGGGATTCGAACCCAGGACCACTACATTAAAAGTGTAATGCTCTACCAGCTGAGCTACGGAATCAAAGTTCTTTTGAACTTTACTCTAAACGTCTCCGTTTTAAAGTGATGCAAATATAAGGACGTTATACATATCCTGCAACTAAATCTTGCTCATAACCGCTATAAAGCTGATTTTTAGGCAGATTATTTTTTAAGCAACCTTTTTCAACCTTTATTTACAGCCCCTTTAAAGCCGAATTCTATTAAATTAACTTAAAGATTCATCCTTTAAATCGTTATCCGCATCTTTGTTCAAAGGAAAATATGAAAAATAAAGCAATCTTTTTAGACAGAGACGGAGTCCTGAACCATGAAATGAACGATTATATCTGCAGGGTGGAGGACTTCAAAGTACTGGAATACCAAATTCCCCCATTGAAGAAATTCTACGATGAAGGCTATATGCTGATCATCATCACCAACCAGGGTGGACTAGCATTACAACGATACACCGAAGAAGAACTGGCAGAGATGCACCGTCTACTATATGCCAAATATGAAGAGCAGGGTGCGAAGTTCACCGATGCTTATTACTGCAAACACCATCCATCGGTTTCCGGAGAATGTAACTGCCGTAAACCAAAATCGGGCATGTTGCTTGAAGCCATAGAAAC
>DCLG01000038.1:15451-16576 GCA_002320935.1 Pedobacter sp. UBA1654 | reverse complement strand
CACTTTATTGTCTTTGCCTACCGAGAAAATGAAGATCTTATCCTGAATTTCAACTGTTGCCTCCTGGGGTACAGACAGTGCATTTTCATGGGTCATAATCAACTGGATCTTTCCGGTATTCCCAGAGCGTAATAGCCCATCCTCATTTGGAAAAGTAGCCCTTAGGGTGATTGCTCCGGTTTGTTTATCGAACTGCCCGTCGATCATGTCAAGCTTACCTTTTCTAGGGTACACCGTATTGTCGGCAAGTAACAGGGAGACACCCGGAATATTTCGGATACGCTCTGCGACAGTTTTACCTGCGTATCTTTCGTTGAAGTTGATGAAGTCGTCTTCACTTAGAGAGAAGTAAACATGTACCTCATGGGCATCTGACAGACGTGTAAGCGGCAGCGGATCTGCAACGCTGACTAAGCTGCCTTGCTTTTTGGGAAGCCTGCCCACAAATCCGGTTACCGGAGCTTTTATCAAGGTATAACCAATCTTGATTTCTGCTGTCGCAATTCCTGCTTTTGCCTGTTCAACACTAGCCAATGCAGCAGCATGCGCAGCCTTGGCGCTTTTTAACTGAAAGTCTGAGACAACCTTGTTGGAAACAAGCGGCGTAAGCTTTTCAATTTCAAGCTGTGCATTTTGTGCCGCTGCCTTTGCCGACTGTAAAGTTGCTTTGGCATTGTTCAAAGCTTCTCTGTAGGGAAGTTCATTGATCTTAAATAAAGGCTGGCCTTTTTTAACCAATGCGCCTTCGTTCACAAAGATCTTTTCTATAGAGCCAGAGACTTGAGGGCGAATCTCCAGATCCACAGCCCCTTCAATCAGGGCGGGGTATTCAAGTAAGGTATTTTCAGAGCTACTGTTGATGGTCAGGACAGGTAAAGCCTGGACTATGGGGCTTGAGAGTTGTAATTTATCCTGTCCTTGGCAGGCGAATAGCACAAGCGCTATGACAAGACTAAAAGCTTTCATAACATCATTAGATCGTTTAACAGCGTTAGATGAGTGGCTGTGGTTAGGGTAATTTTCCATGATTTTTAAAGAATAGTTAGGATAATGTAACGGAGATAAGTTATTTAACACCGTTAAATGAAGTTCTTAAAAAGAGGGTTCATGACTGAACCCCGTTTG
>DCLG01000038.1:10331-15411 GCA_002320935.1 Pedobacter sp. UBA1654 | reverse complement strand
TATTGCGTCTTGCAGAATTTGCTGATTCATTTCCTGGCCTCTTCCCCGGTTAACAAGGTTGATGGAGATTAATCCGTGGATTATGGACCAAAACGTATAGAACTTTCTAAATACCAGATCTTTGTCAGGTTCATCAGCAATCATAACTTCTTTAATCTTTTCAAAAAATAGACTAAGTGACAACTCTGCTTCGGGAAATTCGTTCTTGCGATAACAACAGTTCATTTCCACACCATACATCAGCTGGTACAATTCTTTATGTTCGAACGCAAAGTTCCAATAGGCAATCCACATGGTCTCAAGTTGCTTCACAGGTTCTGCATCCTTCTCCATTGCCTTTTTGATCTCCTGTCCTAATATGATATAGCCCTTTCGGGTAAGTTCAAAAAGAATTCCTTCTTTATTTTCAAAATACTCGTAGATGATGGGTGCAGTGTATTCAATCTTATCGGCGATTTTTCGCATACTTAACGCCTGCCATCCATCTTCTTTAACAATATCCAAGGCAGCATCCAGGATGTTAGATCTGGTGTCTTCCTTTAATCTTGCAATCCGCTCTTTACTTCCCATATTCGAAACTGTTATATAATTTAACAGCGTTAGACAAATGTAGGACCGTTTTTATAATTAACAATCATCGGTTTGTCAATACTGTGGCAGCTACAGTTGTGATGTTTATTGATAACGCTACCTGTCAGATTTATCATACTAAGCTGCTTTATAGCCTGTTAAGTCAGATGTTTTTATTAAGTTCGTATTATAAAGACCAGATATGAACCTTAAACTTCTGATGTTTTTAGCACTCACAAGCTTTAGCATTGCTCGGTTACGAGCGCAGCCTAAAGTAGACACCAGCGCCTTCAATCCAACCAGCGGGGCAACAATCACGCAGCATGCGCAGGTCATGGAGATTACCTGGCCAACGGGTAATGCTTTGTACGGAAGAGTCGAGGTTGATATGGCAGACACGCAGCCTGTTTTAAAGCGCATTTCCTTAGGCACAAAATCTAAGTATCACACCATCTCTGAGGATTTGGATCCATCGTTTCTGCTGAGCATAGGTAAACGGGATTTATTATCACAGAATGGCTGGAACATCTTCTTCGACAAGGTGCCCGCTCGTCCTCATGCCACCTACCCTATTATACTGAAGAAAAATTCGATCACAGTGAAAACGGTTGGTAGTCGAACCATCATTTCTATCGGGACCCTTAAAGCTGACCGGTTTTCGGGAGAACTGGAGCTGACATTTTACAATGGCAGTCCGCTGTTCAATATTGCCGCGGTGATATCTACCAATGCTGACGCAACGGCGATTGTTTACGATGCGGGACTGGTTAGCAGATCTAAAAAATGGGATAAGATATCCTGGTTCAATACGGAAGACAATCTTAATACCGCTCCAGTAAACTATTCCGATTCCGCTCGGAACCTTGCGGTCAGGTACCGATCAATCTCTGCACAGAGCAAAGGTGGTAGCCTTGCCATCTTCCCTCCACCCCATCAATATTTCTATCCGCTTGATGAAGCGTTCAATCTGAAGTTTATCTGGCATGGTGCCGACTATCGAAATCTGGTAGATGGGTATGGAATGGGCATCAGGCAGGAACTTGAAGGCGACAAGCGTTTTGTTCCCTGGTTCAACGCGCCTCCTGGAACGAAGCAGCGGCTGAATTTCTTCTGCCTGATTGGAAGTTCCGGAAATCAGCATGTGCTTGAAGAGATAAAGAAATTTACGAATGCGGATAGCTACGTTAAACTTCCGGGTTTTAAGACCATGTCCAGTCATTTCCATAATGAATTCATCATGAATGTGGTGCTTGCGGGCAAACCAGTGCCGGATAAGCCTGCATTTGTGGATGTATTTAAGCGTCTGGGTGTGGATATGGTTCATCTGGGAGAGTTTCATTATACAGCACATCCAAAAGGGCCAGACTCAGTCCGGTTGAAGGAACTGAAAGCTTTATTCGAGCAGTGCGAACGATTATCAGATGACGGCTTTCTTTTGGTGCCCGGTGAAGAGCCTAATGAATTCTTTGGCGGACATTGGCTACAGATTTTTCCCAAACCGGTGTACTGGGTTATGGCACGAGGGAAAGGTGTCCCCTATCTTGAAGAGCGAGCAGGCTTTGGAAAGGTATACCACATAGGCGATAAACACGATATGCTCCTGTTGCTAAACGACGAGCAGGGGCTTGCTTGGACGGCACATGCACGCACAAAGGGCTCCGTGAACACGCCTGATATCTACAACCACGAGGATTTCTTCAAGTCAGATCGCTTCATGGGTGCTGCCTGGAAGGCAATGCCCGCTGACCTTTCTCAGCCCCGCCTTGGCAATCGCGTGCTCGACCTACTGGATGATATGAATAATTGGGGCGACAAGAAAACAATAATTGCCGAAGCAGACTTGTTTACAGTCACACCGGAGAACGAGATGTACGCGCACATGAATGTAAATTATATGATGCTCGACAAGTTACCGAAGTTCAACAAGGGCTGGAAACCGTTGGTGGATGCAATGCAGCAGGGTAAATTCTTCAGCAGTACCGGCGAGGTCTTGATTCACTCGTTAAAAGTAAACGGAAAGCTTTCCGGTGAGACATTAAAGCTGAATGCCGATGGCACAGCTGACATACAGCTGAAGCTTAGCTGGACCTTCCCCATGAATTTTGTAGAGGTTATTTCCGGTGACGGCGAAAAAGTGTACCGTGAAGTCGTAGCGCTTAGCGACACTAAGGCCTTTGAGACAAAGATCTTTAATCTTCGACCACAGCTAAAAGGTCGTAAATGGCTGCGACTGGAAGCATGGGACTGCGCAGCCAATGGCGCATTCAGCCAGACATTCTACTTAACACCCTAGCAAGGGAAGCGCACCTGGTATACCGTGCCTTGGAATCACTGCTATAAATTACTTTCAATCGCGCCTACTTGTTCCCGATACACATCTACAGGTCCATCCAGCAATAGCGCAATTACCGTCAGGTTTTTATCCAACCTGGATTGTGGTATCGGAATATATACGATGCCCGGAACGGCGCTCCAGTAAAGCTTATTGAAGATCTGTGGTTCTATCATCGTACCTTCACCAACAATTCTGATCCTGCTGATCTTGTTCTTGATACCTTTCAAAGCAATTGGACCGGTCGGTGTTCCTTCAACAAAAAGGTACAAGGTCTGCTTATCTGCCGATAAGGCACTAGCGCCCTGATAATGCCCGACAGGTAAACCCTCGTTTGTTTTGTGTAGTGCCTCAGCATGCTTAGTGATCCAATCATATACACCTGGAGAAAAAGCGCCTTTCTCTTTTTCAAGTCCTATGCCATCTACAGCAAGCCCGGTATTCAGAAAAAGATTGTTGCCTCCATGTAATGCATGGGTAATCCGCTTGAGTTGTAGCTTGTCGGTAATGCGCCTATCCTTTAGCGCGGCAAAATTGATATCTGGTGTCGATGTCTCATGTAATTGTACAGCCTGATCAAACTTTATTGCGATGACCGTTACATCCTGGTCCACAGCTGAATCAGGAACTTTGAACAACAGGTCATTTCCATTTCTGCTGAAAGTTGCTGCGACATCATTCCCTACAATTTTGGCGGATGCAGGATCCGATTTGATGTTCCTTAACAGCAACTCCTCCCCATTGGTAGGAGCCCAGTCAACATACAGGTAAAGTGTCTTTCTATCCTTGGATAAAGCTGTTTTTCCACTAAAATGCTGGCTGGGAATGCCTGCTCTTGTACCATATATGGCCTCAGCATGTTTATTCGTCCAGCGCCCCAGCTGTTTAAGAATATCTACCTGCTCCTCCGGAATAGAGCCATCAGCTTTAGGTCCAATATCAAGTAATAAATTACCACCCATACTGATACAATCAACCAGCGTTCTGATAATCATATTCGGCGATTTGTATTTATAATCGTAAGGTTGATAACCCCAGGAATCGTTCATGGTATAGCAGAGTTCCCAGTAATCATTTCCTGGTTTTAGAACCGGAATGCCTTGTTCAGGCGTCTCGTAATCTCCATGCTGGTTTAGCCGCGAATTGATAATAATATTGGGATTGTGTTTTTTTAAGTTGCCCAGTACTTTGGCACTTTGCCATTCTTCAGCAGTATGCTCCCAATCTCCATCGAACCACAATAAATCCGGTTTAAAGTTGGTCGATATTTCATCGAGTTGAGTATGGAAGTAAGTAAGGTATTTGCTCCAGCGGGCAGGAGATTGGGTTAACAGGTACCTTTTACGTACCCTGGTAAATACATCGTAATCAGGATGGCTCCAGTCTGGTAGGGAGAAGTAAATTCCGGTTTTTAAACCTGATTTTTTAAGTTCAGCTACAAAGGGGCTAAGTAAATCCTTTTTTGCTGGACTATTCTTTAAGGTTGTAATCGGATTTTCGGTTTTCGTGTTCCATAAGGCCACGCCATCATGGTGTTTGCTGGTGATTACTGAATATTTGGCTCCACTCTCCTTGATTAGCTTAACCCATTCCTGCGGCTTGTAATTAGCAGCGTTGAAACCATCAAGCTGCTTCATATAGCTATCGTGACTCAGGTAATTATTAAAAAAAGACCAGGACTCAGAAACGCCATTCACCGAATAGATGCCCCAATGAATAAAAATACCAAGTTTAGCATCTTTAAACCATTCCATCTTCTTTACCTTCTCAGGAGAAGGTTCTTTAACGCTGTGTTGAGCAGACAGCTTGCCAAAGGGAAATAAAAAGAGTACAAGAACTATGGCTTTCAGTGGTAACGTTTTATGCATGGTATAGATTTAATAACTCCCCTAAGTTAAAAATTCGCAGGTGATTAGCCACAGAGATGACAACAAATAGGTTTTACTGATGAAAAAATGCCGTATAGAAAAGATAGCTTTACTGCATGGATGAGATGCTAACCGAACAGGACCTATTCGACATGGAGATACCCTTTGACGAGAAACTGGGTACGTATAAGTTGTCTGCAGTATTGTGCTATGATCTTACAAGCTACGTGCTTTACTGCTATGATAGTCGGGGGAACTCGATGATTCCCATCAGTCGTGAGATTAAGACCAGGCAAGATATTTCAGACTT
>DCLG01000038.1:4749-10284 GCA_002320935.1 Pedobacter sp. UBA1654 | reverse complement strand
AACCGTATCAGCTGTCCCTTCTAAATTATCTCGTTCATCTAGTTATGTACCATATGAGCTTCTTGCCGTAAGTGTGATTGGTTTCTAAACGAGTATAAGCTATTTTTACTGTATCAACACTAAAGACGCCGATCACCGCGACTTCGGGAATTAAAAGAGCACCTATTTTGATTGGATCTATATGCAATAGTCTGCAGGTGTTAATTGATGTTAATATTTCAAAAGCTGAGGCATTGCTTCCGATACCTGATGCGCTGGATACATTTAGTCTTAAATTTTCAACACCTTCAATGTGATCTACATTTCCTATAACTGATGCTATATATGTATGCAAGTAAAAGAAAATAGCCTGTAAATCGATGATCTACAGGCTATAGCTTTCTTTGTACCCAGCGCCGGAGTCGAACCGGCACGGTTTCCCACAGGTGTTTGAGACCAGCGCGTCTACCAATTCCGCCAGCTGGGCATTTGCTTGTTAGCGGGATGCAAATCTATTCATTGTCTCCCAAACTTCCAAGATTAATTTTCATTATCTTCTTTTAATTTTTTATCCACCCAAAATGGTGCAAACGGCAAGAGCGATGAAAACAGGTACATAGCTGCTTTACTCATCTTCCATCTGCTTTCCTGCCAGGTCATTAGCCAAAAAACGATATATAAAACGAACAGTAATCCGTGCGCCCAGCCGGTATATTTTACCGCGAGCGGCATGTCTGCCCAATACTTCAATGGCATCGCGACAAACAATAAAAGGATGTAAGATATACCTTCTGCAACGGCTACTTTTCTAAAAATGGCGGAAGTATGCATAATATTAGTTGATTTTAGCCAGGCTTTCCCTGATTCTGTATAAGTATTTACTACGATAATATAGATCCTTAATGGCAAGCAACGTTGCTTCCTGAGCAGCAGAATCCTGTTGGTCATACGAAGCTGCAAGCGCCTCGGATTCCTTGTTCAGCGAAGCTTCAATGTGGTCAATATCCTGCTTCACCTGCTGCAAACGCTCAGGATCAGGATCAAACTGCAAGTCCATCAATGCTTCATTTACCTCCATCATCTCCATCAGAAAACTTTGCGGAAGTTTGTAATTCTCCCCTTCTTCCAGCAGTCCTTTTAAAGACAAAATATAGTGGATGCGCTTTTGAGGATCATTTAGCACCTGGAAAGCTTTATTGTTTAATGTTGAGCGCTCCAATACCTCCTGTTGCTTTTCTTCACTTTCATTAATGTAGAAATCCGGGTGAAACTTTTTACTCAGCTCATAAAACTTCTGCTTTACCAGCTTCAGATCCGGATTAAAGCTCAGCGGCAGGCCGTACAATTCGAAATAATCCATAAGCTACGCTACTTTATGAAGTTCTTAAAGATATCGTTCCCGAGCACAAAGACCATTAGCGATAATAGAATTACGAACCCCACCATCTGGGCCCGCTCCATAAATTTATCACCAAGCGGCTTCCCTTTCACCATCTCAATTAACAAGAACATCACGTGACCACCATCAAGTGCAGGGATTGGAAGCAGGTTCATGAATGCAAGCGCCACAGAAATAAAGGCCGTAGAAGCCCAAAACCTAGCCCACACCCATTCGCCACCATAAACCTTACGCGCAATGTCAACAGGACCTGAAAATGCCTTGTTTGCTTGTATTTTACCCGTAAAAACCTTTCCAATACCTTTAGCATTATCGCTGAAAGTCTTCCAGGCTTGTGCAGCACCGATTGGAAGCGCCTCGACCAGACCGTATTTTATGGTTTCCTGTTTGATCTCACTCACTCGAAACCCAATGCCCACTGTACCCGAGGTATCCGCAGGAAGATTCAAGGCGATGGTTTCTCCGCCACGTTTTACATCAAACACCAATGGCTTGCCTTTGGCTTTTTGTACCTGCTCCACAACGTCAGCACTAAATTTAACAGGGACATCGTTGATCGCAGTGATCACATCTCCCTTTTGCACGCCTGCTTTCGCTGCCGGTTTACCAACCATTATGGAAACTACGGTGGAGCTTATCAATGGTACCCGATCAACAAATGCTTCAATACCATCATCCGAAATCTCATTCAGGATATTATCCGGAACTTTGACATACAACGTTTTATTACCTCTTAGTACCGTTAAGGTTGTGTTACTTAATAGGACCTTTGAAGAGGTAATCTCCTCAAAGCGAATCACTTTTTTACCATTGATGGCAAGTACTTTATCACCCTTTTGAAGGCCGATACGTTCTCCAACCTCACCTGGATTGATACCGCTATGGGCAGAATTATTTGAAATGTAGGTTTCGCCGTATTTGAAAGTCAGCATCCAGAAAATCAGAATACCCACAATTACGTTCACAACTACCCCGGCAAGCATGACAATCAATCTCTGCCATGCCGGTTTAGAGCGGAACTCCCAGGGTTGTGCAGGTTGCGCCATTTGTTCTGTATCCATCGACTCATCGATCATACCGGCAATTTTTACATAACCACCAAGCGGCAGCCATCCTACCCCGTATTCACAATCGCCCTTTTTAAAGCTGAACAATTTAACATTCCAGGCGTCAAAAAACAGGTAGAACTTCTCTACTTTAATGCCGAAAGCTCGGGCGGCTAAAAAGTGACCCAGCTCGTGTAAGATTACTAATATCGATAATCCCAGTAGAAGCTGGGCAGTCATAATCAGTCCATTCATATATTACGTAATGTTTCTATTTATGATAAGATAAATTCTATTTTGTTACCAGTTGACCTGCAAATATACGGGTATGCTGGTCCGTTTCTAAATAATTGTTCAGCGTAGGGGCTGCAATAAACTGCATGTCGCTCATGCATTGCTCAATAACATCGCTCATCTCCAAAAAGCCAATGCGATCCTCGAGGAATGCATTCACTACAACTTCATTGGCAGCATTGATGATACAAGGCATGTTACCGCCTTTGTTCATGGCTTGATACGCAAGGTCAAGGTTACGGAATGCCTCCCTGTCCGGCTTCTGAAAAGTCAATTCAGGATAGTCCAGAAAGTTGAATCTTGGAAAATTCGTTTCTACACGCTGTGGATAGGCCATCGCATAATGGATTGGCAGCTTCATATCTGGCAGTCCCATCTGTGCTTTCATCGAACCGTCTGTGAATTGAACCAGAGAATGTATAATGGATTGTGGATGTATAATGACATCGATCTGCTCCTCCTGAAGATCAAAAAGCCACTTCGCTTCAATTACCTCCAGCCCTTTATTCATCATTGAAGCTGAATCTATGGTAATTTTGGCCCCCATCACCCAATTCGGATGCTTCAGCGCAGCCTCTTTCTTTACCGAAGCTAAAAAAGCCAGATCCCTACCTCTAAACGGCCCACCGGAAGCTGTTAAATAGATCTTTTCAATTGCATTTCCACCCTCACCTACAAGACATTGATAGATGGCAGAATGCTCTGAATCTACGGGAATAATGTTCACGCCGTGTTCCTTTGCCAATTGCGTAATCAGATGTCCCGCAACAACAAGTGTCTCCTTATTGGCAAGGCCGATATCTTTTTTCGCCTGAATTGCAGCAATGGTGGGTTTTAAGCCGACCGCCCCCATAATTGCAGTAATCACCAGATCAGCAGTATCCAAACTTGCTGCCTCCTCCAATGCAGCCTCACCGGCAAGCACCTTGATGCCTGTGCCTTCCAACCCCAGACGCACCTGCTGATATTTTGTTTCATCACATATCACCACCAGTTCAGGCTGATATTTCAAGGCCTGCTCAATCAACAGCAACGCATTTTTCTGAGCAGTTAATGCAACCACCTTGTATAATGAGGGATAAGCCTCGATTACTTCTAATGTCTGTGTCCCTATAGACCCAGTTGAGCCCAGTACCGATATATTCTTCAATGATGTTCTATTAAATTGTAAAGCTACTCAAACGATCTGCAATCTGTCTGTCATTAGACAGCCGTGGGACTTTGTTCTGTCCGCCAAGCTTACCCGCAGCACGCATGTAGTCTACAAATGCATTCTTATTTAAGGATCGGATCACCAGCGGCTTTAACACCTTTCCGGTTATCAGATCATGATAATATATGTTCTTTTTCTGCAAAGCCTCATCCACTTTCTTAGCAAAAGCAGCTAAATCCTTTGGCGGATTTGCAAATTCCACAAACCATTCATGGTATGGTAGTCCAGCCTCCGGTGGCGTAATCTGCGGTGCAACTGTAAATTCTGTTATGCTCACACCCTCGCCTTCTGCAACACTCCACAGCGCCTGTTCCACTTCTTCACCGATCACATGCTCTCCAAAAGCCGAGATAAAGTGCTTAATTCTTCCGGTAACCAGAATCTTATATGGATTTTTAGACACAAACTTAACCGTATCACCGATGCTATAGCCCCAAAGACCTGCATTGGTGTTTAAAATCAGTGCATAATTCTTGTTCAGCTCCACTTCTTCTAAGCTTAAACGCTCGGGGTTCTCATTATAATATTCATCTGCAGGAATAAATTCGTAGAACATGCCTGCATCTGCCAGCAATAGTAAACTTTTGTCCTGCTGGCTGTCTTGATAAGCAATAAAACCTTCCGAAGCTGGATAGGTCTCAATGGAGTCTATTTTCCTGCCAATGCTATCCTCAATCTTTGCACGATAGGGCTCATAGTTAACACCTCCATATACGAACAGCTGCAGGTTTTTAAAGATATCCTTAATCTTTTTACCACCACTCTTTTCCGTTAAACGGTCGAAGTACATTTGTACCCAGGGTGGGATACCCGAGATCAAAGTCATGTCCTCCTTAATTGTTTCTTCTACTATGGCATCAACTTTAGTTTCCCAATCTTCGATGCAGTTCGTTTTGTATGAAGGCATACGGTTCCGCTGCAAATAAGCAGGCACCAGGTTTGCCACAATGCCTGATAGCCGACCAACCTTAATACCGTTCTTGATACTCATAACCGGACTCCCCTGGAGAAAGATCATTTTTCCATTTACAAAATCTGCCTTTCCGGTTTCATGGATGTAGGTTAAGAGTGCATTACGAGCTGCCTTTAGATGTTCGGGCATAGATTCTTTAGATATCGGAATGTATTTAGCGCCAGAAGTGGTTCCTGATGTTTTAGCAAAATACTCCGGCTTACCCTTCCACATTACATTCACCTCACCAGCANNCGGCATATGTCTTTATAGAAGAGAAATTGTGATCCTTACCGAACGCAGTCTGCGAGGCATCGCTAACCAGTTTTTGTAAAATCTTCTGCTGCGCAGCTGCTGCATTATATTTCCACTTGTTTATGCCCCCTACTATCCAGGCTGCGAAGGGTTTGCTTATTGCCGCTTTTATTCCCATAGTATTTAAACAATATTGTGAATGATATCTGGTTCTTCGGCCCCGTCATACTCGGACATCATCTTACGATAAACAATTGTCAAAGCCACACTTGATAGTGGAACAATAATGAATGAGCTTAAGCTGATTACCAATAAAGAGATCACCGACCACTGGAGATAATTGAAAAACAAGGAAAGCAAGTGGAAAAACCCAAGCACCAGCAGTAACAACAGAATT
>DCLG01000038.1:0-4732 GCA_002320935.1 Pedobacter sp. UBA1654 | reverse complement strand
AAAAGGTCTGGCCTGTTTATCAATAATGAAGAACTGAAAGAAAGAAATCCGGATAAAGGTGATGAAGATAGCAACGATGGCTACTGCAACTGAAACATTGGTCACCACTCTACCTGCCTCAGCAAGATTACGCACCAGTCCTATCTTCACCGCAAAACGTAATATTGGATCCAAAACAAACAACACTGGATAGAGCAAAATCCCAACAAATACAATACACAAGGCGAAGTAAAAAGTTGCAATCAGAAATCGAATGATCTGCACCCTGGTCGGCAAAGTACTTACAATAGTGATCTGCTCATTTTCATGATCCAGTAAATGCAATATATACTTAAATAAAGAAAGGTTTATCGTACAGTATAGCACAATAAACACGAAAACCATCAGTATACGAAGTGCGATGTTAACATCCTTTAAAAAGAAGGCCATCAAGCTGGATGTCGTGAACGTAATGAAGATCAAAAAGCATAAAGTTGCCAGCGAAAAGTAGTTGTCGTAGGTAACCCGCCAAGCTTTTCCGATAACTTCATTGACCGTAAATGTGCTTTCTTTTAAAAAATTAATCATGCCGATTTAAGTACTACTCTTTTAACAAAATCCTGGATAAAGCCCAATCCATATGCCCCTAACTGTATGAATGCCGCTATTATACTGAGGTATGCGACATGCACTGATTTATTCACTTTCCAGGAATGAAAGAATATCAATAGAAAAAAAATCAATATTCCTGCATCACAAAGATAGGCTAATGGAAGATATATCAGGTGTAGAATGAGCGTCAAGATAATTCCAAGCGTAAATACAGCCGGAAAAAAGTGCACCAGCTTCAACTCGGATGGAAAATGCTTATAAATATTAATTCTTGCGCGACCAAAGAAGTGTAGCTGTTTATAAAACTGGGAAAAACTTGTTCTTCGTTTATGGTATACTTTCGCGGCAGGTATCAGCCCAATCTTAAATCCGTTTTCATGGATGCGGATACTGTACTCTATATCTTCTCCAAGACGCGTCAATATAAATCCACCTACTTTTTCCCAAACCTCCCGGGATATACCCATATTAAAACTGCGTGGATGGAATTGCCCGATATGCCTCCCATTTCCCCGGATCCCTCCGGTTGTAAATGGTGAAGTCATGGCATAGCTGATGGCTTTCTGCACGGGCGTAAAACTATCGTGTGCGGCATCAGGACCCCCGTAGGCATCCAGGCCATGCTCAAGTAGATAGTCTTTTACAATTTCGAGATAGTTCTCCGGGATCAGACAGTCCGAATCAAAGATGACGAAGTAATCCCCTTTTGCCCGTTCAAAACCAAAGTTGCGGGTAAAACCCTGCCCTTCATTCGCCTTTACGTAATATTTAAGATCAAGTTTATCGCGGTACTGTTCTACAACATTCTTAGCGTCGTTTATAGATCCGTCTTCAATCACCAACACTTCAAATTGTGTATAGGATTGACGGGTTAAGGTAAAAAGCAGTTCCTCGATCTCCTGCGGACGATTATATAATGGTATAATGATAGAAAAAAACATCAGCGCAGCTCTTTTTCTATTAGATACTGATTACGTTCTGGTGCATTCCTGGTAACCAGCTCGGCAACGAATCCAGTCAGAAACATTTGTGAACCAACAATTATCGCCACCAGGGCGATGTAGAACAGAGGCTGATCAGTGATCTCCCGTTTATATGGTTCATGCGCTGCAATGTGGTATAGCTTAACACCGATCATCCAAAGGGCCATAAAGATTCCCAGGAAAAAAGACAGCACACCCAGTGAACCGAAGAAGTGCATGGGCCTTTTACCGAATTTACCAACAAAGAAAATGGAAAGCAAGTCGAGAAACCCGTTTATAAAACGGCTCATCCCAAATTTAGTAACACCATACTTCCTGGCCCTATGTTCTACCACCTGCTCACCGATCCTGGTAAAACCAGCCCATTTCGCAATCACCGGAATATACCGGTGCATTTCTCCGTAGACCTCGATGGTTTTAATCACATCCTTGCGGTATGCTTTAAGACCACAGTTGAAGTCATTCAATGCTATGCCCGACATCTTTCTGGTGGCAGCGTTAAAAAGTTTTGTCGGAATCGTTTTACTGATCGGGTCATAGCGCTTCTTTTTCCAGCCCGAGATTAAGTCATATTGCTCTTCTTTTATCCGTCGGAAAAGTTCCGGAATCTCGTCAGGGCTATCCTGCAAATCAGCGTCCATGGTGATGATCACATCGCCCTGTGCAGCCTCAAAGGCTACGTTCAAGGCCGCCGATTTACCATAATTTCTCCTGAATTTGATCCCCTTAACTTCGGGCTGAGACAATCTTAATGATTCGATGATGCTCCAGGATGTATCTGTACTCCCATCGTCCACAAAAAGTAGCTCATAGGAAAAACCATTTTCGGCCATCACTCTGGCGATCCAGGCTGTTAGTTCCGGTAAAGATTCTTCTTCATTATATAAGGGAATGACAACAGATATATCCATGTGTGCTTTTAAACGCTTAATGTGGCAGCAAATTTTGTCAATTTAAATGACATTCCATGGAACGCAATAAACATTGACAGCAAAATTTTCCATAAAAAAGCCAATATTGCTCAAGCGGTATCACTAACGCTCAGGCAATATTGGCCTCCAAAGTATATTAAACTTACTCTTCGGTTTTAAAGAATATTGGCCTTTCTTTCTTGAAAATTGCAGCAAAAATTAAGGCGCCGATGAAGTATAAAGTCGCTGAAATGCCGAAACCCACAATGATTTGTGAGAAGTTCGGATTAAGCGTTTTATCCAGCTCATCTGACATCTTACTCATGCTTTGATCCAACTGTGAGGCGTCCATTCCAACGCTTTTGTAAGTCGATTCCACATTCTCCATCATCATATCCTTCATTCTAACAGCATACTCAGGCTCAATATACTTACTAAAAATAATGGTGAAAAAGTAAGAGATGGCGGTCGAAACCAGAAACATGATGAAGATATTGAGTAGTGCCTGAGAAAAATTCCAATATCCACCTGCATGCTTGCGCAGATCCAGGCAGAAGAAAACTGCTAAACCAATGCCCACTAGAAAAGTCAGCGTCGAGCCTATCCATGATCCCAGGAGTTCTGGCGCAATATAATAGATAACCAAAAACAACACAATGCTGATGGCGCCCCAGATTAAACCATTTTTCAGGGCTGCACTTCTTACTGCTGTTGTGTTGATCGTTGTAGTCTCCATGTTGAACGCTTTTTTATATAATTACTAAATTCTATTTTCGTTAAAATTAGCAATTAAGCTGTAAACCGCAACATCAAAGGCGGGGTTTGCACTATTTTCTTCCAGCTCCTTTACAGCTTCCGCTGTAGGACGTGGCTGATGGAAGAAAACCATAAATGGAACAAACAATTCTTCCATCTCTTCCCCTATTTCTATCATACCGGCATGGCTGCAAATATCCTCAATACTGCTTTCCACCAATTGCTGATTGCTGATCAGATCTTCGTAAATGTGGAATTCATCCTGAAACTCATCTTCTTCCACCAACAAAAACTCCTTTAGGAAGTCGTTTAACTCTGGTTTGATCTTTTCGTCATGACACTCATTGATATAAAGCAGCAGGTTTAATAATTCTGTGCCGCGGTCTATAGTTACCTCTTCAATATTCGCCCATTCATCTGTTTCCAGATAGTCTTCTTCTAATTTCTTGATGTCATTAGAGAAAAAGTTAATCATCAGCAAATCAAAGAATACTTCCCGAAGCTCTTCGAAAGCAGGATATTCATCGAAAGCAGCATCAAATTCCTCCACTTTCTCCAGAAAGCCCAGGTCTTTACTGAAAACCTCTACAAGATTTTCTTCAAGCTTGATCGAATTCTCACCCGATTGTTCCGCAAATTTATCCAATGAGGCAATTAGCGCGCTTTTTACATTATTATCCATATGTTTCAAGTTTATCGTTGTTATACACCAGCTTAACTTTTCCGCTGAGCTGCTGATTTAATAGTGGTGAATTTTTAGACTTGCTCTTGTTAGTAGCCCCGTTATATAGCCAGTGCTCTTTTAAATTGTAAACAGTGAGGTTCGCTGCTGCACCAATTTCAATTACCGGAACCTCCATATTTAAGATCCTTCTGGGTGCAATAGATAACTTCTCCGTAATTTGTTGTGCATCAAAACCTGCTTTTACCATTAATGGTAGTGCCGTTTGCAGCCCGAGTATTCCATAAGCAGCTATTTCAAATTCTACAGCCTTATGCTCAATCTCCTGCGGGCGGTGTTGTGAGGTCACGGCGTCAATTGTGCCATCTTTAAGACCAGCAATAAGCGCTTTTACATCGCTTTTTGCCCTCAATGGCGGCTTAACTTTATAATGACTATCAAAATCATTAAGCAGTTCCTCTGTGAAAACCAGATGGTGAGCGGCCACGTCGCAGGTAACCTTTGCACCTTCCTTTTTCGCCCGTTTAATCAGCGCAACCGAGCCCGCTGTAGAGATCGTACTGATGTGTACCGGTGTATCGTGGTAAGCGGATAAAAACAAATCCCTTGATATCTGCATCTGTTCGGCCAGCGCCGGAATACCTTTCATACCCAGTAAGACACTCGTCCGGCTTTCATTTACCTGCGCCTTTCCTGCAATGGATTTATTTTCAGGATATACCATGAGCAGCGCATTGATGCCTTTCGCGTACTGTAAGGCCCGGCTCATAAAGCCATCATCAACAACAGGTTTATTGCCGTCAGAAAAA
>DCLG01000034.1:71689-71892 GCA_002320935.1 Pedobacter sp. UBA1654 | reverse complement strand
AATTACCAGCATCCGGATAAGATCCACGAAGAGATGATCTCGTCCAAGATTGCAGGCCGGAACAATGCTTTCAGCTTTAACAAAGCATCAGACCTGAACATCAATTTCTACAACAACATGCTGTTGGAGAATGTGCTCAGCTCACGCGGATTTGTGTCACCACTTGCCGACAAAGCGCTTTTCTATTATAACTACAAGTTTCT
>DCLG01000034.1:71140-71502 GCA_002320935.1 Pedobacter sp. UBA1654 | reverse complement strand
TACAAACTTCGAGTTCAACGGCAATGTAATGGGCTTTAAATTTGAAGGTTACTATCTGGGTGTTTATAATAACTATAACCTGAGCCCGAACTTTCCGAAAGGCTTTTTCAAAGGGGAACTTTTAAAAGTTCCACAGACTGTAAACAAAAAGGACTCCGTTTATTGGGCCGAGAACCGCCCGATTCCATTGACAGCCGAAGAACGTGCAGATTACATCCGGAAAGACCGGATTGAACAATTAAAGGTATCCAAACGGTACCTTGATTCCCTGGAAAGAAGCATAAACAAGTTTTCCTTGAGCAGGCTGCTCCTTGCAGGACACAGCATCAATAACCGGTACGACAAGCGCTACCTGAAGTTAG
>DCLG01000034.1:55881-71110 GCA_002320935.1 Pedobacter sp. UBA1654 | reverse complement strand
CTGTAGAGGGCTTCGGAATCAACTACGGCCTCACCTATTTACAGGAGCTCCCCGGCTATCGTTCTTATACGATCCGCCCGGAAATCAGGTATGGTGCTGCGTCCAAAAACTTGACTGCCAACCTGAATGCTGGTTACATATACAACCCTGCTAAAAAGGCAAGCGTGAATTTCGGACTCGGATCAGGTGTTTATGACCTTAACCGTTACGGAACAATGAGCATGTTATCAAACTCCTTGAACAATCTCCTATTCGAACGGAACTTCATGAAGCTGTACAGAAAATCCTTCCTTTCGGCAGGCACATCAAGAGAGCTTTTCACGGGGCTACAGGGAAATATTGGTCTTGAATATTCCGAAAACAGGTTTCTGGTGAACAATACCAACTTCCGGTTCTTTGAATATAGCGACCGGTCATTCACCTCCAACAACCCTTTTACACCGCTGTCGGAAACACCACTCTTTCCCGATTACAAAGCTTTAACCGCCAGCGCAAGTTTAACCTACAACATAGGCCGAAGATTTATTACAAGACCGGAAGGTAAATTCTATCAGGAATCAAAATATCCTGAAGTGACACTTAGCTACAGAAAAGGGATCAAAAATGCATTTGGCAGTGATGCCGATTACGACCTGATTAACCTTGAAATCTCCCAGGAGCGCATTGGCGAGGGACTTTGGGGATTCTCCTCCTTCATGGTCAGTGCTGGTAAATTCCTGAATAACGAAACCTTATACTACCCTGATCGCAAACACTTTAGAGGAAATAACTCTTTGACCTCACGCCCGGACTTACGCAAGTTCCAATTCCTGGACTTCTACGAATACAGCACCAATCAGCAATATTTTGAGGCGCATTTTGAGCAAAACTTCGCTGGATTGATTACGAATAAACTTCCGATCATTAGAAAATTGAAGTTAGAAGAACTTGTTGGATTCAACTTCCTTACCCAGCCGGACAAAAAGAATTACAAAGAGTTTTATTTCGGATTGCAACGCCTGATTTTTCGGGCAACGTACGGCTTCGCTTACGACGGAAATAAGAAAGTACAGCATGGATTCAGAATATCCTACGGCTTCTAAAAAGAAAACAGGCTTGTTTTACAACAAGCCTGCCTAAATATATCTATTTTATGCCAGAGGACGGATTCGCAGTTGCGCCTGCAGCAGCTTGCCGAAGTACACCAGGAACCACCGGTAGGCTTTCATTGCCGGTCTCACTTAGCGATTGTACCGCAAAGAAGTAGTTGTCTTTAGAGTACGGCAGTTTGATCGTTGTCTCCGCCGTGAAGAACTTCTTCTGCCAAACCGGACTGGAGGTTTCACGCATCAACACATAGTAACCCTTCGTTTTGCCAGCGGCAGATGCTTTCCAGCTCAGGGTTGTAGAATTGGATAAACCAGACATCACCAGGTTTACCTCCTGAGGTGATGTTGGCGACTTCGCAAGATTTGCAAGGTTACTAAGATTCATGGCCGTGTTTTTTCTCAGGTATTCAAAATCCATAAATTCAACAAGGTCTCCATAAACAATCCCATTCTCCTTACGCACATCCTGATGCTGGTGATAAAAGTTTTCGTTCATCTCCGTAATCCTCACCGCGGCAAATCCTTGCTGCTGAAACGGCGTCTGGTCGCCACCACGCAGAAAACGATCTGGCCGGTAAATCATCATCACTTCCAGGTTTTCAACATAGCGCTCAGCAGTTTCCTTTACATAGCGCGCCAGTTGTCTGGATGAACCCTCATTTTCAAGCCCCATTGAACGGATGGCAGCAGCTTTCTTTGCGTCCATTTCATGAGCCGGAAGCCCCTCACTAAAAACACGCACCTGCGTATTGTTGATGATGTTCGTTTCATTGCTGTTGTTACTGCCCATAATATCGTTATTCAGCACCGCAGCAATCTCCCAGTTGTCGCGTTTTGCATTCCTTGCCATAAAACCTGATCCCAGCAAGCCCTGTTCTTCGCCACATACCGCAACGAAAATGATGGTCGCAGGAAAACCGTGTTTACTCATGATCCTTGCACATTCAATTACCGCAGCAGTTCCACTGCCGTCGTCATTCGCACCAGGTGCATCACCGGTCCGGTCCATCACACTGGTCCGCATGTTATCCATGTGTCCACTGATGACAAAGATCCGTTTGTCATTCGGATCAGTACCTTTCAGCGTCGCAACAACATTGGTTAATACAACCGGCACATCAATACGGCGACCGTCGGGTTGGTAAGTGGATGTATCAAGCCTGGCCGTCATCCTACCGCCAGATGTTTTTGCATAGCTATTGAAACGTGATAAGATCCAGCGGCCCGCAGCACCAATGCCGCGCTTTTTATCTGTGAGTGAACTTAAGGTGTTGCGCGTACCAAAGCTTACAAGTTTTTCTACATGCGCTTTCAGTGAATCGGCAGAAACTTCAGTCACCATGCCCGCAATTTCGGGATCCTTATTGATGACAACAGGTGATTGTGCAGCGGCGGTGACAAACAGGCCACAGGCAAAGACGAAGGTTAGCGTTTTTTTCATGACAATAAAAATACCACCCAGAGCCGGAATTTCAAATTGCCTTTGACATTCATCCACTAATTTTCTTAATTTTGCGACAATTTTAACGCCGTTTGCAGCGGTATCAATTATTTATGACACAGTATCAAACCTTACTTTATTACTGCTATTCTCCGATAGCAGAGGCTGAGCAATTTGCTGCCGACCATCTTGCGTTTTGTAAATCACTAAATCTTACCGGAAGGATAATTGTTGCTGATGAAGGGCTTAATGGCACCGTATCCGGCACCAAAGCTTCCTGTGAAGCTTATATGGCCGCCATACATGCCGATTCGAGATTCGCCAAGACTGAGTTTAAGATTGACGATGTTGCGGAACCTTCTTTTATGAAGATGCACTGCCGCTATAAAGCGGAGATCGTGCACTCCGGGATGCGTGATAAAACAATCATCGACCCGAATAAACAGACAGGAAAACACCTGGAGCCAGAGGAATTTAAAAAAATGATCCAGGACGAAGATGTGGTAATCCTCGATGTGCGCTCCAATTATGAACACAACCTAGGCCGTTTTAAAAACGCGGTTACGCTCGACATTGAGAATTTCAGGGACTTTCCAGACAAGATCAATGAACTTGCACAATATAAAGACAAGAAGATCCTGACCTACTGCACTGGCGGTATCAAATGTGAAAAAGCGAGTGCCCTACTATTGCACCATGGCTTTAATGATGTTTACCAGTTACATGGGGGTATCATTAAGTACGGTAAAGAGGCAAAGGGTGAAGACTTCGAAGGAAAATGTTATGTGTTCGACAACCGCATCGCCGTTGATGTGAATACCGTTAATCCAACCGTCGTTTCTAAATGCTACAACTGTGGCACTGTGACACCGAAAATGATCAACTGTGCCAATCCTGAATGCAATGAACACATCACGCAGTGCGATGCATGTGGCGAAAAAATGATGGGCTGCTGCAGTGACCCGTGCATGAGCAATCCTCGTCGCCGTCAATACGATGGTACCGGATATTATGTAAAAGTACCACAGCCAGTTAATGTTCCGGCGAAATAATTATCTTCGTTACTCAAAATGCCGTATGAAACGAATCAACATCATTAGAATTATCCTGGTGTGTATAGCCTGCTTTAGCATTCAACTGCAAGCATTGGCGCAGGATTCCCGTCCATTTTGGAGCGAAATCCAGGCTTTTCAAAAGCAGGACAGTATTGCCATGCCACCTAAAAATGGAATCGTTTTTATCGGCAGTTCATCCTTCCGGATGTGGAATGATGCTGAGCAAACTTTTAAGAAATATAACGTTATCAACCGTGGGTTCGGCGGCTCCACCCTTTCAGATGCCATTCTTTATGCTGATGAACTCGTGCTTGCCTATCAACCCCGTCAAGTCGTGATCTATAGCGGCGAAAATGATGTAGCAGCTGGCGCAAGTGCGGAAGAAACTTTCAATCGCTTTAAGACCCTAGTAGCAAAGATCAGGGAAAAACAACCTGATGTACCATTGCTGTACTTGTCTATGAAAGAATCTCCCTCACGTGAGCAGTTCAAAGACACCCTGCTGAAAGCAAATAATTTGATCAAAGCCCATATTGCTACACTGCCGAAAGCGAAATACCTGGATGTAAACATCAAAATGCTCGATAAGAACGGTAAAACCCGCCCGGAGTTGTTTCGCGAGGATATGCTGCATATGAAAAAGGAAGGCTATGACATCTGGGATAAGGCAGTTCGCCCACACTTGTCAAAACCTTAAGTAACTACTAGAATACGTCTCTCCTATTTTTATGAAAAGACTCCCTTTGATCTTATTGACTTTGATGATCGTGGCTATAAAGTCCGAAGCGCAGGATCTTACGCAGTATGTGAAAGGTATTTACGCCGACAAACAGGATACCATAGCCTACAGGGTCTTGTTTCCTGAAAACTTTGATCCAGCACAGAAATACCCGGTAGTTTTCTTTCTCCATGGCGGTGGCGAAAGGGGGAACGACAACGAAGCACAACTTACCCATGGCGCAAAGCTTTTTCTAAACCCTGAAGTCAGGAAGGAATTTCCAGCAATCGTGATCTTTCCGCAGTGTGCAAAAGATTCTTACTGGTCCAATACTGATGCTTCAACAGATTCGCTCGGTAAACGTCATTTTGTATTTCAGAAAGGTGGAAAGCCCACTAAAGCAATGAAGGCGCTCCTAAAAATGGTAGACAACTTCCTTGATAAGCCTTATGCAGATAAGAAACAAGTTTATGTAGGTGGATTATCTATGGGTGGCATGGGCACATACGAGCTGCTAAGAAGAAAACCAAGGACATTTGCTGCAGCTTTTGCCATCTGCGGCGGAGACAACCTGGCGAATGTTAATAAATACAAAAAAGTGCCACTGTGGATCTTCCACGGAGGAAAAGATGAAGTTGTTGATCCAAGATTTTCAAAGGAAATCGCCGATCAATTAAGAATCATCGGTAAGGAAGTGAAATTCACCCATTACCCGGAAGCCAACCACAACAGCTGGGATGCGGCATTTGCTGAACCTACCCTACTGCCCTGGTTGTTCTCACATAAAAAATAGGAAGGTACAGATCATTGATGTTATTACGAAAAAACGCGCTCAGGCGTTTTCTTTTGTTCTTTGTATCATGCTTAGCCGTTTTCAGCCAGTCGTATGCTGAAGACATTAAGCGTATCGGTGTGCCCTACATCCAGAATTATACGAAAACTGCTTACGCTTCCGGAAACCAGAATTGGTCAATCACCAGAGATAAACGTGGTGTCATGTATTTCGGCAATGCCGAAGGCCTCCTCACCTACGATGGCAAGTACTGGAAGCAGTATGAAATGCCAAACCGCCAGATTGTACGGGCAGTAGCAGCCGACAATGACGGCCGGATCCACACAGGTAGTTACGCAGAATTTGGCTACTGGAGCATCAAAGAGAACCGGCTCCAGTTCAGCTCCCTAAAAGGGCTGCTTGCCGGTAAGCATGTGCTTAACAGTGAGATATGGAAGATCTATTGCGAAGGTAAAAGAACCATCTTTCAATCCTTTTCTGCGATTTACATCTACGAAAACAACAAAATTGAAGTTGTTGAAGCGCCCGGATCCTTTCTATTTCTGCACCAGGTTGGAAAACGGTATATCGCGGAAGTACTTGGCCAAGGCTTGTTTGAACTTGTTGGCAGCAAGCTCGTGGCCCTTAAAAACGAGGGTTCCAGCACACCCGCAGATGTACTATCCATATTGCCATATAAAAACGGTCAACTTTTAATAGGTACACGTAAAAACAGCCTGTATGTTTATGATGGTCGTAATTACCGCCCTTTTCAAACTCAGGCAACTTCATTCCTTCAAACCTATCAGCTGAATAATGGCACCAGGATCCTGAACAAATACTATGCTTATGGTACCATTCTTAACGGCCTGGTGATCATAGATGAAGATGGCGCGGTAATTCAGCGGATCAACAAATCGAGTGGTTTACAGAATAATACCGTGCTCAGCATTTTTATAGATCAGGAGCAGAACTTATGGACCGGATTAGACAACGGTATCGACCGCATTGAGTTAAACTCGCCCTTAAACTTCTATTTCGATAAAGTTGGACAATTCGGGACAGTTTATTCCAGTTTGATCCATGAAGGCAATATTTACTTGGGCACAAATCAGGGACTGTTCTACAGTCGCTGGGCACCTGAAGGTGGAAATGCTTTCGATTTTAAATTGATCCCAAATTCCCAGGGACAGGTTTGGGAACTTAAAAACATAGATGGACAGCTATTCTGCGGTCATAATGACGGAACATTCCGCGTCACAGCAGGTAAACTGGAACGAATCTCCAGTGCCTCCGGAGGCTGGACCATCACAGCGTTAAAGACCAATCCCGAGTACCTGATCCAGGGCACATACAATGGACTGGTACTCTTCAAAAAAGATGCTTCAGGTATTTGGCGCTTCCACCATAAAATTGAAGGCTTTTCTGAACCCTCCAGATATGTGGAACAAGATCCTAAAGGGGATATCTGGGTGAGTCATCCTTATAAGGGCCTTTATCGGCTTACATTGAGTGCAGACCTGAAGAAAGTAAATGGTATTGTCACTTACGATGAGCAGAATGGCTTGCCAAACAACATCAACATAAACGTGTTTCCATTTGAGAATAAGCTGGTGTTTTCATCAGAAAAAGGCTTTTACCTGTATGATGAAGTCAGCAACCGCTTCAATCTTTATGCTGCACTGAACAAGGAACTGGGGGCCTTTGCAGTATCTAATAAAATTATCCCTGCCGGATTGCATCGCTACTGGTTCATCAATCATGGCAAAACAGGTCTGGCCGACTTCAGTGTTCCCGGGAAAGCGAAGATCGAGTCGGAACGTTTCCGCATGCTCGATGGACGAATGGTCCAGTATTATGAAAACATCAGCAGGATAAGTAATGGTATTTACCTGATCAGCGTAGATGACGGCTTTGTGGTATACAACGAGGCAAACCTGAATGCGGGGAAAGTTGTAAAGCAGCTGCCAGCGGTCCTGATCCGCGGCGTGTACGACCTTACAGATACCTATAAGGTGATCACTGAACATGGCGACTCAGATCCGGACATTGAGATTCAATACAACCGGAACAATCTGCGCATTTCCTATTCACTTCCTTACTACCGCGAGGCTGAAGTACGCTATCAATATAAATTGGAAGGATATTCTACGGATTGGTCTGATTGGAGCACTGCATCTCAGAAAGATTTTACCAACCTTAGCTGGGGCAAGTACCGCTTTCTGGTACGTGCAGCTATAGACCGGCAGACGCAAACGCAAGTTACGGTATTTGAGTTTGAGGTATTACCGCCATTCTATGCAACAAACTTAGCGTATCTTGTTTACTTGCTCCTCTTTGCAGGCTTGCTATATTTCCTGAAACGCTTGTACGATTTCAAACTATTGCAAGATAAAGCACGCATCACCGCAAAGCTGCAGAAAGAGAAAGATGAGTTCCTGAAACGCGAGGCTGAACATACGGAAAAGCAAATCATCAAACTCGAACATGAAAAGCTGCAGGCAGAACTGGCGGGTAAAAACCGTGAGCTGGCAAATTCGGCCATGAGCCTCGTGTATAAAAATGAATTGCTGCAGAAATTAAGTCAGGAGATTGCCAAGCTAAAAGATGGTTCGGGAAAGACCATATCAGATGAGCAGCAAAGAAAGATACAGCAGATTATTACCGAAGGAATGAATGATCAGCGGGATTGGGTGCTATTTGAGAACAGCTTCAATGATGCACATGACAGCTTCTTCAAAAAATTAAAAGCCAAACACCCGGAGCTGGTGCCAAATGACCTCAAATTATGTGCATTCCTGCATATGAATATGAGCAGTAAAGAGATGGCTTCATTACTGAACATTTCACTCCGGGGCGTGGAAATCCGGCGCTACCGTCTACGAAAAAAGCTCAATATACCCCACGATATGAACCTCACTGAGTTCCTGATGAGCATTTAATACTACTACAACACTACATCAAGCCCCTCAAAAAGCTACAAATCATACCGTTTTAGAGCCATTGTCCCTTTCTGCAAAAAAAGCATTAACACACTAACAATCCGCTAGTTGCAGTGTTGTGGTATATAGGAACGCTCATACACAATTACACATCTGTTTGCTGATGTATTCATGTATAGGTGAATATTTTGGGATACAGATTTTTGTGCCTGAGATTTAGCCTTTAGTATATTTCAAATATAAACGAGTATGAAAAGAATGTTTACAAGAATCTCTGTTCTGACTTTTCTTGGTTTACTTTTTATCAGTAATGCTTTTGCCCAGAATGTAACCATCTCTGGTGTAGTTACGGATGCCGCAGACCAATCGGCTATTCCAGCTGTAAGCATTGTGGTAAAAGGCACAACTACAGGAACCCAAACAGACGCAAATGGAAGATATTCCATCAATGCACCAAGCAACAGCACCCTGGTATTTACCTACATCGGTTATACTACTCGAGAAGTGCCTGTCACAAATCAAGCAACCCTCAACATCGCCTTGCAATCCGAAGCACAAAACCTTGAACAGGTGGTGGTCGTTGGCTATGGTACACAAAGAAAAATTGATGTAACCGGATCGGTAAGTTCCGTAAAAGGTGAAGATATTAGCAAGCAAGCTTCTGTTAACCCGGTGAGTTCATTACAGGGCCGCGTAGCTGGTGTATCCATTACCAATAATGGTACTCCAGGTTCCTCTCCGCAGATCACCATCCGCGGTACTGGTACCATCTATGGCAATACCGGCGTATTATACGTGGTGGATGGTGTTTGGTATGACGACATCAATTTCCTGAACCCTGCTGATATCGCGAACATCAGTATCCTGAAAGATGCATCCAGCCAGTCGATCTATGGTATCCGTGCTGCAAACGGTGTTGTACTCGTAACAACGAATCGTGGTAAAAAGGGTGACGCGACCATCAACTACAACGGTTATGTAGGTATACAGAGCGTTACAAACGCAGTGGAAATGACCAATGCAACGGAATATGCAACCGCAGTTAACGAACTATACAACCTGATTGGATCAGAACCATTGTTCGCCAACACCAACCTTGGTGAAGGCACCAACTGGCGTGATGTAATTCTTAGAGATGCAATGGTCAACAACCACCAGCTTTCGGTAAACGGCGGCAGTGAAAAATCTACCTATAACCTTTCCTTAGGTTACCTGAACCAGGACGGAATAGTTGAGAACAACAACTATAAGCGTTATACAGCAAGGTTATCAAGCGACTTCCAATTATTCGAACCATTAAAAGTGGGTTATAACGTGACCGGAACCTCAAGTGCCTCCAAAGATGCTCCAGGTAGTATCTTTCGCGGTATGTATGCTGCTTCGCCAGTTGTTCCGGTATTTAATCCCGATGGTTCATACGGCGATCCGAACAGCTTTAATCTGGGTAATGGAAGTAACATGAACCCACAGGCAACCCTGGACTTCTATAATCAGCGTACTGCCAGATACAAAGTAACGGGTAACGTGTTCGCCGAATTGAAGTTCCTGAATAATTTTACATTTAAAACCAGCTTTGGTGGCGACTTCGGACAAGATGAGGTTCGTTCATATACACCAAAATACTTCGCCACAACGGCACAGAATGCCACGGTGAGTGTTCTTGGAGTTAACCGCGTAGAAAACAGAAACTGGATCATTGAAAACACCTTGTCTTACGACAGAAAGATTGCTGATCATAACTTTACCGTGTTGGTGGGTCAAACAGCGCAACGTTTCAAGAGATATAACCTGAACGCTACTGCTCAGAATGTGCCTTTCAACAGCGATGCGGATTTGTATCTGAGCTTAGGTGATGCTGCAAGCCGTGTAATCACAGACGGAGGATCGTTAAACACTGCAGCTTCGTATTTCGGTCGCGTGAACTATTCTTTCGCAAACAAATACTTGTTAAATGCTTCCATCAGAGCAGACGGTGCATCGCAGTTTTTTGGCGGATCAGACCTTTGGGGTTATTTCCCATCCATTGGTGCAGGCTGGGTAATCACGAATGAAGATTTCATGAAGGACCAGACCATCTTTACCAACTTAAAACTACGTGGTAGCTGGGGTAAAGTCGGTAACGCAGGTGTGCCAATAAACCCAACTACACAGCTGGTATCGCAGGGAGCCAACCTGATCGCCTACTTCGGTGGTCTTCCTTATACTGGTGCCGGTATTACCACACTCGTGCCACCAGCAATATTCTGGGAGCGTAGTGCAGGAACAGACATCGGTTTGGAAATGGGCTTCCTTACTAACCGTTTAAGCGTCGAGTTAGATTATTACAGTAGAAAAACTGAACAAGCGATCTTTGATATTCCAATTTTCGGATCATTGGGAACCTCTAACAGCAGGTTAATTGGTAACCAGGCAGACTTCCGTAACCGTGGTTTCGAAGTTAGTGCCACCTGGTCAGATAAGACCGCAGGTGATCTAACCTATACCATCAGTGCGAACCTTGGTATTAACAACAATAAAGTACTTAATGTAACAACAGGAAATAACCCAATCTATGCCGGCGGAACCGGACTGGTAAGTGGCGCCTTGGCAACCAGAACCGTTGCAGGACGACCAATTGGTGAGTTCTTCGGGTATCAGGTTGCTGGCATTTTCCAAACCAATGAAGAGGCGGCTGCATCAGCACAAGCTGGAACAACTGCCGGTGATTTCAGGTATGTGGATCAAAATAATGACGGATTGATCGACGGAAGAGACCGCATTCCATTGGGAAATCCGAATCCAAAATTCAACTATGGCCTGAACACGAACTTCGCATATAAGAACTTCGACCTTACAGTTGATGTACAAGGGGTTGCGGGGGTGGACATTTACAATGCGAACCTGGGTTACCGTTTTGGTAATGAGAACTTCACAAAAGAGTTCTTTAACAACCGTTGGACCGGTCCCGGATCTACCAACACCTACCCTTCTGCTAAATTGGGTGGTGCAACCAACTATTTGCCAAACGACTTCTATGTAGAGAGCGGTGCTTATGTTAGGTTGAGAAACATTCAGTTAGGATACTCGCTACCTACTGACCTGGTAAGTAAATGGAAAATGAGAAAACTAAGGGTATTTGCAAATGCACAAAATGCCTTGAACTTTTTCGGCTACAGAGGCTTCAGCCCTGAAGTTGGCGGATCGCCAACGAATGCGGGTGTAGATGCCAATGTGTATCCATTGTTCGCTACCTATAACGTTGGTGTAAATGTTACATTTTAATTGATCTGACCATGAAAACCTTTAATAATAAATATATCATAAAAAGTCTGGGTGTAGCTTTACTATCTACGACACTCCTGGTATCCGCTTGTAAAAAGAGCTTCCTCGATGTTGACCCACAAGCACAACAGCCTTCATCACAATTCTGGACCTCCGGAGATGATGCCACGAAAGCAGTTAACGCCATCTATGCCAATCTACGCTCCTGGGAAAACGTTGCCTTCCCTGCGCTCGTGATTGAAAGTGTAGGCTCGGACGAAGCCGACAAAGGTAGTACACCGAATGATGCAACATTCTGGAACCTTTACGACACTTACACCGTTACTTCAACAGAAGGCTCACTACAGAGCTTCTGGACTGGCCAATATCAGAACATCAATCTCGCCAACCAGGTTATTGAGAACATCCCGGCAATTGAGATGGATGAAAGCCTAAAAGGAAGATACATCGCAGAAGCGAAGTTCTTACGTGCTTTGTCCTATTTCAGACTTGTACGCGCATACGGCGATGTACCATTGAGGCTTTCCATTCCAAAAGACGCATCCGAATACAACATTCCACGTGCACCAAAAGATCAGGTATATGCTCAAATTGAACAGGACCTTACTGATGCCGCAGCTGTACTTCCTCAAAGTTACGCTGCCGCTGACCTGGGGCGTGCCACCAAAGGTGCTGCGATGGGCTTACATGCTAAAGTATCCTTATACCAAAAGAAATGGAATGAGGTGTTAACCCTTACCAATCAGGTGATGGGTATGGGTTATGCATTGTTTCCAGACTTTGAGAAGCAATTCCGTACTGAAAATGAGAATAATGCGGAGTCCATCTTTGAGATACAGGCAGAACTCCTTCCAGGTAATGCGCCTGCTTCAAATTCNNAGGTTCAGGGCGTTGCTGGTGTACCAGGTGGCGGCTGGGGCTTTAATGTGCCATCTGCTGCTTTAGCTGCTGCATTTGAGCCAAATGACCCAAGAAGAGATGCAACCATCATCTTTAGAGGTGAAGTTACGCCTCAACGGGATACCATTCCAACAACTGTCCCTAACCCAATGTATAACCAGAAGTCGTATGTACCGTTCCCATTACGCGTTTCCGGCTTTGGTGAAGGTGCACAACAAAACATCCGAGTACTGCGCTATGCCGATATCCTGTTGATGAATGCTGAAGCAGCGAACGAACTTGGAGATGCAGGTCGCGCCTTAACCTCACTTAATCTGGTCCGCGTCAGAGCAAGAGGTAACAACCCACTTACGGTTTTACCTCCGGTTACCGCTACAGACCAGGCTACTTTGAGAAATGCAATTTATAAGGAACGTCAGGTAGAACTTGCCATGGAAAGCGATCGTTACTTTGATGTGATCCGTCAGGGACGCGGACTGGAAGTTTTCGGCCCTAAAGGCTGGAAAGCCAACAAAAACGAAGTATGGCCGGTGCCACAACAGGAAATTGACCTGAGTGGCGGTCTACTCACACAGAATCCCGGTTACTAATACACACACAAACCCTTATCTATATTTTAACCCAAGGTTGCCGCATCAACGGCAACCTTTTTAAAATCAAGACTATGTTAAAATCAAACCACAAGCATCTTCTAATGTTTAGCCTGCTGTTATTGTTCGTATGCGCAGGCTCAACGACATCAGCACAAAAGAAGTCAGCAAACTACATCAAGCCTGATCTGAAGATCAAAAAAGGATTGAGCGATGATCAGCTTCTGGACCTTGTGCAAAAGCAGACTTTCCGATATTTCTGGGACTTCGCGCATCCGGTGAGCGGAATGGCCAGAGAGCGAAGTAACCGTTCTTTCGACTATGGCGAAGAAGTGGTCACCACAGGTGGTACCGGATTTGGCGTAATGGCGACAATTGTCGCAGCTGAGCGTAAATTCATTACCCGCGAACAAGCCGCTGCACACACGAAAAAGATTGTAGACTTTCTTTGGAAAGCAGATACTTTCCATGGTGCCTTTCCGCATTGGCTGAACGGGGAAACTGGAAAGGTTATCCGCTTTTCCCAAAAGGATGACGGCGCCGACATTGTAGAAACTTCACTGCTGTTCGAAGGTTTACTTACCGCCAAGCAATATTATACCGCAGACAATGCTGTAGAACGTGACATCAGAAACAAGATCAGCTGGATGTGGGACGGTATAGAATGGGATTGGTTCACACAGAACCAGGATGTGCTTTACTGGCATTGGAGCCCCAATAACGGCTGGAGCATGAACCACCAGATCAAAGGCTGGAACGAATGTCTGATGACCTATGTGCTTGCCGCCTCTTCACCGAAACATGGCATCAGCCGCAGGGTGTACGAAAATGGCTTCGCAAATAACAACACCTATTTCAATGGCAAAAAATACTTCGACATTACCCTGCCCCTGGGATTCGACTATGGCGGTCCGTTATTCTTCGCCCATTACTCCTTTCTTGGCCTGGATCCAAGAGGATTAAACGACGGCAGAACCGACTACTTTGAGCAGAATAAAGCACATACACTGATCAACCGTGCTTACTGCATTGAGAATCCAAAAGGCTACAAAGGTTACAACGCAAACAGCTGGGGACTTACAGCAAGCGACAGCTGGCAAGGATATGCAGCACACTCGCCTACAGAAGATCAGGGCGTAATCACACCTACGGCTGCTTTGTCTTCCTTCCCTTATACCCCTGAATATTCCATGCAGGCACTAAGACACTTCTATGAAAATAAAGGTGATCAGATCTGGACCGAATACGGCTTTGCGGATGCCTTTAGTGAACAGCACAACTGGGTAGCAAAATCACACCTGGCCATCGATCAGGGCCCCATCATTGTGATGATCGAAAATTACCGCAGCGGCTTATTGTGGAAACTGTTTATGAGTAACCCCGATGTAAAAACAGGTTTGACCAAGCTAGGCTTCAAAAGTCCGGCATTAAACCCTTAGTCATGTTAAAAAGAACACCTATTCTGATTGCTTTTTTGCTGCTGTCTTTACATGTGTTTGGACAGCAGAAGCAGCTTACCTACTGTAATCCGATCAATCTGGATTATGGCTACACGCCAATCCCGAACTTTACCACTCAAGGTAAACACAGGGCTACGGCTGATCCGGTGATTGTCAATTATAAAGGCGATTATTACCTTTTCTCCACGAATCAATGGGGTTATTGGTGGAGCAGTGATTTAAGCAACTGGAACTTTGTGTCTAAATCTTTCCTTCGGCCGGAGCACAAGGTTTATGACGACCTTTGTGCACCATCTGTATGGATTCAAGGCGATACCATGCTGGTTTTCGGTTCTACCTACGACAGAAACTTCCCAATTTGGATGAGTACAAATCCTAAAGGGAATGATTGGAAAGAAGCGGTGGAAAACTTTGATATCGGCGGATGGGATCCCGCGCATTTTGTAGACGATGACGGACGCCTTTATATGTACAATGGTAGTAGCAACGTTTACCCTTTATACGGTGTAGAACTGAACCGCAAGACTTTCGAACCTATTGGCACCCGGAAGGAACTCCTGCTCCTTCGACCGGACCGTTTCGGCTGGCAGCGCTTTGGTGAACATTTGGATAACACCTTTCTGGATCCCTTTATGGAAGGTGCCTGGGTAACCAAACACAACAACAAATATTATTTACAGTATGGTGCACCGGCTACGGAATTCAGCGGATACGCGGATGGTGTGGCAATCGGCACAACTCCACTAGGACCTTTTGAACATCAGTCCCTGCCCCTATCCTGGAAAGCTGGCGGCTTTGCCAGAGGCGCAGGTCACGGAGCCACCTTTCAGGATCATTGGCAGAACTACTGGCACGTATCAACCGTGGTCTTGTCGGTCAAAAATAACTTTGAACGCCGGGTTGGCATCTGGCCTGGCGGCTTCGATAAAGATGACGTGATGTACACCAATACCACTTTCGGGGATTATCCGCACTATTTACCGACGAAAGCAGACGATCACT
>DCLG01000034.1:27870-55867 GCA_002320935.1 Pedobacter sp. UBA1654 | reverse complement strand
GTTGAACTACAATAAGCCTGTTCAGGTATCCAGCACTTTAGGTGGTTATGTGGCTAATAATGCCGTAGACGAAAGCATCAGAACATACTGGAGTGCTGCTACAGCCAATCCCGGCGAATGGATCCAAACGGACCTGGGCAGGGTATCAACCCTGCATGCCGTACAATTGAATTATGCTGATCAGGATGCCGAATTCCTTGGAAAACAGCAGGGCATTTATCATCAATACCAGCTGATGTATAGTCTGGATGGTAACAAGTGGCAAATGCTTGTAGATAAGCGCAACAACAAGAAAGACGTACCCCATGACTATATCGAACTGAATAAGCCGGTAAAAGCAAGATATGTTAAAATGATAAACCTGCATATGCCCACGGGTAAGTTCGCCATCAGCGGTCTAAGGGTATTTGGAAAGGCAGATATTGCCAAACCCGCTCCGGTTAAAGACTTTTTAGTATTGCGAACGGAGAAAGATAAAAGAAGTGCCTGGATCAGATGGACCACAAATAACGACGCCTATGCGTACAACATCTATATCGGTACAGATCCAAACAAACTATACAACAGCATTATGATATATGCTGCGAATGAATATTGGTACAAGGGCATGGATAAGGAGAAGCCCTATTATTTCCGAATAGAAGCACTGAATGAAAATGGACAATCTGAATTGTCGGAAATTATAAAAGCAGAATAAAATTATAGCATTATGAATAAGAAACGATCAACTTACCTGGTTATAGCAGCCCTGCTGATTGGCGGCAGCAGCGGCTTTGCACAACAGAAGCCCGCGGCTTCGGCAAATCAGAAAATGAATACCTACATCTCCGGGCTGATGTCTAAAATGACCATCGAAGAGAAAATCGGACAACTAAACCTGGTTACAGGCGGTGAAGCAACCACCGGTTCGGCAGTGGGCTCGGACGTTGAAGGTAAAATTCAACGTGGCCAGGTCGGCGGTATTTTCAGCATGACCACACCCCAACGTATCCGTAAAGCACAGGAAATTGCAGTTACAAAAAGCAGGCTGAAGATTCCTTTGATCTTTGGACAGGATGTTATTCATGGTTACAAAACAACCTTCCCCATCCCTCTTGGACTGGCGGCAACATGGGATCTGCCATTGATCCAGAAGACTGCGCGGATTGCAGCTACCGAAGCCAGTGCAGACGGCTTGAACTGGACCTTCTCCCCTATGGTGGATATCTCCCGGGACCCACGCTGGGGAAGGATCTCTGAAGGTAGTGGCGAAGACACCTACTTGAGTTCTGAAATTGCAAAGGTAATGGTGAAAGGATACCAGGGTGATGATTTGACTAAATACAACACACTGATGGCTTGTGTAAAACACTTCGCCCTATATGGTGCAGCAGAATCTGGCCGTGACTATAACACGACCGACATGAGCTTACACCGTATGTACAATGAGTACCTGCCTCCATATAAAGCGGCGCTCGAAGCTGGTGCAGGAAGTGTAATGACATCATTCAATGACATCAATGGTGTTCCAGCAACAGCAAATAAGTGGTTAATGACAGACGTATTGCGTAAACAATGGGGCTTTGATGGCTTTGTGGTGACGGATTACACGGCTGTTTCAGAGCTAATTGATCACGGTCTTGGGGATCTTCAGGAAGTTTCTGCCTTGTCTCTGAAGGCAGGTGTGGAAATGGATATGGTTAGTGAAGGCTTTCTGAACACCCTTGGAAAATCACTGAAAGAAGGAAAAGTAACCGAGNNTCGTTTGGTTCTGGAAGCAAAATACAAACTCGGCTTGTTTGAGGATCCTTACCGTTATTGCAATGATGCACGTGCGAAGAAAGAAATCCTTACCCCTGCCAACCTGCAGGCAGCGCGTGAAGTGGCGACACAAAGTTTTGTATTGCTGAAGAACCAGAACAACCTTTTGCCCCTTAAAAAATCAGGCACCATTGCCTTGGTAGGTCCATTGGCAAATACCGGAAGTAATATGCCAGGTACATGGAGTGTTAATGCAGAGTTGAATAATACACCATCACTACTTGAAGGCTTGAAAACGGTAGTCGGTAAAAACGTGAAGATCCTGCATAGCCTGGGTTCTAATTTACTTGCCGATCCTGCATATCAGGAAAGGGCTACCATGTTTGGCCGGGAAATTCCACGTGATAACCGCAGCGAACAAGCATTGATCCAGGAGGCGGTTGCTAACGCAGAAAAAGCTGATGTTGTTGTTGCTGCTTTGGGCGAGAGCTCGGAGATGAGTGGTGAAAGCTCGAGCCGCACGGATCTGGAAATTCCAGATGTACAACAGCGCTTGCTGGCGGCTCTGTTAAAGACCGGCAAACCGGTGGTACTCGTACTATTCACCGGAAGACCCCTGGCATTGAAATGGGAAGCTGAAAATGTTCCTGCGATTTTGAACGTTTGGTTTGGTGGTACACAGGCTGCACCGGCTATTGCTGATGTCTTATTCGGTGATGTGAACCCTTCAGGGAAGCTTACGGCAACCTTCCCGCAGAATATTGGTCAGGTGCCAATTTATTATAGCCATAAAAACACAGGTCGCCCGCTTGAGGAAGGTAAATGGTTCGCCAAGTTCCGTTCGAATTACCTCGATGTTACCAACGAACCGCTATTTCCTTTTGGCTATGGCTTAAGTTACACCACATTCAGCTATGGTGACATCAAGCTATCTGCACCTTCATTCAAAGCAGGTGAATCGTTAACGGCGACGATCACCGTAACGAATACCGGCAAATATGAAGGTAAGGAAGTTGTGCAGTTGTACACCCGTGATCTGGTTGGCAGTATAACCCGTCCGGTAAAGGAGCTCAAAGGTTTTCAAAAAATCAGCTTAAAACCAGGTGAACGCAAGGAAGTAACATTTACACTTAAGGCAGAGGACTTAAAGTTCTATAATGCAGATCTTCAACATGTTGCTGAACCAGGCGACTTCAAGTTGTTCATCGGATCAAACTCCAGAGATGTGAAAATAGCTGATTTTAAACTGTTGTAATAAAATTAAGCATATAAAAAAANNTTTTTTTATATGCTTAATTTTTAATCTGCCATGTTATGGTAAACTGCTTGCACGTCATCATCTTCTTCAAGCTTATCAATTAACTTGAATACGTCTGCTGCTTGTTCTTCAGAAATTGGCGTGGTAGATAATGCAATACGTTCCAGTTTCGCACTTTTCATTTCAACACCAAGATCTTCAAGTGACTTTTGCATTTTACCGAAGTCTTCAAAAGCAGTTTGAACAACTGCAATATCGTTTCCTTCTTCATCAGACTCCAGGTACAATTCCTCCAGTCCTGAATCAATTAGTTCAAATTCTAGTTCCTCAAGGTCGCGCTCACCAGGTACAAATCTGAAAATAGATTTACGGTTGAAGATGAAATCCAGAGAGCCGGTTTTACCAAGTGTACCGCCCGTTTTGTTGAAATAGCTACGCACGTTTGCCACAGTTCTGTTGGTATTGTCGGTAGCGGTTTCAATCAGAATGGCTACACCGTGCTGTGCATATCCCTCATATACATGTTCTTCGTATCCGTTTTCGTCTTTATTTGAAGCACGTTTGATGGCAGCGTCAACACGATCTTTCGGCATGTTTACCGCCTTCGCGTTCTGTATCGCAGTACGTAGTCGGGAGTTGGTATCAGGACTTGGGCCACCATCTTTAACGGCCATTACAATCTCTTTACCTATACGTGTAAACTGGACAGCCATTTTTGCCCAGCGTTTAAATTTTCTCTCTTTTCTAAATTCAAATGCTCTTCCCATTGTATTTTTTTGAAGGGGTTACCTTATTAATTTTTTAAATTTTTTAACATGTCCTCAGTCATTCTTGCAAGATCAAACTGTGGCTTCCATGCCCAGTCTTTTGTTGCAAACGAATCATCGATGGAGCTTGGCCAGCTGTTGGCAATAATTTGCCTTGGATCGTTACTGGTGTAAGTTAACTCAAAATCCGGAATATGTTTTTTGATTTCTGCTGCCAGTACTTCAGGCGTGAAACTTACGCCTGCGAAGTTGTAACTTGACCGGATGCTGATGTATTCTGAAGGCGCATCCATCAATTCAATGGTACCACGGATCGCATCGTCCATATACATCATTGGCAGTTCTGTATCTGCATCCAGAAATGACGCGTAGCTGCTTTTTTTCAAAGCATCATGGAAGATATGAATGGCATAATCAGTAGTTCCTCCTCCAGGAGCGGCTTTCCAGCTGATCAGTCCCGGGTAGCGGATGCTTCTGACATCGAGCCCGTATTTCTGGTTGTAGTATTCGCACCATCTTTCACCAGCCAGTTTACTGATCCCGTAAACGGTGTTGGGATCCATTACACAATATTGCGGGGTATTGATCTTCGGTGAATTCGGACCGAATACGGCAATAGAGCTTGGCCAGTACACTTTTGCCGTTTTATAGGTCAGTGCAAGTTNNATTCAGCAGACCATTCATATTCAGGTCCCAGGCTAACTTCGGGTTTTGTTCTCCGGTTGCGGATAATAATGCAGCTAACAGATATACTTGTGTAGGTTTATACTTTTGAAAAATGGTGTTTAAAGTATCTCTTTCCAGTACGTTGACG
The DNA here is from genome assembly GCA_002320935.1 of Pedobacter sp. UBA1654. Lineage (GTDB taxonomy): Bacteria > Bacteroidota > Bacteroidia > Sphingobacteriales > Sphingobacteriaceae > Pedobacter. Next base: position 51,288 of record DCLG01000034.1, on the reverse strand, counting down.
AATTCGAAAGGGCCCGAATTTTTGATGTCATAGTCGGGGCGGCGGATGTCACATGCGATAACATAATCTTCGCCGTAAGTTTTTCTAAGAGCGGTAACAAGTTCCGTTCCGATCTGCCCGTTAGAGCCTAATACAAGTATTTTCTCACGCATTAAATTAAAGTTTTGGCAAAGGTAAAAAAAGCGGGCAAACCAGTGCAAAATGTTTGGCTATGTAATCCCTCTTTTGCAGATAAAACTTATACGTTCCTTAAATCTTAATTCGCTGTGTGTCGCTGCATTCACAGTAGCCTTAGCTTGGAGGAATATTGAACAATCAGTCAGTCATTGTACAGCATTCCGACAGTGATTGTACAGCTATGNNTGATCACTGTGGTATCGCCGACGAATAGCACCGGAAACCCTATCAATACTGCGGCAGACATGCATAAAAAAAGGAGTGACTTTTCAGACACTCCTCAGGTTTGGGTATTTACTAATAATTAGTAACCAGGATTTTGAACCAGGTTCGGGTTCGTTAATTGGTTGTTCGGAATTGGGAAAAGCAGGTACTTCGGATCATCAACTGTTTTTTCCTGAGTAGGTGTCAGGAACTGGCCAAAGCGGATCAGATCCTGTCTTCTCATACCTTCCCAGTAGAATTCTCTTCCACGCTCATCCAACAAGGTCTCTAAGGTCAGACTTGCCAATGGTGTGGCACCGCGCACAGTACGCAGGGAATTTACCAGGCTGAGTGCCGGTGCATTCTGAGAAGTTCTGAGCAGCGCCTCGGCTTTCATCAGCAGCACATCCGAATAACGGAAATATACCCAGTCATTCTCTGAGATACCTGTAGCAAGGTTGGTATAATCCACCGGATATTTGATGACACGGATACCAGCAACCTCCAGGTGGTTAGGATCCCTTTCAATGATGCTTACCTCTGGTGTAAATATCAGGTTATTACCTCTTCTATCCTTAAGCAGCGCACCATTCTGGTCTGTTTGCTGACCAACAAGGAAGCCCACGCGAACACCGGCTTGTTCGGTCACGCCCGGATAGGCACCTCCCCTGCGTTTGTCACCTGCTTCAAATTTGTTGTAGAAGTCGGATAGGGTTGCAAAACCATTGTTGCCTCCTGGCCGCTGGTTGTAATGTAACCCTGCTATCCAGGTACTGTTAACCCCACCTGCATCCGAGCCGCCAAGGTTCTGCGCTGTGAAAATGTTTTCCTTAGACAGCGCATCATTATTAGGTGCAAAATTATCGAAGTAGTTCTCCGACAAAGTGTATTTACCCATGTTGATGATCTGGTCGGCCAGGGTAATCACCTGGTTCATATCTGCAGCGTCAAATGATGGCGTCTGGCGGTTCAGGAACGCACCTTTATTCAGGTAGCATTTCATCAGGAGCACACGGGCTGCATCTTTATTGGCGGTGAAATTTGGGCCATCAGGAAGGTCCGGCAGGATGGCATTCAGCTCCGCGATAATGTATTCAAGTGCTTCAGGCGCTTGTCTTACTTTGGAAGGCAGTGTTACATCTTCCCCCGGCTCGCGGTAAGGAACCTGGTTCCAGCCATCAAGAATAGAGAACTGAGCCATTGCACGAAGAAAACGCGCTTCCGCTGCTTGCACCGGTGTAGGGTTAAATTGAAAAAGGTTCGTAGTAACAAAACTTACACTGTTCAGATCTCTGAAAACATTGGATATTCTCGGGTGATCCGTAGCCCATCTATGCAGGTGTAGTGCCCTCCAGGCGCCATTATCATCCCAGTCGCCAGCTCTGGTAGGCGCAATCGCTTCATCCGTAGGAAACTCCTGTAGTGCCCACCAGCCGTAAGTACCCTGGTAAGGGCTTCGCATTGCCGTGTAACTCGCATTTAAAAGCGCGGCAACATTGCCTGAAGACACCCCTGTATTCCCGATCTGTCCGTTTAGGTTTTCATCCAGTTTAGTACACCCTGATGCAAAAAGAGCCACTGCAACAAAGGCTGTTATATATCTATTTTTCATATTGCTTAATATTAAATTAAAGTGAGAAGTTCAGTCCGAAGTTGAAAGTTCTGGCGGTTGGGTAAGAGATGTACTCAATACCGGCAGAAGGAACACCGTTTACACTTTTGTCAACATTTACTTCCGGATCAAAGCCCTTGAATTTAGTGATGACGAAAAGATTTTGTCCGTTTACAAACAAGTTGAGGCCTTTGATCGATTTACCGATGTTGCCAATGGTGTAATTGATCGTTGCGTTCGCAAGTTTCAGGTAATCACCTTTCTCAATATAGCGGGAAGAAGCTGCAATTGGATTTGCTAAAGATTCCTGAATCGGAGAATTTAACAAGGCGCTGGCAACGTTCTTTCCGGTTCCAAGATTTGAGATGGGCAACACGGAGTTAGCCGTGTTATTGTAAATATCCTGACCTAGTGAGCCGTTGAAGTTTGCGGTAAGTGAAACATTTTTGTATCTGAAGTTGGTGGTTAAACCAAGGATAACTTTAGGGTTTGGATTACCTACATAATAATAGGTATAACNNCTTCGTCGGTATAGGTGGAGAAACCATTGGCGTCAAGGCCGTTGAATTGTCTGGTTACCATCGCAAAAAGCGGCAAACCACTTTCTACAACCTCTACCGTAACATCACTTAAACCTTGTCCACTCAATGCACCGGTATTGATCCGGCCAGTAATGTTGTTCACTTCATTTTTCAGGAAGGTTGCATTACCACCTAATGACCATGAAATGTCTTCTTTCTCAATGATCGCACCATTTAATGCAAGTTCAACACCCTTGTTTGTAATCTCTCCAGGTAAGTTCTGCCAGGTGATTGCTACACCCGGGTTCGCCGGAACATAAGGAATTTGAGGAAACAAAAGATCGGTCGTGACTTTTTTGAAGTAATCCACGGAACCAGTTAGTCTGTTGTTGAAGAAGCCGAAATCAGCACCAATATTGATCTGCTCGTCAGACTGCCATTTAAGTTTTGTGTTCTCATTGTTAACACCTACAAATGACGGTGCACCGTTCGCAAAGTTGATGTTATATCGTTGCTGGGCCGATCCTGAAGGGAACTCCTGGTTACCGGTAAGACCATAACCTGCTCTGATTTTAAGTTGATTTAACCAGGCAACATCGGTCAGGAAGCTCTCATTCTTAATGTTCCATGCAGCAGAGAAGGAAGGGAAATAACCGTAACGGTTCTCGGAACCAAATTTGGTTGAACCATCCGCACGGAATGTTGCAGTTAAGAGATATTTATCTGCATAATTGAATATGGCCCTTGCGAAATATGACTGAAGCTGTGTTGTTGGATCGTTGTATGAACTAAGCGATCTGTTGGCAGGAGCCGTAGCCTGCATGATATCGGTATAATCTACGTTGATATCACCGAAACCTCTGGCTGTGCTGGTGATGCCTTTATTGATATAGTTGGTATACTCATAACCTAACACTGCATTCAGATTCAACTTACTTGCAATCTCTTTATTGAAGTTCAGCGTATTGGTAAACTGCTGCGTTACAAGTTCAGCATTTGCATAACTTCCGTATCCGCCAAGAAACTCACCGTTTGCTTCAATTCCAGGAAGGTTCAGGTAGCTGCGTGTAGAAGCTCTTCTGATACCGGTGCTGTAGTTGATACTTGCGAGCATACGATATTCCAACCATTCTGTAATTTTATAATAAGGGGAAATGCTTCCCAGGATTGTGGACACTTTAGATTTATCACTTGATGCTTCTGACATTGCAAGTGGATTCACGATGGACGAGCGTGGTTCTATGAACAAGGAACCATCAGGGTTGCGGAACGCTCTGGTCGGGTTCCAGGAAAGCGCCTGGCTGATCAAACTTCCACGGAAGCCAGCATCTGTAGTGATGGGTGCAATATTTTCAAGGTACTGACTGCTGATTAAGCTAACATCCAGTCCCAGTTTTTTACTTTCCAGGAATTTGAAGTTACCATTGAAGGATCCACTGTATTTGGTAAAATCCGTTTTTCTGATGATACCTTGTTGATCCTGGTACCCGAAGGAAGCACGATAGGTATTATCCTGATTACCGCCACTGAGGCCAACGGAATAATTCTGGTTGTAGGCAGTTCTGGTGATCTCATCGATAGCGTTTACGTTAGCGCCGAAATCGAACTGTTCTACACCGTACTTGGTTAGGGCAGCGCGGTATTCTTCTCCATCAAGAACATCAATATTTCTAGCGAGGCTGCTTACACCAGCTGATGCGGAAACATCTACTTTAGTTGCACCACTCTGACCGCGTTTTGTAGTGATTAATACAACACCGTAGGCAGCACGTGAACCATAGATGGCCGTTGCAGAAGCGTCTTTAAGCACTTCCATGCTGGCGATATCTGCAGGGTTGATAAAGTTAAGGGGGTTGCCACCTGGTGCATTTCCGACACCGCCGCTAGCAGAAGGGCGTGCAGATCTGTTATCCAGGGCAACACCATCTACTACGTAGAGTGGCTGCCCAGAACCTGTCATAGCCGTATTACCACGAATCCGGACAGTAGTAGAACCGCCGGGCTGGCCACTGTTATTGATCATCTGGACACCGGCAACCTTACCCTGAATGAGTTGGTCAGGCGCATTTAGCGGGCCTTTGTTGAAATCTTTGGCCGATACGGTGGTTGCGGCACCGGTAAGGTCACTCTTTCGAACCGAACCGTAGCCAACTACTGTCACCACATCAAGTTCATTTGCACCGGAGAGAGCAACATCGATGGAAGTTCTGCTGTTGATGGGAACGGTTTGGGTTTCCAGTCCTACATAGTTAAAGGAAAGCTGTGTCACCGTTGTAGGGACTGTTATTGCAAAGCGCCCTTCACCGTCCGTGAGCACTTTAACATTCGCACCCACGGCCGATACTGTTGCGCCTGGCAGGGCATTGTTTTCATTATCACGGACCGTACCGCGGATCAAAGTCTGGGCAAAAGCAGCCGCATTGATGAAAACCAGCAGGAAACAGCAAAAGATAAGTTTGGTAAACTTAGAGATACCGGGAGCATCATAGGATGCGCCCCGATTTCCAGGAGGTAGAGATCTGTTCATAGTTTTATATTTGGTTGTTAATAAAATTGCAAGGGTTAAAATATCATCATATAAGCGCAAAAAACGTGATGTTATTTCTATTAACTTTATTATGAGCAATATAAGGGATTAGGAGAAATAAACATACTTTTTTGATTGAATGTCTACGTTTTCTCCTGCTCAATTCACGTTATTTCACACTTCGTAAAAATATCGTCACAATGATTTGGAACATTGTACGAATATTCGGTATGTTTAAATTATGTTTAAGTAACTAACAGATAATCCACTAACCCTTAAATTTAGAGCATATGTAAACAAACCCCCTTTTCTAACCAAATCAATTCACCAACTAACCAAATATTTTATGTTTAAAAATTTACTAAGTTCTAAAAGAAAGATCTTTCTTTTACTTACCTGCATGCTCCTGTCTTTAGGTTTGCATGCACAGGTCAGAATCACCGGTAAAGTTACCAGCAGTGATGACCAGTCACCGATTCCCGGTGCATCCGTTAAAATCAAAAATTCCGCACAAGGTACCATGACAGACGGGAATGGTTCTTTTGCCATCCAGGCAAGTCCAAATGACGTTCTTGTAATATCTTTTGTTGGTTATCAACCAAGGGAAGTAGCAGTTGGTACTCGTACTACTGTAAACGTTGCACTCGTTCAGGAAGACAACAACTTAAATGAGATTGTCGTAACTGGTTACACCAGTCAGCGTAAAAAGGATTTAACCGGTGCGGTGTCTGTTGTGGACGTGGCACAGTTGAAATCACAACCGGCGGCAAGTGCTGTTGAGTCTTTACAAGGTAAGGCACCAGGTGTGCAGATCGTTGTAGACGGTGCACCAGGGTCTACGCCGCAGATTCGTGTTCGTGGTGTGACGACCATCAACAACAATGATCCGCTTTATGTAGTAGATGGAGTTCCTTATGAAGGAAAATTAAGCTGGTTAAACCAGAATGATATCGAGAGTATGCAGATCCTGAAAGATGCGTCCGCAGCTTCTATCTACGGTTCACGTGCAAACAACGGGGTTGTGATCATCACGACCAGAAAAGGTATTCAAGGTCCGCCGAGGGTTACATTTGATGCTTACTATGGTACTCAGACGCCTAGGAAAAACACCTTCCCTGAGTTCATGAGCCCGATCCAGTATGCGCAAGCTTTCCCTAATGCAACTAACTATGGCACTGGCGCTACACCGGTCCTTCCTGAATATTTGCGTGCGGGAAACATATTTGGTCAGAATGTCACACCAGCTGACGCAGATCCATCCAAATACCTATACTCTAACGATCCTAACAGCTTTTATCAAATTACAAGAGCTAATCACCAGGGTACAAACTGGTTTGAAGAAATCACTGAAAATGCACCTACTCAAAATTACCAGGTTGCAGCTTCAGGTGGTGGAGAAAACTCAACCTACAGCATTTCAGCAGGGTATCTTGATCAGAAAGGTATTATTAAATATACCGGATTCAAGAGATACAACACTCGTGCAAACACCAGCGTGTCAGCTCTTGACAAAAGACTTCGATTTGGTGAAAACATTTCTTATAGTTACTCAGAGGGATTTGGTTTTGGTGTAAACCCGAATGTTTCAGGCGATTACCAGGATGAAGGCAGTGCTATCGGCTGGGCATACCGCATGCCGACAATCGTTCCGGTTTATGACATCATGGGAAATTTTGCAGGTAGTAAAGGTGCGCAATTGGGTAATGCTGAAAACCCACTCGCTTTCTTATACCGTGGAAAAGACAATCTTAATAAAAGCAACTTCTTCTTCGGTAATGCCTTTGCAGAACTTGACATCATTAAAGGTCTGACTGTAAGGACAAATTTTGGTTTACGCTATGAGAATTACAACAATATCAGCATGCGTTATCCAAATCCTGAATTCTCTGAAGGTAACAGCTCAAACAACTTGAGCGAAACTCAAGGATTTAACAGTGAATGGACCTGGACAAACACTTTGACCTATAGAGCTACAATTGCTGAAAAGCATAATTTAACTTTATTGGCAGGTACTGAGGCAATCCAGAACAAGAGTCGCTCACTAACTGGTGGACGTAACGATTTCTTCATTTTGGGAGATATGGATTACTATTACCTAAACGTGGGTACAGCAAACATCAGCAATGGAAGTTCTGGTGGTGCGGGTTCCCTGTTCTCTCTATTTGCAAGAGCAGATTATTCTTTCGATGACCGCTACCTTGCGAGTGTTACCGTTCGTAGAGATGGGTCTTCAAACTTTGGTCCTGAAAACAAGTATGGTGCTTTCCCAGCTGGTAGTATCGCCTGGAGAGTTTCAGAAGAAGACTTCCTTAAAGAAAAAGTGAGCTGGTTGAATGACTTAAAGTTTCGTGCAGGTTATGGTGGTACGGGTAACCAGAGAATACCGGTAAATCAATATCTCAGTCGTTATCAACAAGGTCTGCTAACCTCGGCTTATCCACTTCTTGGTGGAAACGGTGTAGTTAGTGGTGTATGGCAGAATGCCTATGCGAATCCTGAAATTAAATGGGAATCTGTAACTTCATTAAACCTTGGTTTAGACTTCACCTTATTTTCTTCGGCAATAGACGGATCTGTGGATTGGTATAACAGAAAAACCAAAGACATGTTATTCCCAGTTCAGTTGCCTTCAACAGCAGTTGGTTTAGGTAGCTCACCATATCGGAATGTTGGTGACATGAGCAATAAAGGTGTGGAGGTTAACTTAAATTACCACTATGGTAGAAATAACAATAGTCCTTTCACCTTTGACATTGGTGTGAACTTCTCTAAAAACGTAAACAAACTGGAAGAAATTGCTCCTGGAGTAGATCAGTTGCAGTATGGTGCGTTCAGAAGTTTACGTACGAGTATCTTGAAAAAAGGTGAACCATTCGGCTCATTCTTTGGATATGAACAAAGCGGTATTTTCCAGAGTGAGGCTGACATTGCAGAGAGTCCTTCTTACCCGAACGCACGTGTTGGTGGAATGAAATTCAGAGATATTAATGGAGATGGCTTGATCACTCCAGAAGATAGAAAGATCATTGGTAATCCGAATCCTGATTTCTATTACTCCCTTAATCTAAATGCATCATACAAGAACTTCGACATCTCAATGTTCTTCAACGGTGTACAGGGAAATGATCTTTATGATACAAATCGCTATTTCACAGACTTCCAAACTTTCCAGGGTGCGAAAAGTACACGTTTGTTGAATGCTTGGACACCAACGAACACATCAAGCAATATCCCTTCAGTATCTGGTACTACAGCAGAAATCGAATANNCGTACAGGATGGAAGCTTCTTCCGCATGAAAAACCTTCAAATCGGGTATACCATTCCTACAGAAAAAGTATTCGGTTCCAAATGGGGTATTAGTAAGTTCAGAGTTTATGCTAGCACAACAAACGTATTTACAATCACAAATTACACCGGATTAGATCCAGAAGTAAGTGCTGAATCTGAGACTTACTCTGCTCTTGGTGTTGACCGCGGTATCTATCCGAACCCACGTCAGTTTCTATTTGGTGTAAGTGTTGGCTTTTAACGAATTAATTAAAAATTATGAAAAAGATTAATCTTATTATATTCGGGATGATGCTCTTTTCAGCAGTAGGCTGTAAAAAGGATTTTCTTGAAAAACGTCCCCAAGGGGAGCTTAGTCAAGAGCAATTGACAAATCAAAAAGGTGTAGAAGCAACCTTAACAGGCGCTTATGCACTCTTAAACGGAAATCTAAATGGTACCTGGGGGAACTACGCTTCAGGACCAAGCCAATGGCTGTTAGGTGAAGTTACATCAGACAATGCGCATAAAGGTAGTGATGCGGGTGATCAGCCAAACATGAATGCTTTGGAGCGCCATTCCCCTACAAGTACAAACGACAACTTGTCTGTACTATGGACGCGGTGCTTTGAGGGTATTCAGAGATGTAACAGCACACTACGCATCCTGGCGGCATTACAGTCTGGCTCCGGAGAGAAATTTTCAGATCAACGTGCAGCAGAAATTCAGGCAGAAGCCAGGTTCTTACGCGGACACTACTACTTCTTCCTGGCCCGTGCTTTCAAAAATGTTCCGTTAATCACAGAAGCGACTACGGAACCTGCTGTTGACAACACTGCTGATATCTATCCGGCAATTGTTGAAGATTTCACTTTTGCAGTTGCAAATCTTGGTACGAGCAAACCTCTTGATCAGGTTGGACGCGCAGATAAAGCTGCTGCACAGGCTTATCTGGGAAAAGTGTTGCTTTATCAGAAGAAATATGCAGAGGCGCTACCGCTATTTACAGCTGTTATGGCGTCGCGACCAGATATCGTTACACTTAACTATAAGGACAACTTTGACATCACAAAAGAGAATGGTCCGGAAACCATATTTGCTGTTCAACACGCAGTAGGAACTGACGGTAGTGGTGGTGATAACGGAAACGTTGGCGATATGCTAAACTATCCTTATGGTGGTAGCTCTAAAACCAGCTGCTGCGGATTCTTTCAACCATCTATCGACTTAGCAAACGCTTTCCGTGTAACTGCGACTGGTCTACCAATGATCGATGGTAGCTACCGCAATAATCCATTTAAATCTGACTTCGGTTTATCAACAGCAGAAAAAGCCGCTTACCAGGTGGAACGATCTTTATTGGTAGATCCTAGAATGGACTATACATTGGGTAGAAGAGGTGTACCATACCGCGATTGGGGAATTATGCAAGGAGATCCATGGATCAGAGAGGTTACCACAGGTGGACCGTTTGTTCCTTATAAGAACTCTATTGAATTTGCAGAATTCACTAACGGTACTGCTCCAGGTAACACAAATGTGAATGGCTTGAATGTTAATGTTATCCGTTTAGCTGATGTGTACCTGATGGCAGCTGAATGCCAGGTAGAATTGGGTAATTTGGGAGAGGCACTTAGGTTGGTAAATGCAGTTCGTGCAAGAGCTGCTCAACTTCCTGTAGCGACTGATAAGGCTGTAGGTGGTGCTCCAGCAGCAACTTACAGGGTTAATCCTTATCCAGCTTTCCCAAGCCAGACCTATGCCAGAGATGCGGTGCGTTTTGAACGTAGGTTGGAACTTGCGATGGAAGGTCATCGTTTCTATGATCTTGTACGTTGGGGTATTTTAAAACCTACGTTGGAGAGTTACTCTGCTTTTGAGGGACAATTCTTAGCAACATCCAGAGGCATAACCATCGGTGAAGAAGACAATTACTTCCCGATTCCACAGGAACAGTTGGATAGAAGTAACGGCGTTCTTAAACAGAATCCAGGTTATTAATTTCTAATATATTTTGTAAAAAAAGCCCTGCATAGATTCTATGCGGGGCTTTTTTATGGATGTGAGCAGTATTGCACAAACGCGTAACAAATGCATTATATTCGAAAATTTAATGTGTTGAAATTACACTTTCCAAATAAATTTTTCTCTATTTTAGATTTTGTAAGAAATTGAATCCTTTAACAACTAAATATAAACCACATGAATAGAAGAGACGCAGTTAAAAGTTTCGCCTTTTTAATGGGAGGCGCATTATCTGCTACAACTATTGGCGTATTCCTTGAAGGATGTCAGCCGTCCAAAACTTCTTCAGAAAACTTGTTTTCAGCAGATCAGGAGAAAATGCTCGCTGAACTGGCTGATACCATCATTCCTACAACAAAAACTCCAGGTGCAAAAGCAGCCGGTGTAGGTCCTTTTATTTCACTAATGATGAAAGATTGCTATCCGGAAGAGGCACAAAAGGTGTTTGTTAAAGGCTTGGAGGATCTTGAAAAGAATTCAAAAGATCAATTTAAAAATTCTTTCGTAAGCATCACACCCGAGCAGCGCAAGCAACTTCTTGACAAAGTAAGAGAAGAAACCATTGCCGCTCAGAAAAAAGATAAGGAAGAGGCAACAAAACTGCAGGAAAAAGAAGCTGCAGAATTTGAAAAGAAACCAGAGAAAGAAAGAGCTGGAAATCCAACCGCGGCTAAAAAGCCTCAAAGCAATCATTATTTCTTTGCCATTGCGCGTGACTTAACAATCCTGGGTTATTTTACCTCAGAAATTGGAGCCACACAGGCCTATGAATATATTGATATCCCAGGCAGATATGATGGTTGTGTTGATTTGAAACCAGGTCAGAGAGTTTACGCATAATATTAAGATAGAAATGAATTTAAATACAAAGGCTACAGCACAAAACACCTATGATGCCATCGTTATCGGATCAGGGATCAGTGGTGGTTGGGCTGCGAAAGAACTAACAGAAAAAGGATTAAAGGTACTTTTACTGGAACGCGGCAGGAATATAGAACACATCAAGGACTATACAACTGCAATGAAAAAACCATGGGAGTTTGAACACCGTGGACGTTTAACTGAAGAACAAAAAAGAACACACCCCGTTCAAATGCGGGATTATCCTTATCAGGAGTTTAATGAAAGCTTCTGGGTAAATGACCTTGATTGCCCTTATACCGAAGTGAAGCGTTTTGACTGGTACAGAGGTTTCCATGTTGGGGGTAAGTCCTTAATGTGGGGCCGTCAGAGTTACCGCTTCAGCGACATCAACTTCGAAGACAACCTGAAGGATGGTCATGGTAATGACTGGCCTGTCCGCTATAAAGATCTTGAGAAATGGTATGACTATACCGAGCGCTTTGCTGGTATCAGCGGTCAGAATGAAAACTGGCCCGCATTACCAGATGGACAGTTCCTTCCTCCTATGGAGATGAACTGTGTGGAAAAGTCGGTGAAGAAACGCATCGAAGATCATTACAAAAGGGAAAGAATCATGACCATTGGCCGTACAGCCAATTTAACGGTTCCGCATCTTGGTCGTGGAAAATGCCAGTACCGTAATCTTTGCAGCAGAGGTTGTCCTTTTGGTGCTTATTTCAGTACGCAGTCCTCTACCCTGCCAGCAGCTGTTGCCACTGGAAACCTTACATTACGTCCATACTCTCTGGTGAGTCATATCATCCACGACAAGGAAAGCAAGAAAGCTAAAGGCGTAATGGTGATTGATTCTGAGACAAATGAGAACATGGAGTTCTATGCCAAAATCATTTTCGTAAATGGATCAACACTTGGTACCACTCAAATCCTTCTGAACTCCACGTCAGACGAACATCCTAATGGATATGGCAATGCCAGCGGTGAACTTGGACATAACCTGATGGACCACCACTTCCGTTGTGGAGCTACTGGTATTGCAGAAGGCTATGATGATAAATACACCTACGGCCGTAGAGCGAATGGTATTTACGTACCACGTTACCAAAACATGGGTAACGACAAACGCAATTACCTGAGGGGTTTTGGATACCAGGGTGGTGCAAGCCGGACCGGATGGCATAAGGACGTTGCAGAACTTGCATTTGGAGGCGACTTCAAAGATCAAATGACTGTTCCTGGCGTATGGCAGATGGGTCTTGGTGGTTTTGGAGAGGCACTACCTTACCATGACAACAAAGTAACGCTTGACAGAACCAGAAAAGATAAATGGGGCTTACCTGTTTTGGCGATCGACTGTACGTTCAGAGAAAACGAAACCAAAATGCGTGAAGCAATGAAAAATGATGCTGCTGAAATGCTCGAAGCTGCTGGTATGAAGAACATCGTTACTTACGATAATGGTTCTACACCCGGTATGGCGATGCNNAACTTCTGTACTTAACAAATGGAACCAAATGCATGAGGTTAGCAACGTATTCGTAACAGACGGTGCTTGTATGCCATCAATCGGATGTCAAAATCCTTCATTAACTTTCATGGCACTAACAGCCAGAGCAGCGGATTACGCTGTTTCCGAACTTAAAAAAGGAAATATCTAATGGTAGAGAAAAAGATAAGAATGGGCATGGTTGGCGGTGGAAAGGATGCCTTTATAGGCGCCGTTCACCGTATTGCTGCAAACATGGATGGCCTGATTGAATTGTGCTGCGGCGCATTCAGTTCCAACCCCGAAAAAGCAAAAGCATCAGGACGTGCCCTTTTTATAGAAGATAACAGAAATTACGGCAACTATGCGGAGATGTTTGAAGCAGAACACAAACTGCCCGCGGATAAGCGGATGCAGTTTGTGAGCATTGTTACCCCAAACTTCGCACACTTCGAACCAGCAATGCTGGCATTAGAACATGGTTTTCATGTGCTGATTGATAAACCGATGACGCTTACACTTGAAGAAGCAAAGGCACTTCATGCTAAAGCTCAGGAAACTGGCTTACTGGTGTGTTTAACGCACACCTACTCTGGTTATCCGATGGTGAAGCAAGCAAGACAAATGGTGAAGGCCGGCGAATTTGGTCGTATCAGAAAGATTTGCGTGCAATATCCACAGGGTTGGCTAAGCTTGTCCTCAGAAAATGAAGACAATAAACAAGCGGCCTGGCGTACTGATCCCGCTAAAAGTGGTATCAGTGGATGTATGGGTGATATTGGAACCCATGCTGCTCAGCTGGCAGAATACATTTCCAACCAAAAGATCTCACATATGTGTGCAGATCTTAATATTGTTGTGGATGGCCGTGCCTTAGATGATGATGGTAACATCCTTCTGAAATTTGACAATGGTGCCAACGGAATTCTAATGGCATCACAAATTGCAGCCGGTGAAGAAAATGCCTTGTCGATTAAAGTTTACGGGGAAAAAGGTGGCTTAGAATGGCACCAGGAAGAACCAAACACCCTTAAGGTGAAATGGCTTGATGCCCCTGCACAAATCTACAGAACCGGACATGACTACCTGAGTTCTTTCGCTAAACACAATACCAGGACACCATCCGGACACCCGGAAGGATATCTTGAGGCCTTTGGAAATATCTATCGCAACTTTGTGAGTACAATAGATAAAGTAAGCGCAGGCGAAACACCGTCTGAAGAAATGCTAGACTTCCCTACCAGTGAAGATGGCGTACGCGGCATGGCATTCATTGAAAATGTAGTTGCTTCAGGTCAATCAGACCAGAAGTGGCATGAATTTAAAATCTAAAGATGACAACAATTAAAGGACCGGCTATATTCTTAGCACAGTTTATTCAGGAACAGGCACCATTTAATTCGCTGGAAGGCATATGTAATTGGGCAGCAGAATTGGGTTTTGTTGGAATTCAAATGCCTACGCTGGATGATCGTTTTATCGATCTGAAACTGGCGGCTGAAAGCAAAACCTATGCAGATGAATTAAAAGGGAAAATCAACAGTTATGGTCTTGAAATAACCGAATTGTCGACGCACTTGCAAGGTCAGCTTGTGGCCGTTAATCCAGCATATGATCTGGCTTTTGATGCTTTTGCACCCAAGGAGCTTCATAATAATCCGAAAGGAAGAACGGAATGGGCGGTTCAGCAGTTGAAATATGCTGCGAAAGCTTCTCAGAACCTGGGCCTGAATGCACATGCTACCTTCAGCGGTTCGCTGTTATGGCATATGTTTCACCCATGGCCACAACGCCCGGAAAGCCTGGTTGAAGCAGGTTTCAAAGAGCTTGCGAAACGCTGGTTGCCAATACTAAACGAATTTGACAGCTGCGGGGTTGATGTTTGTTATGAGATACACCCTGGTGAAGATCTGTTCGACGGTATTACTTACGAAATGTTTCTGGAGAAAGTGAACAACCATCCTCGTGCATGTCTGTTATACGATCCATCTCACTTTGTATTGCAGCAGCTTGACTACATTCAATACATCGATTTCTACCATGAGCGCATAAAAGCCTTCCATGTGAAAGATTCGGAGTTTAATCCTACCGGTAAACAAGGTACTTTTGGTGGTTACCAAAGCTGGGCAAACCGTGCAGGAAGATACCGTTCACCAGGTGATGGTCAGGTGGATTTTAAAACCATATTCAGCAAACTTACGCAGTACGACTTTAAAGGCTGGGCGGTAATGGAATGGGAATGTAGTTTAAAAGAATCTAGTGTGGGTGCTAGAGAAGGTGCTGAATTCATTAAAAAACACATTATTCCGGTAACCGACAGAGCGTTCGACGATTTTGCTGCTACAGGGGCCGACGAAAACTTCAACAATAAAATTTTAGGATTATAGCCCGGGGTACGGGAACATTTACAATACACTTATGAAAAAATTAACATATTTACTTGGATGCCTGACGTTTGTTTTTGCATCCTGCGGAGGTGGCGATTCTGCTAAAACAGAATCTGCTGCAACGAACACAGAAGCTACCGCATCAGCTGGCGAATCTGGAGCTGTTCATAAAGGAAAGCAACTTATCGATAAGTCCGACTGCTTAGGCTGCCATAATGAAACCACTAGAGTTGTAGGTCCATCATATCTTGAGGTTGCTGAGAAATATCCGATGAGCGAACTGAACGTTGATGAACTTGCGGATAAGATTATTCGCGGTGGTGCAGGTGTTTGGGGAGAAGTTCCAATGACACCTCATCCAAACATGTCAAAAGAAGATGCTAAAGAGATGGTAAACTACATCCTTTCGCTTAAGAAATAACCAATCACTAAACCAAATATAACCCAATGGAAAATAAGACAAATGAGCAAAACGCAACATCCAGGCGTTCATTTCTAAAATCTGGTGCTATTGCGGCAGCTGCATTCACAATTGTACCGCGTCACGTACTAGGTGGCAACGGCTTTTTAGCGCCAAGTGACAGGTTGATTATTGCAGGCATCGGTGTAGGCGGAAAAGGCCAGTCTGACATTGCCATGTTTCATAAAAGTGGTAAAGCAGATATCGGGTTCCTTTGTGATGTTGACACCCGTCGTGCAGCAAACTCCGTTAAAGCTTTTCCAAAGGCAAAGTTCTATAAAGACTGGCGCGAGATGCTAGATAAGGAATCGAAGAATTTTGATGCCGTATCTGTGTCTACCCCAGACCACAACCACGCTGTTCAAACCATGGCTGCTATGCAGCTCGGCAAACACGTATATGTGCAAAAGCCATTAACGCACGACATCTACGAGGCACGTGCATTAACTGCTGCAGCAAAAAAATACAAAGTAGTAACTCAAATGGGTAACCAGGGTGCTTCAAATGACGGTCCGCGTCAGATGAAAGAATGGTATGATGCAGGCCTGATTGGCGATGTACATACGGTTTATGCCTGGACTGACAGACCAGTATGGCCACAGGGTATTCCATGGTCTACAAACAAAGCTGAAGTTCCAAAAGAGCTTGACTGGGATCTTTGGTTGGGAACAGCACCTTACAAGGAATATGTAGATAAACTTGTTCCATTTAATTGGAGAGGCTGGTGGGATTACGGAACCGGCGCTCTGGGCGATATGGGCTGTCACTTGTTAGAAGCTCCTTTCAGCGTATTGAATTTGAAATATGCGAGCGAAGTTCAGGCGAGCGTGGGTACAGTATATGTGGATGAATTTAAGCGTGGATATTTCCCGGATAGCTGTCCTCCATCAAGCCATGTAACCTTGAAATTCCCGAGGACCAACAAAACCAAAGGTGATGTAATTGTGCACTGGATGGATGGCGGTATTCAGCCAGAAAGACCTGAGGAACTGGAAGCAAATGAGGTTTTCGGAGACGGTGGAAACGGAACTTTGTTCATCGGAACAAAAGGTAAGATGATGGCAAGTACATACTCTGCAGATCCTAGATTATTACCATTAAGCAGAAATAAAAGCATCAAAGTACCAGAACGTTTTGCCAGGGTCAAAGATGGTGCTAACGGTCACTACGCACAGTGGGTGGAAGCTTGTATTGCTGGTTACGGCAAGCAGGAAGTAAGTTCTCCATTCGAGATTGCAGGGCCGTTAACCGAAGCATTATTGATGGCAAATCTCGCCATCAGAGGTGTTGATGTTCAGGCTAAAGATGATAAAGGAAGAACCATTTATCCTGGCCGCAACATCAAATTACTTTGGGACAATGACAACATGAAGGTAACCAACTTCGACGCAGTGAACCAATTTGTTAAAAGAGAATACCGCAAAGGCTGGACCCTTGGCGCTTAATTGAACCCTAATCTTTTTTACGCCCGGTTTTTCAACCGGGCGTATTACATAAAACTAAAAACATGAAAAAGTATATTTTTTCCGCTTTGGTGCTTACAGCATTATTCAATACCAATGCACTAAATGCTCAGGAATCGAAGAAAATAGCAGGCTGGCATCCATATGGAGATCAGAATGCATCGCATGGCTGGACCATGGAAAAAGGTGTGATCCACCTGGATCCGAAATTACGTAGCGGACACGGCGTAGACCTGGTTACCGACCAGGAATACGAGAACTTCGAAATGAACCTGGAATGGAAAATTGCGCCTAAAGGTAATAGCGGCATCATGCTTTATGTTCATGAAGACCCAAAATATAAGCAAACCTATGCGACTGGATTAGAGATGCAGGTTTTGGATAATGAAGGGCATCCTGATGGCAAGATCACCAAACACCGTTCGGGCGATTTGTATGATCTGATCCAAAGCAGCTCAGAACCGGTGAAGCCAGTTGGTGAATGGAACAAAGTTAAAGTTGTTAGTAAGAATGGAAAACTTGACTTCACCTTGAACGGTGTGAAAATCGTTTCTACTACGCTTTGGGATGAAAACTTCAAGAAACTTGTTGAAGGCAGTAAGTTTAAAGGCTGGGAAGGCTTTGCTGCATACAAAAAAGGCAGAATTGCTTTGCAGGACCATGGCGATGAGGTGTGGTACAGAAATATCTCCATTAAAGAACTTAAATCTAATTAACTCTGACTAACAAATGAACTTAACCAACCGTATTAAATTATCAAGCATGATGTTCCTGGAATTCTTTATCTGGGGCTCATGGTTTGTTACACTGGGTACTTTTATCGGAAATAACCTACAAGCGACAGGTTCACAAAGTGCCGCGGTATTTTCCACCCAATCCTGGGGAGCAATTATCGCCCCTTTTATCATCGGGCTTATTGCAGACAGGTTTTTTAATGCGGAAAGAATCTTAGGCGTTTTGCATTTGATCGGCGCAGCGCTGATGTACCAAATGTACCAGGCACCAGATATTTCAACCTTCTACCCTTACGTGTTATCGTACATGATTTTATTCATGCCTACCCTGGCACTCGTAAATTCAGTATCATTTAACCAGATGAAAGATCCAGAGAAGGAATTCTCAACCATACGCGTATGGGGAACAATCGGCTGGATCGTTGCGGGACTGTTAATCAGTTTCGTTTATCACTGGGACTCACCGGAAGGCATATCGGCAGGTTTCTTAAAATACACTTTCCTGATGGCCGGTATCGGATCACTTGTTCTGGGCTTATTCAGCTTTACCTTACCAGCAACACCTCCAAAAGTATCAACAGGAGAAAAGGTAAGTGTTTCGCAAATTCTTGGACTGGATGCACTCAAATTATTGAAGGATAAAAACTTCGCTATTTTCTTCGTTTCATCCATCCTGATCTGTATTCCATTAGCATTCTATTACCAGAATGCAAACCCTTTCTTATCCAACATCGGTCTGGATAACCCTACTGGTAAAATGACGATTGGACAGATGTCTGAGGTTTTATTCCTACTCTTGTTACCGGTATTCTTTACACGCTTTGGATTCAAAAAGACAATTCTTGTCGGTATGCTTGCCTGGGCAGTTCGTTATGCATTATTTGCGTACGGAAACGCCGGTGACCTCAGCTTTATGCTGATCATCGGAATCGCACTTCATGGTATCTGTTATGACTTCTTCTTTGTATCTGGTCAGATCTATACCAATTCAAAAGCTGGTGAACAGTTTAAGAGTGCCGCGCAAGGTCTTATCACCCTGGCTACATACGGAATTGGTATGTTAATTGGTTTTGAAGTGGCTGGAATGATTACTGATACGTACAAAGTTGCTGATGGCTCCTTTAACTGGCAGATGATCTGGATTATTCCGGCTGGCATCGCTGCAGTAGTGTTCATCCTTTTTGCATTGTTTTTCAATGACAAAGAAAAGGTAAAAGTAGAAAGCATTTAAGAAGCGATGATGGAACAAAAGAATAGCAGAAGAGATGCATTAAAGAGTCTTGCAATTGCGGGTGTGGCTTTAGGCGCACCAATTACACTTCAAGGATTCACACCAAAATCTGAAAACAATTTGGCACTTAAAGGCAACGTAAACCATGCAGTATGCAGGTGGTGCTTTGATAGCATTGATCTGGATACCCTTTGCATAGAGTCTAAAAAAATGGGCATCACAGGCATTGACCTGGTCGGCCCAAAAGATTGGGCGACATTGAAAAAGCATGGCCTCACCTCCTCCATGTGCAACGGTGCGGAAATCAATCTTGTAGACGGTTGGAATGATCCTAAATTCCATGAAACTTTAATCAAGAGTTATACTGAAATGATACCTCTTGTCGCTAAAGCAGGCTATAAAAATCTAATCTGCTTCAGTGGAAACAAACGCGGGAAGGATGACGAGACGGGATGGAACAACTGTGTAGCCGGACTAAAGCAAGTGATTGGAATTGCTGAGAAGCATAATGTAGTCCTTGTAATGGAACTGCTGAACAGTAAGAAAGACCACAAAGATTATCAATGTGACAGAACCTCCTGGGGAGCCGAACTCTGTAAACGACTTGGATCGGAAAATTTCAAGCTCCTTTACGACATCTACCATATGCAGGTTGATGAAGGCGACGTGATCCAGAACATCAAAGATTACCACCAGTACATTGGCCATTATCATACTGCAGGCGTACCAGGCAGGGCCGAAATAGACGAAAGTCAGGAGTTATACTATCCTGCTATTGTAAAAGCTATTCTGGCAACGGGTTTCAAGGGCTTTTTAGCTCAGGAATTTATTCCCCGGGCAAAGGATAAACTCAGCTCTTTAAGAGCAGCCATCAAGATTTGCGATCAATAAAATTATTATGAACTCCAGAAGAACATTCATTAAACAAGCCGGTATTGCAGCAGCAGCCGGCTTAGTACTTCCTTCCTTTGCCTGTGTAAAATCATCCAAAGTAGTAGGACTACAGTTATACTCACTAAGAGAACTACTGCCACAAGATCCCAGAGGCGTAATCGCCAAAGTTGCCGCAGCCGGTTACAAGGAGGTTGAAACCTACGGTTTTGTTCCCGGCACCGGCTTTTGGGGCTTAGACCCAAAAGCATTTAAAAACCTGTTAATTGAAAATGGCCTGACTGCGCCCAGTGGTCACTATGGCATTGATAAATACATTCAGGAGGGCAACGAAGAAGAATTAAAGTCCTACATCGCGGCAGCTAGTGCAGTTGGCAGTAAATATCTGACTGTGCCCTATCTTGGTGACGCCTTACGTCAAAATGCAGATGATTACAAGAAAGTAGCAGCAAAACTTAACCAGGCTGGTACTTTATGCAAAGCATCGGGCTTAAAGATTGCTTATCATAATCACGATTTTGAGTTGCAGCCACAGGGCGATACTACGGGCCTTGAGATCATGCTTAAAGAAACAGATCCAAACCTGGTTGATTTCGAGATGGACATCTACTGGGTTGTAAGATCAGGTAAAGATCCGGTACAACTATTTGAAGCTTATCCGGGAAGATTCCCGATGTGGCATGTCAAAGATATGGACAAGGCCAACAATGAGAAAAACATTGAAGTTGGAAGCGGTGGAATTGACTATAAAACCATATTCAAAAATGCTAAAAAAGCAGGTCTTAAACATGCTATAATGGAGCAGGAAAACTTTGATATGGAGCCATATGCTAGTATTAAACAAAGCCAGGCATACATTAAAAATGAATTACTTTAAAGTGTTATAAAGTTTAAGCATATTTGTTAAAAAAGAAAGTCCACAATTTCGTGGCAGATAGAAAAAGAGAAAAATATAGATGAAAGTCGCAGTTGTAGGTGCCACAGGTTTAGTAGGTACTGTAATGTTGAAAGTATTAGAGGAGCGTAACTTCCCGTTAACTGAATTAATTCCTGTTGCTTCTGAAAAGAGCGTTGGTAAGGAAATCAGCTATAAGGGTAAGAAGTACGCCGTTGTAAACATTGATACTGCAATCGCGATGAAACCAGCTATAGCGCTTTTCTCTGCAGGTGGCGAAACGTCCCTTCAACATGCACCACGTTTTGCAGAAGCAGGAACAATCGTTATCGACAACTCTTCTGCATGGAGAATGGATCCAACAAAGAAGCTTATTGTACCAGAGGTTAATGCTCACATGCTTAACATTGACGACACGATTATTGCTAATCCAAACTGTTCAACCATCCAAATGGTTGTCGCGCTTAAGCCACTACATGCTAAATACAAGATCAAACGTGTTGTGGTGTCAACGTACCAGTCTGTAACCGGAACTGGTGTAAAAGCGGTTGAACAGATGATGAATGAACGAAAAGGTATCACTGATGGTCCTATGGCATATGCATACCCGATAGATTTGAATGTTATTCCTCAAATAGATGTTTTCCAGGACAATGGCTACACCAAAGAGGAAATGAAGATGATCAAGGAAACTAAAAAGATCCTTGATGATGAGAACATCAGGATCACTGCAACAACGGTACGTATTCCTGTAATGGGCGGTCACTCGGAATCTGTGAATGTTGAGTTCGAACAGGACTTTAAGGTTGAAGATATAAGAACCATTCTTGAACAATCAAGCGGGATTACCGTTGTTGATGACATTGCCAACCTGAAGTATCCGATGCCAAAAGATGCACATGAAAAAGATGATGTTTTTGTTGGCCGTATCAGAAGAGATGAGTCACAGCCAAATACACTAAATATGTGGATCGTGGCTGATAACCTGCGTAAAGGCGCTGCAACCAATGCTGTTCAGATTGCAGAACTTTTAATCCAGAAAGAGTTAATCTAATCAAAAGAAAAAGTAAATGTGATGTTGAAATTGTAATCAGTTTCAGCATCACATTTTTTTATGCCTAAACTTTACCTATGGGATCAAACCTTTACAAGCAGTTACTTTCCGTCATGCTGCTTTTCACAATAACAAGTGCACAGGCACAGCTACCGCAAAAACTTGATCAGGCATATCGCACATTAAAGGCCGATCCTCAGGCAAAGTATGCAACGATAGGGCTCGTTGTACTGGATGCAAGCACAGGAAATCAGGTCTATGGGATGAATGAGCATGTAGGCCTGGCGACAGCTTCGACCCTTAAAGTGATCACGGCTGCTACTGCCTTCAATATGCTGGGAAAGGATTTCAGGTACCAGACCACACTTGCTTATAGCGGTAAGATCAGCCCGGATGGCGTGCTGAATGGCGATCTTATAATTCTTGGTGGTGGTGATCCTACCCTTGGATCCTGGAGATATGCAGGCACAAAAGAGCATCAGATTCTTGAACAATGGGTTAAAGCGATAAAAGATGCAGGCATAAAAACGATTAACGGAAATGTTATTGGAGATGACTCCCTCTGGGGCAGCAGTTCAGTTCCGGAAGGCTGGATCTGGCAGGACATTGGTAACTACTATGGTGCCTATCCTTCTGCATTATCCTGGCGCGAGAACCAGTTTGACTTGCAACTTAGACCTGGCAGCGCTACGGGCGCGGCTGTGAGCCTGCTTAGAACGGTACCGGAAATGCCATACCTGAACGTCATCAACGAGCTAAAAACAGGACCGGCTGGCTCCGGCGATAATGCCTATGCATTTCTTCCGCCGCTAACAGAAGTTGCTTATCTCCGTGGAACCTGGGCTGCAGGTATATCTAAAAAAGGCATTTCGGCGTCGCTTTCTGATCCTGCATTTGATGCAGCATACCGACTGCAAGATACCTTGAAACGCCTTGGAATCACCAGCATGGGAGCACCGACCACCGCAAGACGCCTGGTTGCAGAAAGAAAAGTTAAGCCTGCAATTACGGCCAAACTTTCGACCATCACCTCACCATCACTATCGGAGATCATCTACTGGTTTAACAAGAAGAGTGTGAACTTGTATGGCGAACACCTGATCCGCACCATTGCCTGGAAAGCAGAGAAAGAAGCCACGACGAAAAACGGCGTCAAAGCAGTTGTAGATTACTGGGCAACAAAAGGCATCGATAAAAATGCACTGAATATCGCGGACGGCAGCGGCCTGTCGCCAGGCACCCGTGTAACACCATCAGCTATGGCCAACATATTGTTCCAGGCGCAAAAGGAAAGCTGGTACCCTGAACTTTTGAAATCCCTGCCAATCAACAATGGCATGCAACTGAAAAGCGGTTCCATAAGTGATGTACAGGCATATGCCGGATATTACACCGCCACAAACGGAAGAAAGTACATTATTGTAATCAATATTAATAACTATTCCGGCGCTAATATCTCTGGAAAGTTGTTTCGTGTACTGGATGTGCTGAAGTAAATGACCGACTGAGCCATTTTCTTGAAGACTTCTTCATAAATTCTTTAAATTGCGACAAATCGTCCATTTAAATAAACTTGATGAAGAGAATATTTCAATTGATATGTCTGTTATGTGTTTCCGGG
>DCLG01000034.1:27421-27832 GCA_002320935.1 Pedobacter sp. UBA1654 | reverse complement strand
AGACCCTTGTAGCTACAGAAGCGTCTGAAATGGCTGCGCCTACAGCACCTATCGCCATTATTCCGGAGCCAGTATCTCTGGTGAAAAATGCAGGTGTCTTTGTTTTACCAAAGAAAGTAATCATTCAGGCAGACAAATCCACTGAGACCAAACCCGCGTTGGACTATCTACAGCTGCACCTGTCCATCCCGACGGGCAGCTTTGTGAGCACACAAGCAGATGCAACAGCGGAAACCATCCGTTTTGTAATCAATCCACAAGCTAATCCGGTTTTAGGCAAGGAAGGTTATCAACTATCCGTTACCCCTAAACTCATTACCATCAAGGCTAATAGCGGCGCCGGACTGTTCTATGGTGTACAAACACTGTTACAACTGTTCCCAAAGGAAATTGCATCCAGGGAATTGGTTC
>DCLG01000034.1:24777-27411 GCA_002320935.1 Pedobacter sp. UBA1654 | reverse complement strand
CTACCATGTGTAGAAGTCACCGACTACCCAAAGCTGGCCTGGAGAGGTCTGATGTTCGATGTTGCCCGCCATTTCTTTACCAAGCATGAGGTGAAGCAATACATCGATGCCATGGTAAAATACAAATATAATTTACTGCACCTGCACCTTACCGATGATGAAGGTTGGCGGTTGGAAATTAAAGGCTTACCAAAACTTACCGATGTAGGTGCGTGGCGGGTTAAAAAAGAGGGTAATTTCGGCGACTTCATTCCTCCTACTCCGAATGAACCAAGGGATTATGGTGGATTTTACACTCAGAATGATATCAAAGAAATCATACAATATGCAAAAGACCGCTACGTTGACATTCTGCCCGAGATAGACGTTCCCGGGCACAGTCTTGCAGCAATCGCCTCTTATCCCGAACTATCCTGCACTCCTGGTGCCGAGAAATACCAGGTACGCTCAGGTGAAAAGATCATGGACTGGTCTCGCGGGGCACCTCCTATCGCCCTTGTAGATAATACCCTTTGTCCTGCAAACGAGAAGGTTTATGCTTTCTTAGACACCGTGCTCACGCAGGTTGCCGCATTATTTCCTTTCGAATACATCCATTTGGGTGGGGATGAAGCGCCAATAAACTTCTGGCAAAAGAGCGATGCCGTAAAAGCATTGATGCAACGTGAAGGCATGAAAAGAATTGAAGAGGTACAGGGTTACTTTGAGCGTCGCGTAAAAACGATTGTCGAAGCAAAAGGCAAGAAGTTCATCGGCTGGGATGAGATTCTGGAGAATCCAATGCCCGCAAATACAACCGTGATGAGCTGGAGAGGTATGAAGTATGGCATTGAAGCCGCCCACAAAGGTCATGAGGTGGTGATGAGCCCAACGACCTACGCTTATCTTGATTATATGCAGGGCGATCAGATTACCGAACCAAAAGTATATGCAAGTCTGCGGTTAAACACCTCTTACGAATTTGAACCGGTGCCGAAGGGTGTTGATCCAAAACTGATTAAGGGCGCACAGGCTAACCTATGGACTGAGCAGGTATACAATATTCGTCAGGCGGAATACATGACCTGGCCACGAGGTATGGCAATCGCAGAATCTGCCTGGTCACCATCTTCAAAAAAGAACTGGCCTACATTTTTCAGCAAAGTAGAAAATCATTTTGACCGTTTGGACCTGGCGGAGACGAAGTATTCGCCTAGTGTATATGATCCGATATTCAAAGCAACAAGAGCTGCAGACCGCTCGCTGGCCATCAGCCTGAGCACTGAAGCTCCGGAAATTGACATCTACTACAGTTTTGATAATTCCGAGCCCGACCGCTTTTATCCGAAATACACCGGAACACTAAATCCACCTAAAGATGCAACCATGTTCAAAGTGGTGACGTACAAGGGCAAGAAAAAAGTGGGTCGCATCATCAGCATGCCGATTGACGAGTTGAATAAACGTGCAGGAAAAAGATAGAGGTTGAGGTATTTCGTTCATATCGGCTATAATGGTCTGCATTATAATGGCTGGCAAAAGCAGCCCGGTGTTGCAAACGTACAGGGTGTTTTGGAAAAGTTCCTTTCAGAGGCGCTCAAAACACCCATCGCGATCAACGGTTGTGGCAGAACTGATGCGCATGTGCATGCTAGTCAGTTTNNCGGCTCAACAAACTTCTGCCGCATAACATCGCTATATTCGACATCATTCCGGTAGAAGCACAACGGCATGCACGATTCGATGCAGTAAAACGCTCCTACGACTATTTTCTGCATACTTATAAAAATCCATTCTTACATGGCTTAAGCTCATACTACCTGCTTAAAGATCTAAAGCTTGATGAAATGAAAAGAGCAGTGGATCTGCTGCCTAAATACAAGGATTACCGTTGTTTTTGCACCAGCCCCGACAAGTATGAGCACACCGTTTGCAACGTCATGTCGGCAGATCTAATGACCGACCAAAAAGCTGAGAAGCTACGTTTTCAAATTTCCTCAAACCGCTTTCTGAGTAAAATGATCAGAATCATCATGGGGCAACTGCTTAAAGTTGGAAAGGGTCAGTTAAGTGTAGATGGATTTGAGCATTACCTGATCTCAAGGGAGACGCCTGAACTCATCACGCCAGCACATCCACAGGGATTGTATCTTTCTAAGGTAACCTACCCTTACTTGAATCTGCCGCCAAGGGAAGAGTTTTCCGCTTTTCAGCAGAACCAATCGGCTGATATCTGGCTACCTATCTAAGTCCGGCATTCAGTACTGCTACCTGCAGCAATTCAGTGGTCAGATTTATACCATTAATTATTACCCTGGCCTGATTGTAAAAGGGAAGACGCTCAGTTAGCTTTTCGGCAATAAATTCCAGCATTTCATCTTCATTAAGGTCCTTCAACAAGGGCCTTTTGTGCTTGCCCTGCTCCAATCTTTTTACAAGCGCCGCTGGAGACATATCGATAAAGACTGTTAAACCATTTTCATTCATCCAGTCCATATTGTTGAAATAACAGGGCGTACCTCCACCCGTCGAGATCACACAGTCTGCAGGATACTGAAACGATTGCAAGGTTTTCCTTTCCAGGATGCGGAAAGCAGTCTCGCCGTGTTCAGCGAAGTAGGCAGGAATCGACTTACCCTCGGCTGCAGCAATCTG
>DCLG01000034.1:19355-24739 GCA_002320935.1 Pedobacter sp. UBA1654 | reverse complement strand
AAAGACGCTTCCCTGAAGTCGTCTTTCCACTGCCCATAAATCCAATCAGAAATATTTTCATCTGTTTAAAATCAATTTTGTAACTGCATTAAGCCAGCTTGACCCGGGGATCTACGAAAGCATATAGCACGTCTACGAGAATATTAATGACGACGAATACAAAGGCTATAAACAAGATGGATCCCATTACAACTGGAAAATCGGACATCTCCAACGCAAATACTGTCGTCCTGCCCAGGCCATTATACCCAAATATATATTCCACGAAAAAAGAGCCTGCAAGTAAGGAAGCAAACCAGCCTGAGATTGCGGTAATGACCGGGTTCATGGCATTTTTTAAAGCATGTTTATAAATGATTGCATGCCGGCCTAATCCTTTCGCCCTTGCGGTACGGATATAATCCTGCGCAAGCACATCCAGCATGGCGCTTCGGGTAAGCTGTACAATAATGGCCAGTGGCCTTAAGCCAAGGGTAATCATTGGCAGCCAAAGGTTTTTCCAGGTCATGATTTCACCTTCAAAAGGATCGTAGCTGTACAAACTACCGGACATGTTTAATCCAGTATAATCACTGAGAACAAAGCCGAAAAGCCATGCAATGATGATTCCTGCAAAAAAGGATGGTGCCGATATGCCCAGAATTGCAAAGGAATTTGCAGCGTGATCAATCCAGGTGTCACGATTTACCGTGGAGAGTATACCCAGGAATACGCCGATTAAGGTTGCAAATATCATTGCAGTAGCCGCCAGAATAAAGGTATTTGGAACAGTCTCGGCCAAAATGGTCGTCACATCCCGTTTTGTCTGGTAAGAACGGCGCAGGTATGGTACCTTCAAGGCAATCACCTCATCGCCCAGGGTAATAAGTTTTTTATAGTTGTATTTTTCCTGTTGATCCTTACCATGCAGGCCAATGGGCGACAAGTCATTCAGATAGAGGAAAAACTGTACAGGTTTAGATTTATCAAGGCCAAATTCCTTCTTCACCGCTTCAAGTGACTGCACGTCTGCACGCTGCCCCATGGTCATTCGCGCCGGATCACCCGGTAGCACATTAAAGAGCAGGAATACGACCACGATAACACCTGCCATTACAGCCAATCCGTATAGAAACTTTTTAAGGATGTATTGCCCCATATTACTTGAAGAAATATGTTTCCGCTAGTCTATCAAAATCCGGCAGGAAAGCCGCGCTCCATTTGTCAACTACTACCCCATTTTTAAAAAGAAGCAAGCCAGGACTTGATCTTACCATGCTTTTTAAAGGCACTGCATCGGCATAAAATATTTCTATAAACAATTTATGCTGATCAGAAAAAGCTTGTGCATCCTGCGCAGCATTGGAGGTAAGCAGTACCGTACGAATATTAAACGCTTCGGCGGCTTTGAGCGCGATTGCATTTATGCGTCCAAACGCAGCAGTATCCGTTTCGCGAAGGTCGTATGCGACTACAACAAGATTGTAATATGGGTTTTCAATAATTTCTTTAGTATAATCCGTGCCTGAAGCATCGGAAATGTTCAGGTCTTTGATCTTAATATCATAGCCTTTTTTTACCAGGCGCCGTTCCGGTGTTCCAATGATCTCCCAGTTCTCATCCTCCCAGATGCCAGACTTCATGTAAAGTTTGTCATTCATGGATTTTGTTTCGCCGGTAGATTTATTCTTCAGCTGGTATAACATTTCATACTCATCCCCTTGCGCACCTACCGGAAGTTTCATCAGTTCAGGTACGTTATTACCAACCTTGTACGGTAAGAAATCCACTATCGGTAACGCATAGTACGTGTAGAGTGTAAATGCCAACGAAAAAGCGGCAACCCCGCTGAGCGCAGCCAGCTGCAGTTTTCTCGAATTTGTAACCGGAAGAATCCTGGCACTGTTTACATACAGATAAACGATCATCAGCAAAAGCACGAGATCTTTTCCAAAAGATTGCCATGGAGTCAGCGGAATTGCATCGCCGAAACATCCACAGGAGGTTACCACTTTAAATACTGCTGAAACAAAGGTCAGGAATGTAAAGAAAATGATTGTCCACAGCAAGGCCGAGGTTACCTTCCTGCTCCAGAATCCACATAATAGCAAGGCACCAAGTACAATTTCAATAATGCAGAGCAGCATTGCAATGCCTGTAGCAAATTCACCTAAAAACGAGATGTGAAAAACATCAAAATATTCCTGCAGCTTGTAGCCGAATCCCATAGGATCGTTGGCTTTAATTAAGCCTGAGAGGATGAAAAGCAGGCCTACAAAGCCGCGGCAGAAGTTTAGTGCAATGTTTTTCATGGATCGGGTTTATTTCAGTCCCAGCTTTATCAAGGCAAATACAGCGTAATTTATCATATCCTGGTAGTTTGCAGCAATACCTTCAGACACCACAGTCTGTCCAGCATTATCTTCAATTTGTTTAACCCTTAATAACTTCATCAAGATGAGATCCGTTAAAGAGCTGATGCGCATATCGCGCCAGGCTTCACCATAGTCATGATTCTTAGCGAACATCAGTTCTTTCGTTTCCTTCACATGCTTTTCGAAAAGGGTATTTACCAGATCAACGTCCAGCTCATAAGAATCTTCGGGGCCTAAGTCCATCTGCATTAATGCGATTACGCAATAATTTACAATGCCAATGTATTCAGAGGTAATATCTTCACCAACTTTATTCACTTTCGTTTCTTCAAGGGTACGAATTCTTTGTGCTTTGATGAAGATCTGGTCGGTAATGGACGACAGCCGAAGGATGCGCCATGCCGTACCATAATCTTTGGTTTTATTAAGGAAAAGCGATTTACAAACCGCAATAACTTCGTCGTATTCTAGTGAGGTATCTTTTGCCAAAACAATGAGAAATTTAGTCTAAAGCTGTTCTAATACTGTATTTTTGTATGAAATGATGGCTAAAGATACATTTTTAAACCGAAAGACGACGCTGAACATCAAGGGCAGATTGTTCGATCTGAGGACNNTGGCAATCCTTAATATTACACCTGATTCTTTCTATCCCGCAAGCCGCACCGCCAGTGTTGAAGATGCCGTCGAGAAAACAGGCGGATTTTTAAGTGCTGGCGCTACCATCATTGATATTGGCGCATATTCATCCAGGCCAGGCGCGGAAGATGTTGCTGAACAGGAAGAACTGGATCGGATACTACCGGTCATTGAAGCGCTGTTGAAAGCCTATCCGGATGTAGTTATATCCATTGACACTTTCCGCGCGAGTGTTGCGCAGGCAGCCGTCGAAGCAGGCGCCCACATCATCAATGATATTTCTGGTGGCGCACTGGATGCGAAGATGTTTGAAACTGTTGCCAAATTAAAGGTACCCTATATTCTGATGCACATGAAAGGCACACCGCAGACTATGCAACAGGAATGCCATTACGACGACATCGTCCTGGAGCTGGTCGATTATTTCTCCAGGAAGTTAGCAGCGCTTCGCGCCTTGGGGGTAAAAGACATTATTCTTGATCCAGGCTTTGGATTTGCTAAAAACAGAGATCAGAGTTATGAGCTGCTCAACCACCTTGAAGACCTGAAAATATTTGGTTTGAGCTATCTCGTAGGATTTTCCCGTAAGTCGATGATTGCCAAATTCTTAAAAGTAGAGCCAGCAGCGGCATTGAACGGTACAACCGTACTGAATACCATTGCGCTGCAAAAGGGTGCTAGCATATTGCGGGTACACGATGTAACTCCGGCTATGGAGTGTATAAAGTTGGTGGAGCGCACACAAAGACGCTGATATATTTAACTAAATTGCCAAAATGAAAGGTTTTGATTTTGATTTCGATTTCATAAAGNNAGATCACCGCTACGGATGTTGTTGACATCTTTTTAGTTGCCATGCTGATCTATTATGTTTACAGTCTGATCAAAAATACGCTTGCGGTAAACCTGCTTCTGGGCATGTTCATGATCCTGATCTTCTGGTTTATGGTGGACAAGTTGAACATGAATATGCTATCCACCATCATCAAGAAGTTTATGGATGTTGGTATCATTGCACTGATCATCATCTTCCAGCCCGAGATTCGTCGCTTTTTGCTGCTCATTGGAAAGAATACGTTCCTGCAGAAGAACAAAGCCTGGTGGGGTTATCTCTTCGGAAGCAAGAACATCGAAGTGAATAATCTTGTCCGCATCAGACCGATTATAGAAGCCTGTAAAAGCATGAAGAAGAGCCGCACCGGTGCACTGATCGTATTTGTTAAGTATTATGACGACCAGTTGTTCGCTAACAGCTGTGAAACAATTGACTCGAGAATTTCGAAGCGGCTTCTGGAAAGCATTTTCCAGAAGAACAGTCCACTTCATGATGGTGCTGTGGTGATTTCTGAAAACAAGATCAAGAGTGCGAGCTGTATACTTCCTTTAACCGACAATGATACACTACCCCCACAATTTGGCCTCCGCCATCGTGCAGGGATAGGTATCTCCGAAAACGCGGATGCTGTAGCTGTAATTGTCTCAGAAGAAACCGGCGAAATTGCTTATGCAAAACAAGGCCGTGTAAGGATGAATGTGTCATTCGGAGAATTGGAAAAGCTACTAAACAAAGATTTTTAATCGACTCCGATCTGGCTTGAACAGCGCGCTATTCCTGGATGGACAGCGCAAAAAAAAAGACCGCAAAGGCGGTCTTTTTTCAATAAAATGGGATTCAGACTTTCGTTAGCAATATTGTTCGAAAGCACCGATCAGACTATCTGCAATCATTTGAGCAGGACGGCCTTCAATCTGATGACGTTCGATCATGTGAACCAATTTACCGTCTTTGAATAATGCCATTGAAGGAGAAGATGGTGGGAAAGGCATCATGTGAGCCCTTGCTTTGTCTACGGCTTCTTTTTCCATACCTGCAAACACAGTAACCAGCTTGTCAGGATGTTTTCCGTTTGAAGCAGCCATCTTAGCAGCCGGGCGGGCATTAGCAGCCGCGCAACCACAAACTGAATTTACAACAACGAAGACAGTTCCCTCGCTATTGATGGCAGTATCTACCTCTTCAGGAGTCTTCAATTCCTGAAAACCTACATTTGTCAATTCTGCCCGCATCGGTTCTACCAAATATTCTGGATACATATCTTAATGTTTAAGTGTTTTTAAATCTATGATTCAAAGATAACGTACTGTGTACTCGCATCAAAGCTAATCAGCAATCAGCCACCGGATTTTACCTTTATATTACGATGGCTAATTCACCAGGCGGTCAACTTCATGCAGGTGCGATTTGAAATCGATACACTTATTCAGAACAACATTCGCATTGTAATCTACAATGCAAATTATTTTACAGCCATGTTTTTTCAATTGCATATGCTGTTCTGCAATTACATCATAATCGTCTGAATCAAACTTTCGGTAGCCAATTTGACTGTT
>DCLG01000034.1:10708-19332 GCA_002320935.1 Pedobacter sp. UBA1654 | reverse complement strand
ATAGAAAAAAACATTTTGTGAATCTTCGACTATGAGTTGTGTGATCCTTAACCATGGCTACGCATGTCATGCCACAGACTTGGCAGTTATGCGGACAATGTTAATTGAATGTAAAAATCAGGTCTGGAGATTGCAGTACCTGGGTGACAAAGGACCTCAAAGCAGGTTAGCTGCCCGGTTTGTAGTTAAAATCCTGTCCGCTGCACGTAAACGAACGTGAAATTGTGGGTAATAAAGCAACACTTTGCGGAGTCTTTGTACAAGTTGTAAAATTAAGTTTTGTTTAAAATTTTAAAAGTTCAAAAAAATGCCACTACATCACGGAAACACAATTGAGAAAGTTATCAGAAGAGAAGGACATTCTTTAACTGATGTAGCAAGGTTAGCGAGGGTGAACAGGCGATCGGTCTACAACTGGTTTATGAAGCCTAAGCTTAAGCCGGACATCATTCACAGAATTGGGCGGGTGATCGATCATGATTTCTCAGTTGAATTTCCAGATCTTTTTACATCAGATGATTTTAAGATGAAGCAGAGAGCGGAACCTGCTGCATT
Organism: Pedobacter sp. UBA1654; assembly: GCA_002320935.1. Classification (GTDB taxonomy): domain Bacteria; phylum Bacteroidota; class Bacteroidia; order Sphingobacteriales; family Sphingobacteriaceae; genus Pedobacter. The sequence goes on along the minus strand of DCLG01000034.1, from coordinate 18,777 downwards.
GCCTGTTGTAGAGGAGTTCGACATCTACAAAGAAAAATACCTGGATTTGCTAGAACGTTATAATTCACTCCTGGCATATGAAGAACGTAAACATCTAAGATCAGAAGCACATGTTTAAGATTGTATTTATAAATACCAGCAATAAACTTTACAACCTGGAACTAAGTAAAAGTCCCAGCGACCATTTTATTGAAAAATGCAAAGAAGCAGGTTACAGAGTGATCTGTGTCGTAGAAAATGAAATCGTAAAGATTAAGAACCCCAACATTACAGAACGTTTCCTACAGGAGTTTAGCTACGAGCAAAACTAATTGTTTTTACTTAGAGTGAATCGCGATCATTCCATCGATCGATAAAACGGTTGAAAGATCCGATTGAAAAAATAGCAATGCCAGCGATTGAGACTAAGATTAGCAATTCCATATAAACTGAACTTTAACCGCAGGTTAATTCCTGCTCTTTAAAGCTATATAATCAGTTTTTCATTTTGGTTCACGAGTCGCTGCACATTAGTATACAATAAGTCATCTATGGCGCTAATATGATCACCAGACCCAGAAACCAGGCTGTTACTTTCTAGTATTAAATGGTTTGATGCTGAGCGAAACCGCTACGCCTTTTGATCTTAGGTTATAGTCATAATATCCTATTCCCGTTAGGGGAACTTTTACAAAAGGCTGAATGCCTATGCTGACCCGCTCGGACACTTTCCGGTCTATACTAATAGAAAAGTTGGCGATGCCGGAGATATGCTGATTCTGATTGTTGATCTCTATCGCGGAGCGCTGTTCCCTACCCTCCAGATCGATATTGCGGAACTGGTATCTTTCTTTTAGCATGAAATAGCTTGAAAGTCCGGAGCTAAGGCTCACACTTAGATTTCTTTTCTTCAGCACCTGATAGTTCACATTCAGCGGCACGTCAATCACGAAACATTCTGCATTTAGTTCCCATGGTCTACCAGCGTCACCATACGCCGCAACGCCAACGGTTCCCCCATAATCATATAATTTGCGGGCATATACAGCACCCGTAGAAATGCTGAGCTTTTTACTTATCGGATACGTTAGCAGGAGTCCGAAGTTGGAACTGATCTTTGTACCAATGCTCGTTTTAGAATCCGTAACATCCGGCGCAGCCAATATTGAAAGGCTGAGTTTTCCAGGGCGGATACCAGAAGCATCAAGAATAGCTGATTTGGTACCGGATAGGGGTTCAGCAGCATCTTCCAACTGCTTGCTCAGCTGCCCAGTCTGGAGTGCAAAGGGCTCTGTTGTTGTCCGACGATCATAATCAGAAAGCAACAGGGGTTTGGAGAGCTCTGCCAACATCGGTGTTTCTGGATCTGAGCTTATTGTAGGTCGGTCTAACTGCGATTGAATCGGAGTCACCAAAGTCGCCTTTCTTGTTTCAAGAAGTTCTGACGACTTCAGATCTGGACGCTTTATTTTCTCAACAGGTTTAATGAGGTTGGCAGGTAATTCAGGCTGGTCCAGCTTACCAGGTTTCGATTTAGTGTTAAAGTTTTCCTTTGGTCCGACAGGATCCTTTTGATCAAATAAAAGCAGGAAGAGCACAATTAAGAAAGCCGCAGCAATGCCTGTTCCGGTATAAATCAAGAGCAAAGGCTTTTTCCGGGCTTCAGCAGCCCTTAACTTTTCTGCCATCTTCTGCCAGTCCAGCTCATTAAAAGGGATAGATGGAAGCGTAACCTCAACAATTAACCTGACCATTATTTCTGCACCCTAAATCTCATCCGGTATGAACAAACATTTTCGTATTTATTGCGCCATTGCAGTCATCTATCTGCTGCTGGCGAGCTGCAGCAACAACCAGGCAGAGGAAGCTGTTCCCGAAACGCCCGAACCACAGAAAGTGACATACAATAACTTCGCTCAGGCCTTATTTCAAAGCAAATGCAATGGCTGCCATGCTCCCGGGCGACCCGCATCTGCTGCATTCTCTTTCAACGGATATGCATCTGTTACGGCAAACGCCGAAAAGATCAGGCAAGCGGTAATTGTAACCAGGCGTATGCCCCCCAATGGAAGTTTGACTCCAGCAGAACTGCAATCCTTAAGTAAATGGTTTGACGACGGAATGCCCGAACAATAATCTCACATGACCATGAAAATCATCTCCCTAATTATAATTTGTTGTCTGTGCAAAGTAGTAACGCAGGCACAGAACATCCTGATCAGCAATAAAGCTGCGGTCTCGTTTTTCTCCAGCACCATCGTAGAAGATATCGAAGGCAAGAGCACCATGGGTAGCTCTGCCATTGATGCGAATACCGGTGACATCATCTTTAAAGTTCCAAATACCTCCTTTCAGTTTAAAAAGAAACTTATGCAGGAACACTTTAATGAAAACTACATGGAATCTGACAAATACCCGGTGTCTGAATTTAAAGGGAAGCTCGACAAGCCCATCGACCTTCGTACAAACGGCAGCTATAAAGTAACTGTTACCGGCAAACTGACTGTGCATGGTGTAACAAAAGATTATAGAAGCGTAGCCGATATTGTCGTGAGCAATGGCACGGCAACCGCGAAATCGGTCTTCAAGGTGAAGGTTGCCGACCACAACATCAAGATCCCGACCCTGGTATTTAAGAACATTGCAGAGATTGTAGAAGTACGCATACAAGCTTTATATCAACCTAAAAAGTAAATTGCACATGAAGAAACAGATTTTTATGGCGCTGATGTTAAGTGCCACTTTTGGTTACGGACAGGTTGATCTCGATAAAGAATTGTCAACTACAAGCTCTACACATGAAAAAGTGAGCGCCACGTTTAAATCCACCAGACTTATTAATGGACATACGTATGAGACGATCCACAAGAACGAACTGGATTTCAAGGTAGACCATCGTTTTGGTGATATCGCGGGCAGCAACGGAGGCCTCAGGCAGTTTTTTGGCCTGGATAATTCTACCGACATCAGGATCGGTTTTGAATACGGCATATCCGATCGGCTTACTGCGGGCTTTGCCCGTGCAAAAGGTTCCACAACCGTGCANNCTGAAGTTCAGGCTGTTAGAACAAACAGTGGATGAACATGTCCCTGTGGCTGTAACGCTATTCGGCAGCAGCACCATTGCTGCCGTACGCGCAAACCGCGAAGACCCCACCTCAGCGACAGCCTACAATAATTTTCAGGATCGGCTAAACTATGTTGCACAGATGATCATCGCCAGGAAGTTCAACAGCAACTTCTCTATTGTGGTCACACCAACCTATGTGCATCGAAACTTTACGGTATTCCGGGATCAGAATGACGTGTTTGCTATTGGTGCTGGCGGCCGGGCCAAGATTAGTAAGCGGATGGCATTGGTGATTGATTACTTTCTCCCTTTCAGGAACAAGGAAGATGAGGCATACCTGGAGCAAGTGGGCAACCGGAAATTCTACAATCCCCTGGGGTTGGGGCTTGAAATTGAAACGGGTGGACACGTGTTTCATCTCAACTTTACCAATGCGACTGCAATACAGGAAGTTCAATTTATTCCTGAAACCACCAGCAGCTGGACCAAAGGTCAGTATCGCTGGGGCTTTGGTATCTCCAGAAGATTTTCGTTAGGAAAGGATTAATAGCAATATGTCAAATTAAAATCCTTATCGCAGAGCAAGTTATTGCTTCTTTGAATTTGCTTAAACTATTACCTACTTTTGTAAATAATTAGCAGTTGTTCTTTAGCTGTAGTACTCGACAGTAGAACGGGGCAAATGATTTGCTAACTACCTATAAACAAGAACTTAAAACAATTCAATATGTCATCAGTAGAGACAACTTACGTTCCTTATAAAGTTAAGGACATTTCACTGGCAGAATGGGGCCGCAAAGAAATCGGATTAGCCGAGGCAGAGATGCCTGGTTTAATGTCTTTGCGTGAAGAATTCGGTCCTTCGCAGCCGCTTAAAGGTGCGCGCATTGCAGGATGCCTTCACATGACCATCCAGACTGCAGTTTTAATTGAGACTTTAGTTGCACTAGGTGCTGAAGTAACCTGGTCTTCATGTAACATCTTCTCCACTCAGGATCATGCTGCTGCTGCAATTGCTGCCGCAGGTATTCAGGTTTATGCCTGGAAAGGTCTTAATGAGGAGGAATTTGACTGGTGTATTGAACAGACTTTACACTTCGGTCCAGAGCAGAAGCCTTTAAATATGATCCTTGATGACGGTGGCGATTTAACCAATATGGTTTTTGACAGATTCCCTGAACTTATCGCTGAAATCAAAGGACTATCTGAAGAAACTACAACCGGTGTTCACCGTTTATACGAGCGTATGAAAAACGGCACCTTGCACTTACCTGCAATTAACGTAAACGATTCAGTGACCAAATCTAAATTTGACAACAAATACGGTTGCCGTGAATCATTGGTAGATGCGATTCGTCGTGCTACTGACGTGATGATGGCTGGTAAAGTTGCTGTTGTTTGCGGTTATGGTGATGTGGGTAAAGGTTCAGCAGAATCGTTAAGCTCACAAGGTGTACGTGTTATCGTTACTGAAATTGACCCAATCTGTGCACTTCAAGCTGCAATGGAAGGTTATGAAGTTAAGAAACTGATGACCGCAGTTAAAGAAGCAGATATTATTGTAACCACTACCGGTAACTGCGACATTGTTCGTCCGGAGCATTTCAAGTTAATGAAGGACAAAGCGATTGTTTGTAACATTGGTCACTTTGATAATGAAATTGATGTTGCCTGGTTAAATGAAAACTATGGCGATACGAAAGTAGAGATCAAACCACAAGTGGACAAATATACCATTGACGGCAAAGACATCATTCTTTTGGCTGAAGGTCGTTTGGTAAACCTAGGTTGCGCAACTGGTCACCCAAGTTTTGTAATGTCTAACTCTTTTACTAACCAGACGCTTGCACAACTTGAGCTTTGGACCAATCCTGGAAAATACGAGAACAAAGTATATACTTTACCTAAGCACCTGGATGAAAAAGTTGCCCGTTTACACCTTGCAAAAATTGGTGTTGAACTGGATGTACTTGATCCACATCAGGCAGAATATATTGGTGTTGCAGTTGAAGGTCCATTCAAACCAGAAACTTACAGATACTAATTGGACTCCATATCTTTTGATTAAGGGGAAACTTCGGTTTCCCTTTTTTTATTTTAGGCACCTTCCAATCTAATTCCTGACCTACCCTCCAAGGCATCTTCGGTCTTTTTAGTATTAAGTGGGAAACATGCCAGGAGCAATAAGAAGCATCAGGAATTCACATTTGCTTATTCCTCCCGATAAACTTTATATTTGGGCATGGCAAAACTATCAGTAAACATCAACAAAATCGCAACACTCAGGAACAGTCGTGGGGGCAACAACCCGGATCTTGTTAAAGTTGCGCTGGATTGCGAGCGTTTCGGCGCAGAAGGCATCACGGTTCATCCAAGGCCAGATGAGCGCCATATCCGTTATCAGGATGTTTTTGATCTTAAAGCTGTGATCAGCACAGAATTCAACATTGAAGGGAATTGCAGCGAGCAAAAGTTTGTAGAGCTTGTACTGGCTAACAAGCCTGCGCAGGTTACCCTTGTGCCAGATGCACTTGGACAAATTACCTCTAACCACGGCTGGGACACCATTACGCACAAATCTTACCTGCAGGAAATGGTGGCGATGTTTAAAGAAGCCGGTATTCGTGTTTCTATTTTTGTAGATCCTGTAGTGGAGATGGTGGAAGCCGCAGCGCTAACCGGCACCGATCGGATTGAGCTATATACAGAGGCATATGCACATGACTACCTTAAGAATAAAGAAGAAGCAATCAGGCCTTATATAGCAGCTGCGCAAGCGGCAAATGCACTGGGCCTTGGTCTTAATGCCGGCCATGATCTGGACCTGCAAAACCTGAAGTATTTTGCCGAAAATATCCCAGGATTGCTGGAAGTAAGTATTGGGCACGCCTTGATTAGTGATGCCTTGTATTTAGGGCTCGAAAACACTGTTCAGATGTATTTACGGCAATTGTCAAACTAAGCTTACAATCAATAATTACGTTGCGTATGGGTTTGGAAATAGCTACCTTTGCGCCAACTTATTATTGCTATCATGAGCTTAAATATTAATTATAAAGAAGACTTTAAAGACCGTCATATTGCGCCCAATTCAGCGGATACTGATGCCATGTTATCCACGATTGGTGTTGGTTCTCTTGATGAGCTCATTGAACAGACTGTACCCCAGCAAATCAGATTAAAACAAGCGTTAAATCTGCCGGCGGCAAAATCTGAAAAGGACTATCTTGAAAGTCTGAAACAAACCGCTTCTCTTAATAAGGTATTTAAATCTTATATCGGGCAAGGTTATTACGACACCATCACTCCGGCAGTGATCCTGCGTAACGTGATGGAAAATCCGGGATGGTACACCCAGTACACCCCTTACCAGGCGGAAATTGCACAAGGCCGTTTACAGGCATTGTTGAACTTCCAAACCATGGTAATCGATCTTACCGGAATGGAAATCGCTAATGCTTCCTTACTTGATGAAGGTACTGCTGCGGCAGAAGCCATGTTCATGCAATATAGCTTGCGCAAAAACCAGGCTGCAAAGAAATTCTTTGTTTCTGAACTGGTATTTCCACAAACCATCGATATCCTTAAAACCCGTGCAAATCCTTTTGGCATTGAACTGGTTATTGGCAATCACGAATCTGTTGACCTTACCGACGGCTTCTTTGGTGCAATCGTTCAATATCCGGCAGGAAGTGGTGAAGTATTCGACTATACTGCATTTGCAGGACTTGCACACGAGAATAATGTTAGAGTAACTGTTGTAGCAGATTTATTAAGCTTAACACTGCTTACGCCTCCGGGAGAATGGGGAGCGGATATCGTTGTTGGTACCAGTCAGCGTTTAGGTGTACCAATGGGCTTCGGTGGTCCACACGCTGCTTACTTTGCCACTAAAGAAGAATACAAAAGATCTATTCCAGGCCGTATTATCGGTGTAACCATAGATAGCAATAACAACTACGCACTTCGTATGGCGCTTCAAACCAGGGAGCAGCACATCCGTAGAGATAAAGCGACATCAAACATTTGTACCGCTCAGGCTTTACTGGCGATTATGGCAAGTTTTTACGCCGTTTACCACGGCCCTAAAGGCCTGAAGTTAATCGCAGAGCGTACCCACGGCTTAGCAGTATCCCTTGCTGAATCATTGGAGCGAATTGGCTACAAGCAACTAAATAAAGCTTACTTTGACACCATCCAGCTTGACCTTGGTGATCTCAAAGATTCCATTCACCGCGAATGTATTGACAATGAAATCAACCTGAACTATCAGGGAAATATCGTAACCATTGCACTTGATGAAACTACTTCGCTTGAAGATGTTAGATTACTGACTAAAATCTTCTCAAAGGTGAAAGGCATCAGTGCAGATCGTGTGGAGGTTGTAACAGAAAATATCAACACAGTAATCCCTGAATCTTTACAGCGTACTTCGGCATACCTTAGCCATCCGGTATTTAACAGTCACCACTCTGAGCATGAAATGCTTAGATATATTAAATCATTGGAGAGCAAAGACCTTTCGTTAACGCACTCTATGATTCCGTTGGGTTCATGTACCATGAAACTAAATGCGACTTCTGAAATGATCCCAATTACATGGGCTGAGTTTGGAAGGCTACACCCATTTGCACCTGCTGATCAGGTTCTTGGATATTATTCAGTATTCAATGAACTTGATAAATGGTTAAGCGAAATCACTGGTTTTGCAGCGATGAGCTTACAACCAAATGCCGGAGCTCAAGGTGAATATGCAGGATTAATGGTGATTCGTGCGTACCATCAGGATCGCGGTGATCACCACCGTAATGTTGCTTTAATTCCTTCATCTGCACATGGCACCAACCCAGCTTCTGCTGCAATGGCAGGCATGAAGATCGTAGTGGTTAAATCATTGGAAAATGGCAATATCGATGTTGAAGATCTTAAAGCGAAAGCAACGCAGTATAAAGATGTATTGTCCTGTCTGATGGTGACTTATCCATCTACACATGGTGTATTTGAGGAGAGCATCATTGAA
>DCLG01000034.1:0-10660 GCA_002320935.1 Pedobacter sp. UBA1654 | reverse complement strand
ATGAAAACGGCGGGCAAGTGTATATGGATGGCGCCAACATGAATGCACAGGTTGGTTTAACTTCTCCTGCAAACATCGGCGCTGATGTTTGTCACCTGAACTTACATAAAACATTCTGTATANNCCTGGTCACGCAGTTGTAGACATCAACAATGAGAAATCTATACACGCAGTTTCTGCTGCCCCATGGGGTTCAGCTTCCATCCTGATCATTTCACATGCTTATATCGCGATGATGGGCGGCGAAGGATTAACTGCAGCAACAAAATATGCCATCTTAAATGCCAATTACATGAAGGCACGTCTGGAGCAACACTACCCGGTGTTATATTCAGGAAGCCAGGGCCGTTGTGCACATGAGATGATCCTGGATTGCAGAGCTTTCAAAGCTTTCGGAATTGAGGTTGTTGATATTGCTAAACGTTTAATGGACTATGGCTTCCATGCTCCAACTGTTTCCTTCCCGGTTGCCGGAACTTTGATGGTTGAGCCAACTGAAAGCGAGCCTAAACATGAGCTTGACAGATTTTGCGAAGCGATGATCAGCATTAGAAAAGAAATATCTGAAGTTGAAAGTGGTGTATCTGATAAGGCAGATAACCCGTTGAAGAACGCTCCACACACTGCAGTAACTGTTACAGGTGATGTTTGGGAACACCCATACAGCAGGAAAACTGCTGCTTTCCCACTGCCATACGTTGCAGATCATAAATTCTGGCCTGCTGTTGGTCGTGTTAACGACTCTTACGGTGACAGGTCATTGGTATGTGCTTGCCCTCCAATAGAGAGCTACTCAGAAGAACTTGCTTAAATAAAAAAAGGGCCATTGGATACGAATGGCCCTTTTTTTAACATTCTTAATCAAATTCGCTTCTAATTTATATATTTAGACATTATACCAATCCCTGTTTTCAATATCAATGATGGATTCAAAAATAGATTTGCTGGTAATTGATGATGATGATATCAACATCTTTATTATAAAGAAAATTGTAGAAAAGACGGGCTATAACATCAACATGGTTGCCAAGACAAATGGACAACTGGCTATAGACTATCTGAGTTCCCTTTCTGAAAATAGCGAAAATTTCCCGCAATTGGTATTGATCGATATTAATATGCCCGTTCTTAATGGATGGGAATTCCTGGAAGCTTACGACAAACTTGGTATCGCACAACGTGTGGACATGTATATGCTATCCAGTTCGGTATATGAGAACGATATCGAAAAAGCAAAAACCTATAATACAGTAAAGGGATTTATCTCTAAACCCCTTTCTATCAATAGACTTATTGAATTATTTGACAGCCTGGCCGAATAACTATATAATTGTAAACTGCCCCTCGTTATACTTGATGTGACCTGTAGATTTGGTTTTAGCATGGTAGAATAAACAGTTCCAGTTTTCTGCTGCAGCTTTCTTTCCATACACATCCCGCAGTTCCATCGCTTTCCTGCCGTCGTAGTCGTACTTGGCAATAAACTTACGCTGCAATTCTCCTGGCTCTGGCAATACATCACCTCCAAAAAAGACTTTTTCTTCTCCTTCGGTAATCAGGAATGCCTGGTGATAAGGCGTATGTGCACCAGTGAGTTTAAATTGAATATGCTCATTGAAACTTCCGCTTTCATCCAGAAAAGACAGCTGGGCATTACGTTGTAGAAATTCGAAAATCTCGGGTTTGTACGAAGAAGATGCGTTGGTGAAGGCCCCCTCCCACTCACCACGTTGAATCAGATATGTTGCATGTGGAAAACTTAACTCCATCTCGTCGCCAACACGGTGGATCATTCCCCCCGCATGGTCAAAGTGCAGGTGCGACATCAATACATACTCTACGTCATCCGGTTCAAAGCCTGCCTTCCTGATGTTGTTATGCAAAATCAGCTGCCCATGCTCATCACTGTAGCCGAGCCCGGTATCCAGCAGTAACAAAGAATTGTTTAGTTGAACCAGGAAAGGTTGTACGTGTATGAATAATGAACCTTTACGATCTTTCGGATTGTCGGTTTCCGGATTAAATGGAACAAATTTTTTGGAAGCATCTACAGAATAGGATCCTTCGTTTAAGGTGAAAACTTTCAATGAATGTAGATATTTAATAAGAAGAATAATTAATGATATCTTTACGAATCAGGCTGCAAAGATAAGAAACCGCGGTAGCTTAGCGAAAATGCAGGCTTATTATTGCGGTTTTCGCATGTTCTTGACCTGAGCTAAACAATCTATTGCAAATGAAAAAAAGATGGGTGCAAGCCGAAGCCGGCGATAAGGAAATCAGAGCTTTGCTTGCACAACAGTTGAATATAGACACAAGCCTTGCTGAAGTACTGGTACAGCGAGGCATTAACACCTTTGATGAAGCCAGGTACTTTTTCCGTCCTTCACTAAAGGATCTGCATGACCCCTTTCTGATGAAAGATATGGACAAGGCGATTGAACGGATCGATCTTGCACTTGCATCTGATGAGCGTATTCTCATTTACGGCGATTACGATGTAGACGGTACAACAGCCGTAACACTCGCTTACAGTTTCTTTAAACAGTTTACAACAGAAATCGAATACTACATTCCCGACCGCCATAAAGAAGGTTACGGAATTTCTAAACAGGGCATTGACTATGCCTCGGAGAACCAATTTACGTTAATCATAGCTTTAGACTGCGGGATCAAATCTGTTGAAATGATAGACTACGCCAATACACTTGGGGTAGATTTTGTTATTTGTGACCATCATTTACCGGGCACAACCCTTCCTGCTGCGGTTGCGGTCCTTGACCCGAAACGTTCGGATTGCGACTATCCATTCAAGGAACTTGCAGGCTGCGGCATAGGCTTTAAACTTGCACAGGCCTATTGCATGACGCACGGACTTGCTGCCGGATGTTACGAGAAGTATATGGATTTGGTGATGGTAAGCATTGCGGCAGACATTGTACCTGTGGTTGATGAAAACCGGATTCTGGCTTACCATGGGCTCATACAGCTTAACACCAATCCATGCACAGGACTGAAAGCTTTAATGGAGACAACAGGCCGTAAGAAATCTTTTACGCTTACCGATGTTGTGTTTACACTTGCCCCGCGGATAAATGCTGCTGGCCGAATGGACCACGCACGTGAAGCTGTTAAAATGATGCTTTGTGAGGAAAAGGAAAGTGCTGATGTGCAAAGCCTATTGATAAACCTGCAGAACACGGAAAGAAAAACCTCCGATCAAAACATTACCGCTGAAGCACTAGAGCTGATCGGTACTTGTGAGATTCTCATGAATAAGAAGACGACCGTTGTTTACAACGAAACTTGGAACAAAGGCGTAATCGGTATTGTCGCATCCAGGCTCACAGAAACGTACTTTAGACCGACCATCGTGTTAACCCATTCAAATGGCTACCTCACAGGCTCGGCAAGGTCTGTACCAGGTTTTGACCTCTATGAAGCATTGTTAAGCTGTTCCGATTTACTGGTGCAATTTGGCGGACATAAATTTGCAGCAGGATTGTCTATGTTGCCGGAAAACCTTGACGAGTTTTCAGAGCGTTTTGAACAGACAGTTGCTGCTACGATCACCGAGGCAATGTTATGTCCCGAAATTGGAATTGATACCGAGATTCAACTTAACCAGATTACCGCTAAGTTCCAACGCATCATTGCCCAGATGGCCCCTTTTGGCCCGGGGAATATGGCACCTGTATTTGTAAGTCATGGCTTAGAATTGGTAGGCAGGGTGTTCATCGTGGGCGACAATCACATCAAATTAAGTGTAAAACAACAAAATTCGCCTATTTTTGACTGTATTGGCTTCGGTCTTGCTGAGTACGAGCATATACTAATGCCAGGAAAACTGTTTTCCATGTGTTATACGATAGAGGAGAACGTCTGGAAAGATCAGCATCGTATACAGCTGAACATAAAAGGAATCAACACTGATTATTGAAATAAATGATATTAAGAGCTGAGCATCTAATAAAAAAATATAAACAGCGGACCGTGGTTAACGACGTGTCCTTCAGTGTAAGTCAGGGAGAAATTGTTGGTTTGCTGGGCCCTAATGGCGCTGGAAAAACGACTTCTTTCTACATGATTGTAGGTCTGATTAAACCGAATGAGGGAAAGATCTTTTTAGAGGATGAAGATATTACTAAAGATGCCATGTACCGCAGAGCACAAAAGGGAATTGGATACCTTGCTCAGGAAGCATCTGTATTCCGGAAGTTGTCTGTAGAAGACAACATTATGGCGATTTTAGAAATGACTGAACTGAATAAGGAAGAACGTCATGAAAAACTCGAAGAGCTGATTAACGAATTCAGCTTACATAAGGTTCGTAAAAACCGCGGTGACCTTTTATCCGGCGGTGAAAGGCGCCGTACGGAGATCGCCAGAGCGCTTGCTGCTAATCCGAACTTCATTTTACTCGATGAACCCTTCGCTGGTGTTGATCCAATTGCGGTGGAGGAAATTCAAACCATCGTTGCCAGACTAAAAGAGAAAAATATCGGTATATTGATCACAGATCACAACGTTCAGGAAACACTTTCAATTACTGACAGGGCTTACCTTTTATTTGAAGGTAAAATACTTGAATCTGGCACACCCGAAGTGCTGGCGGCTAATGAAATGGTAAAGAAAGTGTACCTGGGATCTAATTTTGTTTTACGAAAAAAAACGCTGTAAACTAACCAAATATAAAACATGGCGATAGTCAACTCTCTTTTCACCTGGTACATGAAGAAGCGCGTCCACCAGATTGAGCTTTTCATGAAATATCCGCTGGATGTCCAGGAAGAATGGTTTCACGAGTTAATTACAACAGCCTCAGACACAGAATGGGGCCGACTATATGATTATAATTCTATAGACACCCCCGATCAGTTCAAGGACCGGGTACCCATCCAAAGCTACGACACACTAAAGCCTTACATTGAGCGTATGCTCAAAGGCGAACAGAACATCCTTTGGCCGACAGAGATCAAGTGGTTTGCCAAATCTTCCGGTACAACCAGTGACAGAAGCAAGTTCATTCCAGTTTCTGAAGAGTCGTTACAGGAATGCCATTTCAAAGGAGGTAAAGATTTGCTCTCCATTTTCTGCAATAACAGGCCTAGCAACCAAATCCTAACTGGTAAAGGGCTTGTATTGGGTGGTAGTCACCAGATCAATCAGCTTAATGACAACTCTTTTTATGGTGATCTTTCCGCGGTACTGATCAAAAACCTTCCAATGTGGGCAGAATATTACCGCACCCCGGCCATCTCCATAGCACTGATGGACAACTATGAAGAGAAGATGGAGAAAATGGCAGAGGCAACCATCAAAGAAAATGTAACCAACATTTCTGGTGTACCTACCTGGACCCTCGTGCTCGCTAAAAAGGTGCTTGAAATTACAGGCAAGAAAAACCTGCTGGAAGTCTGGCCAAATCTGGAGCTATATTTCCACGGCGCAGTGAACTTCGCACCATACCGCGATCAGTTCCGGGAACTCATTCCATGTGATTACATGTACTATTTGGAAACCTACAATGCCTCTGAAGGTTTCTTTGGCATACAGGATCAGGTCAATTCTGATGAGATGCTGTTAATGCTGGATTATGGTATTTACTACGAGTTTTTACCCCTGGAACATATTGATACCGAAAACCCAAGGACGCTTTCACTTGATGAAGTGGAGCTGCATAAGAACTATGCAATAATTATTTCGACAAATGGAGGTTTATGGCGCTATATGATCGGAGATACGATTCAATTTACTTCTATTTACCCGTTCCGCATTAAGATCACTGGAAGAACGAAACATTTTATCAATGCATTTGGCGAAGAGGTCATTATTGACAATGCCGAGCGTGCAATTAGTCAAGCCTGTAAAAGTACGGGTGCCAAATTCAAGGACTACACTGCTTGTCCCATTTATTTTAAAGGCTCTGATGTTGGGGGGCACGAATGGATCATTGAATTCGAAACACAGCCAGATAATTTTGAAAAGTTTGTTGANNATACTTTAAGAGAAGTAAATTCAGACTATGATGCAAAGCGGTTTAAAGATATGGCTTTGCGCCGCCCGCAGGTACATAACGCAGCCCAGGGTACTTTCTATAACTGGCTGAAAGCTAAAGGAAAGTTAGGTGGACAACACAAAGTTCCCCGACTTGCAAACGACAGAAAGTACGTTGAGGAGATCCTGAACGTCATGAAGATGCAATAACTGGGTTTTTCCGCAAATCTTAAAAGTATTAAACGCAATTATTTTCTTGAAAAAATAGGATTATCCGCAACTAATAAATAAATTTGTAGTGTTAACTACTTAAAACGATAAAAATCAATTAAGAAATTAGGTGGTAAACTAGATTTATTCACGTATCAAACACACAAATTGAAACAAGCCATGGTAATCGATAAGCAACAAGAAGTACAAACAATAACTCTTAATGGCGTTAATTACTCACTAAATTTAAGAGAAATCGAAACTTTCATGCAACAATGCGACTTGTTCATGGATGCAAATCACACTGAATTTGACACGATGACTCAAATCATCTCAGATCAGCTGATTGACAATGCAAATGCAAACACCTCTGTTCCTGAGTTGAGAGCACAGTTAAAATTTCTTCGGGAAGTATCTTTCTTGTTGAGATGTATGTTGAGCCCAGCTAGCCCTTCGACTGAGTATTAGTCTTTGCTTGACATAAAGTCAAGCAAAAGCTGATTGTACTTTTCAAGTAGATCTATATACTTATCTTTCCAGTACGCAGAACTGGTTTGATCATTTTCATCATTCAAAAAGTGATGATGCTTGTTCAGCTCATCTTTTGGGTATAGGCTGGGGAATTCAGTGGAAAAATCATGATTGATGACGTTTCCGATTCTGAAGATGATCTCAGATTTTAGATGCTTCTGATTAAACCAGTTGTATACAGATCTCCTGTTTACATTTGTTAAGCGGGCAAGTTCACTGATGCTGTAACCTTTACGGCGAATGATACGTTCAACTACTTGGCCATAATGCAAATCCATATTTTATTAAAATCAGGTATTTTGTGTATATTCTAGCTATATCTGGAATTTCAAAGTCCTCAGATTGCGTAAAAGAAGATCCTCCACTGCAATCCAATTAAATTTTGTTTTTAATTCTGAACGAATTTATTTCAAACTATCCGAAAAATAGCTTCGCATTTCGTATTGTGTAGGTTATCGTAAAAGAGTGTGTAAAAAATCGTGGACAACATCAAAAACCCACACCACACCCCTTTAATCCATGAATTTGTATGATTTTCGGAGGATAAACTTCTGAAAATCGGACAGTTTCCATCCTCAGATTTCACCTGTAGTTTTTTCAACGCAGGAATTTCCCAAACTTTCCCGTAAACTTTCACGAAGCCATACACATTAACTCAGTATCTTCTCATGCCGGATGTTTGTGGCCCTAAATTTATTCCTACTAGATTATTATCGGTAAATTTAATCTCACCCTTTAGAAGTAAATCAGGTCTTCGTCATGCAGAATCGCTACAACTACTTATTCCGACTAACGATTGCCTTAAGTGATTTAGCTATAGTCAATTTTGCATTGATTATAGCTTTTATTTTCAGTGCTCCCACAAATTCCAGCTTTGACTATCTGGATTTTAGCTTACTGATCACATTAGGATGGTTCCTGCTTGCAAAAATACTTGATCTATACAACCGGAAGACGATACAAAATAAAATGCTTTTTGTGACGACACTAAAGTGTCTCTGCCTGCATCTTATGTTCTTCCTAATGTACAATACCGTAAAAGGATTCACCTTTAGCTGGCCATTCACATCCATGTATTACGTGTTACTTGCTACACTCCTGCTGCTTAGCCGGTACTTCTCTGCCCTAATCTTTCCAATACTTTCCAGAAGTCTTAAAATGACCGCTCCTGTTGCACTTTTAGGCGTAAACCCAACAAGTATCCGCCTGGCCGACTATTTTCAGAAACACGCAAAAGAATACAGCTTTGCAGGCTTTTTGAACAATAAACCTACATCATCAAACACAGTGGAACTGATTGAAGGATTTAAGGAGCAAATAAAAAATGCGGTAAGTGCCGGCATAAATGAAGTGTATATATCATTAGCACCGGATAAGATCAAAGATATTGATACCCTGGTTAAAGAAGCCCGCAATCAATGTATACGTTTGAAGTTTGTACCAGACTACAGCCAAATACTCAACAAAACAGCCAGTTTAAACAGCTTGAATGATTTTCAAGTCATAAACCTGACAGGGTCCTGCGTTCAGGACAATATGGATGACCGTGTTGTAAAGCGATTGTTCGATATCGTTTTCAGCCTCTTCGTAATCATTTTCATTTTCAGCTGGCTCTACCCGATCTTAGCATTACTGATTAAATTGGAAAGTCCCGGTCCGGTAATTTTCAAACAGGAAAGAAGCGGCAGAAATAACGTGCAGTTCTATTGCTTTAAGTTCCGCAGCATGCGCGTAAACGAAGACAGCAATATTCGCCAGGCAAGCAAACACGATGATCGAATCACGAAAATTGGGCGGTTCATGCGTAAAACCAGCCTGGATGAGCTACCGCAATTCTTCAATGTGCTACTTGGAAACATGAGCGTTGTTGGTCCACGGCCGCACATGCTTAAACACACGGAACACTACCGGTCGGTGGTTGACCAGTATATGGTTCGTCATTATATGAAACCTGGCATCACTGGCTGGGCACAGGTAAATGGCTACCGTGGCGAAACCCATGAACTTGGTTTGATGGAAAAACGGGTGGAACACGATATCTGGTACATGGAAAACTGGTCTGCATTGTTAGACATCAAAATCGTAATCATGACGGTATTAAACGTGATCAAGGGCGAAAAGAATGCGTATTAAAAAAGGGATGGCCCTATTAGAACCATCCCCACTATATATAATTAAAAATTGGGCGTGATGTTATTTGCCTAATCCAGCTTCAAGGAAGCCGTAGTAAGCATCTTTTGGTTTGTAATTCTTGTCAAATAAAAGCGGATAGTCGTGATTGAAGTTTGAATAGCCTCTGTTGAAGTAAGAATCCTTATCAGATACACCCCAAGTGGTGATTCCAAATTGTAAATGCTTCGGTACACCTTTGAGATAAGCCTGTACCAATGCTTTGACCTTTGCACCTTGGGCTTTAGACAGCTCTTCTGTAAGTTCAAAAGTATCTGGCTTTTGGTACTTCAGGGATACATCAAATTCCGAAAGGTGGATGAGCAGATTTTTAGCCGCTGCTTTAGCAAAGCTTTGTCTTACCATGTCCGCATCCACGCGAAGAACTGTATGCATTTGGAATCCCAGACCATCAACCCGTATACCTTTAGCCCTTGCTTCATCCACGATCTTAAGATATTTGGTAAGTTTCTTACCTCCATATTCCTGGCTATAATCATTCAAAAATAACTTAACACTTGGGTCCGCTTCCTGAGCATACTTGAGTGCTTTCAAGAGATAGCCTTCTCCTAGTTTGCGGAGCCAGATGTTATCAACATAACCTCCCCCAGGTGTCAAAGCCTCATTAACAACATCCCAGGAAGACACCTTGCCTTTGAAGTGCTTTAACACCGTTGTAATATGGTTTTTCAGCAGCGCATCAAACTCTTTCTCACCACCTTTGTAGTTGAGTACCCACTTCGGTGTAATCCCATCCAGAGCCCAGATTAAAGTATGACCATGTACTTTCATGTTATGCTGCTGTGCGAAAGCGACGATCGCGTCAGCTTTGGCAAAATTAAACTTTCCTTCCTGCGGCTGAAGCATATGAAACTTGAAGTTGCTTTCAGAACTCAACCTTGAAAACTCCCTTTTAAGCGTACTGCTATATGGCTCATTTTTTAGACGCTCATATACAACTGCCGCCCCAACAGGGAAATCAAATGCATCCTTCAATGCGGTAGTCGGTCTTACCGGACCCGCCTGAGGAGTTTCAGACTTCTCTGGTGTAACCGGAGCTCCAGGCGCTGCCGGAGGCCCTGGGGCTACAGGAGTTTGCGGCTCCTCACCTGGCTTTTGTTCTTCAGCAGGTTCTTGTTTAACCGGAGTTTCACCGTCCTCAGCACCTTCTGCCGGATCTTCTTTTCCACCACTTGCCTGATCCTCTCCTTTGCCGACGGCATCAATTTTTTCTTTTACAGGTTTTTGTGCCAACTCTTCCTCCAAAGATGAAGAACAGCCAATAAGACTTGATGAAAATACAATAATGACTAAAGCAGCTAATCGGAAGCTGTGTTTGGTGAAGAATGTCAGGCCGGTAAACCTCATTGTTAAATTTGTTAGGGATGGATGTTACTGTTGTTTAACACTGCAAATCTACGTAACATTTTACGACAAATACTAATTAAAATAATATTTATACGGTATTAAGATACTAATGGACAAGTATTTGCTTCAGAAAACCCACGGTTCTTATCCTAAGCAGCGCAATCTTACTCAAGACGCGACATTACATAATGAAAGTATTTAACTTTGACATCCATTTAATTTATAAAAACAACTTTTCAATATCATTATAATTAATAAAAAACAATCTATCATCAAAAGTACAGTAATACCGGCTTTGTTGCGAAATACCGCAACACACTAAGTAAAATCGAAAAAGCAGTGAGAAAAGTTTAGCTGTCGAGCCGTTGTTGCTAAACTAGGCGAG
>DCLG01000099.1:8564-8848 GCA_002320935.1 Pedobacter sp. UBA1654 | reverse complement strand
CCGGCATGAAGATCGGGGTTTGAATTTCGCCGTGTGCTGTTGTTACTGTCCCTGCTCTTGCTTTCGAAAAGGCATCACGTGCCTCTAAACTAAACTTCATATATTAATTTGCTCGCCAAATAATCTTCAAAAGTAGCAAAAAAGGCGCTATTAACGGTTTTAAATTTTTATCAACATCGAGAACATTACAGATTATTAATCAGAAATTTGGCCACCAAAAATACAAGTGAATTTATCTATAATAGCGCTGGTGCTGCTTGGCGTTTTCCTCTTTTGTTTCCTGG
>DCLG01000099.1:0-8473 GCA_002320935.1 Pedobacter sp. UBA1654 | reverse complement strand
CCATCACCGTGATCATTTGCGCCCGCAATGAGGCCGCTAATCTGCAGGTTAATCTACCCGCAATATTAAAACAGCAATATCCAGACTTCGAGGTGGTGGTTGTAAATGACCGTTCCTGGGATGGCACAAAGGAAGTATTGCGCGATTTTGAAGCGCAATATTCAAACCTGAAAGTGGTAACCGTACCTGAAAGCGCCAAATATATTGCAGGTAAAAAGTTTGCGGTAACCATGGGTATCAAAGCTGCCAAAAACGAATGGCTGG
Organism: Pedobacter sp. UBA1654; assembly: GCA_002320935.1. Taxonomy (GTDB): domain Bacteria; phylum Bacteroidota; class Bacteroidia; order Sphingobacteriales; family Sphingobacteriaceae; genus Pedobacter. The sequence goes on along the minus strand of DCLG01000099.1, from coordinate 8,209 downwards.
TATTTACCGATGCCNNNNACAGATGGCTTGCTGGTATGCAGCAACCGGCCGATCCTGCAGCTGAAATATTGCTCGGGTATTCGCCGTACACCAGCAGAGGTGGCCTCTTGAACGCATTGATCCGCTTCGAGACTTTTTTTACTGCGGTAAACTATTTATCATTTGCAATTAAAGGTATGCCATACATGGGGGTAGGACGAAACATGGCTTATAAAAAGGCCTTGTTTTTCAAGAGCAAGGGCTTTGCGGCGCACATGCACATTCCGTCCGGTGATGATGACCTCTTTGTAAACGCACATGCAAATTCATATAATACAGAAATCCAGATCCACCCTGACACCTTTATGCATACGGAGCCGAAAAGAACCTGGGGAAGCTATTTAAAACAGAAGAAGCGACATTTCGGTGCTGGAAAAATGTACAAAGCGAAACATAAATTCATTTTATCGTCGCAGATCATTATTCAATTCTTGTTCTATGTTCTACTGGTTGCGCTACTCTGCATTAAAGAAACGCAACTTATCGCCGGAGCGCTTTTCCTGCTAAGCATCCTGGTTCGTGCTTTGATCTATCCTAAATTGCTCCATAAACTTGGCTATTCTGGTTTACGCTGGTGGTTTCCGNNTACCCGGGCCTTCGGTGGTGGTTTCCACTGCTGGACATACTATTATTCATTTTTTTAGTGTTTAATGGCATTCTGTCTATCTTTGTTAAAAAAGTACAGTGGAAATAAAATCAGAGCTCATACAGCAATACTTTACAAACCTAAGCGAAAAGCAGATCCAGCAGTTTGATCAACTATTTGAGCTTTACAGCTTTTGGAATGCTCAGATCAACGTGATTTCCAGGAAAGATATTGAGGCGCTATACGAGCGACATATCCTGCATTCTTTAGGTATTGCTAAGTTTATTTCCTTCAAGGCAGGCGAAAAGGTGCTTGACGTTGGCACCGGTGGCGGATTTCCGGGGATCCCTTTGGCCATCATGTTTCCAGACACACAATTTCACCTGGTCGATTCAATCGGTAAAAAGATCAAGGTGGTTACGGAAGTTGCTGCTGCATTGGGCCTCACGAATGTTAAAGCATCACATTCCAGAGCAGAGCAAATTGATGATAAGTTCGATTTTGTAGTATCCCGGGCGGTAACCCGGCTTATCGATTTCTATCCATGGGTAAAAGGGAAGTTCAATAAAGAATCTAAAAACGCAGTTCCGAATGGTATTCTTTACCGCAAAGGTGGTGATCTGAAGGAAGAAATCGAGGAGTCGAGGTTAAAGGCAGAACTTTACCCTTTATCCGAATACTTCGAGGCGCCGTTTTTTGAAACCAAATACGTCGTTTACATCCCGCAATAGTACTATAGGATTAAAATAAAATCATTTCTTTTAAGAAAATAATTTACCTAAAGATAAATTGACGTAGATAGTCTAATTTACGTTATGACATTAATTTCTAAAATCGCGCTGACGCTTATTAAGGGTGTTGGGCACATTACAGCGAAGAACCTGCTGTCCAACTTCGGCGATGCGGAGTCCATTTTCAAAGCTTCCAGTAAAGCACTCATGCAGGTNNAGCTGCTCAAATCCTCCACAGCAATGCCCTGGAAGAAGCTAAGCGGCAGTTGAAGTTTCTTGAAAAACATAAGATCGAGGTGCTTTTCTTTAAAGATGAAAATTATCCCAGGCGCTTGAGGGAGTGTCCGGATGCACCGATACTGCTCTATTACAAAGGCACGGCAGATCTGAACCAGGCCCGCATTGTAAGTGTGGTTGGTACCCGGAGGGCAACTGAATATGGCCGAATGTTATGCCGGCAACTTGCCGAAACGCTTAAGCCGTACAATGTGCTCGTGGTAAGTGGACTGGCTTATGGCATAGATATCGCCGCCCATAAAGAAGCCCTTGCACATGAAATTCCCACCATAGGAGTGCTGGGTCACGGATTGGATCGAATCTATCCGAACCTGCATAAAAGCATTGCACAAAATATGCTTCGAAATGGAGGCTTATTAACGGAATTCCCCCTGAATACCATTCCAGACAGAGAGAACTTTCCTAAACGAAACCGTATCATTGCCGGCATTGCAGATGTTACCGTGGTTGTAGAAGCAACATCTAAGGGTGGCGCTTTAATCACGGCCGACATTGCTGGCTCCTACAATCGTGATGTATATGCGTTCCCAGGGCGTACGACAGATGAATATTCACAAGGCTGTAATTTTCTGATCAAGACGAACAGGGCAGGTTTGCTGAATCATGCCCGTGATCTGGTGTACTATCTTGGTTGGGATGATCCACATGGTAAAGCTAGTGATACGCAGCTTAAATTGCCGGTAGGACTGTCCCTGGAGGAGCTGAGTATTGTTCAGGTATTAAGGGATGCCCCGGCCATGGTTGATGAAATCGCTATAAAAACGACTTTGCAGCAAAGCAAACTGGCCATTCATTTGTTAAGTTTAGAGATGCAGGGGGTGTTAACTTCCTTACCTGGAAATGTTTATAGATTGAATTAATTACCGTATTTTTGTTGCTATGTGGTACAACAACATCCTAGAAACCATTGGAAACACGCCTCTGGTAAAATTAAATAATGTCACGAAGGGCATTGAAGCAACCGTTCTTGCCAAAATCGAAAGCAACAATCCCGGCAACTCCATCAAAGACCGTATGGCCTTAAAAATGATTGAAGATGCAGAGAAAAGTGGTGCTTTAAAGCCAGGTGGAACAATTATCGAAGGTACTTCTGGCAATACAGGTATGGGGCTTGCTATGGCGGCCATTATAAAAGGATACAAATGTATCTTCACCTCAACAGATAAACAGTCTAAGGAAAAGTTTGATGCTTTACGTGCTTTTGGTGCTGAGGTGATCGTTTGCCCTACAGATGTTGATCCTGAAGATCCACGTTCATATTATTCTGTGTCTTCGAGATTGGAGCGTGAAGTTCCAAATTCCTGGAAACCGAACCAATATGACAACCTTTCTAATACACAGGCACATTACGAACAAACAGGTCCGGAACTATGGGAACAAACAGAGGGTAAAATCACCCACCTGGTTGTAGGTGTTGGTACAGGTGGCACCATATCCGGTGCTGGTAAATACCTAAAAGAGAAGAACCCGGACATTAAAATCTGGGGTATCGATACTTACGGTTCCGTGTTCAAAAAGTATAAAGAAACAGGTGAATTCGACAAGAACGAAATCTATCCTTACATTACAGAAGGTATTGGTGAAGACTTTTTACCACAGAATGTAAACTTTGATGTGATTGATGGTTTTGAAAAGGTAACCGATAAAGATGCTGCGGTAATGACCAGAGAGATCGCTTTAAAAGAAGGTATCTTCGCTGGAAATTCTGCAGGAGCTGCGGTTGCAGGTCTTTTACAACTTAAAGATCACTTCAAACCAGATGATGTTGTTGTTGTCATCTTTGTTGACCATGGCAGCAGATACATGGGAAAAATGTTCAATAAAGAATGGATGATGGAACGTGGCTTCATTGAGAATGAGACAATTACCGAAATCTTTAAATAAGCATAATCAGTGAACGAGCTGAATGTCATATAAAAGAAAAGCNNGCTTTTCTTTTATATGACATTTTATCTAGTGACCAGGACCATTCGCATCAACACGTTTGATTTGTGCACCTAATGCACGTAAACGGATGTCGATATCCTGGTAACCACGTTCTATCTGTTCAATGTTATAGATCGTTGAAGTACCTTCAGCAGATAAAGCTGCGATCAAAAGGGAAACACCTGCACGGATATCAGGAGAGGTCATGCTGATACCCCTTAGGCGGTATGCTTTATCAATACCAATTACACTTGCACGGTGTGGATCACAGAGGATGATCTGTGCACCCATTTCAATTAATTTGTCCACAAAGAACAGGCGGCTTTCAAACATTTTCTGGTGAATCAAGACGGATCCTTTTGCCTGCGTAGCTACAACCAATACAATGCTCAACAAGTCTGGCGTAAATCCAGGCCAAGGAGAATCAGCAATGGTTAACATTGAGCCATCAATGAATGACTCAATCACATAATGATCCTGAGAGGGAATGTAAATATCATCACCTTTAAGTTCAAATTTGATACCCAATTTTCTGAAAACATCAGGAATGATACCCAACTCTGAATAACAAACATCTTTGATGGTGATTTCAGAACCAGTCATTGCCGCAAGGCCGATGAAAGAGCCTATCTCAATCATATCCGGAAGCATACGGTGTTCTGTACCGCCAAGTTTTTCCACCCCTTCAATGGTAAGCAAGTTTGAGCCAATACCGGAGATCTTGGCACCCATACGGTTCAGCATTTTACATAGCTGTTGCAAGTAAGGCTCGCATGCCGCATTGTAAATGGTAGTTGTGCCTTTAGCAAGCACAGCAGTCATCACAATATTTGCTGTACCGGTTACAGAAGCTTCATCCAAAAGGATATAGGTGCCCTGTAGATTTGTTGCATCAACGTTAAAGAATTCATTTTTGCTGTCATACACGAACTTCGCGCCCAGCTTTTCAAAGCCCAGGAAGTGTGTGTCAAGTCGGCGTCTGCCGATCTTATCACCACCAGGTTTCGGAATTGCAGCACGGCCAAAACGTCCTAAAAGCGGACCTACGATCATGATGGAGCCCCTTAAACTGCCACCTTTTCTCTTAAAGGTATCAGATTTAAAGAAATCCAGGTTAATGTTTGCTGCCTGGAAGGTGTAGGTGTCTTTAGAAAGACGCTCTACTTCAACACCGAGATCTCCAAGCAGTTCAATCAGCTTGTTAACATCCTGGATGTCGGGAATATTACTAATGGTAATCTTCTGATCGGTAAGCAGAACAGCAGAAAGGATCTGCAGCGCTTCGTTTTTAGCACCCTGCGGCTGGATTTCACCCTTCAGTTTCTTACCACCGATAATTTCAAATGCATTCATGTGTTGTGTGTTGTTTTTAACGGTAAGTTTTAGAATCTAGCCTTAGGATTGTTGTTATTACGCTGCTGCGGGCGATTATTATTATTCTGTTTACCTTTATTATTGTTGTTGTTATTACTTCTGCCGCGGTTATTATTTGCCGGTCTGCTATTTACAACTGGCTTAAACTCCACCTTGTTCAGGTTGAAGTTCTCATCCAGTTTAAGCTCGCCACCGGAGAGTTCGCGTAGGTTTTTCAGGATGGTTTCATCCGCTACGCTGTCCTTGTTCCATTGCACGTAAGCCATTTTCATGAAATTGGCAATACCCTGAGCCATGTTAAGCCTGCGCTCCGGATCTTCAACCGCTTTAGTCTTTTCAATCAGATCCTCAACCGTTTTACCGTAGTGTTTGTAGGTGATCTTCTTTTGTGGATAACCAATATGTTTGGGCTTAACCTGCGCCTGTTCAATGGTCGGCTTTGGATATGGACTATCAACATCGATCTTATAATCGGAGATGATGTGCAAGTGATCCCACAATTTGTGCTTAAAATCCGCAACATCACGAAGATGTGGATTTAAGAACCCCATCAAGTCAATTACTGCCTGTGCATATCTATTGCGCTCCTCCCTGTCTGGCAGTTCGCAAATGTACTTAACCATGTTCTGTACATTCCGCCCATACTCTGCAAGGATCAGTTCGCTTCTGGTGGTGTTATAATCAAAATTCATTTTATGTGTTTATGAACTGCCGTGGGGAGTGTTTCGGCAGTTCTTTTTTTAATTCAGTAAAGATATATTGTTATTTGACAATCCGCAATTTAGCAAACTTAAGTAACAGTTGCTTATTACCCAGTCCCTGGAAAAATACCGTTGCTTTAACATCCGGAAGGTTGCCTTCGAGGTTAACGATTTTTCCAAATCCAAATTTCTCATGCTCAACTTCCATTCCATTTTGAAAAGCACTCGCCGCATCTGGCGCAAAGCCCGGTGTGGGCACGTGCGCTTTTGGCAGGAGGGAAGTCGTTTTTGGCCGCTGTGCAGGTGTGGTACTGTTTACTGTACTTGTACTCGCAGGCTTTGGTTTACTAAAAGAGTCCCTTTGCTGCGACCAGCTTCTGCGTTCACTGGAAAAACTATCGTCACCCAGCGAGCTTTGTGATGATTTTGCAACTTCCAGTTCCAGGTACTTTGCATTGATCTCATTGATGAAACGGCTAGGTTCACAAGTGGTAAGATTACCCCAACGATAACGTGAAGTTGCGTAAGTTAGAGTAAGTTTTTTCTCAGCACGGGTGATGGCCACGTAGAACAAACGACGCTCTTCTTCCAGATCACTCCTGGAATTTAAGGACATCTGTGACGGGAAGAGGTTTTCTTCCAGGCCAACAACAAATACGTTTTTAAATTCCAGTCCTTTGGCGGAGTGTATCGTCATTAAGGAAACAGTGTCTTTCGCTTTGTCATCCTGGCGGTCATCGTTGGTCAGCAACGCAACATCCTGCATGAATGTAGCCAGACTGCGGTCTTCAATATCTTCACGTTCAGCGAATTCTTTGATACCGTTTAAAAGTTCGGAGATGTTCTCATACCTGCTGCGGCCTTCAATGCTATCATCAGTATGCAACTCTTTCAGAATTCCGGAGTGCTGGGCTATATATAAGGCAGTCTCGTATGCATCGAGTTTTTTTGCTTCAGCCATAAAGCTTTTGATCAGCATGGCAAAGTCGTTTAACTGGCTGGCGATCCTGCCGGGAATATACTTCTGTGGCTCGCAAACCACATCCCACATGGTAATGTCGTGCTGATCTGCAGCAACAATGATTTTATCGACAGTTGTATCACCAAGCCCCCTTTTTGGGTAATTGATGACCCGCTTAATTGCTTCCTCATCACCTGGGTTGAAAGTCAGGCGGAAATAAGCGATTAAGTCTTTAATCTCTTTACGTTGGTAGAAACTCAGTCCACCGTAAATTTTGTAAGGTACGTTAAGCTTTCTAAGCGCCTCCTCCATAGCTCTGGATTGGGCGTTGGTACGATAAAGGATCGCAAAATCTTTGTGGTCGTAGCCTTTTGAAGTACGTTCCTGTACAATGGCTTCGGCCACAAGTTTTCCTTCCTCATTGTCCGTGAAGGCACGTTGTACTTTTATACGGTCGCCGCTTTCATTGTCCGAGAATACATTTTTCTTCAGCTGATTTTTATTGTTGACAATGATGCTATTTGCAACCTCTACAATATTCTGGGTAGAGCGATAGTTTTGCTCCAGCTTATAGACATTTAAATCCGGATAATCCTTTTCAAAGTTCAGGATGTTCTGAATGTTTGCTCCACGGAACCCATAAATACTCTGGGCATCATCACCAACCACACATATATTAAGGTATGCTGCTGCAAGCTTCTTTACAATGGTATACTGAGAGAAGTTGGTATCCTGATACTCATCCACCATCAGGTACTTAAATTTCTGCTGGTATTTATTAAGCACATCAAGATGATTTTTCAGCAATACATTTGTTTTGAAAAGCAGATCATCAAAGTCCATTGCACCAGCTTTGAAACAGCGCTTGGTGTATGTTTCATAGATTGTACCGATCAGCGGACGTTTGTTTGAAACATCTTCAGCCTGTATCTCTGCACTTTGCTGGTACTCTACATGGGAGATAAGATTGTTTTTCGCTGCGGAAATACGGTTATAAACGAAGTTTGCATTATATAATTTATCATCCAGCTGCATTTCGCGAAGGATGGAGCGGATCAGACTTTTGCTATCATCCGTATCGTAAATGGTAAAGTTTGAAGGGTAGCCTATTTTTTCCGCTTCAACCCTTAATATCTTGGCAAACACGGAGTGGAAGGTACCCATCCAGATGTTTTTTGCCTCTGGACCGACCACCTTAGTGATACGTTCCCGCATTTCCTTGGCTGCCTTGTTGGTAAAGGTTAATACCAATATATTAAAAGGGTCCACACCTTTTTCTATAAGATGTGCTACCCGGTAAGTAATCACCCTGGTTTTACCCGATCCTGCACCAGCAACAATCATTGCCGGGCCTTCGGTATTCTCTACTGCTGCACGCTGCTGTGGGTTTAATCCTGCTAAGTAATCCAAATGAAAAAAATTAATTTGCGAAGTTATAAATTGAGGAGGTAATTTATAGACGCTGTTTAAAACAAATCTGTTAATCACAGCCTGCTGATCCAGCTACAGGTAAGCGGGAAGGAAAGCAATTTTGAATGGCTGAGCACAAATATACCAAAATTTCTCTAAGGCGAGGGAGTGTAACGCCAACTGT
>DCLG01000102.1:27671-28651 GCA_002320935.1 Pedobacter sp. UBA1654 | reverse complement strand
CGGTGTTTCAGGGTGAACGGGACCTTGTATCAGAGAACAGGAAGCTTGCGGAATTTGACTTGAAAGGAATTCCCTCCATGCCTGCTGGTTTTCCAAAAGTCGATATTAACTTCCTTTTGAATGCAGATGGTATATTAACTGTTCAGGCGATTGAACTACGTTCTGGTGTGAAGCAAGAAATTGACATTACACCATCATACGGCTTGTCTGACGAGACTGTAGAGCAGATGCTGATTGATTCCATCACCCATGCAAAAAGTGACGTGGAACAACGGATGCTTATCGAAGCGAGAAGCGAAGGTGAACAGCTGGTTTATACTGCTGAGCGTTTCATCGAGAAAAATGGATTTGTACTCACCGAAGTAGAAAAAGCGGACACATTAAAATACATCCAGGCATTGAAAGATGCCCTGGCGACTGCCGAGAAAGATAATATATTGAAAAAGGCAGACGAGCTAAACGAATTTACACGTCCATTTGCTGAACGTTTGATGGACATTGCTGTTGCTCAGGCGATGAAAGGGAAAAGCATAGAATAAATTACCATAAGGATTAACCTTTAGCATATAATGGCGTGAATGAAGAAAACCTTTATTTACGCCTTTTCTATGTTCATATGGCTCAGCTTATGTGCATGGGGGTTCTTTGCGCACATGCAGATCAATCAATTGGCCATCTACACTTTGCCTCAGGGGTTAAGCAGATTTTACAAGAACAATAGTAAATACATCAGTGATCATGCGGTAGATCCAGATAAACGCCGCTACTCGGATACACTCGAGGCACCCCGGCACTATCTGGACGTCGAGGTCTTTNNTTCCATTTAAATGGGAAGATGCCCTGCAAAAATATGGTCCCAAAAAGCTTCAGGAAAGTGGTACCCTCCCTTGGCAGATTCAGAAAAGCTACTACAAACTTGTTAACGCATTTAAGGCCCGGGATTCGGTTAGGATACTGCTGTACTCCGCATATCTGGGCCA
>DCLG01000102.1:21347-27645 GCA_002320935.1 Pedobacter sp. UBA1654 | reverse complement strand
GCCACTATTTAGGCGACGCCCATGTACCTTTGCATACCACAGAGAACCACAACGGTCAACTGACAAACCAGGCAGGCATCCATGCATTCTGGGAAAGCAGGCTTCCGGAACTTTTCGCTAAGGATTATAGCTTTCTGGTTGGCAGGGCAACTTATATCGAAAACCCATTAATGGCAGCATGGAAAATTGTGAAACATACCCATACGCTGGTAGACAGCACGCTGATCTTAGAACAGGAACTTAAGAGGGAATTTCCTGCCTATAAGCGCTATAGTTATTCCAAGCGTAAAGGCCAGGTGTTAAAACAATATTCTGAAAGTTATGCCAGGGCTTACAGCAACAAACTGAACAACATGGTGGAAAAGCAGATGCGCAGATCAATCAAGTCAACTGGCGACTTTTGGTTTTCCGCCTGGGTAGACGCAGGTCAGCCCAGGATGGAAAATCTGATTAAAGTTCCGGACGCCGAGCTGGAAAGACAGCGCGAAGAACGGTTGAACAATAAATATGAAAGCGGGAAAATTATCGGAAGAGAAAATTAAACTTCCGTCACCTTCTTTTTGCTGAATTTAGATTTCAATGCTGCTCCAATTGCAGGGAAGAAGGTTACGACTGCTATGACAAGGATAACAATATCGAAATTATTCTTCACTACAGGGATTTGACCCAAAAGATAACCCGCAAATAATAGACTTGCGATCCAGGTGACACCACCTACAACATTATATAATGTGAACCGTCCAAAAGGCATCTTTGCCACGCCGGCCACAAAAGGCGCAATGGTACGGAAGATAGGCAGGAAACGACTGAAAATGATGGCTTTACCACCATGCTTTTCAAAAAACTCGTGCGACTGATAATAGTATTCTAGTTTTAGAATCTTATTCTCTGCTTTGAAGACTTTTATACCAAGGAGGCTACCAAGCTTGTAGTTCAGGGTATTCCCTGCAATAGCAGCTATGATAAGCAGTACCATCATTACCCAGATACTCAATCCGGTTTTGTCACCTGCGATTAAGGTTCCCATTGCAAATAACAAGGAATCTCCAGGAAGGAATGGTGTAACCACAAAACCAGTTTCCGCAAAAATGATCAGAAACAATNNTCGCTAATAATGATCTCAAGATGCTTATCTATATGAAGCAGGAAATCGACAAACTGTGATAAAAATTCCAAAATAATCTTCTTTGTTTCGTCAAAAATATAAAATTACGTCTGATTTAAGCAGCGTTTTGCTTTTTAAAATTGAATCTTACTTTATCATAACAAACAAACCTTATTCGCACTCTGCTAACGACCAAAAACTGAACAATTCGTTTTAAAAAAAAAGCCCGGTGCTTAGCCGGGCCTCTTATCGTATGCTTAGAAACATTAATTATAGTTGTTCAGCATCACTGGCATAACCAGCATCAAAACATCTTCATTTTCGTCATTTGTTTGAGGAATTAATAAACCCGCGCGGTTTGGTGTTGATAACTCTAACGTTACTTCCTCACCGGATAAGTTACTCAACATCTCAATAAGGAAACGTGCATTGAAGCCAATCTCCAGGTCTTCACCTTCATATTGGCAGCTTAAACGTTCATGCGCTTCGTTGGCAAAATCAAGGTCTTCTGAGGAGATATTAAGCTCGCTACCACTGATCTTCAAACGAACCTGATGCGTTGTTTTATTTGCAAAAATAACAACCCTTCTTAAGGTATTTAAAAATAATGCACGGTCAATGATCAGTTTGTTAGGGTTATTTGCAGGAATTACTGCTTCGTAATCCGGATAACGTTCATCAATTAATCGGCAAACCAGGTTAATGTTTTCGAATTTGAAAAACGCGCTTGTAGCATTATAGTCAATAGAAACACTAACGTCTGTATTCGGCAATGCAGCCTTTAACAAGGTAAGTGCCTTTTTTGGTAAAATGAAAGACGCTGTTTTATCCGCTTTACTGTCTTTACGTCTGTATCTAACAAGCTTATGAGCATCTGTCGCTACGAAAGTGATGTGCTGATCAGAAAGCTGACAGAACACACCAGTCATAGCCGGACGAAGTTCATCGTTACTTACTGCAAAAATAGTTTTGGTAATTGCTTCAGTTAATACTGAAGCAGGAAGTTCTACAGAAGAAGCATTCTCTACGACCGGGATTTTCGGGAAATCATCGCCATTCTCCCCGCTTAATTTATACTTACCGTCACCAGCACTAATTTCAATGATGAAAGAATTATCATCAATGTTAAACGCAATCGGTTGATCTGGAAGTGTCTTAAGGGTATCTAACAAGATCTTCGCTGGAATAGCAACTTTTCCGCCTTCTTTGGCTTCTACCGGTAATGATGTAGTCATACTGGTTTGTAAATCAGTAGCGGAAATGGTCAGGTTGCCATTGCTGATTTCAAAAAGAAAGTTTTCCAATATTGGCAAAACAGTACTGCTGCTTGAAGCACCATTTACCGTCTGTAAATGTTTTAGTAAAGTAGATGTGGATACAATAAATCTCATAGTATGATCTTGTAAATCTCAAAAATATACAATTTTACCTTGTATACTTATATTTGCGATAATAATGTTGAAAAATGCCAAATAATATCAACAACCCTATCGGAAGCATTGCATTCATTATCTGCCAGGTTAATTTTTCGGCTCTTAACCGCGTTTTATCAAGTAATCTCACCTTAATGTCTTTGTTCCTCAGGGCAATCAGATTGTCTTCACTGGACAAGTAATCTGCAATGTTTAATAACAATGCTTTATTTCCAAAATTCTGCTGTGTAAATCGATCAAAGCCCAAGGGAAAAACAGAATTATCAGTTGCACTAACCTGGTTTTTGAAGATGTCGCCATCTCCAATTACAATCATACGTGTAGGCTTACTCCTTTCGAAGTTTCCATATGCTGTTATGATCCCGTCCGGGAGGGCCCTGTTGTGGAATACAGATGGAAAGCTTCCCTCCATTAATACGCCAACGGGCTTCGAACTGCTTGCATAATCTCTCGGGTCGGGTTGCTCAGCTGCCATTTGCAGCGACAACAATTTAGGGGCATTGTGTAGCTTGTTATACGGTGAGGTGGACAATATGGTTGTTTTGCTAACCCCTTTTACACCTATGGTGTCTATGGTACTTACAAATTCCCCTCGTACGCCATCGATNNAAGATGTGTCTGGCAATAGAATCGGGTAGTATAGCCATGGCGCAAGTTGAATTTGATTTTGATTACCATCCCCCATAGCCAATGGGATTTCGGCGCAATTTGCATCTGCCACCAGATTATAGTTGATTCTTGCACCATAGATAAATAGCATATCGTCCAGGTTCAGCGCCTTGTTAAAGGCAAGTTGTTCAGTTTTGCCCCGTAAACTATCCAGATCAGCACTTACCTGATCAATGCTCCAGACCAGGCTCCCGCCTTTCATGACAAAGTAATCAAGTTTATATTTTTCCGCTTCACTAAATGCCTGCTGTGGCTTGGTCACAAACAATATTTTAAGTCGGTCAAGACCTGCCTTATCAATAACCTTAAGGTCTACCCTACCTGCTTCATACGTTGTAGAAAGTGACTTCAACGCATCACTTAGCTGAAGATCAGAAAGTTCCCCATTCCCCTCTGTGAAGCCGATCCTGGGGTTTTCTCCAGTTACCACCTTTTTGATTGCCGATGTAAAAGTATACTCCAGATTTTGAATTGAACTGTTGATATTATCTTCATAACTCCCCGCAGCATCCATGTTCTGCAATAATTTCACAGGTAATTGCCGCCCCTCGCTGGCCACTACAGCCATTGGAAAAATCGTTTTTTGCGCAAAGCCGTTATCATTTTTAATGTTCAATGTAGTCGGCTCTACACCAATACTATACAATCTGTTGATAATGGTATCCTGCTCATTTAGGGGTAGCCGCGAAATTGGATCTGTGAATACCACATTGATTTTGACATTGGCCAAGGCCTTGTAATCGTTCAGAAGATCTGAAGTAGCCAGCCTCAATCGCTTGAAAGCGGCAGGCAAGTCGCCATCCAGAAATACAGTTACATTAATCTCCTGTTTGGCACCCTGGAGTACTGACTCGGTTTTTGGATGCAATGTGTATCGTTTCTCCTTTGTAAAGTCGATACGCGTATATACGAATTGAGCAAGCACATTGATCAACACCAACAGTACAATACCCGCCATAAGCTGGAATAAACGGTTCCTTAATATTACCATTTCCGACCTCCAATCGCATACCTGGCTAATAACAAGAAAAAAAATACCAGCGTTAAAAAGTAAACTACATCACGGGTGTCGAGTACACCCCGGCTAATTGATTGATAGTGTTCATTCACGCTGAGAAATAGAAGAATCCCCTGAAGTGGTGATAACAATTCCATTTTTGCCATAGCGTCAACCCCGGTATACATCATAAAACACAGAAAAACTGCAATTGCAAAGGCTATTACCTGATTCCTGGTGATAGATGATGCAAATACACCTATTGCGGTAAATGATGCGCCTAAAAATACAAGACCAATGTAAGATCCGATGATTGCACCTGTATCAACATTCCCGGCGGGTAGCGCCAGTTCAGAAATCGTGTAATAGTATATGAGCGTAGGAAAAAGCGAGAACACCACTAATATCAAACACGCAAAGTACTTTGCCCAAATAATCTGCCAATCGGTAAGCGGCCTTGTAGCCAGCAGAATATAGGTACCTTCTCGTCTTTCTTCAGCGAAAGAACGCATACTGATTGCCGGAATAAGAAACATGAACAGAAAGGGGGCCAGACTGAAAAAGCCTGTAAGTTCCGCGTAGCCATAATCCAGAATGGATGTATCCGGAAAAAACCAGAGCAGTAGTCCTGCGGCAAGCAGAAATATCCCTATGGTTATGTAAGCCATAAGGGAATTGAGCAAGCTGAATAATTCTCTTTTAAAAACTGCGTACATGCAAATTGAGTGATTACCGGAGTTAGAAATTATTTATCAGGATGTGAGCTTTCTAAAGACGTCCTCCAGTGAGTCCGTCTTGTAGGTCGACTTTAGTGCATCGATAGTGGCGTTCGCAACAATGCGCCCTTTGTGGATGATGATTACCTCATCGCATACGGCCTCCACTTCCTGCATGATGTGTGTGGAAAGAATGACGGTTTTATCTTTCCCAAGTGCTCTGATGAGGGTACGGATTTCTGTAAGTTGGTTTGGGTCAAGCCCAGATGTTGGTTCATCAAGAATCAATACTTTCGGATCATGTATAATGGCTTGCGCAAGTCCTACACGCTGCTTGTAGCCCTTGGAAAGCATAGAAATCTTCTTAAACTGTTCCAAATCAAGACCTACAGCTTTGATGGTTTCCCTAACTTTCAGTTCCGGATTCTTTAAACCGTAAGTTTCTGCCACAAACAGCAAAAATTCTTTCACATACATATCCGTGTACAAGGGTGTATGCTCAGGAAGGTACCCCATTATCCGCTTCACTTCCAGCGGATGTGCCTGAACATCCATGCCACAGAGTTCCGCAGAACCTGAACTGGGTTGCAGATATCCCGCGAGCATCTTCATCGTCGTCGATTTTCCTGCGCCATTGGGCCCCAGAAATCCGATGATCCGACCTGTAGTTGCAGAGAAACTGATGCTGTCTACCGACTTCTGTTTATCGTAATGTTTAGATAAAGATTGAACCTTTATACTCACCTATTTCAATTTTAAATATTTAGTGCTTAACTTTTTGTCTGCACGATATTGATCAAGTTCTCTGCCAGAAAGAAGTACTTCATCTGTCGAGAGGATGTCGGCACCATCTGCAACCAGTTTATAGTATACCTGTTTTTTGGGATTTGCAGCAGCGCTGCGGTCTAAGTTGCCCATGGTTCCAAGGATACAGCTAATACCTTTACTGTGCAGGTATTTATAAAGGGACTTATCAGGTGCCGATACACCTACAAATGCTACAATACGATTATTCGGTACGCCCATTTTATTTAAACGCTCCAGATCTTCCTTACCCCGCACCGAAGCAGAAATCATTAAATCTGGTGCAAGTTTATGTACCTCTGCTGCCTGGTTTGCATTGTAGGTGATGATTATAGCATTACTTTCAGATTTAGTCTTCCGCACAGCCTCCACAATCTTAGCATAAGGAACACCTCTTTTGATATCTATGGTAAAGATAACTTTGTTTTTCCCCCATTCCAGTACCTCTGTTAAGGTCGGGATCTTAAAATCTGTGACAGTACCCTCATCATCCTTCAAACGGATTTGCTGCAGTTCTTCATACGTATAGTTCCCAATGGGACCGGTGCCTGTAGTTGTGCGGTCTAACTTATCA
>DCLG01000102.1:8639-21267 GCA_002320935.1 Pedobacter sp. UBA1654 | reverse complement strand
TTTAGTATTATTGAAAGAGAGTTGATGTTTTTGCTGAGCCCCTGCTGTAAGAGAAAGAAAGCAGGCTGCAATCACCAAAAGATTGAATCGTTTCATGTCCAAAAGTAACCCCAACTTTCTATATTTGCAATATTATGGCTAAAACTAATCACGACGAACAATTTAAGAATGTAATATCACATGCAAAAGAATATGGTTTCGTATTCCAGAGCAGCGAGATTTATGATGGACTGAGTGCCGTATATGATTACGGGCAATTGGGTGCAGAATTAAAGAACAACATTAAAACGTATTGGTGGAAAGCCATGGTACAGATGCACGAAAACATTGTAGGTATTGACTCTGCAATTTTTATGCATCCAAAAGTGTGGAAAGCAAGTGGGCATGTGGATGGTTTCAATGATCCCATGATCGATAACAAGGATTCCAAGAAAAGATACCGTGCAGATCAGTTGCTGGAAGATAAAATCACCAGATATGAGAAGGACGGCAAAACAGATAAAGCAGCCAAACTACAGGCTGACATGGATGCTGCATTAGCAGCGGATAACCTGGAGCAATTAAAAACACTTATTGAAGAACACGAGATTGTTTGCCCGGTAAGTGGCACCAGAAACTGGACCGAGGTACGTCAGTTCAACCTGATGTTCAGCACGCAGTTTGGTGCAATGGCTGAAGGTTCTGATGAAGTATACTTACGTCCGGAAACTGCCCAGGGTATTTTTGTAAATTTTCTGAATGTACAAAAAACAGGGCGGATGAAAATCCCCTTCGGAATTGCACAAATTGGAAAAGCGTTTAGAAACGAAGTCATTGCCCGCCAGTTCATCATGCGTATGCGTGAATTCGAACAGATGGAGATGCAATTCTTTGTTCGCCCGGGAGAAGACAAAAAATGGTTCGAATACTGGAAAGAAGCGCGCCTAAATTGGCACCTGGCATTAGGCTCTAATGAAGCTCAGTACCGGTATCATGACCATGCTAAATTAGCGCATTATGCAAATGCAGCTACCGACATTGAGTTTGAATTCCCTTTTGGCTTCAAAGAAGTTGAAGGTATTCATAGCCGTACCGACTTTGACCTCAGCCAACATCAGGAGTTTTCAGGCAAAAAAATGCAGTACTTCGATAACGACTTAAACGAAGAAGGTAAACCTTACGGGAACTATGTGCCTTACGTTATTGAGACATCAATTGGTTTGGACCGTATGTTCCTTTTAACTCTGATCAATGCACTGGAAGAACAAGATCTGACAGAGGGCGACAAAAAAGATAGTCGTACTTTGTTACGCCTTCACCCTTGCCTGGCACCAATTAAAGTTGCGATATTCCCACTGACGAAAAAAGACGGATTGCCTGACAAAGCAAGAGAGATCATGAACAGTTTGAAGTTCGATTTCAACTGCATTTACGAAGAAAAAGACGCAATTGGGAAACGTTATCGCAGACAGGATGCAATCGGTACACCTTTTTGTTTGACTGTAGATCATCAGACACTTGAAGATAATACCGTTACCATTCGTCACCGCGACACCATGGAACAGCAGAGAATTGAGATTAAAGATCTTCAGGAGATCATATCCAACAAAGTAAGCTGGAAAAACCTATTAAGATAAATAACAAAGCCCTGGCAAACCCCGCCAGGGCTTGTTTGTTTTACTCCTTTATACTTCAGATGGTTGCGAAGCTGATCAGGTTCATATTTTTCGGCAATTACTTCATTGGACTGCTTGCGATAGCTTTAACCATGGAATCAACACTGCAGCTGGGTCTGGAATTTAATTCTTTCCCTTACTACATCATGATATTCTGTGCACCGGTTGTTTATTACACGCATGCCTACATGGGAGCAACCAGGTTTAGCAGGTCATCTAACCCGAGGGTGGGCTGGTTTATTAAAAATCAGCGATTCCTTAGATACAGCCAGTGGACATTGTCGATATTAGGATTTTCAGCTTTCCTGTTCCTCTTTTTAGGTAATTTAAATGCAATTCTCCATTTGCCATGGTATTATTGGGCCGGCACAGTTTTCATGCTTTTAATTGCCTTTCTCTACTACGGTCTGCTTCCTTCATACTTCTTTAATCTAAACCTGCGTAATACCGGTTGGCTAAAGCCATTTATCATTGGTTTTATATGGGCCTGTACGGTAAACATTCTCCCACTGATAATATCAAAAGTAGAAAATGATACCAATTTCCCTGCTGGGGAGTTTTGGTTATGGCTCTTTGTAAAAAACTGGATGTTTTGTACAGTGAATGCGATCATGTTTGATATAAAGGATTATGAAATAGACGCAAATAAAGAGCTAAAAACATTTGTAGTACAATTCGGTATTAACAAAACCATTTTTTTTATACTCATCCCCTTACTTACCATCGGAATGCTGAGTTTTCTGGTTTTCACAAGCTTTGAGCACATCCCATCAGAGCAAGTGCTGATAAATTCAATCCCGTTCTTACTAACCCTTGTGGTCGCGTTTTCACTAAATCTAAAAAAGCCGATATTATACTACCTAATTGTTATAGATGGTCTTATTTTGCTGAAAGCCTGTTGCGGAATCGCAGGTACGATGATATGAAAACTAACAACTACGATGCGATTTCAGGTTCTTACGATGTTTTAAGTCGCACAATCTTTTTGAATGCTCAGGTAAACGCACAGGTGGAACAATTGGAACATATTAAAGCAGGTGCATCTGTCTTAATTGTAGGCGGCGGAACCGGCTGGATTCTGGAGGAAATCACAAAAATTCACAGGGAAGGCTTAGATATCATTTACGTGGAACTTTCAGAAAAGATGCTGGCACGGGCGAAAAGAAGGGATTATGGATCCAATCAGGTCGAGTTTGTACATAGTGATATAGAAACTTATGCCTGCCCTCATGAATTTGATGTCATACACACAGCCTTTCTGTTCGACAACTTCGTGGACAGCAGAGCCATTTGGGTGTTCCATCTTTTGTTTAAACATTTAAAACTCGGAGGCATGTGGCTCTACACCGATTTTAAGGTCGACCCTGGTAAAGGTGTCCGCTGGAAGTCGACAATGCTGAATTTAATGTATGCCTTTTTCCGAAAAATTGCACATGTAGAAGCAAGTAAAATGCCGGCAATGGATCAATATTTCGCAAATAACAATTTCAAGATCCTGAAACAGAAACAGTACTACAAAGGCTTCATTGAATCAATTATTTTTCAGAAATCAGGGAAATTACCTACCTTCATCCAAAATTTAGAATCATGAGCAACACAGATTTAGCCCTACTTTTTGGAATTTGCAGTATCATCGTCTTTATTACTGCCCTTTATTTAACTTTCGTAAAGAATAGAGTACGCTAATTCCCAAGGAATTAATGGAAGAAACAAAACCCATGCTCCTGCTCAATGCTCAGGAGCAGCGTGTTCTTGGTGCGCTGCTTGAAAAAAGCAAGACCACACCGGATTATTATCCGATGACGATAAATGCGCTGACAGCAGCCTGCAATCAAAAGACTTCCAGAAATCCGGTACTGAATTACGACGAGGAAACTGTTGTACTTACGCTTAATACCTTGAAGATTAAAGGTCTCGCAAGTACCGTTACAGCTTCTGGTAGCCGTGCTGTAAAATGGAAGCACAATCTGGCAATCTACTACCCCCTGCTACCTGCCGATCTGGCAATCATCTGTTTATTGTTACTTCGGGGACCACTTACACCGGGAGAAATAAACACAAGCTCAGGTAGACTATATGAATTTGACACGATTGAAGATGTTCAGGAAAACCTTCAGAGATTAGCCAGTACTGAGCCTGCTTTTGTAAAACAACTAACAAAGAGAGCGGGTCAGAAGGAAGCCCGATACATTCAGCTCTTTGGGGGAGATCAGGTCGAAGACTTACAGGAAATGCCACTTGAAAGCGGCAATCTTGTGGATTCAAAGTTAGAGGAACGTATAGCTAAACTAGAAGCTGAAGTACAGCAGCTTAAGGCCATACTTGATCAACTTATCTAGAAAGCGATAAACCTTCTACATGTGTTTAAGTCTTAAATGGTAAAGGCGGTGTATTAAAAACTGTCTAAATTCGTTTAGGGAACATGAAATCAATTCTTTTCGCTTTTTTAATTGCACTTTCAACTTACGCAACTTCCAATAATACTGCAGATTTGCTGCAAAACCAACACCAAGTCCTCACCTTATTTGATGACCCTTCGGCAGCCAAATGGACCACGGCAGAGCTCAACCTGGCTAATACTGCCAAAAACGTTAAATACCTCAGTACTGAAGAGAAGAAGATAATCTTCTATATGAACCTGGTCAGAATGGACGGAAAGCGCTTTTTCGATACGTACTTCCAACAGTATATCGATGAACACAATTCGAAAATGAAACAGTATAGCAACTATAAAGAAGTTCGGGTAAGCCGGAATGACCCCTATTACCGCGGACTGGAACAGGACCTGCAAAATATTAAAAACCTCGGTTTGTTATACCCGGATGAAACCCTAACCTATGTAGCACGCCAACACGGCAGGGATATGAACAAGAAAAATATAGCCGGACATAATTCTTCCGACGGGCGAACCATGGTTGATCGCATCAGGAAGTACTATCCAAACCATGGGATGGCCGAAAATCTTGCATTCGGCTTTTCATCTGCACTGGCAAATGTAAGTTTATTGTTATTGGACAAGGGCGTCCCGGATCTGGGGCATCGCAAGAATATCTTAAACAAGACATTGGGGATCAACATAGTAGGTGTTAGCATTCAGCCGCATCCGCATTACAAATACAGTGCAACAATCGACTTTGTTGCACTTCGGAACTTCAAAGCACCTGAATAAAAGAATAGAAGTGCTTTGAATTTACCATTCATTAGCTACTTTCGTACAGAATTAAATTATGCGTAAAGCGATATTAAGCCTGATAGACTTCTTTTATCCACCATTTTCACGCTGGATTCCACAGCACACTTTCAGATACCTGGCAACAGGTGGATCTACTTTTGTAGCCGGCATTGTCATTTATTATATTGTCTATAATTTCGTTTTACATCAACAAGACATCCGTCTGGCAGGCCTATTGATTACAGCACCTATTGCTGCTTTAGCAATTGAATCAATCATTACCTTTTTCATTGGATTTCTACTCAATAAGTATTTAGTTTTTACGCAATCGAACCTGAAAGGACGTGTTCAACTTTTTCGCTATGGCTCCATTGTAGTAACCAATATTATGCTCAACTATGCTTTCATTAAAGTTATGGTGGAGGCATTCGGATTTTACCCGACCATTGCGAAAATACTGACCTCTATAATCCTTGCGGTTTTCAGTTACTTTTCTCAAAAACATTTTTCGTTCCGCGTAAAGAAATAGGTCAGGTAGAAGCATTTCGATTTTTTCCTTGTGTTACTTTAATTAAGCCGCTATATTAGGCTCAATCCCAATTTAATATAGTGATGAGCGATTTTAATGACTTCAATAATCCGCAGGTAAGGAATTTACCAAGGCATTTAAGACAGTTTATTGTAGAGCAACATTACGAAAAATACACGCCGATAGATCAGGCG
Source organism: Pedobacter sp. UBA1654 (assembly GCA_002320935.1). Lineage (GTDB taxonomy): Bacteria > Bacteroidota > Bacteroidia > Sphingobacteriales > Sphingobacteriaceae > Pedobacter. The sequence goes on along the minus strand of DCLG01000102.1, from coordinate 15,717 downwards.
GTATGGCGTTATGTTATGCGTAAAAACTACAGTTATCTAAAAGATGTAGCTTATTATCCTTATATCAAGGGACTTCAACGTGCAGGTTTGAGCATTGAACACATCCCTGATCTTCAAACCATGAACGATAACCTGGCAAAACTTGGCTGGGGTGCAGTTACTGTAGATGGTTTTATCCCACCTGCAGCTTTCATGGAGTACCAAGCCTACAGAGTGCTGGTAATTGCCGCCGACATCAGACAATTGAACCATATTGAGTATACGCCCGCTCCGGATATTATACACGAATCTGCGGGTCATGCTCCAATTATTGCTGATGCCGCCTATAACAGCTACCTGAGTTACTTCGGTTCTATTGGTGCAAAAGCAATGTTCTCTGCTAAAGATTTTGAGCTTTATGAAGCCATCCGCCATCTTTCCATCCTCAAAGAGGCCATTGATGTGGATGAAACTGAAGTTCTTGAGGCTGAAAAGCACTTGAATGAAGTTGCAGAAAACATGGGCGAACCATCGGAGATGGCCTTGCTTGGCCGCCTGCATTGGTGGACAGTAGAATACGGATTGATCGGAACCCTTGATGACCCAAAAATATATGGCGCCGGACTACTCTCTTCAATAGGTGAAAGTGCCAGCTGCATGTCCGAGGAGGTAAAAAAGATCTGGTATACCATAGATACCATAAACTATCAATACGACATTACCAAGACGCAGCCGCAGCTATTCGTAACAGAAAGCTTCCAGAATCTGATTGATGTGCTGGAACAATTTGCTGATACTATGGCATTTCGCCGCGGTGGTGCAGAGAGTTTGCAGAAAGCTATTGACTGCAAGAACCCTGCTACAGCAGTTTACAGTTCAGGCTTGCAGGTTACTGGTGTATTTACCGAGATGAAGACCAGTATGGACGGTAGTTTGACATTCGTGAAATCTACTGGCCCTTCTGCTCTGGCCTATGAGAACAAGCAACTGAGTGGCCACGATAAGACATACCATAAAGATGGGTTTTCTTCCCCGGTAGGTAAACTAAAAGGAGCGATTAAACCACTTGAAGACTATGGTATGGAAGAACTTGTTGCCTCGAATATCGTAGTTGGTCAACAGTGCCTGCTTGAATTTGAAAGCGGTATTCAGGTTAGCGGCGAAGTAGAGCGCATCCTGAAACCCGCTGCAAAAATCCTATTGATCAGCTTCAAAGATTGCACTGTGAAAGACACATCAGGAGCCGTTCTATTCCAGCCTGACTGGGGCATGTACGATATGGCTGTTGGTGAGCGGGTAGTTTCCGTGTTCAACGGAGCTGCAGATAAAGATGCCTATGAAGAGATCACCTACGTAAGTCAGAAGCAAACCCACAAGATCCAGTATGATGCTGCAATGCAACAGCTGCACCAGATCTATCAGGCTGTGCGGGACATACGTGAGTTTGATCAGAATCATGATCAGCTGTCAAACATCTTCCGTAAGCTCCAATCTGAGTACCCCGGCGACTGGCTTTGTGCGCTGGAGGTCCTGGAAATTTTGGACCATAAAAAGGTTTATCCCGAACTTGAAACAGAGATCCGCGAATGGCTGGTAAACAAAGCGGAACATGAACCGGAACATAGAAAATTGATTGTAGACGGTTTGCATGTAATCGCTAATCCCGTAACTCAACTCATTATACAAGAATAAACTGATGAATATAATACTAACCGGAGCGAGCAGCGGTATAGGCTTTGAAGCTGCGCTTGAACTCTCTTTGAATAATGATAACAAAATTGTTTGTATCGCCCGTTCGGCAGACAAACTACGGAAACTGCTGGAGATAGCACGGGGCATCAATCCCGACTGCAACATCTACCCAGTTGAATTCGACATTGTGATGGATGATTATGATATACTGGTCCCCTTTCTAAAAGAGCGTCTTGGACATATCGATATACTGATCAATAATGCAGGTGCCTTAATCAATAAGCCCTTCCTTGAGACCACCGGGAATGATCTGGCAGACATGTACCAAAGCAATGTCTTAGGGCATTTTAACATGATCAAAAACATTCTGCCCTTGATGAACAGCGGTGCACACATTGTAAATATTGGTAGCATGGGTGGCTATCAGGGTAGCGTGAAGTTTCCAGGCTTAGCCGCTTATTCCGCGAGCAAAGCCGCTTTGCATACACTAACAGAATGTCTCGCATTTGAATTGGCAGACACGGGTATCAAAATTAACTGCCTCGCATTAGGCTCCGCCCAGACGGAGATGCTTGAGGCTGCTTTTCCAGGATACGAATCGCCCGTGATGGCATTTGAAATGGGAAAATATGTTGCTGATTTTGCAAGAACCGGACATAAGTTCTTCAATGGAAAGGTGTTGCCTGTTGCTGTGACAACACCTTAAAATAACATTAATCGAGTAAGACAACTTTTAAGGCATCGGGAATTCTCCCCTGCCTTAGAAGTTCTTTTGCAAGTCCGTGCAGTTCACGCATTCTTGTGCCTGCGTCGCCAATTGTTGCATCAAGCACTTCCTTCACTGCAGCATCGCTGCGCATATCGTCTATCTCTTCTGCCGTGGGTAGTTGCTCTACATTGCCCAGCATACCGAGATCATTTCCGCTAAGCTCCCTGGAGTTGCGAACTTCAAATGGGAGTGCATCTACTCCAATGCCCAGTGTAGTTAAAGGTTTGGCAACTTTAAAAAGGTTTTCAGGTGTTACCCTGCAATACCAGTCGCCGCCTAACCTGGCAACCAAATCAATTTTTTCCTGATCAATTTTTCCACTTTCATCGAGTACAGCCTCGTTGATGTGAATCAGCTTTACTTCTGCCAGAATCAAGTTACCGGCACCTGCCTGATCTCCAAGTGGGATAACCTGGGTTACAATACACTCCATCTGCACGGGTGCTTCCATTACCCTTGGCGGTTTTACAAGCTGTGAAGCTTGCATTGTAAATCCGGCTTTTTCAAACTCGTTTATGCCTTTTGTGTATTCTGTACTCGATAAGCTCATTTGCTGCACCATATCGTAGTTTACGATGTTGATCACACATTCTTTCACCTCCAGAATATTGTCCAGGGTATGTTTAGTTGTATTGTCCCGAACGCGTCTTGCGGGAGAAAAAACACATACAGGAGGATTGGTGCTGAACATATTAAAAAAACTAAAAGGACTCAGGTTGATCTGACCTTCCGCGTCTATCGTCGATGCAAAACATATGGGTCTCGGCGCAACTGCATACTGCATATAGTTCTGCAATTGTGCCGGACTTAACTTAGAAACGTCTATTGTAAGCATTATTTCTTTAGTGCAAGAATGGAAAAGTCTGTATCTGCTCTGCTAATGGTGTTGCTTAAGATGCCCAGACCGGTAACTTTCATCTCCACGATATCACCCTCCTGAAGCCATTGTGGTTTATAGTTTGGATCATTAAGCAAACCTGTGCCATTCAATTCAAGAAAACAGCCAGTACCCACAGTACCAGAACCGATCACATCGCCTGGCAGAATGTCAACGCCATAAGCGCAACGCTCAATGATTTCAGCAAATGTCCAGTCCATGTCTGCCATGTTTCCCCGGGAAACTTCAATGCCATTCACCGTGCAGGTCATCTCCAGATTGTAAGCATTTCCAATGTGCCCAGCTTTCGGTGTTGTCCTGTAGGTCTCAAGCTCATCAGGCGTAACCAACCAGGGGCCTATAACGGTAGAGAAATCCTTTCCCTTTGCAGGGCCAAGGTTCAGTAGCATTTCCTCCATCTGCATCGTGCGGGCGCTCATGTCGTTCATGATCATATATCCTGCAATGTAATCATCTGCGTCTTCAGCCTTTATGTTTCGGCCCTTAGTTCCAATTACGACAGCGACCTCCAGTTCGAAGTCGAGCTTCTCGAAATGATCAGGCATACACTCGATCTCCCCAGGACCCTGAATGGCGTTATGATTGGTAAAGTAAAATATGGGGTATTGATCGAATTCAACAATCATTTCGACCTTCCGATTTCTGCGTGCAGCGGCAACATGCTGGCGAAAAGCATAGCCATCCCTGCAGGATGTTGGATGTGGCACCGGTGCTAGCAGTTCAAAGAAAACCTCTTGCTTGGCGGTAATTTCAGCAGCTTTAATCTGTTGATCCACCTTTTTCGCTCTTTCCATCATTACTTCACCTTCCCGCAGAAAGGCATTCATTTCATCAGGAATCTGTTTGTCGCAGGAGTGCAGATTATAGATATGTCCGTTCACGTAAACACCCAGGTGTTCGCGGTCTTCCGTTTTGTAAGAAACTAGCTTCATATGGTATGATTTAGGTTTATAGATTTAGATAAAGCTAAGCAGATGTTCTTAAATTTAAAGAATTAAAGCATTTTATATCTTTTGAATCGGATTTCATGAAATTATTTATCAACTTTAAATAACAATACATACTTTAGCAAAGCAAATGAGTAAACGCATACATACCATAAAACAGATTGCCCGCCAGGTATTGGCAGGCTTCCGTTATGCGATGCTGTCGAAGCTCATCTTTGCGCAATACTCCATCTAATAAGCACGACCTCGCTTATCTATAACGGCTATCTCAATTCGTTATACCCTTTTCTTACCAAATTTCAGTATTATGCCCATTTACCACACATTAGGAACTATTCCTCACAAACGCCACACCGTATTCCGGAAGCCAAATGGGGACCTGTATGCAGAAGAACTGGTGTCCACCGAAGGATTCTCCAGCCTTTACTCGCTGGTTTACCATTGCCACCCACCTACCATTGTAAAGTCCCTGGGTGAACCTTATTCGGTAGAGCCGAAAATTGCCAGAGAAAAACACCTGAAACATACCAGCCTGATTGGCTTCAATATAAAGCCCGAAGATGACTATTTAAAGAGCAGAAAGCCCGTATTGGTCAATAGCGATCTCCACATCAGCCTTGCATCACCTCGTAAGTCAATGATCGACTACTTTTATAAAAACAGTCAGGCAGACGAAGTGGTTTTCATCCACGAAGGCCGCGGAACGCTTAAAACCGGCTTTGGAAAGATCAAGTTTGAATATGGTGATTATCTGGTAATTCCCAGGGGGACCATACACCAGTTTGAATTTGAAACTGAAACAAACCGTTTATTTATTGTTGAGAGTTTCAGTCCGATACGCACACCTAAGCGTTACCGTAATGAGTACGGTCAGTTGATGGAACATTCACCTTACTGCGAACGGGACATCAAGCGCCCTTCGGATATGGAGACCTTTGATGAGCTTGGGGACTACAAGGTGCTGATCAAGAAACAAGGCTTAATGTATCCATATACCTATGGTACGCACCCTTTTGATTTTGTAGGATGGGATGGCTTTCATTATCCATGGGCTTTTTCGATCCATGATTTCGAGCCCATAACCGGGCGCCTGCACCAACCCCCTCCTGTTCATCAGACCTTTGAAGGACATAATTTTGTAATCTGCTCATTTGTACCCCGAAAATATGACTACCATCCGCTGTCTATACCAGCACCATACAATCACAGTAATGTAGACAGTGATGAAGTGCTGTACTACGTGGACGGCGACTTCATGAGTCGCAAAAGCGTTGTAAAAGGTCAGATTACCCTACATCCCGGCGGCATTCCGCATGGTCCGCATCCTGGGACGGTAGAGAAATCGATTGGTAAGGAAAAAACAGAGGAACTCGCAGTTATGATTGACCCCTTTCGTCCATTGATGCTTACCGAAGATGCAGTAAATATTGAAGATGAAAGCTATCACAAAAGCTGGCAGATAAACGTAGAATAGATTAACGAACAAAAAAAGTATTATGTCAACACAAACATTTGCAGAGAAAATTGCAAAAGCGCAGGACTTCCTGCCAATTCATGGCACTGATTATATCGAACTGTACGTAGGCAATGCCAAACAAGCGGCACATTATTATAAGACGGCCTTTGGGTTTCAGTCGTTAGCTTACGCAGGACCAGAAACTGGAGTTAAAGCTTACGCCTCCTACGTTCTGCAACAAGGCAAGATCCGCCTGGTATTAACAACCGCATTGAAGTCTGATCATAAGATCGCTGAACATGTCAGAAAACACGGCGACGGGGTTAAAGTACTGGCCTTGTGGGTTGAAGATGCCTACAGTGCATTTGAAGAAACTACAAAGCGTGGCGCCAAGCCTTATATGGATCCAGTTACCATCACGGATGAGTACGGCACAGTAAAGATGTCAGGCATTTACACCTACGGTGAAACCGTCCACATGTTTGTTGAACGCAAAGCTTATACAGGGCCTTTCATGCCTGGATATCGTGCCTGGAACAGCGACTATAATCCAGAAGAAGCTGGATTGCTTTACATTGATCATTGTGTAGGGAATGTTGGCTGGAACAGAATGAATGATACGGTAAAGTGGTACGAAGATGTTATGGGTTTTGTAAATATTCTCTCCTTTGATGATAAGCAGATCAATACCGAATATTCTGCACTGATGAGCAAAGTGATGAGCAATGGTAATGGTTTTTCAAAGTTCCCAATCAATGAGCCTGCAGAAGGAAAGAAAAAGTCGCAAATTGAGGAATACCTGGAGTTTTATGAAGGTGAAGGCGTTCAGCATATTGCGGTAGCTACGAAAGACATTCTGACAACGGTTAAAACCCTAAAATCCAGAGGGGTTGAATTCTTGAGTCCCCCACCTGAAGCTTATTATCAGATGATGCCTACCCGCGTAGGACAAATTGATGAAGAAGTGGAGCAATTAAAAGCTTTGGGCATTCTTGTGGATCGGGATGAAGAAGGTTACCTCCTTCAGATATTTACCAAACCAATTGAAGACAGACCTACATTATTTTTTGAAATTATTCAACGTAAGGGTGCACAATCCTTTGGTGCAGGTAATTTCAAAGCGCTGTTTGAATCNNTCTCTGGAGCGTGAACAGGAATTGCGGGGTAATCTATAATCTATTCGGGAAACGCTGCATATCGCATGCCAACTCCCCCATGCTTTGCCCGTAGCAGAGCCATGGTTGAGTCGTAGTTGAGCCGTGCTAGTACGGCTTAAACATGGCTCAACCACGACTCTGCTATGAGCTTGCTCGGGTCTATTGGAGTGGGTATTCCAT
>DCLG01000102.1:0-8633 GCA_002320935.1 Pedobacter sp. UBA1654 | reverse complement strand
CATAAACCCCTGGCTCCAGTGGTATATCAACAAAGCCCTGTTTCCGGTATATTGAAATTGCAGTTTCTAAGACATTGGTTGTATATAATAGCAAGCGTTTAGCGTTGATGGCTTTCGCCCGAGCAATAGCAGCAGCACAAAGCCTTTTTCCTGCACCGATGCCCTGGTAGGCTTTATCAACAGACATCTTCGTCATTTCGTAAACACCCGGCTCAATAACCTTTAAAGCAACGGTGCCTATAATTTCACCTTCGTAGCGCGCCAACATGATTATGCCTCCAGGTTTTATAATCGCTTCCTCCGGCTGTTCCAGCACGTAGCTGTCGATGGGTTCTACAGTAAAATATTCTTCAAGCCAGGCCTTGTTCAAGTGTTCAAAACTTGATTGATAAGCTGCTTGGTAGTCAATTATCTCTATTTCAGTCATGTTTATGGTTGATGGGTATGTTCTCCTACTTGTTCTTGTCTGCGCCGCCCTGATCAGCTTCGTCTTCGTAGGGTTTAACAAAGAAGCCGTTGATCTTGTGTGCGGCATCAAGAGCAATGTTTACAGCGAAAGTCCCCCGCTCAAAAGTAGTCTTATATGATGCATAGGGACCTTCGTATTTCTTAAATTCCATCCGAATTACAGCCCCTGCTTGTGTCTTCAATTCGGATAAAAACGGTTTAGCTTTGTCCAGAGGCAAGGCCGATTGCATGTCGGCTGAAAACAAGTTATAGATGCTGTCTATCTGATTACGGTTGTGGAAGTCCTTAAACCTTGATGCGCTGTAGCGGTTTTCGACTTTTTCTGTCTGACTATAGACCGTTGTAGTAGCAAAGATCAATATTAGGCACAGCAAGCATCGTATTGTTAGCGGCAAAACACTTCTTTTCATAATTAAAGGAATTAAGGAGCCAAAAATCGGTATCTTTTTTGAAAGATGCCGATTGAAAATAGAAATCATCAAACAGATTAGCGTTACGCTAAAAAAATTCCAGATGATCAACACGCAAATCGGTTGTTCCGGATTCCATTACAAACACTGGCGGGGTACATTTTATCCCGAAAAGCTTGCGCAGAAAAACTGGTTTAATCACTATTGCGATCACTTCAACACTTTAGAATTAAACGTCACATTTTACCGGTTCCCAAGGGTCCATACTCTGCAGCAATGGTATAAAGACAGTCCGGCGAGCTTTCGCTTTGCTGTTAAGGCACCTCGTGCGATTACGCAGTACAAGAAGTTCATCGGCACAGCCAAAATGCTACAAGATTTTTACAGTACGGTCAAAGCCGGCCTTGAGGATAAATGCGGCTGCTGCTTGTTCCAACTGCCGCCGAACTTCCAGTTTTCAGTAGATAAACTTGAAAGGATTGTAAATAGCCTTGACCGGGATGTCAACAATGTGCTGGAATTCAGACATCCAAGCTGGTGGAACGAAGTTGTATTTCGCTGTTTAAGGGAAGAGAACATCAGCTTTTGCGGTATAAGTCATCCAGAACTTCCAAGCGAGCTAATCAGAACCGCTCCGCTGCTTTATTATCGCTTTCACGGCAAAGAACAGTTGTATGCCAGCACTTACACGACCGCGGAACTACTTAGATTCTCAGAAAATATTCAGCGGAACAGTGATGCAGGCCGGGCATTTATTTATTTCAATAACGATGTCAATACGCATGCGGTATATAATGCAACTGAATTAAAAACGATCTTAGGCAAATTTTGAATTATTTATTTACATTCGGCAACCAATCTGACCTAAATAGATGACCTTTACTTTCGTAAGAACATTTATATCGCAATTCAGGGCTGCCTTTGCTTTGCTACAAAAGAATGATCCTCTGCGACTTGCGGGTGCAACAGCTTTCTTTGCAAATTTTGCAATTCCACCCATTCTAATCATTCTCATCCGACTCTTTGGCTTTTTCATGGATCGGCAGACCTTTGCGCAACGCCTATTCGAAAGGCTTGAAAACATCCTGGATAAAGGCAGCATTGATCAAATACGAAATACCCTGGAAAACATCAGGGCAGTAGATCAAAACTGGATTGCGACAATGATCAGTTTTGTGTTCTTCCTTTTTGTAGCCACTACTCTTTTCGGCGTAATCAAAAGTTCAATGGACCAGATCTGGACGATCGGTATAAAGCCACACTCCAGCTTCATGTTCAAACTGAAACTCAGAGCCAGGTCAATGGTCATTATTGTGCTTGCGGGATTTCTTTTTACAGTTGGTTTACTAACGGATGGAATTCAGGCATTCATCGGATCATATCTTAATGACTCATCGCCGAATTTTGGTCGTTTTCTCATCGCATTACTCAATCAACTGGTCTTTATTGCCATAGTATCCACATGGTTTACGGTCCTTTTCAGGTTCTTAACCAATGGTCGTCCTACCTGGAAAGATTCGATGATTGGTGGGCTCTTAACAGGTGTACTTTTCACTCTAGGAAAATACATCTTAAGAATTATGCTTCCACTAAGCAACATTGGGAGTATTTATGGAACATCAGGATCAGTGATTTTAATTATGCTATTTATTTTCTATTCTTCAATGATCTTCTACTTCGGGGCATGTTTTGTCAGGATACTCAGCATTGCCCACGAATCCCCAATCAGGCCCATTAAAGGCGCCTTCATATATGAGTTGAAAGAAATAGAAAAGGATAATTGATCAATCAGGTGATACCTTTTTAATAAAAAAGGGGCCACAGATTGAGGCCCCCTTCAAAACAATTTGCTTTAGCTTAGAATAATCTATACGACAATCCTAAGGTAAAAAGACTCATTTTACTGTCCTGGTAACCTTCTTTAGCTACGTCACTTAGTCCCAACTCATACCTAAGATCTGCACCTAACTTACCTACATCGAACCCAAGACCAAACTGCCATGCGAAATTCTGGTCTTTGAAGTTTCCTTTAAAGATTCTACTTGTAGNNGATTGCTGCTGATCAAGGATAAATGACACCATTGGCCCAGTTTGTAGACGTACACCGACACCCGCAGCGCCGATTTTAGTACCGATCAGGATTGGAACATCAATACTGGTGAACCTAACCTCATTAATCTCGGTCCCATCGGCACTTTTTAAATTTGCATTCTTACCAGCAACATAAATTTCCGGCTGTGCGTGTATACCACCCGCTCCAAAGCGTGAATATAGACCAATGAAATAGCCGGCAGCATTTTCGCTGCTAAATGTATTGTTGGTGCTAAAATTGGAAAGGTTTGCGCCGCCACGTAAACCAACCTGCACGCTAGGTAGTACCTGGCTGAAGGCAGCAGAACTAATACCGATTAATACTGCGAATAATGATAATATTTTCTTCATATATGGAAGTTTTGTTTGTTTGTAAAACTAAGATTAATTTCAAACTTAAAGACAAGTATGCATCAAGCCTCCCCTAGAAAAAATCATACCAACAAAGCAACTCGTTTGTAAATTGTGATGCTTTCACAGTACTTCATATCGCGCTGTTTGCAGAATTGAAGGCTTAGCGGTTTAATAATCGAGCTACATATTTGCCAATGATGTCGAATTCCAGGTTCACGGTAGAGCCTTCTTCAACAGTATTCAGGTTGGTATGCTCATGGGTGTATGGAATGATGAAGACAGAAAATTCGTCTGCCTCTGAATGCACGACAGTCAAGCTAATTCCATTCACACAAACAGAACCTTTCTCAACGGTAACATTTCCTCCAGTGACATCATACTTAAACCGGTATTCCCAGCTGCCCTCAAGTTCGGTTTTCTTTATACAAACGGCCGTTTGATCCACATGCCCCTGAACAATGTGGCCGTCTAATCGACCATTCATTTGCATGCAGCGTTCGAGGTTGACGCTTGATCCAACCTCAAGCCGACCGAGGTTGGTCTTGCTTAAGGTCTCCTCTATCGCTGTTACTGTATGGGTATGCGCATCAACAGCAACAACGGTTAAACATACACCGTTATGTGCAACACTCTGGTCTATTTTCAGCTCATTACTAATACCCGATGCAATTGTATAATGCACATTATCCAAATCCTTTACGATGGCTTCTACCCGCCCGAGTGTTTCTATGATTCCTGTAAACATTCTAATTGTTAATTCTGTTTTTGCGCCAATTGTTCTCCTGCATTGAAGTAGCAGGCACATCGGTTGCATTCTTTTTATTTAATTGTTGTATAGAAACAATCGCAGCAATAAGTGCTTCCACTTCATCCTGCGGCAGATCCGTTCCTGGTTTGAAGTACTTACTTACAAAATGGGTATCGAAGTTTCCACTTCGGAAGGCCTCATGATGCATTACAAAATTACCGAAGCCCAGAGTGGTTTGTATCCCCGTAATCTCATATTCAGAAATTGCCCGAATCATACGGCTTATAGCTTCTTCCCTCGTCGCACCATAGGTGATCAACTTAGCAATCATCGGATCATAGTAAATTGGTATTTCCATACCCTGCTCAAAGCCATCATCCACCCGCACACCGTTCCCTTTTGGTGTTTTGTATGTTGTCAAGGTTCCAATATCCGGCAGGAAATTATTGTCAGGATCTTCTGCATATACCCTTAATTCTATTGCATGACCATTTATTGTCAAATCCTCCTGTTTAAAGTCCAGTGCTTCACCTCTGGCAATTTTAATTTGAGCTTTTACCAGATCCAAGCCAGTGATGAGCTCCGTCACAGGATGTTCCACCTGCAATCTGGTATTCATCTCCAGAAAAAAGAAGTCGAGATTTTCATCCAGAATAAATTCTACGGTGCCGGCGCCTACGTAGTTTACAGCACGAGCCACATCTACTGCGCATATGCCCATTTTAGCCCTGATTTCTGGTGTAAGCACACTCGATNNCAACCTTTTGGTGCCTGCGTTGTACGGAACATTCCCGTTCAAACAAGTGTACGATGTTTCCATGGGTGTCGCCAAGCACCTGTATTTCAATATGTCTCGGTGATGATACATAACGTTCAATGAAAACAGATCCGTCGCCAAATGCAGATGTTGCCTCGCTCACGGCAAGCTCCATCTGTTCTAAAAAGTCTTCAACCTTATCCACGATGCGCATTCCCTTTCCACCGCCTCCCGCAGCAGCTTTGATGAGAATCGGAAAACCGACCTCAATGGCCCGCTGCTTTGCCTCTTCGATATTGGTAATGGCTTCCTCTGTGCCCGGAACCATAGGGATATTATATTTCAATGCTGCAGCTTTCGCAGAAAGCTTGTTCCCCATTATTTCCATTGCTTCGGATGTAGGTCCGATAAAGGTTATTCCCGCTGCAACGACTTGCCTTGCGAATTCAGCGTTTTCAGACAAAAAACCATACCCAGGATGTACGGCATCAGCGCCGCTGATTTTACAAACTTCAATGATTTTGTGCCCCAGTAGGTAAGATTGGCTGGATGCAGCCGGACCAATACAGTAAGCTTCGTCTGCATATTGCACATGTAGTGCAGTTCTGTCTGCTTCTGAATATACGGCAACAGTATTTATGCCCATCTCTTTCGCAGAACGCATAATTCTTAAAGCTATTTCACCCCTATTGGCGATCAGGATTTTCTTCATGAACTTCTTTGGTTATGGATACAAATGTAGCAGGATTTCAATTGCACGGTCTACCATCTCTGCTGAAATATCAAGGTGTGTTACAAACCTGATGGTATCCCGGTTGGTAGTATTGCATAAAATCCCCTTCTCGGTAAGCTTTCGCACCACTTCGATAGCCTCATATTTGGGTTTTACCTGAAAGATAATGATGTTTGTCTCCACAGGCATGACCGCATTTACCCAGCTTAATCCGGACAGCGATTTCGCAATCACTTTTGCGTGAGCATGGTCGGTTTTCAGACGGTTTACATGATGATCAAGCGCGTAAATTCCCGCAGCTGCAAGAAAGCCGGCCTGACGCATCCCGCCGCCAAGAACCTTTCGTATTTTTCTAGCCTTTTTTATTGTCTCTTTAGAAGCAAGCAAAACAGAACCAACAGGTGCACCCAAGCCTTTGGATAAACAGATCGAGATGCCGTCAAAATACTGTCCGTAGTCTTTTGCTTTATCACCAGTTACAATCAATGCATTAAATAAGCGGGCACCATCTAAATGTAAGTTCAGCCCCTTGATATTACATAAGGTGTGAATGGGTGCAATCTGATCGAGTTTGTAACAAGCGCCACCACCTTTGTTCACTGTATTTTCAAGAACAACAAGCGTAGAGTTGGGATAATGAATATTTTCTTCGTTTATTTCCGGCTCAATTAGATCTGTGGTCAGAATGCCACGTTCCCCGTGGAGCAAACGAACAGATGCCAGAGAATTGTATGCAATACCACCACCTTCNNTTTGATCGCATATCACTTCATCCATCGGGTTGGTAAAACACTTTATTGCAATTTGATTGGTCATTGTACCAGAAGGACAGAATAACCCGGCTTCCATATTAAACATTCGGCAGAGCTTAGCCTCGAGCGCATTTACAGTTTCATCTTCCTCAAAAACATCGTCGCCAACCTTCGCTTGCATCATCGCTTCGCGCATCTCCGCAGTCGGTTTAGTAACAGTATCACTTCTAAAGTCTATTTTATTGATCATAATAACATGTTTAATACAAATATTGAAATAGTAACACGGCAATGCGTTAAGCATTCAAAATTTTACACTTCTAACAGCGAAGTTATCAATGCACTACTGATAGGCAGCCATATAGCCTTTAAAATCAAGCTTTCCAAAGAACTATTCAGGTAACAATTTATGTCCCAATCGGCGTTGAAAATTTGGAAATGAGAATAACAAATGTAATTTTAGGGCCGGACCATCAATTATTTAATACTTTTTGGTACTTCCTTAACCAAATCATAACCTACTATTAACCTAATGTCTAACGTTTAGAAACACTGAAAAAAATAAATTATGAAAAAAACTAATCTCAAAGAATTAAGAATTTCTACATTTATCCCGAAAAATTTAAATTAACATGATAGTTATTGCAGATGGAGGTTCCACCAAAACCAATTGGTGTTTAATTAACGAAGCCGGAAGAAAGATTCTTTTCAATACTGAAGGATACAATCCTTATTTCTCTAATACAGAATATATAGTAGGTTCACTAAAAGTAGGATTGCCTGATCATTTGGAAACTGAAAAGTTGACTGAAGTATACTATTATGGTGCAGGTTGTTCAACTGATTCGAACAAAAAGATCGTTGCTGATGCCATGCAGCAAATCTTTCCTAATGCGGAGATCAATATTGGACACGATTTACTGGCCTCTTGCCGGGCACTTTTAGGTGACGAAGCAGGCTTTGCCGCTATCCTTGGTACAGGAACAAATACATGTTTATACGACGGAAAAGACATTTCTTTAAACATTGACTCACTTGGTTATTTCCTTGGTGATGAAGGTAGCGGCTGTTATATTGGCAAGAGAATTCTTGCTGACTATATGAAAGGCTACATGCCAAAAGGATTAAGAGAAGCTTTTTATGATAATTTCGCACTAACTAACGAAGATATATTCGACAACATCTACAACAAACCACTTCCTAATCGCTTTTGCGCGAGCTTCAGCAAATTCCTGTACGATTTCAAAGACAGTTATGAAGAGTATACATTTGCAACAGTAAGCTACGCATTTAGCGCATTCTTTGAAAACCTTGTTATTCACTATCCGAACTACAAAGATTATAAACTAAATGTAATCGGCTCAGTAGGATACAGCTTTAGAGATATTTTGAGTGTAGTTGCCGACAAATACGAAATGGGAATCGGTAAAATTATCCGCTCACCTATAGATGATTTGGTTGAATATCACCTAAGAACATCCAAAATGCCTAAATTATAGTAGGTTTATTCACATAAAAAAAGCTGGTCANNTGACCAGCTTTTTTTATGTGATATCAGATAGCGCCTAAAAGGAAATCTCTTTTCCGAATAGCTTGGCGTATTTACGTTTGTCAAAGCGATATAGTGTGGCAGCCCTGAAGGAAACACCCTTTTGTTTCTCATCAAGATCTCTAAGCACACCGAAGCTGAGCATCTTCTTTCTGAAGTTCCTTTTATCAAGTTTTTTCCCAAGGATCAGTTCATAAACATTCTGCAGTTGCGTTAATGTAAACTTTTCCGGCAGTAATTCAAATGCAATTGGCTGGTGTTTAATCCGGCGCTTGATCTTTTCCAGCCCCTTGTCAAAGATCTGCTGATGATCAAATGCCAGCTTTGGAAGGTCTTTCACATTTACCCAATGCGCCTGTTTGGCATAGGTACTGATGGGCTTCAATGCTTTATCTCCACCCAAACGCAACAAAGCATAATATGCAATACTCACCACCCGGCCCTGAGGGTGGCGGTCCGGATCACCGAAAGTGTAGTACTGCTCCATGTAAATATCACCTAGACCAGTCAGCTCATTCAAAATCCTGGAAGCCGATTGGTCGAGACTTTCATTCGCCCTTACTAAATTTCCAGGTAGTGCCCACCAGTCTTTGAAGGGCTCTTCGTTTCTTTCAATCAGGAGAATTTTCAGCTCCCCACCATCAAAACCGAAAATTACGCAGTCGATCGAAAAGGTAGAATTAAATTGGGGTAGTTCTTCTTTCAAAATATATAAGTTTGATTTAAACCTGAAATCCTGGAATAATCCAGGTATTACAAATTATTTGAGTT
>DCLG01000033.1:65348-65802 GCA_002320935.1 Pedobacter sp. UBA1654 | reverse complement strand
ATTCTACTGGAACCCGCCCCCTGGGTGTCGTTTATCAGAATAGGAATGAGTACAGCGGTATTAAACGGGGTTATACTGGCATCATTATTTGCTACTGGGGGCTTTGTGATGGTAAATTGTACATCATCAGAAATGGAACATCCACCTGGAGTGGTTACTGTCCATCTAAACACATATACTCCACTTGTGAGGTTAAGAAGTCTAGAATTGTATATTGTTGGATCAGCGAACATTGCCGTATTTGGACCGGAGATTTGCGTCCAAAGACCGGTGTTTACATCGGGATTGCTTCCCTGGAGGAAGGGGTTCCCGGATGTGGTTAGGTTTACATTCTGGTCAGCACCTGCGGATACACCGACTGGCGGCGCAACATAGTTAAAAGTGATGGTTGCTGCGTTAGATAGCAATCCAAGTGAGTTACTGAAGTTGTAGTTGGCGGTGGCTGTTCCAATGA
>DCLG01000033.1:65060-65268 GCA_002320935.1 Pedobacter sp. UBA1654 | reverse complement strand
CGTAAATTGGCCCTGGTTGGTGATATTAAACGTTTTTTGAATTCCTGGAGTTGCGGGATCAAGGTCTATAGTGGTTTTATCAATTGTCACTTCATCATTATAGCCGCTGTCGTTAGAAGTAATATCGATGGTCCCATTTGAGCCAGCACAAACCGTTTCTACATCACTGTTTGCGATTGGATTAGGATTGTAGAGGTCAATTGCAACA
>DCLG01000033.1:62641-65012 GCA_002320935.1 Pedobacter sp. UBA1654 | reverse complement strand
TGATGTTATATCCGCTTATGGGATTGGGAATAAGTTCTATTAGCACCTTTCTATATCCGGCTTCAGCTGGGTTTGATACACGTCTACCAGGATCTCCAACAAGTGATACACCTTTAAGGTCAGTTTGTTGAGTAATTAAAAACTTATAATTATCAGGTGTTAGCGCAGCGCCGTCGCCCTTTCCCCTAAGTGTTACGGAACCTGGCACCCGGGCAGTTCCTCCTTGCCGGCCTTCGTTTGGGTTTGAAAAGTTTCCAAATTCATCTAAGCCAACAGCCAGGTATCCTTTACTTACACCAGGAGAAACCGGGTTTGTTGTAGTGATCTGTGCGTATCCTAAAGAACCACCGAATCCGCCGATGTTAAAAGGGGAAGCGGTTGCGTCAAACAGGAAAAAACTGATTCCATCAGCACCATTTCCGCCGTAAATGCAATACTCGAATTCCACTTTTAAGCCTTCGGTTGATGGAAAATTTGTAGTATTATATACGTATCCTTTTTGATTATTTGCAGCATTGGTCAACCTTAAGTAACCATTCCCGTTACTGTCAATTGGCGTTCCGCCTTGAGAGGAGCTTCCGGAAGCGGTTAAGAAGGCTGAGGGCGTGCCTCCGAAGATAATGCCTCTGGCTGTAGAATTTCGAAAGCTTTCAACATAGGGGAATTGGGCAAGCACTTCAAATGATAGGATGGTTAGAAAAAAGGTTAGATAGCGTAGCGGTTTTATCATATTGTCTTCTTGGGAAAAAGATATGCGTTTTACAATTTTAACGCCACAGGGTGAATAGAATAGGGATTAGATGATTAGAATCAAAGTTAAGGAGTTTAAACCTATCTTTTTTAAAAAATTAGCAGGCGCCAATTAAGTTATAAAATTTGTAGGCGTGTATAAAATTCCCATAATATAGAAAATTTTTATACATTCATTCTCGATTGTGCACATCGTATATGTGAAGTTAAAATGTATGTTGTACTTTTGAATAAGTATTTATAGAACATTTACAGGTTACAAGGTTCCGTTAAACATAGTATCTTAATTCTCGAAAATCTATCAAAGAACATCTATCTTCGCATATTTACCAGTTACCTATGAAATTTAAAAAGTCCGTTTTACTATCTTTAGTATTAATGCTGGCTCTTATCTCCTCCACAAAAACAATTGCCCAAGAAAGCGTTCTTTCCGAAGTGTCGTATTTGTATTTAAACAAGTTAATTGCAACTGCAAAGGAGAATCATCCTCGTTTGAAAGTTTTCAGCAGCCAGGTTTCAGCAGCTAAACATGATCTTTCGGGAGTGAAAGCTTCCTGGCTGGAACCTTTTTCATTCCAATACGTGACCAGGTCAAATGATCAACCAAATACGACCCCGGCGAACATAACTACCGCAGATGTGTTAAGTGGCTATCAATTTGGTGTCGCAATCAATCCTGGAAGTTTGTTGCAAAAACCAAGTCAAGTAAAGAAAGCACGGGATCAGGTAAGGATCGCAGAATTAAATCAGGAAGAATACAACTTAACATTAGAGGCCGAGGTGAAAAGGCGATACTTCATTTACCTCCAATATAAAACCGCTCTTCTCCCTGCAACAAACGCTTACCTCGACGCTGAAAGTAATCTCAAGGCGCTCAGGCTAAAGTATCAGCGATCGGAGATTACTTTTGAAGCTTATAACGCTGTATCATCAGCATTTAATCAAGCTGCTCAAGCGAGAATTCAGGCTGAGGTGAACCTGTTAACGGCTAAGTCGGACCTTGAAGAACTTACCGTTCGAAAACTAGAAGAGATTAAATAATGGAAGAAGTAACGAAGTTTTTAGCACTGCTTAGAAAGTTCCGGCTTGTATTAATCATCGTACCTGTTACAATTTTAATAATTACCTTCTTTCTGGTAAGAAATATTCCGAATTCGTACATTTCACAAGCGCAAATTGCAACGGGAATAGTAGATGAGACAAAACAAAGTTTGATAAATCAATCAACTCCTCAGGCGCAGCAGGTTGTACAGGAATTCAGTAATCTCATTGCGGTTATGCGCTTAAAGAAGATCCTTGATAAAGTCTCATACAAACTTGCAATCCATGACCTTACCACATCAAAGCCTTTTAGGTCCAAGAGCCCAGAAATTCTACGATTAAACAATGCCGAACGGAATAAAGCAGCATCCTTTTTTCAAAATGTATATGCTGAGGGCAGGACGCTAAATCTTTACAACAAGGAAGAGAATAGATATAATGATTTGTTGAATTCACTGAAGTATGATAGTGAATCAATAGGTTCGAAATTAAACATCTTTCGTTCAGGAGACAGCGACTTTATCATAGTTCAGTTTGAATCTGAAGATCCCTTGTTGTCAGCGTTTGTGGTAAACACATT
>DCLG01000033.1:57613-62631 GCA_002320935.1 Pedobacter sp. UBA1654 | reverse complement strand
CAGATTACTACAACTACTTTCCTTGGGAATTTGCTTAGCCAAAGGAGTGATACCCTGGCCAAACGAATGTCTGACCTGCGTGATTACAAGATAAGAAATCGGGTTCTTAACCTCGGTGAACAGTCGAAGCAGTTATATACCAGAATAGTAGCCTATGAAGATAAAAAACAAGAGGCTATTCAAAACACGGCCTCTTTCGCAGGTGCTCTAAATGAAATTGATCGCAAATTCCAACCTGAGGAGCGCCAGTATATTGAAGCATCGTTATCAAAACTCAATAGTAGAATTGTCGCTAGTAAGGAAGAATTGAGTCGATTATATGACCTTTATTATAGAAATGATTTAGAAGATCGATATAAACAATCAATAGATTCTCTACAGTCACAATTAAATGAGACCATCAGCAGATCATCAGATGAGTACATAAACAATCCACTTAGTAGTAAGTTGACTTTGGTTCAAGAAAAGCTGGCTCTAGAAATAAAGCTTGATATTTCCCGGTACAGCATCAATTCACTTGAGCGAGAATTACAAAGCTTAAATGCTCAATTCGATCAGCTGGTTCCAAAGGAAGCGGATGTACAATCGCTTGAGTTGAGGATTGACATTGCATCCAAGNNTCTGGACATTCTAGAAAAATACAATCAAAGTAGTCTTGAATCCGGCTTTCAGGTGAAATTAAACATCGTTCAATCTGGGATGCCTGGGCTTGCTCAACCGTCAAAAAAGATGCTTCTTGTTATACTCAGCGGTATAATTGGCTTTGTATTCTGCATGATTATAATTTTTATAACATACCTGCTTGATGATAGTATCACATCGCCTAAGACGCTTGCTGATAGAACAGCAGCTCCTGTTTTAGGCACTGTCAATAATCTATCCAGTCCATCACTGGAACTTGCTGCACTTTGGGGCAACGATCAAAGCGGCATATCACCTCTGCTGTTGGAATTTAAGGATCAGCTGCGTTCACTCAGGTTCGAGATAGATCGTGAGCTTGACGATAAAATTTTAATAGTGACGAGTATAGATTCTGCAGTGGGAAAAACAATGATCACTTTAAGTCTCGCATTTGCTTGGAAGATGACAAATAAGCGCGTATTATTAATCGATGGGAACTTTAGAAAGCCAGATCTTTCCGTCTCCTCCCAATCAAAGGTTTACCTGGAGGATATTTTTCAAAGTAGCTTATTAATGAATCCAACCTCGGGTGGAAGTACTATCGACGTTCTGTGCAATCGTGGGGAGAATTCATCTTTACTTGAGATAGCAACAATGGAGAAGATTAAGGAAAAGTTAGAACACTTTAAAGACTTGTATGACATTATCATTATTGAGACAGCAGCGCTTGATGACGTAAATCAAGCAAAGGAGTGGAATTTGTTTGCTCAGAATATAGTTGCTGTATTTAGCAGCGGCCAGGTTTTAACTAACGCTAAAAATATCCACGTGAATTATCTTAAAGAAAGCGGCTTTTTCCGTGGATGGATTTTAAATAAGTCATCTTCAAAGATATCATGACTGAATTCCTAAAAATCATATGGATTTTATTGCAGGTACTCATTGGGTATAATCTGGTGTTACCGCTTATTCTGTTATTAGTTTGGGTGATCACCCGAAAGCGTTCAAGGGAAGACCAGGTTGCGGGATCTGTGGGGCTTGACTATGCCATAATCGTAACAGCTTATCAGCAAACCTCCATGCTCCCGGGTGTGATTAAATCTATTCTAGCGCTTGATTATTCAAGTTTTCATGTATATGTGGTAGCAGATAATTGTCATGATGTAGTGCTTAGTTTCGATGATCCAAAGGTAACGGTGTTAAAGCCGGAAACTGTGTTAGCCAGTAACACAAAATCTCATTTATACGCGGTAGATAGATTTATTCGGCCTCACGATATTATAACAATCATTGATAGCGATAATCTTGTTCATCCCGACTACTTGCGCCATCTGACCAATGACTTTAATAAGGGATATCAGGCTGTACAAGGTGTTCGTGCACCAAAAAACCTCAATACTACAATTGCCAGCTTGGATGCAGCAAGGGATCTGTATTACCATTTTTATGACGGGAAGGTACTTTTCGAAATCGGCTCCTCTGCGACGCTTGCAGGTTCTGGAATGGCGTTTAGGTGTGCTACTTATGCGAGTTTTCTAAGGCAAGTAGTGATTAATGGTGCGGGATTCGATAAAGTGTTACAGGCTTGGCTTGTTAGCAGGAATTTGCGCATTGCATTTAATGAGCACGCCATAGTTTATGACGAGAAAACATCTAAAACCGATCAACTCGTCCAGCAGAGAAGCAGATGGATAAATTCCTGGTTNNTGGTTTAAGTATGCGGGTCTTGGATTTGAAATCCTAAAGATCGGTATTACGAAACTGAATAAACACCAAGTTCTATTTGGAATAGTACTGTTGCGTCCTCCACTATTTATCTTCCTGGCCTTGGGCATTCTTTTTTTGTTTATCAACTTGTTTGGAGGGGAATATATTGCAGTAATACTATGGCTTGCTGGACTTGTAATTTTTGTAATCACCTTCTATGTCTCATTGTTGATTAGTAAAGCCGATGATCGCATAAGATCAAGCTTAAAGAACATTCCTAAATTTATGTACTTTCAATTTGTATCACTTTTGAAGGCACGTGGCGCTAACCGGATGTCCATATCAACGAAACATGACCGTGACGATGCATCCTTTTAATTTTTAAGCAGATGAGAGTAAATCCGAGCGATTTAAAACAACACAATGAGCGCCTACTGCTTTCCTTAAGAAAAAGGTTAGCTATAGGGTTTGTGTTAATGACCTTGATATTTTATTTTATAAAAATAGTTTTTCTCTGATGTTCAAAGTCACTGAGCTATTTAAAATGGAGAAAAACAAAATACAAATGAGTCTGATCGGCTTAAGTATTTTGTTGTTTCTTGCCATCTTTGCACTTAGTTTTTCGATTTGGGGACTTCCAGCAGGGATAGCAATTATCATGGTAGTTTTGGTGCCAACCATAGTTTTTTGCATCATCAAATATCCCAGATTTGGTATTACATTCTATCTTTTTCTCGCTTATGTAATCATGTATGTCATGGGCTTTGGAATCAATTTTCCGCTGGGAACTTTAATGGATGGGGTACTACTACTACTGTTGGTTGCCTTTTTCATCAGCCAAAAAACGAACCCTGAGTGGCAGATTTTTAAAAATCAAGTATCTGTGGTAATTCTGATTTGGATTGCCTATAACTTAATTCAAGTTGCTAATCCAAGCGCCGAGTCCCGACTAGCTTGGGTATATACAATCCGTTCTGTTGCTGGAGTGATGTTATCATACTTTGTTTTTAACTATTACCTAAGTTCTGTGTCGTTTATCAGAGCCCTTGTAAAGATGTGGTTGGCTTTGAGTGTATTTGCTGCCTTGTACGCTATTAAACAAGAGTACTTTGGATTTTTTGAGTATGAACAAAGAGCGCTTGATAGTAATCCGCTCTTACGCAGCCTATTATTCATCAATGGGCACTGGAGAAAGTCGTCAATATTTTCAGACCCTGTAGCTTTTTCTTATAATATGGTTGCTAGTGCGCTGCTGTGTATCAGTTTAATCTTAGGACCTACTACCAGGCGACAGAAAATACTGTTGGCGGTACTTACGCTTCTATTTTTAAACGTAATGTTATATTCCGGTACCAGAGCGGCCTATGTACTCATACCGGCAGCTATGGTACTTCTTTTCATCATGAAGTTTAACAAAGTAATGTTCATTTATTTTAGTGCCTTTGCACTCATAATGACTGCTTTGATATTTATGCCAACATCGAGCCCAAGTATACAGCGATTTCAATCGGCTTTCCGGCCGTCAGACGATGCGTCCTATAATGTCCGAGCTATTAATCAAAAGCGAATTCAACCATTCATACAGTCTCATCCACTTGGTGGGGGGTTGGGAGCTACCGGTGTCTGGGGCGTCAGGTTCGCGCCATATTCATTTCTTGCACAATTTCCTCCGGACAGTGGATACGTCCGGGTTGCGGTTGAACTGGGCTTCATTGGGCTTTTTCTTATATGTATGCTCTTTTTTATTGTACTCAAGACAGGAATAGAGAATTACTTTATAATACAAGATCCTGAGCTTAAATCCTATTGTCTTGCGGCTGTACTTATTGTTTTTGCAATTAGCGTAGGTAATTTCCCACAAGAAGCCATTGTCCAATTTCCTTTAAGCATTTATTTTTTTATGCTAATTGCATTGATGAATGTTACCAGGAGACTTGACGAACAGAAGGCATCAATGAAATCAATTCTCACAACAAACTAACTGAATGAAGGTATCTAACAAAGTCATTTTCATATTAGGTATTGCTAAGTTTGATGGTGCATTTGAGTCAACAAGCTATACGGTTGCTAAATTTTTAGCTGAGGATAATGAGGTGTACTATATCGATTATCCTTATACCTGGAAGGATTACTTCAGCAAGAGGGATGAATCTTTTGTAAGACGCAAAGCAGCTTTTTCACGAAAATCTAATGGTATTCTCGACACGCATCTACCTAATCTAAAAATCGTGATTGTACCTCCTCTGTTGTCTATAAATTTTTTAAAAGAANNGAAGGAGCAATATATCGGTGGTTCCTGAAGATTAATGAAAGCATTATCGTCCGGCGGATTCGAAAGATCATTAATCAGTTCAGAATAAAGGACTTCATATTTATTAATTCCTTCAACTTTCATTATCCTGAAGTGNNATGTTTATCATTGTGTCGATCCACTTATTGTCGATCACGATGTGAAACATGGAATAATCTCTGAAAGGCAAATTGTCGAAAGTTGCGATCTTGTAATATGTACAAGTAGGCAATTGTACCGTGAGAAGCAAGCTGCCAATCCAAATACCTATTTTATTCCGAATGCTGCCGATATCAGTCACAGTAGTAAGGCGAGGGAAGAAAATCTTCCAATTCACAGATTGCTGTTAGACATTAGAAAACCTATAGTAGGTTATTTTGGAAATATTGAGCGTAGAATT
>DCLG01000033.1:50450-57550 GCA_002320935.1 Pedobacter sp. UBA1654 | reverse complement strand
AATCTCTACCTAGCTGCAGCTTCGTATTTGCAGGTCCGGTTGACGAACAATGGGTACCAGTCAATTTTCGATCTTTACCCAACGTTCACTTTATTGGAAGAGTGCCATATACCGACATGCCAGCTGTTTTAAAGGGCTTTGATGTAGCTATGATTCCATTCAAAAAGGATGAAGTAAGTCGAACAATATTTCCGCTTAAGTTATTCGAATATTTGGGTACAGGCAAGCCTGTTGTTGCAACAGACTTTAATCCTGATTTGCAGGAATTCACTGGAGACACCATTAAATTTTGTACAAATGCCCTGGAGTTTACTATACAAATCCAGGAAGCCATAGAAGATGATGACGTGGTCAGCCAGGCTAAAAGAATTATGATTGCATCGGAAAACAGTTGGCTAAAAAGGCTAACGGAGCTGTCAGAACTAATTGCGGCTCATTTTTCAAAAAAGTAGCTAATATAGGACCAACACCCGTGTACACTTTAGCTTTTTACATTTAAGAAAAGGAGGTCAAGATTGTATTTAACCTGCCTGTATATATTCCGGATTACCGATACCGCAAGATTTTCCGTCTGAGTCCAGTTGTTTCTTGACATCGTACTGGGCTCGTCGTCCGAGTTTACTTGATTAAACAAGCTTGTGTACTCATTGTAAAACAAACCTTTTCCTTTTTTCTGAAGGAACTCAATACATTTTAGATATTCGGTACGATCTCCTTTCAGGTTTTCGGCGTATTTACCAAACTTAACGAGAAAATCACTTCTTCTTAAATGTGGATGATCACTATAGAAATATATTTTTCGATATCTGTAGTACCAAATTTTATATATCATTTCCGAATACCCGTATTTATAAGGTCTCAGATAGGGATATTGGTAATAAGCATAAAATCTAATGATGTCAAGCTCTCTATTTTTTCTAAATAGCTCAAGTGCGTTCAGAAAACTCCCTGGGAAGCGCTGAGTTGGTACGAAATCTTCCTGAACGTATAAAGTAAGGGGAGCAGTTATTGCCTGCTGGCCTTTATTGATGTTGTTCCCCAACCCTCGGTTGGATTCTGCAAGGGTCAGTTTGAAACCATATTGTTCCCTCAATGCCAGAAGTACATCTAAATGCAACGCTGAACTTCCATCATCTGATACGACGATCTCCTGGAAAGTGCAATTCAGCATTTTAAAGGCTTGAAGTAGACGTTCTAGGGAATTGCTCCGGTTATAATGGGTCACCAGTAATCCGACATCGAAAAAATTATAATCCATTATTGTTTCTCCTCTTAAAAAAGGTTAGACCCTTTTTGATGATTAGATTTTTTAGCTTTTTTAATAAACGATTTTTATCACTAAGTACTTCGAAGTCTTTCCACTCAGTTTTTGCCAAATAGTAAAAAAACTCCTCCTTGTATAAATTATTGAATTCATAGGACCTAAAGATGGGCTTTATTCCAATAAAATGAATAATGTAGGGATCGGAAATTTCCGAGGGTGCAAAGCAGTTCCACCTTTGATCCAGCTCCAGCCACTTCTCTGCAAAAACAGCATTGAGACCATATTGGTCAGGAAAACTGGCATATGAGCTGTTTGTTGATATACATTTAAGTATTTCTGAAGTCAAGTTTGTATTTCTCCATGCATTAACATCTATGACAAGAAGTCCACTATTGAAATATCGGGATTTTGGATTTAACCCTAAGNNTAAGGCTTCATAGTTGCGAATGCCTCCCCAGGGACTTCCAATTGTTTCACAACGGTCTGCCACAGCAGCGATAATCCTTCCTTGCAAGTCAATGCTCCATAAGTCCGAAAGATCACGTTTGGTAATCATGTCAACGTCAAGGTATATTACTTTAGACGTTTCTACAGGAACAAAATATGGGATAAATAATCTGATATAAACGTTTAACGGGAATGATGATGAATCAAGTGGGAGGGAAGCCTTATTCTTTATGACATCTTTAATGTCGACAAATTCAAGATTGATCGGCTGACTCACCGATCTTCGAAGTTTAGAAATGTTTTCTTCCGAGATCCCATCATCGACGACGTAAACGTTGATACTCCCTACTTGAGCTGAGTTTATTTCAATAGACTTTAGAAGTGCAGCCAACATCACACAGTATTGATTGTCACTGACTGTTACAATAGAAATTGGCTGATTGCTGTTGTTCATGCGTATCTAAATTGATTTATTGTCCAAGACGTCGCACCAGATAAACTTATCAGTCATGATTCTTTTTGGATGTTCTTTACCTATTCTAAAGCCGAGCCAGTTTTTCGGTGCATATACAACATTGTTTTTGCTGGAGAGGTAGGCGGCCCACCATGCGAAACTACTATTCGATATGATTGCTATATCTGCATTCATGATAATCTGGAAGTCTGTTATTTCGTCGTTGCTAGAATAAATGAAGTTGTCTTTCTCCTTGAAAAAGGCTTTTACCGCATCAATGTCATCGCTAACGAAATAAACCTGATAATCATCAAGTCTATCGATGGTTTCCAAGCGACGCTGAAAGTAGTCTAACGGCAGCGATATGTCTCTTTTGCCATATTTCAAATAGTCGGTACGTCTAACGTGAACAACTACAGTTTTATGTTGCCGAAATTGTTGTCCATAGGCGTTCTCAAATTGTATTCTATATTCATCTTTCAAAGACAGTTCTAATTTGCACGTTGTGTTTCTCAGATACCAGTCTGTCTGAAAAAAACCTTTGTAAATAGTTAAGTTTTTTCCTTTTAGTGGTTTTGGTACCTGAATGTTCTCTATGTAAACTTCTTTGAAAGGCAAAACCTTTGGAAGTAGCCTGGTAAATACCGAATAGGTTTTAGATGGTAGTGTTAAGCTGTTGTATGGGTCAAGATCGAAATACTTGTGTAAGTATGCATGATGCGGATTTACAAAAAAGTATATTCCTTTATCTTGTGATTTTAAATAATGATAAAAAGCATATTGAAATATCTGATTCCCCAGCCTGCCATTAAACTTAACTCCTATCATATTATTTGGTCTTGATTTTATTAATGTATTTAGCATATAGTTCCGGATAAAATCTATATGCATAGATAAAAGTATGCAGGACATTTACGTTCAGCTTCCTTTTCAGAATGATTTGCGCAACCACAAAACCTGCACAGTTTGAAATTAAGGTAGCGTAGGCAGCACCCATCACTCCAAAAGTGAGTATAAAGTAATAGTTCAAAATGAGGTTCATGGCAGCTGTTAGGAACACGATTATAAATGTTGTTTTCGTCTCACCGATAGAATCTAGTATTGTACCGAATTGCCGTCCGTATGGAATGAAAAGGCAATAAAATAGAGTTACCTTTAGTAGTGGTACTGAATCTGCGAACTTTTCACCTGCGATAAAGTGCACAACGTATCCTGAAAGAAAATATAGTATGATTAATCCAGGTATCAAAATTGCTAAAATCGTTCCTACTGACTTCTCATAAAGGTAACGTATAGCATCAGGGCCTTCTGCCTCCATTCTCTTGGCACTCTGCGGAAATACGACTGTGGCAACCGCATTTGTAGGTATGTCTACTAAATTGGTTATGCGTATAGCAATGTTATATGCTCCAGAAGCAGCAGGAGATAATAGTGCTCCTAACATCATTTGGTCGATGGTTCCCGATAGGATAGAGCTTACAGACGTTCCAAAAGCATACTTCCCGTAATTTATAAGCTTGTTGATATAGCCTGTATAAAAACGCAGGCTAACATTTAAAAACTTTTTTACATGAAAATAGGATACGAATATGCAGACTAACACACTAAATATTTGAACATAGATCAATTGCATCAGAGAAGTTTGATACCCGATAAAGAAACTACCAAGGACATAACTGAAAAAGATGATTTGCCTTATAAGATTGGTAATAACTACTCCTGAGAACTGGAGGTTTGCCTGTTCTATACTATTGAATTGGGTAAGTATACCTGTTAGAAGAAACAAGAGGCTGTAAACATATAGCATCGCTGTAAGTTCAGAAGAATTCCAAATACCTGCGAGCCAGTGACCAAACCCTAAACATAACGAAATGCAGAAGAGCGTTATGCCTCCACTAATCATAAAGGAAGCTGATATGATTTTTCCATGTTCCGATTTTTCAGAAGATGAAATGAATTTTATCAAAGCATTTTGAATTAAGCCGCTGCGAGTAGTTTCTAAGATAGTTGCTACGGACATAAACAAAGTCCATACACCAAAGTCATGCTTAGTTAAAAGCCGGACTAAAAAATAGAAGCTTGCGAAGCCGAAAAATACACCGGAAAAATTCTGAAAAATGTTCAGTAAACCGGATTTAAGCCAATATTTGTCCTTTACGCTTTGAACCATACCTAAAAGTTCTTTAGAAGCAACGATTTAAATTCATTTTCTTGTTTAGCATGATAAATCTTTGCGTTTGAAAACTTTGGATATAATTTCTCATAACACAAGAAGTGATGTTCGGGACCTTGCTTAGAATAGATCAGGTTTATGCCTCCGAAGTACGAAGCTAATGTTGCTGTTCCGCCGTGAATAGAAACAAACCTTTCAGCATTAGCGTATACAAGTAGCTGCAGATGGTTGAAATTATTTGCATTTCCTGTGTTTTGGCAGAAAAGATCTTCCATCAATATTACATCCGGATAGGCGGCTCTCAACCAGTCGTACTCATCAAGATCATAAATATCACTGTTGTCACTTATTATGTTTTTTGGTCGCGGTCGATTATAGACAATGGTGTACTTCTCTCTAAGTTGATGGATTATAAATTCCAGCATCTCCTTACTGTAAAAACTTATTGGAGGTCCATCCCATTCCATATTATATCGGTTTGCGATAATTAATGTTGGCTTTTCGAACTTATACACATCATTTGCATACATGGTTTTTAAGGGTACAGGTTTCCATTTACGCATGTCATAGTTTTGGCTATACAATATCCGTGGGACCTCAAAATTGTAGTTTCCATCGTTCGTCCTCAAGTCGAAAGTTTCTGTATGTTCCGGTGAGAAAAAATATAACTCCTTAGACCACTTCGAACTAAGAGTCCTTTTTAGCGTACCATTTTCATGGTGCCAATATGCGAATGGTAGCACAAACTGCAATTCAGGCGCAAATTCTCCATTGAACGATATTTCCTTATAAGGCTTTTTAAAAATGTAATCATGAAAAAAATATTTCAGCTGTATCAGCTGACAATAATATGTATCCCGGTAATAATACCGTAGCTCGATGGGTAAACGTCCGTACCTGAAAAGCACCAGTACGCCCAACATCTTATTTAGAATTTTTTTAATCATTTTCTAGACTGTTAGTCCATTTGCAGTTCGTCAATTTACGACCTATCAGGATTAGCGAATAAACCTTTGATTTTCTTACCTATTTTAATGAGCGCTTTTCTGTATATGCGTTTGTAATCTCCGAGAAGCTTGAACCCTTTGTATGGAGTTTGTTCTAAGTAAAAGTGAAATTGTTCATAGTACACCCGATTTGCGTTGTAGGATTTGAAGATTGGCTTAATGTCTAGAAAGTGGATTAAAAATGGATCTTTATAATCTAGAACCGAAAAAGAATTCCAGCGATAATCTAGTTCAGACCACTGGTTAATTAGCACTACATTCAAACCATACTGATCAGCAAAGTTTACTGAGCTAATATTGTCATGAATTGCCTTGATCACTTTGTTCGAGATATCCAATTCACGCCATTTAACGGGATCAATCATCATTAGCCCGGCATTAAAATATTTAGCATCTGGATCAAGTCCCAGTTCCTTGTAATTAGGAATGCCACCCCATGAACTACCAACCGTCTTACATAAGTCTACAACAGCAGCAAACAGCTTGTCTTGCAGATCGACCTTCCATAGTGAGGAGACATCCTGAAGCATGATCATATCCACATCAAGATAGATCATTTTTCTAGCTTCTTTAGGTATCAAATACGGGGAAAATAGTCTTAAATAGGTTGTAATCGGAAATGCAGAGTTATCGTTAGGCAATTGAATGCCCTCTGGCAGAACGTCCGCAGTTTTATGCCAGACAATGGTAAACATTTCCTTGCTGACTGTATTAGAAATTTGATTAATGTTATACTCTGAAATGCCATCATCTATAATGTGAAGGTTAATTTTTTCACCGGTTCTATGATTTAATTCGATAGACTTGATTAACGCCGCAAGTAGAACAGCATAAAAGTTATCCGTGGCAACTACTATCGTTATAGGATCTAAATTTTCCAAAATTATTTCTATGAGTGGTCCACATTTGAACCTGTAAAATATTCAATTAAACGACTGGAATGTAGGCGAAAACGGTTTTTAAAGGATTTTATAATTCCTCCCTCTGCATCTAAACGTCTTGAAGAAGTAAAAACGCGTGCTCTCGAATGAGTTACCAACTTCAACTTACCTGTTTTCTTTAAGTTTAGGGCCATCCTTCCATCTTCAGCTTCCTCTATGAAATCCTCGCTTCCAAGTTCATTGTGAAATTTCCTGACATTTTTTACATTGAATCCTCCATTTTTTATACCAACCTGAGTTACAAAACCCATGTTGAATCCAAGTACGTTCAAATGCTCTCGCTTTGTTTTCCGTAGTCTAATCAACAACCCGGTAATGGATTCATATAGAGCAAGGGTCAATCGACCAGTACTTTTTAACGGCATAAATGAATACCGGCCGTAAACTCCGACCACGTTAGATTCAGAAATCATTGGTTCTACCATGAGGTCTATCCACGACGGGGGGTAGAAGGTGTCAGAGTCAGCACATAAGTGAAAATGTCCTTTCGCCACCATTAAGCCCAATTGTCTTGCATACGATATTCCTTGTTTTGGCTCATGAAAGCTTTTAACTCCAAGTTTATCCAAGACAATTTGAGTGTTATCTGTAGAATTATTGTTAATGACAATAATCTCAACTTTTCTTGTTGTATTGGTAGCCGCGAGGGAAGACAACGATCTAAATATGTTATCGGCTTCGTTCCAGGCGGGTATGACCACACTAACTTCGGGCATATCACTAGCTAATTTACTTAACCTTTCTTTGAGGTCTTGTATCTCAGTTTCGCTAAGGTCATTGAATTTTTTATTTGGGTAAGTATGAAGTTTTAACC
>DCLG01000033.1:42962-50402 GCA_002320935.1 Pedobacter sp. UBA1654 | reverse complement strand
AACTATTTATTTGTTGTCCGTAGATAATCGATGTTAAACCTCAATAATCTGTATAAATGTCTTGTAATTACAATGATAGGGTTCTTTGATTCACGCCAGAAATTGCGATGCACGGTACTTGGTTCGACTGATGAATTTTCCTGAGTGAATAAAGCTGTAAAATCGTCAAAGAACAATGATTTACCCTTTTTTTTCAAATACGACATCATCATTCTATACTCGGTTCTCTCAACTGCAATCCCTTCCTTATATCTCCCGAACTTATTAAAGAAATCTGACCTTCTTAGATGTGGGTGATCGCTATAGTAGTAAAATTTACGGTAGTTAAAATACCACGGCCAACCTGAAAACATCATCTCCGAAAATCCTTCTGTGAACGGTTTCAAAAATGGATATTTAAAGTAGGCGTAAAACCTAACACTATCCAAGGCTGGATCGTTATTCATGAAATTGACCGCACAAATCAATTTTTGCTTTAACAAAGGTTGAGGTACGAAGTCTTCCTGTACATATAGGGTATACTTTGTAATAACCTTATCTTGACCTTTATTTATGTTGTGCCCTAATCCACGATTGGTGGGCGTTGTCACGAGTTCAAAGGAATATTGCTCCCTAAGTGACATTAAAGTTTCCAAATGTTCAGCTTTACTACCGTCATCGGATACTACAATCTGTTCAAAATCAATATCCATTGATTTGAAGGTTTTTAAAAGTCGCTCCAATGAACTACTTCGGTTATAATGGGTGATTAATAATGTTACTTCTGAGATAAGAGCCATGAAATAAGATTTTCGTTAATTAAACGTCTTGTGATTAGTTGCGGGCTATGAAAAAAAAGTTGTTCACGTCTGCTTCGTGAGATTGTTCCCATGAAATTAGATTATCACTTTCAGTGTGGTATATAAAGCTTTCGTATCCAATTGAATAAAGAAGTTCAAGTGCAAGCTTTCTGTTATTGTTGTCCCAAAGTTCGCAATAGATTATAGGTTTATCTCTCATTAAAAGCTTTTTGGCACCCTTCAAGACCTCAAACTCGTAGTTTTCGACATCGATCTTGATTGCAACAATTCTCTCATTTTCGCCATACCGGTCGTCTAAGCTTTCCATTGGAACTTCATAGATAATCCCATCTTCCTTGTTTTGAGGATCATAAGCCTTACTTAAGCCTTGCATTCTAGCATTTTTAACCGTTGGCATTATCATTTTGAGTTTACCTGTACTGCTACCTAAGGCAAGGTGAAGTGGGGTGATGTTGCGCAAATTCAGATAACCAATCACTCTTGTAAGTGTTGAAAAATTCTCAGAAATCGGTTCGTAGGCATGTATTTGGGAGGACGGTAGGTACTTAGCAAGTGGAGCCGCAGTAATGCCGATGTTCGCACCAACATCTAACACTATGCCTGTATTTCTTATGGACTTAATGAAGTAGATAAATTCTTTCTCATATTTTCCCCGGTTTACACGCCAGATACTATAAAGAGAAAAATAGAATAGGTAATTTTTAAATCCGAATAGCTGCTGAAATATGGATCTGAAGAAATCTTTCATTATTTAAATATTGGATACTGATGAATCTAGTTCTGGATAGAAAGATGGTGAGGTTTGTTCTGTTAATTGTTAGCAGCATTCATTAACAATCTAGATATTCTATCGCCATTATTGCTCGGAGTTATACATTCCTAGCAGATACTGCGCAGAATTCATTCAAATATAGGAACAGAATTTCACATAAAAAATAGGTTTGATTATTAAAACCTGTTGGCCATAATAATCAAACCTAATATTCGTTCGTTTGATGCAAAGCAGACTGTTGTCTAGTAAATCTTCGAATTATCCCGGTATCCAGCTTCAGTGTTGCTGTACCAGTCTACGTTGGCATTTCCGCCGGAGCTTGCCCAGCCTGAGAACTTTAAATACGCATCTTTGATGTTATTCCGCTCAGATGGATACTTAAAATCAGCAACCGGGATTTCAATAGCCCAAGGAAAATTGTCTGCAGTGCTGTAGTTTACTCCTAATGAACTCGCATCGTCTCCAGTGTTATACAAGGATTTGTCAACTAACTTTGTCCCGGATTTACCAAGCATGTGCGTTTCATGTCCTCTACCGGACGGAGCGGAGTTGTTCCAGATAAAAGGATTAAACTTGCCGATGCCGATTTCTTTTAGAGTTGGCCCATCAACAATATCTATAGTGAAAGTGGTTTTCACCGACGGAGCGATTGCCTCACCCTTGATAGTGTTCCAACTACTTTGTGCAGCTCTGGTATCCTTAAACAAGATTACCACTAAACTATCCTGACCACTCTCAAGATCTAAGCCGTTTGAAGAAACAAATTTCTTAGAATTGCCCTTTGGAATATCAAACATTACGCCGACCCCATTGCTGAAATTTCCTCCAGTAGCAATTAGATCATAGTCACCGTTGATTTGGACAAGAACGTTTTTAGCGTTTGTAACACCTAACACTTTATATCTGATCACGACGTCATTTAAGTCATAGTCACCAGCTGATGGCCAGTTATCTTCAAATGCCAACGTTGATCCGCCGTTATCATAATTTGGAGATTTCTGATTGAATGCTTTTGTTGGATCATTTGGATAATCATCCTCTATATCAATCACCCCGTCTTTGTCTGTATCAGGCAAAGTTGGCATGCCGTTACCTATGCTGTTACAGTCATCTATGGCAATAAAAACATCGCAGCTTTGTACAGCACCATCATAAAAATGTTCTTTCTTGTTTTGGTTGTCGTTTAACTGCTTGTTGCCACAGTATTGCACAGCACCGATAAATTTTCCATTGTTATCATAAACAGGACTCGATGTTGAACCAGTAGTTTTAAAAAGTGAAGTTGTCCCGTTACCAACAACAGAACCGTCCATGGTTAATAAATCGCGAGTTTGGAACATAGCTCCCTTATTAAGATTTAGAATTCCAGTGGAGTTGATGGTAGTGGTACCAACATTGATCAATTTATAATTGTTTACAAGTTGATTGTTATGGAAAGCATCAGTTACACTTAGCGTGCAATAGTTATCTAACTGGCCATTTGAATTGACTGTAAAGTTATTTACCGATATTTCCTTGTTGTTTTTGAGCAAACCACTAAGGTTTATTTTACCTCCGGTCAGTTTGCCATTATTAACGAACGATTCTCCTTCGTGGATGTTCAGGTCGTTCTGGAATGCTACAGTTGTTCCAGGTTGAATGTACAATTTTAACTTAGTGTGATTGAAATTACCGAGTGTAATGGTCTTACCAGGAGCACTCAATTTCAACGTACCACCGTTATTCGCATTGACATTTACAACGACATCGTTTGTGGAACTAAAGCATATAACATCATTGCTGCTGTTGATGTTAATATTCGGATCAGAAGTGTTTGTTCCGCACGCTGGCTCGATTGGACTGATTCCGGGGCTTACAGCACTGATTTTTGTAGTTACACTTACCGAGCTCAACGCGAATGAGATACTCGAAGCATTTAACGGCATCTTATCCGTTACAGTTGAACCATCTGGTGCAGTTTTAACCACAAATACCTCAGTTACGGAAGTCGGAATTGCTAATCTAACATTGAAAGGACTCACCAAAGTGGCTGCACCTTTCGAGATCGGTTCTAAACCAGTGGATGGGTCTGCAAGGTACACGCTTATAACATGAATCTTGTTTGAAAAACGCTTATCCGTTACGCCAATACTTAAGTTTACGTCTTTGACTGTTTGCCAGGCAAAGCTACCAGGAACAACTAAGTCTGAAGATGGATTTTCGGCATCTATTGCAATGCCATCTTTTTTACAGGAGGAAGCTAGTACGGCTAATCCCATAAGAAAGGAGAGTATCTTTTTGTTCATAAAAATGTATTTAGATANNTTCTCCCAATCCAATTGTCGTTCCAGTAGGAAAAAAAGTGTGCTGAATATGTCTAAATACGGCTCAACGCTTTTCTAATAGCATTTTCTCATCAGTTTAATAATGATACAAGTGATAATGAAATTTAATTTTGAGTATCTAATTCCACGATCATAGAATATTACGGGTGCAATAATCCCCAAAAAAATAGCCAGTTAACAGATTTGTTAACTGGCTATTAGAGAAACATTGTGTGAAATTTACTGTTACTTCGATCCGGCGAAGATTTTAGTAAGATCCCAGTAGCCTAATGCTAAGTTACTATACCAGTCAACATCAGATTTTCCACCAGATGATGCCCAGTTGCTGAACTTTAGATAAGTTTTCGATATATCCTGAGATTCTAACGGATACGCAAATGTGGCTTGTGGAATTTCTATCGCCCAAGGTAGCTGTGTAGCAGTGCTATAGCTCTTATTGTTAGCTGTTGACCTATCATCTAGGGTGTTAAATAACTTAGTGTCAATGAGGTTGGTTGCGCTTTTGCCTTGCAAATGCGTCTCGTAGCCTCTTCCGTAACCCGGACTGTTGTTCCAAATAAAAGGATTGTATCCTCCTACACCTATTGAAAGCAATGAAGGGCCATTTAGGACGTCAAAAGTAAAGGTATATTTTCTAGCAGCTGATGCTGGCTCTGTCGATCTCGTGTTCCAGGTGGCTTGCTCTGCACGACCATTGTTGAATAAGATCACAACAACGCTATCCTGACCAGATTCTAGTGGGAGGCCATTTGAGGATACGAAATTCGAAGCACTTGCCTTCGCAAGTGGGAACTGTACACCAGCACCATTTTGAAACTCGCCGCCGGTAGCAATTAAGTTCCATTCGCCCTCGATACGCACAACAATATTGTCCTTGTTGGTTACAATTAGATGCTTGTAATTAAGAACAATGTCATTCAAGTCGAAGTCGCCTTTTTTAGGCCAATTGTCCTCAAACGCTATTGTAGATCCACCATTCTCATAATTTNNTCTTATCGTTAGGGTAATCATCAAGTAAATCAGATACACCATCGCCGTCAGAATCAGTAATCACTGCACTGCCTCCACCAAGTGGATTGCAGTCATCTTTAGGTATTGTGACGCTACACCCTTTAGTAGCGAAAAGTTCGAAGTGCTTTTTGTTATTTGAGTTTACGTCTGGATCACGCGTGCCGCAGTATTGCACGCTACCTCGAAACACCCCATCGTTATTGGCAACTTTGTCGTCCACAGTGCCTGTTACCTTAAATAATGAATAAAACAAGCCCCTGCCGGTAACTACACCGTCCATCGTGATCAGATTAGCAGTCTGGAACATCGACATAGAATTCATAGACAAACCACCATTGGAGTTAATGTTTGTGTTACCTTTAACGTTGATCAACTTGTAATTATTTAGAGCCGTCGTATTGACAGTAAGATCATTGCTAACCGTTAAGTTACAATAGTTGTTTAACGTTGAATTTGCATTTAGAACTGCATTCTTTACGTTTAAAACAGAATTGTTAGTGATCGCGCCAGCAATGTTTAATGTTGCATTAAGCGCATTAAAGCTCCCATTATTAGTGATCACTGAACCAGTATTGTTCATGTTTATAGCAGCTGCAGTAGATGTTATCGTGCCATTATTTACAAGGGTGCCTGATATATTCATATCATTCACCATTATTGTGCCGTCGTTTACAATGCTCTCTCCAGCTTTGATGTCCAAGCTACTGTTGAACTTTACAGTTGTTCCTTCAGAAATAAAAAGCCTTAAGTTGCTATGATTATAGTTGACAATTGTAATGGTTCTGCCTGGTGCATTCAGTTTAATAGTACCTCCACTATTCGCTGTAATATCGATCGTCGGGTTAGACAAGAAGATATTGTAGCAGAGTACGTCTCCAGATCTGAGGTTTATGTCCCCGCCTAAATATTGTGTATTCCGGCAATCTGGCTCAACAACAGTCGTCATTACTGTTTTTGGCAAGGAAATACTGCTCAGCCTTGCACTAGATTTTGCTGCACTAAGTGCTACAGAAACTTTGGTAGAGGTAACGGTGACTTTTTCAACAGTAGTGCTGGCATCAGGAGCAAACTTTGCTACATAGACCTCATTAATGCCGGCCGGGATAGAAAGTTTGGCGTTAAAGGGACTAATTAAAGTTGCAGCACCTTTGGAAATTGGGCTTCCACCTAATTCCGGATCGTTAAGATAGATAGCAACTACGTGAATTTGATTCTGAAATCTTGCATCGCTGATGCCGATACTGAAATTTACGTCTCTGGTGGTCTGCCAGCTGAAAGAGGTTGGAACAACAATTTCGTCGAGTGTAGGGATTACTACCTCTGGGGTAATGCTGTCCTTTTTACAGGAAGATGCAAATAATGCCATTCCTATAAACAAGGGGAGTAAATGTTTATTCATGTAGATGTATTATGTTTCTATTAGCAACATGCTAAGACATAGGATGATGCAAAAATACACAAATACTGAATCTTTTGTATGACCTTGCGAGAAATTTTGTGAATAAAAGGTAAAATATTACTCAGGTATCCATTTGGCCGCTATTCGTTCAGAGTGAGATTCACTATAAATCTGTTCTCTTTCAAATTAGGATCGTGCTGATAAATGAACCGGTCGGAAGCCATTGTAATGATATACAATCCAAAATGTTCCGGGATTTCAGTCAAGGACATTCCTTCTTTATAGGCGTCTATGAATTCAAATTGATATTGGTCTAAAACCTTGATGTGCTGCTTTTTTCTTTTAGAAAAACTAACCTGTATTGTTTTGTTGATTTCAACAAAAGGTATTTGCTGCGATTGACTTTCAAATTCAATCTGCAGGCCTTTGTCAACTTTTTGGATGGTTAATGTAGGATGATCGAAACTTACCCGGATTAACGCGTCATTATCGTTAGAATGCTTAATGGAATTCGTTACGAGCTCTACAAGAATCAGCTTAATATTTCGCTTCACCTCTAAATTTAGTGGCACCTGCATTTCCAGGTCATCTATAACATGGTTGACGTAATCGAGAATTTCTTCTGCCCGTGCGGGGATTTTCTTGGCAATATGTAATGATTTAGGTTCTTCCATTAAAGATCGAGCATTGCTGTTTTTAAATCTTGTTTCAAATTAAAAATTTTATTGAGACGGGTTA
Source organism: Pedobacter sp. UBA1654 (assembly GCA_002320935.1). Taxonomy (GTDB): domain Bacteria; phylum Bacteroidota; class Bacteroidia; order Sphingobacteriales; family Sphingobacteriaceae; genus Pedobacter. The sequence goes on along the minus strand of DCLG01000033.1, from coordinate 43,358 downwards.
ATTCGAAAAGATTTTCAATATCACCATTAAGATCAGTCAAAACCAATTGGCCCTTCAAAGGAATTAAATGCTTAAGGATAGCTACTAATGCACCGAGAAATGAACTGTCAAGATATTCAACATTCTTAAAAGATATAATCAAGTTTCTTTCACCCTTTTCAATCTCCGCTGAGACAAGTTGCTTAAAATGGTCAGCCTTCGAGAGGTTAGCCTCTTTTTCCTCAATACTTATAATTAGAATATTGTTTACTTTTTCCTTACTTAAATTCATTTTGCTTTCTTTTTATGATAATAATACTACAGTCATCTACTTGAGAAGTGTGCTTGTTAAACAAGCTATTTACAATATGTTCTGTCGGCTGACCACTCTTCTTCAGCGCAAGTAGCTTTTCCTTA
>DCLG01000033.1:42512-42851 GCA_002320935.1 Pedobacter sp. UBA1654 | reverse complement strand
CTGATCTTTTTTCTTCATTAATCTGAAAGTCGATCATACCGTCGGATACCACATACAGCTCTTCTTCATTCTCTAACGTGATTTTAACATCTGAGAAATACATGTCCTCAGAGAAACCGAGAAGGATTCCGTCTGATTGGTACTCTTTCAGTTGTCCACTCATATTCTCATATTTCAGAACAGGCAAATCGCCTGCTCCAGCGTAACAAATTGTACATTTCTGGTCGTCAATAAGCAAGATTGAAACTGTTGAAAAAATATCAGATAGAAACTCATCTGCACATATCACCCGATTTAGCCTGTGCAGGATCTCAGATAATGTGAAATTTCCGTCAATTC
>DCLG01000033.1:23990-42473 GCA_002320935.1 Pedobacter sp. UBA1654 | reverse complement strand
ATAGCCGTATTGCTGAGCGGATATAACTTAAATAGCTGAACGAAAAAAACCAAGCGCCCCACTTTTTTCCCATTACGTCTCCCAAAATCACAAAGGTGTGCTTTTCATCGATCTTGATAAAATCAATAAAATCGCCACCTGGTTGAAATTGGTAACTTTGGTTAAAATAACTGATGCTAAAGTTCTTTAACTCTGGCGCTTGCTTCGGGATGTTGCGAAGATTTAGCTTCTCGGCTATTCCCTTTACTTCGCTTAGGGAGCGCTCATAATGTTCTTTAACCGCGAGCATCAGATTATTGATCTTGGAAAGGATGCGGGCCGGCGGAATATCCTTCGCCATGTAGTCGATTGCTTTCAAATCTAAACCCTGCTGAACAAAATGTTCATCATTGACCGATGTAAGAAATAGAAAAGGTACGTTCTTTAACAGATCGTGTTTGAGCAAACGCTTTCTAAATTCAAATCCATTCTTGTCCGGCATTTCGTAGTCTGATATGATCAGATCTGGTATTTCATTATTGTTTAATATGTCTTCCGCAGCATCCACAGACAAAGCGACTTTACAGCTATAACCATTATTCTGCAGAAGCTTCTCATAAAGCCTTAATTGAAATGGGTCATCATCAACCAACAGGATGGTTTTATTCATACGAATTCATATTAGAAAAAGATTTCACAATTATATATATTCCAATTGCGATTATGATCAAGGAGATAAGATCCATTAGTGTAACTCCATCGTTCTCTGTGAAGTAGAAGATTGTAAACATTTCGAAATATGGAGGTGCTGGCATGATGATCATGGCAAATCCAAGTGTCGTGAACAAAATGCCAATCACTACTTTTACAATCTTAAGAAAAATGGAATTATAAGTAATCCGCTTCGCTTGCTTAGAGTCAAGATGATTAGTATTTAACAAAAATTCAAGCTGGTCGAGCTGATCGAGTGTGGGCATTTCGCCAACAGAAATCTGCTGGATTTTCTCTAGGGCATCTTTTCCATTCAACTTATCCTCAAGAGCATCATTCAGAGTTTCCTTTATTTCAGCGATATTTTCAGAATCCAAATCACTTTGCTGTAACAGCTCCATGAATTCACTTAATTTGTGAATTAAATCTTCATCTTTGCGCTCAATATGCTTCAGCCGTTTGAGATCTTCAGTGAGTTTACTTTTCGGAATCAAAATGCGAGGTTAATGGATTTTAACGCAATTTAAATATAATGTCCTTAATTTCTGTAATTACTGTCAACTATAATCAGCCAGAGGCTACAATAGCTTTGCTGAAATCGATTATTCGCTACTATTCACAAACATCCCTTGAAGTGATAGTTGTAGATAACGGTAGCAAAGAGGATCTTGGGACACTTTTTCATAAGGAATATCCCGGGCTTATTTACATTCGTTCAGAGATCAACCTTGGCTTTGCTGGAGGAAACAATTTAGGTATTGAACGTGCAAGTGGTGAATTTCTCTTTCTGGTGAACAATGATACAGAATTTACGCCAGGCTTGCTGGAAACTTTGACTACATCGCTTTCCGCTAATGTGAAAATTGGCATCATATCTCCTAAAATCATGTATTATGATGAGCCTGAAGTTATACAATATGCCGGTTTTACAGAAATGAATTTCTTTACCTGTAGGAACAAATGCATTGGACAATTTGAAAAAGATGCCGGCCAGTACGATGGTTTGCTTGTGGAAACAGGATTTGCTCACGGTGCAGCGATGATGGTGACAAGGAAGGCGCTTGAAGCAGCAGGGGAGATGGCGGAAAACTTTTTCTTGTATTATGAGGAAATGGACTGGTGTGAGCACATCAAGCGTGCAGGATTTAAGGTATATGTAAATACTAATGCATGCATTTACCACAAAGAATCCTTATCAGTAGGGAAGAACAGTGCCCTTAAAGAGTATTTCATGAACAGAAATCGTTTACTTTTCATTCGTCGTAATGCCAATCCCCTACAAAGAACTTTTTTCTATATTTATTTCGGTCTTCTTGTAGTCCCGAGAAATATATTCGGCTATGTGCGAGCAAAAAATAGCAACTATGTTCCAGTTTTGTTCCGTGCAATACTTTGGAATATCCGAAACCGTACTTCCAGCACTCGTCTGGGATATACCCTTTAAGCTTATGATACTTTTTTTCTGGATCTCCCTGTTTATTATCTTTTATACTTTTTTCGGGTATGGATTACTATTGTATGTGCTCGTGAAACTTAAACGAATATTTAAACCTTCAAAACAAACTGTTTATGCTTTCGACGAAATGCCGTCCTGCACACTTATCGNNTGCCTATAACGAAGCAGATTATATGCTCGATAAGATTAAGAACACTCTGGAGCTTCGCTATCCAGTGGGTAAACTGAATGTTATCTTTGTAACAGATGGTTCAACTGATGGTACCCCTGAAATTGTTAAAGCCTTTCCTGAGATTAGGCTTTTGCATGATAACGCGCGTCGGGGTAAAATTTCAGCTGTACACCGCGCAATCGAACAGGTGGAAACTGAACTCCTGGTTTTTACTGATGCGAATACGTTTCTGAATCCCGACGCCATGCTATTGCTATGCCGCCATTATAAGGATTCAAAGATAGGGGCTGTGGCCGGGGAAAAAAGAGTGATGATAGAGGAGCACGCAGATGCCACGGCGGGAGAGGGGATTTATTGGAAATATGAATCCAAACTGAAATCCTGGGATTCCGAGCTTTACTCGGTTGTCGGGGCGGCTGGAGAACTTTTTAGTATACGCCGGTCACTCTACGAGCCAGTGCCTTCCAACAGTGTCTTAGATGATTTCATGATTTCGATGCGAATTGCAGAAAAAGGTTATAAGATTGTTTATGAACCAGATGCATATGCGCAGGAGCGTTCATCTGCAAACATCAGTGAGGAACTAAAACGAAAGGTAAGAATTGCAGCCGGAGGAATACAGTCTGTTATTTGGCTGAAGCGCATCTTAAATCCATTTCTTTATCCGGTACTCACGTTCCAGTACATTAGTCATCGTGTCTTGCGTTGGACAATCACACCGTTTCTAATGATTCTAGCGTTTGTGCTTAACTGGTGTATTATTTTCTCTGGGGAAGGGAATAATGTTTATGTCGTCTTGGTTATATGCCAAGTGATTTTTTATCTCGCAGCTTATGCAGGAAAAATAATGGAGGACAGGAGTCTGAAAGTAAAAGCACTGTTTATCCCGTATTACTTCTGCATGATGAATTATGCAGTAATTTCGGGCATTATCCGGTACTTTTTTTCAGAACAATCTGTGGTGTGGGAAAAAGCTTTGATAAAATAAAAACCCTGATCTTAAGAATCAGGGTTATATGTTTTATTTATCCTCGGGTGGTGTAGTAGGTTTCTTTTCAGGAGGTGTAGAAACGATCTCGCCAAATTCGTTGACATATGCCAACATGCTTTCTAAATCACTTCCGCCTGGATTTTGCTTGCGCTCTTCTTTTCTTTGCAACTTATCTTCTTTCTTTTTCTGTCTGTTTTTTTCGAGTTGCTTCTTCATGAAGGTTGCTTGAGACTTAGCCATANNGACTATGACAGACCGCAAGCGATATTTCACAATGGGGAATGCCCTCGTCGTCGGATTGATTGAGCGGATGGGCCATCGAATTGCGGAGATTCATGAGCAAGAGGATGAAAAGAGCCTGTTGCATGAAGTGAAGCAGATGCAATTGTTAGGGACGTACAATAACTTTAAGTAAAAAAATAACTGCTCTCTGCAATTCCCGTGTTGGTCAAATTTTACTGATGAGCGCCTGATGCGCAATTGACCTGAACAGATTTAAACCTCAATTGGAAATGTTTTCCGGGAGAATGAGAACTAATCGAAGATTAGTTAACAAGGTTGTGCTAGAGAGTAGCCTAATGTTTTACAAAGGTAAGTAAAATAAATAACAATAAAAACCCAGTTGAAGAGCTTGTGATTACCCTTTAGTCAGTCAACATNNATACACTCAGCTAGTTCTGACGTCGATAGAAAATCTTTGTTATGTTTGTTCTTACCCCAAAGCTGAGCGGTATGGCTTGATATCTTTGCTGTTCCAGATTATTTAAGCCATGGGTATAGCTTCCTTCAGCAAACAAGAGGATATTGCCAAAGCTATAATCTGCACCAAAGCCTGCTTCCAGTAACGCCATTAAATTGCTCTTGTTATACATTCTAACAATTTCTGTATCTGGCATGCTAACTTTAGGCACGAGTATCACACCACCTCCACCGCCCGCAAAACCATAAAATCCAAGCCTAGCTATCGTCTTACGATATCCATAATTCATACTCAGCAGATAGGTCGTAGATCTGCCGTGAACGATCCTGTTATCTGTGCCAGGGTCCACATTCAGCTGATCATAGCCGTAGGCATTTAGTCCAATTTTGGGATATAAGAAAGTATTTTTACTATTCAGGAAAAATAAACCGCCCAATGAAGTTGAAAATTTTGGCTTCAAATATTCCCGGCTCGTTCCTACCGGAACGGATAATCCAAATCCACTCCGAAAGTAGACCTTATCACTCCGACTAGAGCGTTCTTGCGCAAAACAGGAACCGATATCACCAAGAGAACTTAGGATTACTAAGGTCAAAGTTGAAAAAATGTAAGAATGCCTGATCATACTATTGTGTTTTTCGTAAGATACCAATGCACGATGACTATTACTCTACTTCCACCTAATAATCTGCTATTCGATAGTAAATGACTGTTGAGCCGGAATACAGAATATTGTACCGCATTAAAACAGACCAAATAACATTTTGTTTACGTGTTAAAACATTGATAAACTGCTTAATATGAACTTTAATTAATGTTAACGTGGATATCAATTTCTGATAGACGTATTTGAGTGTAGTAAAAAACAAAATTTAATTTTGTTTAGATCTTCATGGTGCTTAAGATCAGTAAGATACATACTAGTACTAATATTGTTGTCTATTATAGGCTTGTGCAAAATCAGTACGCATCAATTTGAAGCGCCCAATCACAGAACTGATAAAAGCATCATCTATAATTTGGAAGATTTCGTTTACGCCACCTCCGCTCAAATCTAATTCGGACAGCTTGTAGCTTTGCTCCAATGTGCCTTGTTCAAACTTGATAATGTACTTTTGGTTCATGTTGAAGATACTTATCTTACAATCGGGATGAGGCAATTCGGCTATTATTCTCATAAATAATGGATCAGGTAAGATTCAAATCTAATAATTATCTCCTTTTCGCAAAAACTACAACATAGAATAGAGCGTTTCCTTAATTTTGAGAGATTAATTCGAAATATGGCAGAAGATCTAAGTATAATATCAAACGTAAGTAAGGCAGAGCAGTATCAATCTTTAATCCCACAGATCAGAGGATTAGTTTCCGGAGAGCAGGACCTGATCGCAAACCTTGCAAATATTTCGGCCGCCTTGAAAGAGCAATTTCGTTGGCTTTGGGTCGGTTTTTATCTGGTTAAAGGCGATGAACTTGTATTAGGCCCATTTCAAGGGCCGGTTGCTTGTACAAGAATCAGAAAAGGTAAAGGTGTCTGTGGTGCTGCCTGGGATAAAGCTGAGACGATTATTGTACCAGATGTAGAGGAATTTCCAGGCCATATTGCCTGTAGCTCTGCCTCACGTTCTGAAATCGTCTTACCAATGATGTCTGCAGCCAATGTTGTTGGGGTACTTGATGCGGATGCTGAAACGCTCAATGCATTTGATGATGTTGATGCCCGATACTTAGCTGAAATCATTGCATTAGTTTATGGCTAAACTAAAATCTGCTTTCTATCAAGGACTCGATGTCAATGATTTGGCTCAACAGCTTCTTGGAAAACAACTATTTACAAATGTTGATGGCAATATTACAGGAGGAATAATTGTTGAAACTGAAGCATATGCTGGCATTAGTGACAAGGCTTCTCATGCCTTCGGCGGTAGGCTAACGGAACGTACAAAAACTATGTATCTCGCTGGAGGTGTAGCTTATGTATACCTCTGTTATGGAATTCATCATCTGTTCAATGTAGTAACTGGTCCTTTAAATACACCCCATGCTGTTCTCATAAGAGGCCTTGAACCAACTCAGGGTGTTGATGTCATGTTAGAACGACGGAGAATGAACAAGCTTCAACCTAATATTACGGGGGGACCGGGTGCCTTAGCAAAGGCGTTGGGCATCGACAAGAGATTTAATGCGATAGATCTTTCAGCTGACCAGATTTGGATTGAGGAGGGCTTGCCGATCGGCAGTGAGCGAATTGCGAGTTCGCCCAGAGTGGGGGTGAACTANNCAGAACATGCTTCGTTACCCTGGAGGTATTATGTTAAAGGCAATAGGTTTGTCAGTAAACCCAATAGTTAAAACAATTTCTTTTTCTGTACTGTTGACCAGATAACACTTTAAAATATCTGCTATGGAAAACGAAAAAAATATAGAAGAGTTAAAAAATAAAATAGAAGAAGTTCGAATTTGCATGTTCACTACCTTGGATGCCGAAGGACGTTTCTCAAGTAGACCAATGGGCACAGCTCAAGTAGAGGATGATGGAAGTATCTGGTTCTTTACAAATGAATATTCTTTGAAATCCAAGGAAATTTCGAGAGACAATGAGGTATCTTTAGCTTACAGCAGTCCTTCCGAAAATACTTACCTATATGTAAATGGAAAGGCGGAGTTGGTCGACGACCAAGAAAAAAAGAAAGCTTATTTCATTCCACCTGTTAAGGTATGGTTCCCCGATGGAGTAGAAGATCCAAATCTTATCCTAATTAAGGTGACGCCTGACTTTGCTGAATACTGGGACAGCAGTTCATCTAAGATGGTTGTTGCATTCAATCTGCTTAAGGCTATTGTTACTGGTAAGCAGTCAGACATGGGTGACCATGGTGAAATGAAATTTTAAATTTATATTGATCTTCATAGGCAGGTAGTTTTTACCTGCCTATTCATTTTATCCCTTATTTTGGACATCCTGAATTTTTTACTGGTTAGATATGATTAAGATAGCGTATTGCGATTTATACGCTCATCCCCTACCAGAGGGACATCGCTTTCCCATGCTAAAGTACGAGTTGATCCCTCAACAACTTTTGCATATAGGTAAAATTGTACCTGAACAGCTTTTTTGCCCTGAACCGGCGGATGAAGATGTAATTCTCCTAACTCATAAGAAAACATATTGGGAGCAACTACGTGATTTAACCCTGCCATACAAAGAACAACGAAGAATTGGGTTCCCATTAACTGCCAGATTGCTGGAGCGAGAAATCCGTATTGCACAAGGCACCATTGATGGCGCCTTAGCTGCACTGAAATATGGATTGGCTTTTAATGTTGCCGGTGGAACGCACCATGCCGGTAGCAATTGGGGAGAGGGATTTTGCTTACTTAACGATCAAGCGATCGCTGCTAACTATTTGATATTAAACAAAATATGTAATCGTATCTTAATAATTGATTTAGATGTTCATCAGGGTAACGGTACAGCAGAAATATTTCTCGATGAACCCCGGGTATTTACTTTTTCAATGCATGGAGCAAAAAACTTCCCGTTTCGAAAAGAGTATTCAGATCTTGATCTGCCACTTGAAGATGGCACTGCGGGTGACAAATATCTGGCGCTCCTTCAGGAACATCTGCCAGCTGTAATAAAAATATTTCAACCCGAGTTTGTATTTTATTTATCGGGAGTTGATGTTTTAGAGACCGACAAACTTGGAAAATTAAAACTCTCAAAATCAGAGACTGCGGCACGGGACAGAATTGTTTTTGAGACATGCAAGTCTTATAATCTACCGGTACAAGTTAGTATGGGAGGTGGCTATTCCGTCAATATTAAAGATATTGTAGATGCCCACTGTAACACTTTCTTGATAGGATTTGATATTTTTGAGGAATTATGAAGATCGTTATTGCGGAAAAACCATCTGTGGCAAGGGAATTGGCGAAGGTCTTTGGAGCTACTACGAAGCGCGATGGCTATATAGAGGGTAAAGGATATTCTTTCACCTGGGCATTTGGACATCTATTGCAACTGGCACCACCTCAGGAATATGGCTTTATTGGCTGGAGGCGGCAGCATCTGCCTATGCTTCCAGGAAAGTTCAAACTTTCAGTACGCAAGATTAAAACCAAAGAGGGCCTAGTTGAGGATCCTTCCGTTAGAAAGCAATTAGACATCATAAAAAAACTGTTTGATGAAGCAACTGAGATCATAGTAGCTACGGATGCAGGGCGGGAAGGTGAGTTGATTTTCCGATATATATATTATTACCTCAGGTGTAAAAAGCCCTTTAAAAGGCTCTGGATCTCTTCCCAGACAGATGAAGCCATTAAAGAAGGTTTCAGGAACCTAAAACCTGGTACGGATTACGACACGCTTTTTAACTCTGCGCATTGCCGTTCTGAATCAGACTGGCTGGTAGGTATGAACGCAACCCAGGCATTGAGCATTGCAGCCGGTAACCGGACGGTATTGTCGTTAGGACGTGTGCAAACACCTACTTTAGCCATGATCTGTTCCAGGTATATTGAAACTAAGAACTTTGTACCAAAGCTTTTCTACCAGCTGAGTATTATCATAGATAAAGATGGTCAGCAGTTTAAAGCATTGTCCGCCGCTAACTTTGACAAAAAAGAAGACGCACAGCTTTTATTTGATAAGATACCCGATGTGAAAAATGGTTTTGCTACAGGCGCGCTGATCAAAGATGTGGAATCCAAACCACGAAAAGAACCACCTCCATTGCTACACGACCTCAGTAGTATTCAGCAGGAAGCAAATAAAAAGAAAGGTTACACTGCAGACCAGACGCTAAGCTTGTTGCAAAGTTTGTATGAAGGTAAGCTGATATCCTATCCACGAACTGGAAGTAGGTATATTGGAGATGATGTGTTTGCTGGTATTCCTAAGTTAATAGAACAATTGAAAGGACATCCGGAGTTTGGGAAAAGCGCAGACTTTTTGTCAACCGTTCCTCTGAACAAACGGAGCGTTAATGCTAAAAAAGTCACCGACCACCACGCCATCTTACCCACTGGTGAGGTTCCGTATCATCTCAGCAGCGACAAACAAGCTGTTTACGATATGGTTGTTGGAAGAATGCTTGAGGCTTTCCATAAAGAATGTGTGAAAGAGTTAACTAAAATAACAGTTGAGGCAGGATCTGAGTTTGTTGCTAATGGAACGGTCATCCGTTCTGCTGGGTGGCGTTCAGTTTTAAATGATCCTGAAGAAGATAGTAAAAGTGAGGAAAGTCTTTCCCTTCCAAAGGTTAAAAAGGAGGAATTGTTACCCGTTTTGGATAAAGCATTAGTAGAAAAGCAGACAAAACCTAAGCCCTTGTTCAATGAAGCATCACTGCTGAAAGCACTTGAAACATCTGGCAAAGAGATAGAGGATGAAGAATTGCGCTACGCAATGAAGGACAGTGGACTTGGAACTCCAGCAACAAGGGCGTCTATAATCGAAACACTGATTACAAGGGAATACATAAAGCGTGAGAAGCGGAACCTTGTGCCAACAGATAAGGGATTAGCAGTTTATGACGTTGTCAAAGATCAGATGATTGCGCAAGCAGAATTGACCGGACAATGGGAAAAGCGTCTTGAGGAGATACGATCCGGAGCCTCGGTTACCGAATTCAAAGAGGAGATCATGGTATATACAAGAACGATTACAGAACAGCTATTAGCTTGTGGATTATCAATTTCCGAAAAGGTATCGGCATAAAACAGTCATTTCGTGGTATTGTTTTTGACTTTCATCGGTACACAAATGAAATTCAAATGAATATACCAAAACGGGTAATGATTGCTGATGATGATCATGCGATTGTTGATGCAGTTCAAGCTATGCTTGAATTTGGAGGATATGAGGCAAGTTATACCTATAACGGAGCGACAATCCTTGATATGGTCGATAATTTACCTCACCTACTTTTACTAGACATCTGGATGTCTGGAACAGATGGAAGAGACGTCTGTAAAGCACTGAAAAAACGTGGTCTGACTAAGGATATNNCATGATCTCGGCCAGCACAGATCTGGAGAAATCTGCTAAAGAAGCCGGCGCAGATGATTTTTTAGAAAAACCATTCGACATGGATGAGTTACTCGACAAAATTAGCTTTCACCTTAATGCCAAGACTGAAAATAGCACGCTCTAAACAAATGCCAAAGCTTTTCTGTTATTAGTTGAATTTAGAACAGAATAGCATGAAAACAGATTTTATAGAAATATTTCAAACCATACGAGCTGAGTTACAACCCTATGCAGCGCTTGGATTCACGAACCGTGTAAATAGCGAAGAAGAGTATGATCTTTGGAGTGAAAAAAACATCAAAACAGAAAATGTGGTGGAGCGTTTTTTTGCAAGTATTAAAATTGAGGCAGATCACGTTTGTTTTCGTTACTCTACGCTTTCAGGTGACGGACAACTACAGGAGCATATTACAAAACTTGATGATGTACTTAAAATGAAGATAGATGATATCTTGTCTGCAACCTATAAAACTTTTAAAGAAACAGAGTGGGTATAAATTCTGGATGGTATTATAACTTTGAACACTTCCTTGAAGAGAGCAGAATCGCTTTTAAGAAAATTGACGATCCAAACTTCGTATTAATACGATTGCTCGACAATAAGATTATAATAAATTGTGTTTCAGTCCGTAATACTTATAAACCTGAACAAGTTGTTCTAATTCAGCAGCGTTATCTGGAGGAAGGTTTTCAGGTTATAAATCTTTGGGAAGATGTTTGGTATTGCAGGTCCGCGCAAGTTTCAAGCCGTTTACATGCATTACTAGGGCGGAATCAGCGCTTACATGGCAGAAAAACAAATGTCATTTCTTTGAATAAACAGCAGGCGGATGAGTTTCTCTCCGCCTTTCACATTCAAGGCTCTGCACGAGCACGTCATAAGTATGGCCTTTTTTACGAAAATGAACTGGTAGCTGTTGCAACATTTAGCGGCACACGAATAATGCGTCAACACACCGCGGGGTATCGTTCAGCAGAGCTGATTCGCTTTGCCTCTAAGCCGGGGTTTACGGTCATTGGAGGCTTAACGAAGTTGATCAGGCATTTTACATCGCAGGTGAAAACTGATGATATAATGAGTTATGCCGATAGAGACTGGTCTTTGGGCCAAGCCTATGAAGTGGCCAGATTTAGTTTTCATAGTCTGACACCACCTTCAGACCTGTGGCTGGATACCTGGACATACAAGCGATATTTTCATCATAGACTACCTGATATTGCTGGGCCGTCCGATTCTGATATTTCTAAACTAGACTGCAGATTTGTTAAAATTTTTAATACCGGTAATTTGAAATACATCTTATACTTGTAATATGTCCGGTATGCAGTCAGTTTCTTCCAATCCATTGATGGTCATTTTAGGCCCAACAGCTTCTGGAAAAACCAAGCTTGCTGTAGCACTTGCTGGTGCTTTAAATGCAGAGATTATTAGCGCAGATAGCCGTCAAGTATTTAAGGGTATGGACATTGGAACTGGAAAAGACCTTTTGGAATACAACTATGGTGGCCGAACGGTGCCATATCACCTGATCGACATCAAGAATGCTGGGGAACGATACCATGTTGATGAATTTAAAAATGACTTCTTCAGGGTATTCGAGCAATTATCATCCGCTAATATTCTGCCTATTCTATGTGGTGGCACCGGAATGTATATTCACAGTGTGCTCCAGAATCATGTTTATACTGCAATACCCGTGAATGCAGATTTGCGAACTTTGCTTTCGGGGCACTCTTCTGCAGCATTAAATGAAATATTAGACCAGTTTCCTGCAAATCTAACCCAGCATGCAGACCGATCTACGCTGAAGAGAATGATCTAGGCGATTGAAATTGCAACCTTTTTGTCGTCAAACACCTTAGAAATAAAACCAAATCCAGATCTGAGCCCCTACGTAATTGGATTATTTGATGAAGTAGACATCAGGCGTGAAAAAATTCACGCACGCCTAAAGAAACGGCTTGACGGTGGTATGATAGAAGAAGTAAAAGGCTTGATAGCGTCAGGTGTACCAGCCGAAATGTTGGAGTTTTATGGCTTGGAATACAAAATAATTGTTTCCTATTTGCAACAGCAAATTTCTTTGGCTGAGATGAAAATGCAGCTTTATCATGGCATTTGCCAATATGCTAAACGCCAAATGACCTTTTTTCGAAAGATGGAGAAGGATGGGGTTAACATACATTGGTATCAGGCAGATATCGGATTCGATATTTTAAAAGACCAGGTACTGAATGAGTATGTTAAGAGCTTCTCTGCGGACTAGACTTCCAAACGGTAATCAGAGACATCCATGTTTACTTCGCTATGGCATGCCTTTTGATTATGGGCATTTGTCTAGTGACAATATATTTCACGACAGTTGATTAAACTAAATAATTAAAAATGAAAAAATTTACTAAAATTTTAGCTTCTGCAGCAGCTGTAGTTGCTTTATTCTTCAGCACAAATGTAAACGCACAAACTCCAAATTTCGGTATTGCAGCAAACGTGGGTGTGCCAACTAATAACGATTTTCATAATCTTTCTCTAGGTGTTGATGCACGTATTCAATTTAATGTTGTAAAACAACTATCGGTTCCGATAACTGTTGGCTATACTCATTTTTTAGGTAAGGACTACGATGTTGCAGGCGTTAATGTGGAAGCTCCTGATTATGCATTTATCCCTGCAAAGGCTGGCTTGAAATATTTTTTCAGTCCAACTGGTTCTGGTTTGTATGCATTAGGTGAAGTTGGTGCTGCATTTGGTGTATCGGAGTTCTCTAAAACTGGATTTATTTACTCTCCAGCGATCGGGTATTCGTGGAGTAGCGGGTTAGATCTTGGTGTTAAATACGAGAGTATTTCAAAAGGTGTTAAATACACAGATGACAACATGGGACATGTTGCACTTCGTATAGCTTACGGTTTTAAACTGTAACAAAGAATACTTGGAACCCCATCTGCAACGCAGATGGGGTTTTTTGTTTCCCGGCATTTGCGGATGATTATAATTTCAAATACATAAGGTAAAAAAACAACGCTCAATTTCATTCAATTTTTCTGAAATTAAAATTTAAGTGCTAATTTGAGCAGAATAGAGCTTAGGCTTCCTTAGCTTAATATAAAACCCTTAAAGAATGAAAAATTATGCCGGAATTGTGCTGATGCTTGTTTTAGCCGCATGCTCAAATGCTCAAGATCCAAAGGAACCGAAAGAAACAAAAAATACCGAACCGTTGCCTGCTGTAAACGCATCCGAAACGGTTAAGTTGGAGAATCCAAAACTCCAAACAATTTATGATAACTATCTCGCACTGAAGAATGCCTTGGTTTCGTCTGAATACAGCGATGCCAAAGCTGCAGCGTCTGCGCTTGAAGGCCATTTGGCAAGCCATGAAGGTTGCGAGAATACTGCACTTATCGCTAAAAAGATATCCGAATCAAAAGATATTGCTGCACAGCGTAAAGAGTTTACANNTTTTTAACCATGCAATTATTGAAAAAGGTACCATTTATGAGGAACATTGTCCTATGGCAAACAAAGGGGATGGTGGTTCATGGCTTTCTTCAGAGCAGAAAATTCAGAATCCATACTATGGTGATGAAATGATGGAATGTGGTTCGGTAAAGGATAAGTTTGAAGCCAGCATTTAACCATCAAAGTTGAATTTGTTAACAGCTTTTTCAATATATTTAAACAGCTTTGTTGACATTCAGTTGTTATAATAAAAATTACTTACGTTTTAAATAAATACAAAATATGTCAGATATCGTAGAAATTAAGATTGATGGGAAGGTATATGAGTTTCCTGTTGTAACAGGGACAGAGGGAGAAAAGGCTATAGATATTTCTAAATTAAGAGACTTAACCGGTCACATTACTTTAGATTTTGGATACAAAAATACCGGCTCTACCAAAAGTGCTATTACATTCCTTGATGGCGAGAAAGGTATTTTAAAGTACCGCGGATATGAAATTGAAGAACTTGCAAAAAAGTCTACTTTCCTTGAGGTTGCATACTTGCTGATCTACGGGGACCTTCCAACTATTGACCAGTTGTCCGACTTCCAAAACAGCATCAGTCGCCATACGCTTATCCACGAGGATATGAAAAAGTTTTTAGATGGATATCCATCTAAATCCCATCCGATGGCCCAGTTAGCTTCTCTGGTTTGCTCGTTATCGACTTTCTATCCAGAATCCCTCAATGCAAATTCATCTCCTGAGACGATGGATTTGACAATGATCAAATTACTTGCTAAGTTTCCAACGATTGTTGCTTTCATCTATAAAAAGTCTCTTGGTCATCCATTGATTTATCCTAAAAACAAGTATGATTATGTGAGCAATTTTATTCATATGATATTTGGACAGCGTACTGAAGAAGTGGAAATTGATCCTGTAGTAGTTGCTGCTATGAACACGCTGCTGATTCTTCATGCTGATCACGAGCAAAACTGCTCTGCATCGACAGTGCGAATGGTTGGTTCTTCAGACTGTAATCTATATGCTTCTGTTTCAGCAGGAATTGATGCGCTATGGGGGCCTTTACACGGCGGAGCCAATCAAGCTGTTATAGAGATGCTTGAGAAGATAAAGGAAGATGGCGGAGATACTGAAAAATGGATAAATAAAGCTAAGGATAAAAACGATCCGTTCCGTATGATGGGATTCGGTCATCGTGTTTATAAAAACTTTGACCCTCGTGCAAAGATTATCAAAAAAGCATGTGATGATATTTTAGCTAAACTCGGAATCAATGATCCGGTGCTGGAAATCGCTAAAAAGCTTGAAGAGGCTGCGCTAAGCGACCCATACTTTGTAGAGCGTAAACTTTACCCCAATGTAGACTTCTATTCTGGTATTATTTACAGAGCTCTTGGGTTCCCAACAGATATGTTTACTGTTCTTTTTGCCTTAGGACGTCTTCCTGGATGGATCGCACAGTGGAAAGAAATGCATGAAAACAAAGAGCCTATCGGTCGTCCAAGACAAATTTATGTAGGACATACTGACAGAACTTTCAAAGATATTTCTGAACGCTAAATCAGAAAGCTTTAAATAAAGTAGAGTAATAAAAAAATCCGTTAAAGTTCTTTAACGGATTTTTTTATTAGCCAATTCCATACTTAAAGCATAATCATCGTTACTGCAATAACCAAAATCGAAGAAATTGAAAAAACCATCAAGTAGCCAAACATAAGAAACATGAACTTAGCTACCGTAACCCACTTTTTACTACCATAGAAGGTGCGCAATGAGCGATAGATATACCAGAATGCATAACCGAGCCAGGCGAAGGTAAGCAAAACAGAGATGTCGTAAAACAAGTCGAAAATCCAACTTAAAGCATTTACGACAAGTAAGCTCAGGAATAGGGCCGCATGTACATGAAATGAATAAATGAGATGCTCATAATAGAACTTCTTTGATCTGAAATATACCAATTTCAAGAGCAGCGCGAATAACGGGAGTAAGATGAACATCATTTTCGGTACATTGTGTTTGATGTCCTGCTCGATCTTTTCAGATACATCCGGATACTTCCGGAGTTCAAAGTTCTTCCTTACTATGTAATGTTTTAAAAAGTTATCACGCTTGTTTTTAGATAATGCCTGTTGTCGGTTTTCATATGCTGCGAGCGTGCTATCACCTTCAGTAAGCAATTTGCTGTCAATGGTACGTTGGGTTCTCTCAGACTGAGTGACCTCGGCGACAGCAGTTCTAACCAGGCTGTCTCGTTGGCTTTGAGAAAACGCCGGATTTTTCAAATCACTTTCAAGTCTTTCGATCTTTAACTTTGACGACCGACCCGACTTTGTTGACTCAAGCTCTGCCTGTTCAGACTTCTTGCTGCTCAACATAAACAAGAAGAATACAATGCTGATAAATATATAGACCTTAATTGGATGGATGAATGCCACCCTTTTACCGGCAACATATAACTTTGATAACCAGCCAGGCTGCAGAAGCAACGGCTTCATTGTACCCAAAAACTTGGACTCAAAATGAAAATAATCTGCGACTGCATGAGTAATCAAGTGAATGGCATCTTCCTTAATTTCGATATTTTCCTGCCCGCAATGGGTACAAAAATGTTCCTCAACATGATGTCCGCAGTTAAGGCAGTCTTTGTCTATTCTATATTTACCGGCTGACATAGGGCTACGCTTTATACTGTGAAATTAATGTTCCAAAGCCTTGATCGCCGAATCCTCGGCAGCATTGTGCTTGTACTTGAACACGAATGGAAAAGTGACTGCCAGAACAAGAGTATAGGCGGCAAATGTAATCCAGATATTAGTCCAATCCTTACTCTGATCCGGATATGTAAAAAAGTGTTCAATGATCCAGCCACTGGCAAAACTACCGAAAAGTGCACCGAAGCCATTTACCATCATCATAAACAAGCCTTGTGCACTGCCACGCATTTTAGCGTCAACCTGGGTTTCTACAAATAAAGATCCGGAAATATTAAAGAAGTCGAAAGCCATACCATAGATGATACATGAAAGAATAATCATCCAAAGTCCTCCGGCGGGATCTGAATATGCAAACAATCCAAATCTTAAAACCCATGCAAGCATGCTAAATAGCATCACATATTTAATTCCGAATTTGCGTAGAAAAAAGGGAATTGCAAGGATGAAAAGCGTCTCGGAAATCTGTGAAATTGACATTATTATAGCTGGGTATTTAACCGCCAGCAAGTCTGCATATTCCGGAACACTCTTGAAGTCGTGCAGAAATGTATCTCCATACGCATTTGTCAGCTGTAATGCAGCTCCTAATAACATCGAATATAAAAAGAACACCGCAAAATTGCCAGTCTTAAATAACGAAAACGCCCTTAAACCTAAAGCGTCAATGAAAGACTTGGTCTCGGCTTTTCTGGCAAGTGGCGGACATTCTGGAAGTGTGAAGGCGTAAAGCCCTAAAAATAGAGATACAAAGGAAGCAATGTAGAATTGGTTTGAGGAAGCTTCGTTGCCGGTTAAACTCACCACCCACAATGCAGCAATGAAGCCTATTGTACCCCAGATCCGGATTGGCGGATAATCTTTAATTACATCTTTATTGTTGTTTTTTAACGCTGTATATGCCACGGTTATCGAGAGCGATAACGTTGGCATATAGAAAATCATATTTAGAAGAATAACCCAAAAAAATGTCGTTGGATTGTCAACTAGCGGAAGGCTAAATAAGACCATTGCGCCGAGAATATGCATGATGCCTAACAGTTTCTCGGCATTAATCCAGCGGTCTGATACAATGCCAGCGAGCGCAGGCATGAATATCGACGCGATACCCATTGTTGAGAAGATTACTCCAAATTCAGAACCAGACCATTGTTTATTTTGAAACCAGTATACACCAATTGTAATAAGCCAGGAACCCCAGATGAAGAACTGTAAAAAATTCATCAGGGTTAGGCGGAACTTGACGTTCATAATAACAGTTTAGTTTAATTATTAAGTGTTGAATATAGATTATTTAAAATAATAAACTGACTGCAACGATTGTAAAGTAATTGTTTAAGTACAAGATATTAAATTTTTAAAAATGAAGTATTTAGGCAGAGTTTCTCTTGTTGATTTCGTCTCTGATCCTGGCAGCTTTTTCATATGCTTCCTCGGCAATGGCGTCCTGAAGTTTTTGTTGAAGCTCTTCCAGACTATATCCCTTGTAACCTGATCCTGGTATGGATGTATTGATATCTTCAGTGCCTTGCTCTTTAGAAATACTGTCGATATTTTCAAGAAACAAAAACTCCTCGCCTTCAATTACAATACCTGCAGAAGAAAGGATAAATTCATAAGTGAAAATGTTCGCATTAAACCTTACGGCAAGCGCAATTGCATCTGATGTTCTGGCATCGATTTCCTGAACCATGTTACCATCAGAACATATAATTTTCGCAAAGAATACACCTTCAACCAGGTTGTAAATTAATACTTCCCGAATTTCAATATTATACGCCAGAGCGAAGGTTTTAAAAAGATCGTGGGTAAGGGGACGCGTTGGCGTCATCTTCTCCATCTCGATGGCAATAGCTTGTGCCTCGAATGCACCTATGATAATAGGAAGACGTCGTCGTCCATTTACTTCTCCCAGCACGAGCGCATACGCTCCAGACTGTGTCTGGCTGTAAGATAATCCAACGATATCTAGTTTTACTTTTTTCATGACTAAGAATACCCTCGGCCGGACAAGCCGGCCAGGGTATATTATCCTTTATGTGCTTTTAATGCTTGAATTAACTTTGGTACAACCTCGAAAGCGTCACCAACTATTCCATAGTCAGCAACCTTGAAGAATGGTGCTTCCGGATCTTTATTGATCACTACAATTACTTTTGATGAACTTATACCCGCTAGGTGTTGGATCGCTCCGGAAATGCCTACGGCGATATATAAATTAGGACTTACGGTGATACCTGTTTGTCCCACGTGT
>DCLG01000033.1:11101-23973 GCA_002320935.1 Pedobacter sp. UBA1654 | reverse complement strand
GCCTCCAATCTGCATCAGATACAGGTTTGGAACATGCTGTTGCTGCTCCTAAAAGGCCTGCCAATTCCTCTATCATGCCCCAATTCTCCGGACCTTTAAGCCCTCTTCCTGCAGAAACCACAATTTCAGCATCGGGAAGAGAGACTTTGTCTGTTGCTCTTATGATTTCTTTCACTACCGCGCTGAAATCACTGGCTTGCTCAGTTGGACTGAACGCCTCTACTGAAACATCTCCGACAGCAAATTCCTTCACACCAAATGCGTTCGGGTTTAATGCAATTACTTTATTCTCTGATATAATTTGAGTAATAGCGAAAGCCTTACCTGAAAATGCAGTTTTTTTAACTTTAAGTGTTCCCCCTTCCGCAACAGGAAGTTCAATTGCGCCATCTACAAAACCAGCTTTCAGCTTTACTGCTATTCGAGGTCCCAAACCTTTTCCACTGAAGGAATTGGAGAGTACAACGATGTTTGCAGATTCTTTTGCAGCTGCCTCTGAGATAACCGAAGCATATGCCTGATTAACGAAGTTTTTTAGTTGTGCTGTACTTGCCGAGAGGATTTTCGATGCTCCATATCTCCCAAGTTCTTTTAACTCCGAATCCTCCACATCCCCGATAGAGATTGCGGTGAGATTAGTATTATTTTGTTCAGCAATGGCTTTAGCGTAAGAAACTGCTTCATAAACAGATTTCTTAAACTTTCCATCGGCGTGTTCTACGTAGACTAAAACTGACATATATTTATGTTATACTTAATATTAATGTGATTATATTACTTTAGCCTCTTGGTGTAACAGGTCAATCAGTTTTTCTGTATCGTCACTTGGAACAAGCTTAACTGTTCCTCGAGGAGCAGGTGTTTGATAGGATTCAATATTAGATAGTTGTTCAATGTCTTTCGCCTCAACAACCGTTAAAGGTTTGGTTCTTGCAGACATAATGCCTCTCATATTTGGAATTTTCGGTTCAGCAACACCTTCTGCGCAGCTGGCGATAAACTTACCGGTGACAGTAAGGATTTCTTTTCCACCTTCAATTTCTCTTTCAATAGTAGCAGTAGTGCCATCATAATCAAGTTTCTTTATAATCGAAACGGAAGGTATATTCAAAAACTCTCCAATCATTGCAGCAACCTGTGCGCCATTGTAGTCAATAGACTCACGCCCAGTAAGGATGATATTAAAGTCATTAGACTTTACATATTCTGCTATCTGAAAGGCGGTAAAGTAAGCGTCGCGAGGCGCTGCATTTACCCTCACCGCATCATCCGCACCAATTGCCAATGCTTTCCGGATGGTAGGTTCTGTGCTGCTTTCGCCCACATTGATGACTGTAACAGATCCTTTTCCACCTTCGCAAAGCGAAATAGCTTTGGATAACGCAATCTCATCATACGGGTTTACAATGTATTGCACACCCGCATTATTGAATTGTGTATTATCGTTAGTAAAAGTTATTTTTGTGGTTGTGTCTGGCACATTACTTATACAAACTAATATTTTCATAAAAAAAGTCTTTTTGCAAATCTAATTAAAAAAGCAAGGATTAAAAATGCAAACTACCCGATTAAACAAGTTATTGGAATTTTTAGAAGCAGATCCTTCCGATCCGTTTATTCTATATGCGCTGGCTACTGAATATAACACCGCAGGAGATGCTGAGAAGGCATTTTATTACTATAATTCGCTTGTAGAAAATAGCCCGGAATATGTCGGGACCTACTATCATTTAGGAAAGCTTTACGAAAAAACAGGGTGTAAAGACAGAGCGGTTGATGTTTACCAATTAGGCCTAAAGGCTGCACGAAATAAAAATGACAATCATGCTTTTTCAGAGTTACAGGCTGCCCTGAATTCAGCGCTGGGCCTTGATTATGAAGATGATTAATCGTTATTGTTTTGGTAGCTAAAAGATTATTATTTCTAAGGCAGGTTGTTCTATTTACCTTTACGGCTTTCGGTGGTGCTCAGGCACATATGTCGCTTTTGTTAAAGTATTTCGTTAAGGATCTGAAGTATATTTCAGAAGAAGACCTACTCGAATTGAATGCACTTGCTCAGGTATTGCCTGGGCCTGCTTCTACACAGACTTTAGTCGGACTGGCCTACAAAGTAGGAGGGATCGGGTTATCCTTAATTACGTTTCTCATTTGGATTGTCCCATCCGCGGCGATGATGACTTTTGCTGCTGTTAGCTATGCCAGGTTAGATCATAAAAATCAGTTTGTAGATATCATGCGGTACATCCAGCCTGTAGCACTCGGTATTGTAGCTTATGGAGCATACAATCTTGGAAGAAAGGTCCTTCGTTCTCAGATATCATTCTTTTTGGCCGGTTCTGCAGTGATTGCTACATTGGTGTTGAAGAACGCATATGTTTTTCCAATAGCAATACTCATTGGTGGTATTATATCATCTTCCATTGATACACCAAGGGAAGAAAATGAACTCAGGATGCGCTTGTTTTCGAACATCAATAGGAACAAGTTGATTTACTATTTTGGCGTTCTGCTGTTCCTTGCATTACTTGGTGCTCTAATCAACACCACATCACCATTTAGTCTCCCAATCCGACTTTTTGAGAATTTTTACCGTAACGGAATATTTATATTTGGAGGAGGGCAGGTGCTCGTTCCACTCATGTTCACTGAATTTGTACAGATGAAGCATTATCTAAACGCTTCCGAATTTCTCTCCGGATTTGCGCTTCAGCAGGCACTTCCAGGACCAACATTCTCATTCACGAGCTATTTGTCGGCTTTAAGCATGAAGAACTTTGGTTATGGACTTTATGGACAAGTTCTCGGCGGATTTATTGGTGTGCTCGGGATTAACTTGCCTGGGGTTATACTGGTGTTATTCATTGTGCCTTTTTGGGACGATCTTAAGAAAGTAAATAGAATAAAATATTCACTATCAGGGGTCAATGCTGTCAGTGTCGGGTTTATTATTGCCGCTTTTATGCTGCTTGTTAAGCCAATAGGACTCGATCTGATGGCTGTTGCTATTATGGTGGTAACCTTCTTAATTTTAAATTTCACCAGGCTAAGTGCGCCGTTGTTAATAATCGCAGGCATTGGACTAGGTTATTTTCTTTAAGCAGGTAATCTTATTAAAATTAAAGGCCAGTAATCTAAAATACCGGCCTCTGAAAAGTATCAATAAAGAGACTATTAAAAAGGTGCATCTTCATCTTGCATATCATCCATCCTAGATGGCTTGATAATAACATTTCCAAAAGATGAACGATCAAAATCAGGAGACGGTGCCATGCCAGCTCCAGGGCTATCCATTGAGAATGCGTTCTGTGGCGCAAAATCTTCCTCCAAATCTTGAAACTTCACATATTTACCAACGAAACGCAACGGTACAATCCCGGTCTCACCATTCCTGTGTTTTGCGATAATTACCTCGCCAACGCCTGCTTGAGATCTACCTTGTTCATCCTCCGTAATACCGTAGTACTCCGGCCGATAAAGAAACAGTACCATATCGGCATCCTGCTCAATAGAGCCGGACTCCCTTAGATCGGACAGGAGCGGTCGCTTACCATTCTGACCAGGTCTATTTTCAACCGCACGGCTTAACTGCGATAGTGCAAGAACAGGTACGTCAAGTTCCTTAGCGACAGACTTTAGAGCCCTCGAAATACTACCAATCTCTTGTTCACGGTTTCCGCCGCCGCCTTCGCCTTTACCATGCATCAGTTGAAGATAATCGATAATGATCATCTGAATATCGTACTGTGATTTCAGTCTTCGGCATTTCGCCCGAAACTCAAATATGTTTAATGCAGGGGTATCATCAATTAGTAAAGGGGCTTCTGTAAGCGTGCCAATTTTACTGTGCAGCTGTTGCCACTCCCAGTCCGCCAGATTTCCTTTTCTGATTTTCTCCTGCTCAATTTCTGTCTCTCCTGAGATCAGACGATTTACCAGCTGTACAGATGACATCTCCAGTGAAAAGACTACAACGGGCTTTTTAAAGTCAACAGCCGCATTCCGGGCACAACTAAGTACAAAGGCGGTTTTCCCCATTGCCGGACGTGCGGCGATGATCACCAAATCCGATTTTTGCCATCCACCTGTAATCCGGTCAAGCGCAGTGAAACCTGATGGTACACCAGTAAGCCCGTCCGTTTTGGTACGAAGCTCTTCTAATGTCGCTAAAGACTGTTTGATAATTTCATCCATCTTCTGCGTATCCCGTCGCAGGTTATTCTGTGCTATATCAAATAGATTCTTTTCTGCATGATCCAGCAGATCGAAAATATCTGTGGTGTCTTCATATGCATTCTGTATGATCTCAGAAGAAATTCGAATCAACTCACGCTGAATATACTTCTGTGATATGATGCGTGCATGATACTCAATGTTAGCAGCAGAAGCTACCCGATTAGTAAGGTTTGTGATATAATACGCACCACCAACCATCTCCAGCAAACCCAAAGTTCTTAATTCAGAAGTAACTGTTAGGATGTCCACAGGTTTTGATTTCTGAAACAGCAGCTGAATAGCCTCAAATATCTTTTTATGTGATTCCTGGTAGAAAACTTCAGGTTTTAGAATATCGATTACGGTGGAAAGGGCATCTTTTTCGAGCATTAAAGCCCCTAAAACAGCCTCTTCAAGGTCAATTGCCTGGGGAGGAATCTTACCCATCGTACTTACGGTACTCGTCAATCTGTTCTTACGAGCGGTAAAATTAGATCGTTCCTGTCCCTGATTAGCATTATCAATTATCATAATGCAAAATTATGGAAAATAACGCTGCCCGGCGGATTTCTTTTTGAACATAATACATCCTGGACAGAGCGATATGTGGCCGTACTGATCCTTCAACTCCGCTGAGGAAAACGAAAAAAATAAAGTATTTTTGCAGAAATATATAAAGAATGGAGCAATTCAAGAGGTCAGGCAGACCTAAAGAAAATAATGAATTTATATTTGGTATTCGCGCTGTAATCGAGGCCATTAAGGCAGGTAGAGATATCGAAAGTATTTATATGCAACGCAGCCTCAATGGGGAATTGATCCTGGAACTAAAAAGTCATTTAAAGACCCTCGATGTTCCCGTCCATAACGTTCCGATTGAGAAATTGAATCGAATGACTCAAAAGAACCATCAGGGAGTTATTGCGGTAATCTCTTCGATCACCTTTCAAAAAATTGAAGACATCATTCCTACGATTTATGAAAGAGGAGAAACGCCGTTGATCCTGATCTTGGATGGAATAACTGATGTACGAAATATGGGTGCAATTGCAAGAACTGCTGCCTGTACTGGCGTTCACGCCATCATTGTTCCAACGAAGAACACTGCACAGATCAATGCTGACGCTATAAAAACCTCTGCTGGGGCACTGTTTACCATCCCAGTTTGCCGTCATGTAAGCCTTCATAAAACAGCCCTTTTTCTTCAGGAATGTGGTTTACAGATTGTTGCCTGCACAGAAAAAACAAGCGATTTAATCTATGCTCCTGATTATACAGCGCCTACTGCGATCGTCATGGGTGCCGAAGATGAAGGTATTTCTAATGATATCATCCGGATGGCAAATCACTTAGCTAAAATTCCAATGTTTGGGGAAATTGGTTCTTTAAACGTCTCTGTATCTACAGGGGTGATTTTGTATGAAGCAATCCGGCAACGTACGGCATCTAAATAGGGTTACAGTTCCACTGTAAAAAACAGAAGCCTGCAACTAATGTAAAATTGCAGGCTTCAATGATGCATCGCTTTTATTAGATGAATTTAGCGCCAAATTTACCTTTTACATCAGCTACAATTTGTTTTACGCTTTCTTCCTCAGTCCTCGGACAGATTAATAGTATATCATTTGATTCAACCACGATGTAGTCGTGCAGTCCCTGAAGGATCACAAGTTTTTCTTTCGGCATGTTAACCATGCAATTCGATGAATCGAACATCATCACCTGCTCCGAGGGGATTACCGCATTGCCAACATAATCTTTTTCGGCCATATCATAAATAGATGACCAGGTGCCTAGGTCAGACCAACCGAAATCAGCCGGCAGAACATATACATTCTCTGCTTTTTCCATAATAGCAAAGTCGATAGAGATGTTTGTGCATTGCTGGTAGGCATCGGAAATAAAGGGTTTCTCCATTTCGGTATTGTACACTGAAGCCCCGAGCTGGAAGATTTCATGCATCTCTGGCAAATGCTTTTTAAATGCATTATTTATTGACTTTGCAGACCAAATGAATATACCAGCATTCCAGAGAAAGTCGCCACTTTGAATGAAAGTGCGAGCAAGTTCGAGATTTGGCTTCTCGGTAAACAATTTTACCTTATGAATTTGCTCATCTGTAGGCAGGTTGCTTTCCGTGTACTGTATATAGCCATAGCCTGTATCCGGTCGGCTAGGTTTAATACCCAGGGTTATCAGGGAATCATTTTGGGCTGCTGCCTGCAATGACTGTGCTATTGCTGTTCTAAATGCCGGTTGGTTGGCAATTGTATGATCGGAAGGTGCAACAACAATTATAGCGTCTGGATTTAATTCTGTAATCTTCATTGAGCCGTAAGCCACACAGGGCGCCGTATTCCGCATTATTGGCTCTGCAAGGATTTGGTTGTCCTCAATGGATGGGAGCTGTTCTTTTATGAGGCCGACGTAAATCTCATTCGTAACGATAAATATGTTTTCAGGGGGACAAATGTCTAAAAAGCGATCATAGGTGCTTTGAATCAAGGTTTTGCCAACGCCGAAAAAATCAATGAACTGCTTAGGAAAATCTGTTCTGCTCACGGGCCAAAAGCGACTGCCTACGCCACCAGCCATGATCAATGCATAATTGTTTTTATTCATAGTTTATTTTTTAAAGAGCGTTATTAGATAATACCTTCTTGTAAAAGGTCGTGCAAATGAATAATTCCAAAATATTGTTCCTGATCCATAACCAGTAGCTGCGTAATGCTGTTCTCTTTCATGATCTGTAAGGCATCGAATGCTAGCATACGCTTGTCTACACGCTTAGGATTAGCAGTCATAATATCCTTTGCGCTAATATTAAGCAAATTAGTATGTTTTTCCAACATTCTTCTGATATCGCCATCTGTAACGATACCTTGCACCTTTGTACCTTCGAGAATAACTACAGCGCCGAGTCTGTTCTGACTAATTTCCAATATAACGTCTTTTACGGAGGCATTTGCCTGAATTTCAGGTTTCTTGTTTTTTAAGGCAAGTTCCGAAACCTTCAGATACAGGCGCTTACCCAATGCGCCGCCGGGGTGGTAACGTGCAAAATCGTCCTCATTAAAATTCCGCGTTTCCAGCAAACAAATTGCAAGTGCATCGCCCATTGCAAGCTGTGCTGTTGTACTGGTGGTAGGAGCAAGATTATGAGGGCAAGCTTCTTTTTCAACGCTGGTGTTTAAAATCAGATCTGCCAGGTTCGCGAGATCAGAATTCAATTGACCAACCATGCCAATCAGTAAATTGCCGGACTGTTTTAGTAGGGGAGCCAACACCTTTATCTCCGGGGTGTTACCACTCTTTGAAATGCAGATCACGATATCGTTTTTCTGAATCATACCAAGGTCGCCGTGCACCGCGTCACCAGCATGCATAAATATTGCCGGCGTGCCTGTGGAGTTGAAAGTAGCTACAATTTTTTGTGCAATAATGGCACTTTTTCCTATGCCCGTCAGGATTACCCGACCCTTACTTTCAGCAATGATTTCGACAGCTCTTGTAAAATCTTCATTGACCTGAGGTATAAGGTTTAGGATGGCCTGAGCCTCTAATTGCAATGTGTTTACGGCGATTTCGTAAGTTGATTTTTTACTTTTCAAAGAGAATTTATTAGTGTCCAAATGCTTTTATCCGTGCAAAATTATGTTATTTTGAGTCAAATATAGCACTGAATATTTTATACACGGGATGGATGTGAAAAAGTCGTTGTTTGACAACTTGCAAACCTTTTTTGGTTTCAATAATTTTAAAGGTGATCAGGAGCCGATCATCACCAATGTTTTAGAGCGGAAGAATACCTTTGTTATAATGCCTACTGGTGGAGGCAAGTCAATCTGCTACCAGCTACCTGCTTTGATGAGTGAAGGCACTGCCATCGTTATCTCACCACTTATTGCTTTAATGAAAAACCAGGTTGATCAGCTTCGCGCATTCGGTGGAAGCGACAGCATCGCCCATTTTCTAAACTCCTCATTAAATAAATCTGAAATCATGCAGGTAAAAAGCGACCTGCTAAATGGTAAAACCAAGCTGCTCTATGTTGCGCCGGAATCACTTTCTAAAGCCGACAACGTTGAATTCCTTAAACTTATAAAAATTTCATTTGTTGCTGTTGATGAAGCACATTGCATTTCAGAATGGGGACATGATTTTCGTCCAGAGTATCGAAAAATTCGTCAGGTCATTGCAGGCCTGGGTCCAGATATTCCAATCATCGCTTTAACGGCAACTGCAACACCCAAGGTCCAGCTGGATATTATCAAGAACCTTCAAATGGGCGATGCAACATTGTTTAAATCGTCCTTTAACAGACCAAATCTTTTTTATGAGATCCGGCCTAAACGTGATGTCTTGAAAGAAATCATCCGTTATATCAAACAAAACACTGGCAAATCAGGCATTATTTACTGCCTTAGTAGAAAGAAAGTTGAAGAGGTCGCAGAAGCCCTGAACTTAAATGGCATCAAGGCACTCCCATATCACGCGGGACTGGAACCTAAAGTCCGTGCAGAAACTCAGGATAAGTTCTTGATGGAAGATGTAGAAGTGATCGTTGCAACGATTGCTTTCGGGATGGGCATTGATAAACCTGATGTGCGTTTTGTTATACACCATGACATACCTAAGAGTATGGAGGGGTACTACCAGGAAACTGGTCGTGCCGGAAGAGACGGTGGGGAAGGTGTTTGTATTGCTTTTTATGCACAGAAAGATATTGATAAGCTTGCTAAATTTATGAAGGACAAGCCGGTGTCTGAACGGGAAATCGGAACACAGATTCTAAAGGAAGTAATTGATTACGCAGAATCCGGGGTTTGCCGCAGAAAGCAGATCCTCCACTATTTCGGCGAGAACTTCAATGAAGCCGGCTGCAATGGGATGTGTGATAACTGCAAAAGGACAAAGACGTACTTCGATGCAGAAGATAATCTCAAGAGTTTATTGCAGTTAATTAAGCGTACGGGTGAAAAATTTGATGATACCCATATCTTGAATATCATCATGGGTACAGAAACAGCCCAGACTATAGCCTATGAACACCGGAAACAGCCGGAATTTGGATTGGGTAAAATTGAAGGTGAGAACTTGTGGAAATCAATGGTGAGACAAGCTATCCTTAACAATTTTCTAGTGAAGGACATCGATAATTATGGTTTGTTAAGCCTTTCTAAAACGGGGAACGACTTTATTGAAAATCCTTATGCTCTAAAATTCATCCTAAGGGAGCCGATCGAAAGCGATAACAGCGAGGATGAGGATGAGGCAAAACAAGGAACAGGTGCACTCGACACCCAACTGCTGCAGCTTCTTAAAGAACTTAGGAAAAAAATCGCGAAGCAGAAGAATGTTCCTCCATTTGTAGTGTTTCAAGATCCCTCATTGGAGGAAATGTGTACGCATTATCCCGTTTCAATGGAAGAATTGAAACAGATATCAGGTGTGGGTAATGGCAAAGCACTAAAGTTTGGCGGGCCATTTATTGAGCTGATAAAGAAGTATGTATCAGACAATGACATCGAACGCCCCGTGGATCTGATCATAAAAACGCAGGCCAACAAATCCCAATTGAAAGTTTCGATTATTCAAAATGTTGACCGTCAGATCGGTCTGGACGATATCGCTCGTGCAAAAGGCATTACCTACGATGATATTTTAAAGGAGATAGAAGCTATTGTGAATTCCGGTACAAAACTGAACCTCAACTATTTTGTTGATGAAGTATTAGATGACGACCGTCAGGATGAAGTATTCGACTACTTCCGTACGGCAGAAAATGATTCTATAGATGCCGCCTTGAAAGATCTTGGTGAAACAGATTATACACGCGAAGAAATACAATTAATGCGAATCAAGTTCATGTCTGAACTTGGAAACTAATGAATTACCGATGATCAATTTTGAGCTAGACAAACTAAAATTTACTGACAGCAACAACTTCTTCTTGATGGCAGGTCCTTGCGCCATTGAGGGCGAGGAAATCGCTTTGCGTATTGCCGAAAGGATCGTGAGCATAACCGATAAACTTCAAATTCCTTACATATTTAAGGGATCATATCGAAAAGCTAATCGCTCCAAGGGAAGTTCGTTCACTGGAATTGGCGATGAAAAGGCACTTAAAATACTGGAGAAAGTTGGTAATACTTTTGGCATTCCAACAGTAACTGATATTCATGAAAGCGCAGAAGCTGCAATGGCTGCTGCTTATGTTGATGTGCTTCAAATTCCTGCATTTTTATGTCGTCAGACTGATCTGCTAATTGCGGCCGCCAAAACGAATAAGGTTGTTAATGTAAAAAAAGGACAGTTTTTATCTGCTGGCTCTATGAAGTTTGCAGTAGAGAAGATCGTAGAATCAGGTAATAACCGTGTAATTTTAACTGATCGTGGTAATACTTTTGGCTACCAGGACCTTATTGTTGATTACCGAGGTTTGCCGGAAATGCAGTCTTTCAATGTCCCTGTTGTCATGGACTGTACACATTCGCTACAGCAACCGAATCAGAGTTCAGGCGTTACAGGTGGGAAACCTGAATTAATAGCAACCATAGCTAAGGCAGCTATCGCCGTTGGTGCCGATGGACTGTTTATAGAAACACATCCAGATCCTGCATGTGCGAAATCTGATGGTGCAAACATGCTTCATCTGGATAGGTTGGAAGAACTACTTACCCAGCTGGTAAGATTGAGAAAAGCGGTTATCTAACCGCTTTTTTTGTTCCCGTTTCAAATGCCTGTAACTACAAATGACGTCCGGCGGTTCTTTTGCCGGCCTTCAGCGGTGCCGTTACTGGCAACCGGTTTGTTTTTACCGTAGCCCTTGTACGTCAAGCGTTCCACTTCAATATTTCGCTCTAAAAGGTAGTTGTATACTGCTTTAGCCCTTGCCTCAGAAAGTAACATGTTTTGATTATCACTTCCGGTATTATCCGTGTGACCCTGGATTTCGATCTTCATTTTGGGATTGTCCTGCAATAGGCCGAGCAGTACCTCCAACTCCGTGATGGATGGAGGCAGAAGTGTAGCCATGTTCGTATCAAAAAATATATTCTTAAGTGTAAGATTGCTTCCTGTCTTTATCCGTTCCATATAGACAATCAACTCAACCGGCTTGCTGATGTTGTTTTCCTGAAGTTCGAAATACTCAGAGTAGAAAAGATAGCCTTTTGAAGAGACATTTAGCGAGTAATTACTGCCAATAGGCATCACGGCCAGAAAGTCGCCGGTTTCCGCCGAAGTAAAATCGTTAAACTGCGTTTTTTTAGTTTTCAGATCAACAACCAATACCGCTGCAGCTAGCGGTTGTTTGGTTTCCTTATCATATACCGTTCCATTTACATAAGAGATCTGCCGAGGCTTAGCCACTGTTGGCATCTTAAAAGAATAAAGATCAAGGTCCCCAAACGTGTCTTTAAGCGTAGTGGAGAATATGCCATTTATACCATCCGGCGTAACAATCAAACCTGTCTCTTCATGATGACTATTAATAGGGTAACCTAGGTTTACTGGCTCTGCCCAGTTCCCGTTCATGTCGATTCTACTATAGAAAATGTCTTTGTTACCCATTCCCGGCCAGCCATCGGATGAGAAGTATAAGGTTTGTCCATCTGGATGTATGAAAGGCGTGTGCTCATCATAGGGGGTGTTGATTTCAGGACCGAGGTTTAACGGTGGGCTCCAGGTACCATCCTTCTTTAATTGTGTCTTCCAGAGATCATAACCGCCAAGGCCACCCGGCCGGTTGCTCGAAAAATACAAGGTATTACCATCAGGGCTTATGGCCGGTTGTGAATCCCAATGCTTGGAATTAACAACACTCCCAAGATTGAAAGGACGATCCCACTTTTTTCCGGATTTATGGCTTACGTAAATATCGCAGCTTCCGGACCCGTCCGGACGATTACACCCTGTAAAGAAAAGGTATTTCCCATCTGGTGATAGTGATTGTGCACCCTCATTGTATTCCTTGGTGTTAATGTTTGTACTTAATGGAACTGCGGCCGACCAGTTGTTCGATTTGCTGCGTGTGCTGATCAGGAAATCTTCATTGCCGTCAATCACGCGACTATAGATCATGGTGTTCCCATCTGCAGTAATGGCAGGGAAGTATTCCCTGTACTTAGAATTCAGATTTGCACCCATGTTAATTGGTTGGAAGGGCTGAGGATTTTTTATTGCATCTATCGCGAAACCACAATCAGCCAGGTATTTTTTTGCCCGAAGTACAATCTTCTGATCCTTTCCCTCATATCTCGATATGAACAAGGTCAAATGGTTTAGGGCATTTTTGTAGTCGCCCGTAAGTAGCTGTGATTCCCCTAACGAGTAGTAAACTCTTGCGTCTACCGGCTTATTAAGCTCCAGTGCTTTAAGATATACGGCAGTGCTTTTCTCAAACGTTTTCAAACGCCTGTAAACATCGCCAAGTTGAAAATATGCGAGTTGAAAATCGGGGTCTTGATCTATTGCCTGCTGAAGTTGAACCGCAGCATCCTCATACGCACCTTTGTCCAGATACGACTGGGCATTGTTGAAGCTTTTTTGAGCCTGGCCATTGCTGGAATGTTGCCCGGCAGCTGACAGCCATAGTCCGATAAATAAGCATAGAAACGAGATTCCCTTCATTCTATATATTTAATTAAATAAAT
>DCLG01000033.1:4494-11048 GCA_002320935.1 Pedobacter sp. UBA1654 | reverse complement strand
TTGTGCGTTTGTAACGAAATTTCCCACTTCGGATTTGCCATGACATACTCAATGATCAATGGTGTAACCTCGTTCCGTTTTGACCATTCTGGTTGCAGATATAGCTTACAGGTAGGACTTACAGATTCAGCATAATTTTCTGCCCACATAAAGTCANNCTCTTATTGAATACAATTACTTTAAGCTCGTTCGCAAATGGGGTAATATCGGGGCGCGGAGCCTTAAACTTCTTAGGTGAAAGGCAGATCCAATCCCAGGATCCAGACAAGGGGTATGCGCCTGAGGTTTCGATGAATGTTAAAATCTTCTTTTCCTGCAATCTTGCAGTCAGGTAATCCATATTGTAGATCAATGGTTCGCCACCGGTGATCACCACGGCACGTCCAGGGTAGGTATCAGCTTTTGCTACAATTTCATCTGCATGGGTTAAGGGGTGAGACTCTGCATCCCAGCTTTCCTTTACATCACACCAATGGCAGCCTACATCACAGCCACCAAGGCGAATGAAATAAGCTGCCTTGCCCGTGTTGTAACCTTCACCTTGTATAGTATAAAATTCTTCCATTAAAGGAAGCAACGTTCCGTCTGTCGGTATCTGATGCGCCATAATAAGCTGCAAAGTTAACAAAATAAATGCGCCCGGACTTTTCTCCCGGGCGCAGTGCATATTAATGACGCAGCAATGAAACTTGCTGGTTCTAGTAAATCTCTTTTCTTGCTGAAGCGAGCGTATTTTTCAATAAACCAACAATAGTCATTAATCCAACACCTCCAGGAACTGGTGTAATCCAGGATGCCTTTTCCGCTACGTTTTCAAAGTCAACATCTCCATAAAGCTTATAACCTGATTTCGTAACCTCCGATGTTTCACGGTTAATACCTACATCAATGATTATAGCACCGGGCTTANNTCCTATCGCAGCAATGATGATATCAGCTTGAAGCACAATCGATTTAAGGTCTTTAGTTTTACTATGCGTTAATGTTACAGTACAGTTTCCGGGAGTTGCGTTACGTGCCATAAGAATACTCATTGGACTACCTACAATGTTACTTCTTCCAACTACAACACAGTGCTTTCCTGTAGTATCAAGATTGTAGGCTTGTAACATCAATAAAATGCCATAAGGTGTTGCGGGAATAAAGCATGGTAGGTTACGCATCATTCGGCCAAGGTTCACCGGATGGAATCCATCTACATCCTTACGGTAATCTATGGTTTCAGTTACCTTTTCCGGATCAATATGATTTGGTAAAGGAAGCTGAACGATCAATCCATCCACTTCAGTATCAAGGTTTATTTTTTTGATTTGTTCAAGCAGTGCTTCTTCAGTAACATCAACATCATAACGGATCAGCGACGATTTAAAACCCACCTTTTCACAGTTTTTCATTTTGCTGGCAACATAAGTTTCACTACCACCATCATTACCCACAAGGATGGCTACAAGGTGAGGCTTTCTGCCACTTTCTTCAAAAAAGCGTGATGCTTCTTCGGCGATTTGATTCTTTATCTGCTCCGAGGCGTGTTTTCCGTCTAATAGTTGCATGTATATCTGAATAAGCTTTAGTCTAGTTTAAGTACTGCCATAAATGCGGTTTGTGGAATTTCCACATTACCCACCTGACGCATACGCTTTTTACCTTTTTTCTGTTTTTCCAGCAACTTACGTTTTCGGGAAATATCACCGCCATAACATTTCGCAGTAACATCTTTCCGCATTGCTTTAACGTTCTCCCTTGCAATTACCTTAGCACCAATTGATGCCTGAATTGCAATTTCAAACTGCTGCCTTGGAATCAACTCCCGCAGGTTTTCACAAATCCGTTTTCCGAAATCATATGAATTGCTTCTA
The DNA here is from genome assembly GCA_002320935.1 of Pedobacter sp. UBA1654. Lineage (GTDB taxonomy): Bacteria > Bacteroidota > Bacteroidia > Sphingobacteriales > Sphingobacteriaceae > Pedobacter. Next base: position 9,192 of record DCLG01000033.1, on the reverse strand, counting down.
TGAATCAATGACGATAATGCGTCAACATGTTCACCGTTAAGCAGAATGTCCAAACGAACAAGATCCGACTGTCTGTAGCCAATTTGGTGATAGTCAAATGAAGCATAACCTTTAGAGATCGTCTTCAACTTATCATAAAAATCAAATACAATTTCACCCATAGGCATCTCAAAGACAAGCTCCACGCGGTCGGCAGTTAGGTAGGACTGATTAACAATAATACCACGTTTTTGAATACACAGGGACATTACCGGACCAACAAATTCAGCTTTGGTAATAATGTTAGCCTTGATAAAGGGCTCCTGAACATACTCAAGCTTACTTGGATCCGGAAGGTCTGACGGATTATTTACTTGTATTTCTTCATCTCTGGTTGTTTTCGCGATGTAAGAAACGTTGGGAACGGTTGTGATCACGGTCATGTCGAATTCTCGCTCAAGCCTTTCCTGAATGATCTCCATGTGCAGCATACCCAAAAAACCGCAACGAAATCCGAAACCTAAGGCCGCAGAACTTTCCGGTTCAAACACGATGGAAGCATCATTAAGCTGCAGTTTGTGCATTGCCTCACGAAGTTCTTCAAATTCATCCGTATCAACCGGGTAGATACCTGCGAAAACCATGGGTTTTACTTCTTCAAATCCCTGAATACTTTCCATGGAAGGACGTGCTACGTTGGTGATGGTATCACCAACTTTTACCTCACGTGCTTCCTTGATGCCAGATATAATATAGCCTACATCACCAGTTTTTACCACTGGTTTGGGCAACATATTCAATTTTAAAACGCCCACCTCATCTGCCAGGTATTCTTTATTGGTATTAATGAACTTTACTTTATCCCCCTTTTTAATCTCACCATTTACAACCTTATAATATGCAATAATGCCTCTGAAAGAGTTAAATACGGAGTCAAAAATTAAGGCCTGTAAAGGCGCTTCAGGATCACCAACAGGAGCAGGGATACGTTCGATAATTGCCTTTAAAATATCTGGAATACCCATGCCCGTTTTACCGGATGCAGGAATAATTTCTTCACGTTTACAGCCGATTAGATCTACAATCTGATCTTTGACCTCTTCAGGCATGGCACCGGGCAGGTCCATTTTATTCAGAATCGGAATGATTTCCAGATCATGTTCTAAAGCAAGATAAAGGTTAGAAATGGTTTGTGCCTGTATACCCTGAGAAGCGTCAACGATTAATAAAGCGCCCTCACAGGCAGCAATAGAACGGGAAACTTCATATGAAAAATCAACGTGTCCTGGTGTATCGATTAAATTCAGTACATATTCCTGGCCATCGGCAATGAAATGCATCTGAATGGCGTGACTTTTAATGGTAATACCGCGTTCACGCTCAAGATCCATATTATCAAGCAGTTGTGCCTGAGCCTCCCGTTGGGTAATGGTATCTGTATATTCTAATAAACGGTCAGCTAAAGTGCTCTTGCCGTGGTCTATATGTGCAATTATGCAAAAATTACGTATGTGCTTCATCTTTGCGCAAATATAGGGTTTTGCCACGGTTATTTACATGTAAATAATCTGCTGTAATGCAGTGCCAGCGCTTATTTAAGTTCAAAGGTATCGGCATCTTTTAAAAATGGAAATGTACGTCTGTTTTTAACCAGTTCAGGGTAGGTGATGCTAAAAGTATAAAGGTCTTCATCCTCAGGCTTGTAGTACACTGTCCCGCCATTTGCATCAAGACACATAGAATGTCCGCTATGATAGATTTCATTGCCGTCGTGACCTACGCGGTTTACTGCTATAACATAGCATTGGTTCTCAATTGCTCTTGCCGGTATAAGTGCTTTCCAATGTCCGGCACGTTTATCAGGCCAGCTCGCAATCACAAGTAAAATATCGTAGGCTGCATCCTTATTGCGAAGCCAAACCGGAAAACGAAGGTCATAACAAATGGCTAACCTGATTTTCCAGCCTTTTAGATCAACGATCACCTGATCTTGACCTGCTGTATAGCTTTTATCTTCTTCGCCAAGACTAAAAAGGTGGTGTTTGTCGTACTTCTCGAAATTGCCGTCTGGCATCATCCAGATCATACGGTTATAAAATTTGCCCTCTTCTGAGATGATCAGGCTACCGGTAACAACACAATCGTAGCGCTTTGCTGTGTCTTTCAGCCAGCTCATGGTTTTTCCATCCATGCTTTCCGCAAGTGCGGCGGCATTCATGCTGAAGCCAGTATTAAACATTTCGGGCAGAACGATCAGATCCGTCTTTTCTTTTACCCCCAAGTTCAGACGAAGGGATAGGTTCTGTAAGTTCTTGTCTGTATTCTCCCAGAAAAGATAGGCTTGGAAAACTGTGACTTTTAGGTTGTTTATGCTTAAGTAATCAGGACTTTCCATGTTCCAAATTTTGTTTAGAAGTGCATTAATTTTTCCACCGCCTGCTCCAGTGTTTCCTTCTTTTTAGCGAAGCAGAAGCGGAGCGCATGGTGATCTGTATTCCTGATGAAGAACGCCGACACAGGTATGCTTGCAACACCATAGTCTTGAACCAGCCTGGTCGCAAGTGCCACATCTGTTTCCTCACTAAGGTGGTCGAAGGTCACACACTGGAAGTACGATCCCTTACAAGGTAATAAATTAAAGCGTGTTTGACTCATCAGCGAACGGAAGTAGTCTCGCTTTTCCTGAAAGAAGCCTGCCAGATCCATGTACTTTGATTCCTCCTGCAGGTATTCGGCAATTGCATGCTGTATAGGTGTATGTACACTGAAAACACTAAACTGATGTACCTTTCTAAACTCTTTCATAAGGTTTTCAGGGGCGAGACAATATCCTGCTTTCCATCCGGTGGCGTGCAAAACCTTTCCGAAAGAACCAACTATAAAACTACGCTCTTTTAACTCGGGGTAGGCAGCAATACTCAGGTGTTTTAAGCCATCGTAAATGATATGCTCATAAACTTCGTCACTCAAGATCAATACGTCCGTGCCTTTGGTAAGCTTAATTAAACATTGCATATCCTTATCAGAAAGGACGCTGCCCGTTGGGTTATTTGGACTGTTCAGGATAATCATCTTCGTGTTTGCACTGAAAAGTCGCTTTACAATATCCCAATCAATTTCATAATCAGGTGGCACCATCTCATAAGTCTTCACCAAACCACCATGCATTCTTATCGCGGCAGCATAGCTGTCGTATGCAGGCTCGAATATAATTACTTCATCTCCTGGATTGATACATGCAGCAATAGCAGAGAATAAAGCTTGTGTGCCGCCGGCGGTTATCGTTACCTCCGTTTCCGTATGGTAGTCAGATTGATATAAACGATTGGTTTTTTCTGTTACCAAAGACCTCAGCGCAGGTACACCCGACATCGGCGCATATTGATTATAGCCTTTTTGCATGTAGTCCGTAACCATTGCAATAAGTTGCGGATCTGTATCAAAGTCGGGAAATCCCTGTGATAGGTTTATTGCCTGATGTTCTTCTGCTAATTTCGTCATTACAGAGAAGATGGTATTGGCTGTACCGGGTAGCTTAGAGTTTATAGGTATCATGTATTGCGAAAATAACAAAACTAAGCGCAAAAAAAAGCCGGTCGGGACCGGCTCTTTAAAATTGTGATACTATTTACGCATTTTGTACATTATCGTTTAGATCGTCAGATGCCTGTTTGATACCTGTTTTTGCATCTTCCTTATAGGCATGAAACTCCTGGTTTAAGTCACTCGCTTTTGATTTTACGCTCTCAACTGTACGATCTTTAAGTTCTACCAGGTCATCTTTGCCTGCAGCGATCTTTTCTTTTACAGATTGATATTTCTCCTTTAAATCCCCGGTAAGGTCATTTGCCTTGTCAGAAATTAGCGTTCTCGTTTCTTCACCACTGCTCGGTGCAAATAATACCCCCAGTACTGCACCAACGGCAAGGCCAGTTAATAATGCAACTATGGCTTTTGAAGAGTCTGACTCCTGAGAAACGCAATTGGATAACATTTTGTCGTATTTCATAATCGGTTGTTTTATTTATGATTAACAACACTTTACTGAATGTGTTTTTAGAAATTTCAATTACTCTGCAGTGTCATCAATAGCAATCTTGATCTCGTGATCTGAAATCGTGATCAGGCGTTCTTTGTACAGTGCACCAATTGTTTTCTTGAAAGCATTTTTACTTATTTTAAATCGATGGTAAATATCGTCTGGAGAGCTTTTATCACCTAGGTGAATGGTTCCGCCACTTTCCTTAAGTTCTTTAAAGATGATATCTTTAGAATCCAGAATATGACTGTAACCCATCGGCTGCAAACTCAGGTCAATCTTTCCCTCCACACGAATCTTCTTCACCCAGCCTTTTCTAACTTCTCCGGGCTGTAAATCATCAAAAAGCTCGTTCGCGTAAAGCAAACCAATGTATTTATTATCTATTATGGCATTAAAGCCAAGATCCGAGCGGTCTACGATTAATAAACTTACTTCATCGCCTTCTTCAAGGTCAATATCTTCTTCCTCCACGAAATTAGTTAAGCGGGAAGAAGCAAGTATACGGTCATTACTTTCATCCAGATAGACATAGACTACGTGTTTATCACCTTTAAACATCGGGCGCTTTTGTTCCCGTTGTGGTACATAAACGTCCTTGCCAATGCCCAGATCCATGAATACACCGTCACCAGCTTCATCAACTACACTGAGATATGCGAAATCGCCAACACAGGCAA
>DCLG01000033.1:1254-4451 GCA_002320935.1 Pedobacter sp. UBA1654 | reverse complement strand
ATGGATGTATACAAAAACATTGATGATGTCGCCAACTTCGAAGTTTACAGGAACGTCAGTGTAATTCAGAAGCGCCTCTTTGTCGCCGTCTGTTAAAATCAGTCCTTTTTCAGATTTCCCCGAAATCCTTAGATCATTGTACTGTCCGATTGCTATCATGGGGCAAAGGTAATTATTTATTATGGCCTTGTTCAACCTGCTTATAAATGGCCACCATGTCTTCTTCAGCAAAGCCACTTTCGAGAGCGGCCTGTAGGGTTTGTGCCAGTGTCAGGCCAGCGGGGGTTTGCAGTCCCATGTCTTCTGCTAGTCTTATGTCTTTACGCAGATGTTTTAACGCGAAAGCTGGGCTGAAGTCCCTGTTTATGATATTTGTGGTTTTTATCTTCGTAATGCCGCTGCCAACAGCACTTTCATTGATCAGCGGGAGTAAGGCTGCTGCATCAATTCCATGCTGAGCTGCAAAGACCACAGACTCTGAAAGACCCTGTATGGTGATGCCAAGAAACAAGTTTATGGCAAGTTTAGCAACGTTGCCTGATCCGTGATCGCCCAAAAGGGTTGCCGACTTACCAAGGGTTAGGAGTATAGGTTTGATCTTCTCGAATACCTCCGGTTTTCCGCCAGCCATAATCACCAGCTGCGCTTCCGTAGCAGGTTTAACGCTTCCGGATACCGGTGCATCAACATACTCGATGCCAGCCGCCGATGCCTGCCAGGCAAGTTGCCTGCTGGTTTCAGGTGCAACAGTGCTCATATCTATAACAACAAGGTGTTTGTCGCGGCTCGCAGCAAAGATGCCATTATCACCTGTATACACATTTCTAACAGCATTGTCATCGCTGAGCATGCTGATAATTACATCCGCATCTGGCAGTAGATCAGCAGGCACTGAAACGGCCTGAATTCCAAGATCGCCTGCGAAATTAGTCGCCTTACCTTTATTCCGATTGTAAACCTTAACATCGAAACCTGCTTTTACCAGGTTTCTCACCATCGGCATACCCATATTTCCCAGGCCAATAAATCCAATTTTCATATTCGTGTTCATCACCATCTATTTTTTTTCTTACAAGATGTTATTTGCCATATGTGTTTGGCTGAAATCATAAAAACTCACATAAATAGGTATAAAAATTGACAGGAAACAAAAATTGATAAATTTGCCCTATGATTTCTAAAGCTACCCAGCGTATATTCCTCAGTTTGTTCTTTTTTCTCTCTGGATTTAGTTTCTCCACCTGGGCTTCCAGAATTCCTACGATTAAAATGGCTTTCGATCTCAATGAAGCAGAATTGGGTTCTATTTTGCTTGCCATGCCAGTCGGTTCTTTACTTGGACTGCCAATCTCCGGCTGGCTCGTTTCCAAATACAACAGTAGGGTGCCATTAATTATAGGCTTCGCGTTGAACACCTTTGCACTCGCATTGATTGGCATGGCGCATAACGTGTTTACCTTGGTGGTGGCGGTTCTGTTGTTTTCTTTCACCACCCGGATCTACAACATTTCCGTTAATACACAGGCCATCTCGCTGCAGAAGTTCTACAAGCATAAGATTATGGGTTCCTTTCATGGGTTCTGGAGTACAGGCGGCATCTTTGGTATTTTGTTCTCGACATTGATGCTAAATCTCGGTACTTCAATACAAATACACTTTATAATGGTCGGAGTTGTTGCTTTGATACTAACTCTGGTTTCTTACCAGTACCTGCTGAAGAATGACCGCGCCGAAAAAGGAAATAAAATTATTATCGGAAAGCCCGATCCCTATATATTTTACTTAGGGGTCGTGGCATTTTTATCGGCGATATGCGAGGGGGGCATGTTCGACTGGAGTGGGATTTATTTCCAGCAAATTCTCCATGTTGAAATTTTTACTTACGGTTATTTAATCTTCATGACTTTCATGGCTGCCTCAAGATTCCTGTCCGACAAGATCATTGCCATTATCGGTATGCCGAACACCTATATCATGAGTGCCGCATGTATTGTGAGTGGAATTGCCATGGCAGTGATCATTCCGACCTTCTGGACGGCCATGATCGGATTCTCATTGGTAGGTTTTGGTACGGCAGCTATTATCCCCATGTCCTATGCGCTTGCCGGAGCATCCCGAAAGTATTCACCCGGGATGGCTGTTTCCATCATTGCGACTTACTCGATTACCGGTATGCTACTCGGCCCACCCTTAATAGGCTACCTGGCACACGCCTTTAATCTTAGGGTATCTTTTGTCATCTTCGGCTTATGTGGCTTGATGCTTATTCCGGTGTCAAAGCTGTTCTTTAAGCATAAAAAAACGCTCGAAGTTGCTGATACCTAATTTCACACAATTCAATCCCAAACTTTTATGAAGTATCCTGTAACTAGAACGGCTGATGTTAAAGACGATTATTTTGGTACGATCGTCAGCGATTCTTTTCGTTGGCTTGAAGATGATCAATCCGATGAAACAAAGGCCTGGGTAATCGAGCAAAATAAATGTACTAACAATTACCTCGATAGAATTCCTTTCCGGGCAGCAATCCAGCAGAGGCTTTTCAGGTTGATGGACTATGAAAAGTTTTCTCAACCTTTTAAGGAAGGCGATTACACTTATTTCTATATGAACACGGGTCTCCAAAACCAGAGTGTGCTCTACAGACAGCGCTCCGCTGACGAAGCACCTGAGGTATTTCTTGATCCAAACACCTTTTCTTCAGATGCGAGTGACGCACTTTCCGGAATCAGTTTCTCTAAGGACGGCAGTTTAGCTGCCTACCAGATTTCTAAAGCTGGGTCAGATTGGACCAGGGTAGTGGTGATTCATACAGCAACAAAGGTTTCAACCGGCGATGTAATTTACGACGTGAAATTTTCAGGGACAGCCTGGTATGGTAATACCGGCTTTTATTATAGTACTTACGAGCAGCCCAAAGCTGGAAGTCAGCTATCCGGAAAAACGGAGCACCACAAGCTTTATTTTCACGAACTGGGTAGGTCACAACAGGAGGATCTGCTCATTTTTGGAGATCAGGTTCAGAGAAGATATATCGGCGCTGGCCTAACAGAAGACGAGCGTTACCTCGTAATCTCTGCTGCGAACACTACTTCCGGTAATGAGCTATACATAAAAGATTTGTCTCAGCCGGACGCTTCCATTGTAACGGTTGTTGGTGATTTTGAAAAAAACCATGAGCTACTCTTTCATGAAAC
>DCLG01000033.1:826-1185 GCA_002320935.1 Pedobacter sp. UBA1654 | reverse complement strand
GTCACTGTTGATGTGCAGCACCCAGAACCGGAGTACTGGCAGAATTTGATTCCGGAAACAGAACATGTAGTAACACCATCAACAGGAGGCGGAAAAATCTTTGCCAGCTATCTTAAAGATGCCATTTCATTGGTCAAGCAATATAACCTGGATGGCGTTTTTGAAAAGGAACTCGAACTTCCTGGACCAGGGACTGCAGTCGGCTTTCATGGTAAAAAAGAAGAGACCACTATATATTATACCTTCACTTCGTATATTTTTCCACCCACGATTTTCAGCTACAACGTGCCGGCAGGTCAATCGAAGATTCACCGGAAGTCTGGTGTTGATTTCGATCCTTCGGGATATGAATCAAATCA
>DCLG01000033.1:0-745 GCA_002320935.1 Pedobacter sp. UBA1654 | reverse complement strand
AAGAACCCAACTGTCGTTTATGGCTACGGTGGCTTCAATGTTAACCTGACACCAGCCTTCAGCAACTCGATAGTGGTACTATTGGAACAGGGTGCGGTTTATGCAGTAGCCAATCTGAGAGGCGGTGGAGAATACGGGGACGACTGGCACCTTGCAGGCACTAAGATGAACAAGCAAAATGTTTTTGATGATTTTATTGCCGCGGCAGAATACCTGATTGCTGAGCAGTACACCTCTGCAGACTACCTGGCCAGTATGGGTGGATCAAATGGGGGCCTGTTGGTGGGGGCAAGCCTGGCACAACGTCCTGAACTCTTTAAGGTAGCCTTTCCAGCAGTTGGTGTATTGGATATGCTGCGATATCACCAGTTTACTGCCGGGGCAGGATGGAGCTACGATTATGGTACCTCATCTGACTCCAGGGAAATGTTTGAATACCTGCATCGATATAGTCCATTGCATGCCTTGAAGGAAGGCGTCTCTTATCCTGCAACACTGGTGACCACCGGTGATCATGATGACCGGGTAGTACCAGCACATAGCTTTAAATTTATAGCAAGATTGCAGCAGGTACAATCTGGTGATGCACCAGTGTTGATTCGAATCGAAACGAATGCTGGTCATGGTGCAGGTAAGCCGATGGATAAGGTTATCGCAGAGATCGCAGATAAATGGGCTTTTATGTTCCATGTAATGGGCCTGCAATGGGGTTAACCCGGCTTTTACCCGGCCTTGACCCGGGGTT
>DCLG01000051.1:27281-27698 GCA_002320935.1 Pedobacter sp. UBA1654 | reverse complement strand
TAGAATTGATCCGGGCAGTATAATAATCAAATCTCAGCCAGCTAACGGTACATTATCACTAAACTACACGACCGGAATTGTCACATATGCCCCTAACCCTGGATACTTCGGACAAGATCTTTTTACCTACAGCGTTAGAAATTTTGATGGCGTTGAGTCAAACACTGCTACTGCATTGGTAACCATTCAAAACAATACTACCATTCCAATTGTGACCCCAAACATCAACGTAGATGGTGCATCAGGAAGGCCGCAGACGATCATTATTTCCGTACCACAAGGCGGCATTATAAGAATTGTAAAGCAACCGGATCACGGGACTTTAGCTATCGACCCGATATCCGGCTTACCCATCTACACCCCTGATGCTAATTATACTGGACCGGACACCTTCACTTATGAGTTGGTAGATGCGAA
>DCLG01000051.1:20069-27211 GCA_002320935.1 Pedobacter sp. UBA1654 | reverse complement strand
GTAACGATCAATATCCTTGCTCCTGCTAAAATTGGACTTGCCAAGAGTCTGGTCTCTAGTATCAAAAACACCGACGGAACCTACACGATTACCTATTTTTTCACGCTGGTAAACAGCGGTAATACTGCCATTCAGGGCTTAAGTCTTATTGACGACCTAAGCACTACTTTCCCGAACTGTAGAATTGTTGTAAACAGGTTGAATACTTCTGGGGTACTTTACACAAATTCAAGATACGACGGGATATCTGAAAAGAACATGTTACTACCTACAAGCGCTATGACTCCACTTTCTAAAGAGCAAGTTACACTTGAAATAAATGTTGGTTTGCTGGAAAATGGTGGCACTTTTAACAACTCTGCGATTGCTGAAGGCGCTTCTGCTAGTGATGATTCCCTAACTACAGACACCTCCACAGATGGTTTAAACCCAGACCCTTTGATTTCAGGAGATGTGACCCCGGCTGAACCAACTCCGGTAACCCTCATCAAAAATCCGTTATACATCCCAAAAGGCTTCTCGCCGAATAATGATGGGACAAACGATCTTTTTGTAATACAAAATGCCAATGGCAGGCAGATTTTATTAGAGGTTTATAACCGCTGGGGTAACCGGATCTATAGGAATAAAGATTACAAGAACGACTGGAACGGTGTGACAACCGAGGGTATCCACATTGGAGACCAGGTGCCTGTGGGAACCTATTATTATATTGTCATTGCAGACGATAAAGACAAATATGTTGGATACATTACCATAAACCGATAATGAAATTACACTACTATATATTGTTCAGCTTCTTGCTTTTAACTAGCATGAACGCCATCGCACAGCAGAACGCAATGTTTACGCAATACATGTTCAATACCCTCGCCCTGAATCCCGCTTATGCAGGTAGCCGAAATGTTGTTTCTGCCACAGCCTTGGTTAGAAGCCAGTGGACTGGAATTGAAGGTGCACCACAAACAGGAACTTTCACTATTGATGCCCCGTTTATGGATAATCGTCTGGGCGTAGGACTGCAACTGATTACTGATAAACTGGGTGTAACCCAAACCAACGGAGCTGCACTAAGCCTTGCATATCGCATTCCTCTAGAACAGGGAACTTTAAGTTTTGGACTACAGGGAGATGTGAACCAGTATAGAGCTAATCTAACCAGTGTAGACCTTGGTTCAAGTCCAGGCTATGATCCAGCTTTTGCTAATAATGTAAACAAGGCACTATTTAACTTTGGAGCAGGTGCATACTACAACTCGGACAAGTTTTATGTCGGTCTTTCCGCACAGAATCTTGTTCCAAACAGACTGTCCGAGCCTGGTGATGGAGAACCCCTGGCAGGTAAGCAGGCTATGCATGTTTTCTTATCTTCGGGATATGTATTTCCTGTGGGTTCAGATCTAAACCTCAAACCTTCGTTTCTGATAAAGTATGTCAATGGTGCACCGATTGAAGGAGATATTAATGGCACGCTTTGGATTAAAGATGTGTTAGGTATTGGTCTACAATACAGGACAAGTGCAGATATCGCTGCCCTACTTGAAATCCAGGCTACACCTCAAATCAGATTTGGATATAGCTACGACAGAAGCGTTACCCGTCTACAGAACTTTAACTCTGGCAGCCATGAAATCATGCTGAGATACGAGTTCGGGTTCCAAAAAGGCAGGATCATTTCACCTCGATATTTTTAACGCATTCATGAACGCAAGATTAATGAAGAGATATTTGCTAACTATTATGTTCTTGTTCTTAAACGGGACATTCGCTTCTGCACAGCTTTCGCTCGAATCAGAACTTAAAAAAGCAACGCTGGACTATAATGCTTTTAGATATGTTGCCGTAATTGGTCGACTTGAAAAGTTAATCGAAGTAGATTCAACCAATGTAAAAGCCATAGAAATGCTGGCTTATAGCTATAAGATGACCAATAACTATAAGCCTGCGTTGAAATGGTTTGAAAAGTTGAGTCGACAGGAAGTTGTTAAACCAGATTGGGCACTTAATTACGCTGGGCAGCTTGCTATTGATGAACAATATGAAACATCCGAAAGCTGGTACCGGAGATATCTGGCGCTCATGCCAACAGATAAACGTGCAGCCAACCTGACGCAACGCAACCTCAAGAAACTCGATAAAAACAAGGGCCTATGGCAGATAGACTTCACCAATCTTAATACCTCAGGCGCTGAGTATGCTCCCGTTCTCTATAAAGATGGGCTAATATTTAGCAGCAATCGGCCTTCTGGACGAATGCTAAAACGTGTATTCGAATGGGATAATTCTCCTTTTACAAGCTTGTTTGTTGTAAAAAATATTAGTGAGATCAAGCCGATATCCACAGACTCCACTGCTGCAAGCCTCGGATCAGGGAAGCGAAAGTTGAATAATGATTATACCGCCACTACCGCCAACGACACTAAAACATTAGGGCAGTTCAGCAGCAACCGCCTACCAAATGACCAGTCAATGTCAAGTGGAAACATATCATCACTACTTCCCGGAAAGTTAAACAGTAAATATCATAATGGTTCAGCCGCTGTATTTCCTGATGGGTCTATTATTTTTACCAGAAACAATTATATCAAGGGCCAGACACAGAAAAGCACTGAAGGCATTGTCAAGCTAAAGTTGTATACTGCCAGTGGCAAAGGCTTGAGGAAAATCACAGAGTTTCCGTATAATAACAACGAATATTCTACCGGTCACCCATCATTAAACAGGCAAGGTAATATTCTAATTTTTGCTTCTGATATGCCCGGTGGCTTTGGTGGTACAGATTTGTACTATAGTGTGAGATCGGGTAAAGGACCATGGACCAGACCAGTTAATTTGGGGAAGAAAATTAATACAGAGGGAAACGAAATGTTCCCCTACCTGGATCAGAACGGGAAACTCTACTTCGCATCCAACGGACATACAGGTCTTGGCGGACTTGATATATTCGAAGTGTTGCTCAAAGAAATGAAGCCCATTTCCGAACCTCAAAACATGGGCAGACCATTTAATGGACCAACCGATGATTTTGCGTTGATTTTTGGAGAGGATGGAAAATCAGGATTCTTCAGTTCAAACCGAAAAGGAAATGATGATATTTATCAGTTTAGCAGAAACCAGCATCTTCTGGTTCTTCAAGGTATTGTCTATGACGCAAAAACAAAATTACCAATTCGGCAGAGCAGGATATTAATGCGTCATCTTGATGGAACAGACACCTTAACCACGGATGATACGGGAGCATTTAAAAAAATAATACCTCCACAAGCTGACTACGAGCTAACCATTCAGAAAGTTGGATACATCAATCAGATCGGGTTTGTAAGCTCTGAAGGTATCACCCAAGACTCATTGATTAAAAAAGACATATATCTCAATCGTATAGAAAGTCCTCAGCAAAATGTGCTGAATAATTGCGATTCCCTTAAAAAGCTTTTTTCCGTAAAAAACATATACTACGATCTTGACCGATATACCATTCGGCCAGACGCTCGTCCCGCATTAGACGAACTTGCAGAGCTGATGAACAAATATCCAGCAATCGACATAATAACTTCAAGTCATACCGACAGTCGGGCTACTGAACAATATAACCGCAAACTTTCACTACAACGTGGAGGGACAGCAAAGGCCTACCTGGTGTCTAAGGGAATTGCGCCATCACGGATCTCTGTAGAATACTATGGTAAAACGAGATTGGTAAACAGATGCTATGAAGGTATTCCATGTACAGAAGCTGATCAGCAGCTAAACAGACGCACGGAGTTCGATATCATCTTTAATGGCGTTAACATCACCAGACAAAACTGTGGGGATTGAGTTCACTAAACTTTTTCACTCTGCTTAATAGCAGAGAATGTGCTAAAAAGAATCTTGATGTCTAACCAAAAAGAATAGTTCTTAGCGTAATAATTATCAAGTTCCTTGCGTTCCCGTTCCGACATATCTGCCTTACCTCTTCGGCTCACTTGCCATAATCCAGTCAGACCAGCCGGACCTAAAAACCGCATTGTCCACTCGTTAGATGTAAGCATTTCTGCTTCATATAATGGGAGCGGTCGGTTACCCACGAGTGACATATCACCTTTCAACACATTTACAAGCTGCGGTAGTTCATCTATGCTGTACTTGCGTATAAATCCACCAAATTTGGTGATTCGGGGATCATTTTTAAGTTTTACGAAGGTCGTAGAGCCAGTCTCAGATTTATCGTATTGATTTAACGCACTGAATTTGCCCAACTCCTCACTCGCACCCTGACGCATGGACCGGAATTTATAAAAATCGAAAACTTGATAACCTGTGCCCACCCGCTTGCTTTTGAAAATTACAGGGCCCTTTGATTCAAAAGCAAGAATAATGGCTACAATTAAAAGCAAAGGAGATATTAAAATGAGGATTGTCCCTGATGCCAAAATATCAAATAAACGCTTAGTTACCGGCGGCTTATAATTCACGTCGATATTTGCAAGATCAGCTAGTTGAGGTTTAATCAGTTTGAACTTCACCAGAAAAACTATTCTTTCGATTAGATCATTCACCGGTAAAGGACTTACATAAAGGTCATTTACCCTGTAAGACATTGCATCAGCCGTTAACCTCGCATCTTTGGTATCTGCTAATAAAATAATGACAAGGCCTTTTAACAACGTGTTCTCCTTTAACTTTCGCACAAACCCGAGGCATGCACGCTCTTTGTCAACTTGGATAAGAATGACGTCAGGCAGATTGAAGAGGGACTGATTTTCTATATACGCTTGTAAACCGTTTAAACTTGTTTCCCTTTGAACAATAAAAGAATTCTCTAATGCAGGATATAGCTCATTTGAAAATCGATCTGCAAATACGCAAATAGAAATAGAGTGCTTTATTGAAGATGCGCTTTTAGCTTCCAACTGGTTCATATGATTTAAAAACGGTGTGAATTGCCTCTTTTAGTTGGCCTGGGTTGAAAGGCTTGGAAACATAAGCATCTAGCTTAAATGGCATATTGGCCACCTTTTCATCGAGATTACTTGCTCCGGATAGAATGATCACTGGTGTATCACGATAAAATCCGCTAATCTTCAGGTTATAAATGAAAGAGCTTCCATCGAAATACGGCATTTCTAAATCTGAAATGATAAGCGCAGGAGCGTTACCTTCTTCCAGCCAGCTTATAGCTTCAACTCCACTATTCTTAATAATTAAATCATATTCCTGAGATAAGACAAAATTCAGAAGTTTCAGAATTGTGATCTCATCATCAACAATTAAAATTTGTTTTTTCATTATTAGGGAAATAAGTGTTCATCCGGGAATTTTTGTGGTTTGAACATACGAAATTAATCCATTTTTATTACATATTTACTCAAATTGAGAATTTTTGCGAAAAAAAATTCCCAATTTACTCAGTTAAATTGTGAATAAATTGGGAATACTAAAAGTTAACTAATTTACTTGATAAGCTATTGAGCCCTACCAGATTTCTTATCTTTATCTCTGCCGATGACATATCCGGTACCAGCGCCGACCACTCCACCAATGATTGCTCCGCGTCCTTTCTTCTTATCTATCAATGCACCTCCGATTGCTCCGGCTCCTGCGCCGATGGCAGTACCCTTAGCTGCGGAACTCCATCCCTTTTTTTCTGTTGTAGTAGTAGTTGTTGTTGACGAATTTTGGGAAGTAACCGCTGGCGCATTTGCAGCACTTCTCTCTTCAGCCAACATCATTAATCGTTTTTCTTCCGCTTGTTGTTTCGCTTCTGCTGCTTTTTTCTGTTCTAATTCCGCTAACTTGGCTTTGTTTTCCGCGTCTGCTCTTTTGAAACTATCTAATCTGATACTGTCCTTTACTGCAGCAATTGCAGCTTGTTTTGCGGCCTCTTCTTTTTCTTTGTTTGAACAAGATGACATCGCCAGGGCGATAAACAATATGGCAAATAAATTTTTCATAATTATAATATATAGTATTTAACGAAAATACAGAAAATATAGTGCCAAAAACAGTTATACTACTTGTCCATCAACGGAGATGAGCCCCGAGTCTCATTTGAATCTTTCATATCATCTTCTCCATCTGGATTATTCGAGATCACGTCATTATCTATGTTGTATCTTCTCGACAGTGTCTGGTTATCTGATGACCGGTCTGCATCTAAGCCCAAGTTGTCCTGCTCGTCATGCCTAAATTCTTGTGGTTGCGCTGGTACGAGTTGCTCACCTTCTGAGGTAAACTCCTCTTTTTTACTGGTTGCTTCTTTATTTTCCATCTTACTATTTTATTAGATGAACAATCTTTCGGCATGCAGGTTTGCATTACTGGGGTCAAATATCTATTTTCACCGGAAATATAGATAATACAATATGCGTACAACAGGAAAAGTAAAATGGTTTAATTCAGCGAAAGGCTTTGGTTTCATCACTCCAGAACAAGGAGGCAAAGATATTTTCGTACATTTTTCAGCTATCGCAGGTGACTCATTCAGAGAATTAAATGAAGGAGACAATGTGGAATTTGAATTAAACGATGGAAAAAAGGGCCCGGAAGCCTCTAATGTAACAGTACTCTAACCTGTTAAACACATCCAAGATCTTAAAGGGTTTGCATCATGCATACCCTTTTTTGTTTTAATAGAGTAGCTTCCTTTTTATGGTAAGCTAATTACCCTTTTGATACGTTAACATTAAACAGCGACAGCTGATAATTTTATTTTATGGACTTAACCGTTTGGGGTGCTGCAGAACAAGTGACCGGGAGCATGCACCTTTTAGAATTTGACAATTATAGTGTACTTATTGATTGTGGCCTGGACTATGAAAAAGAGACATACCAGGAGGAGAACCAAAATTTTCCTTTTGATCCATCTACGCTAGACCTTGTAATACTAACCCACGCACATATAGATCATACAGGAAACCTCCCAACCTTGGTACGCCTTGGATTTCAAGGTCAGGTGTTATGTACTGGCCCCACTGCTGATCTGACAGAACTGCTACTTACAGACGCTGTAAACATTTTCATCTCCAAACAAAAGAAAGGCGGTCGCGGTAGAGGGCGGAGAAAACAGTCATCAGGTCCCCCGCCCCTGTTTCTTCAAAAACACGTAAATGACACCGTTGAGCGTTTTGTGACCATAGGTTTTCACAAGAAATTTCAATTTC
>DCLG01000051.1:14560-20020 GCA_002320935.1 Pedobacter sp. UBA1654 | reverse complement strand
CTGCCGCGATTATAGAGGTTGATGATCAAGGCATTAAAAAGACCATTGCCTTCTCTGGTGATATCGGTAGAAAAAATTATCCCGTTCTGGTTAATCCGGAACCATTACCTGCTGTCGATTATTTGGTGCTCGAATCTACCTATGGCGGAAGACATCATACAAAGGACTCATCTCTTGAAGAAAGACTCGTAGAAACCATTAAGGAGGCTTGTATCAAGAACCCTGGAAGGTTGATCATCCCTGCATTCAGCATCGGCCGTACACAAGCATTGGTTTTCTCACTGAACAAAATCTTCAGTAATGGTCTGTTACCTCGGGTGCAAATCTTTGTAGACAGCCCAATGGCTAATTTTGCCACAGACATTTACAGAAAACATCACCATCTTGTAAACGACGAGGCTCAGGATTTTTATAAAACCCAGGGAGATGAATTTGATTTTGAAGCACTTTCCTATATAACGGATAAAAAGGAAAGTGCCACAATTTCAAATTATCATGAACCTTGTATTATAATTTCCTCTGCCGGGATGCTTGAAGGTGGACGAATTCAGGATCATTTATTCCATAATATACAAAACTACTATTGCACCATCCTCTTTATTGGCTATTGCGCACCGGGTACCTTGGGCAACCGCCTACTTCGTGGCGACCCGATCGTCAGACTACGTGGTAGAGATCTCATGGTTTACGCCACGATCAAACAAACAGATCTACTTAGCGGACATGGTGATCACAGCGACCTTATGGATATTGTAAAAACCCAGGATACTGATAAGTTAAAGAAAATTTTTTTGGTACACGGTGAACGCAAAAGTATGGATAGCCTACAAAGCGCCATTTCTGAACTCAACCATAATTGTGTTATTGCAGTAAGAGGCACCAGATATATATTGTAGCTTGAGTTTATATAGAAAATTTAGTTTAAAAAAACCAAGTTAAGTCACTGTTTGTACTAAATATTATACACAATTCGGAATGCCAAGCGAAATGGCTATTACCGACTTTTTTTTGAATCTTATCTAGTAACCCCCTGCTTCATAAGAACTTAAAATATTAAAAAAACTTGTTTTTTATTTGGCAGGGTTATTACATAATCCTAAGCAGTAAAGATTATTAATACACATCTAACTGTTAAAACATGAATTCAAAAATTACAAAATCGGCAATGATATTGTCCTTAGTAGGAATATCGTCCGGGTTATTTGCTCAGGAGTCTACACCTGAATCTATCGATAGATTTTCTAAAAAAGATTTTCGTACTTGGTCAATCGGACTAAATGGAGGTATGTTATCTCCGCATACCATTTTCAGAGGTAAGAATAATGATTTCAGCACACCAACTGAAAACTGGGGTTACGGTGGTTACATCAAAAAACAAATTATCCCATCTTTTGGTATTCAGGCTAATTTCTTAGCGGGTAATGTTGAAGGATTGAGAGCTACAACGCCATCAACACTTGCAAATACCGGAACGGAAATAGCAGATTCGAGATTTAAATCGCACGTGGAATGGGCAGCAAGTATCAGTGGTAATTTCACAATCGCCAACTTAAGCATGAATCAGAAGCGCAGTGTGCTTTCACCTTATGTAACTGGTGGTATCGGTTATATGTCTTCAAATGCAGAAACAGCTGGTATTGCTGGAGGCGGTAGAGGCTACACAGAGGATTGGTTTGTTCCGATCGGTGCTGGTTTGAAATTTGGTCTTACCAAGACTGTTAACCTGGATTTAGGATATACCGTGAATTTTGTTAAAGACGATAATTTTGATGGTTACGTTGCGGGTAACAGAAACGATAATTTCTCCTACGCCCATGCAGGTATTGAAATTGCCCTTGGCAAGAAAGGCACTTCTCAACTTGCAAACTACAGCGCAGTAGCTGCATTAAGGGAAGCATCTGCTGCCGAAAGTGCAGAACTGAGAAGAGCATTATCTACTCAGGAGCAAAATGCTGCAAGAGATAGAGAAGCGCTTATGCAGGACCTTGCTGACGATGATAATGATGGTGTAGCAAATAAATTCGACAAGTGCCAGGGCACTCCGGCAGGAACCGTAGTAGATGGTTCAGGATGTCCACTGAAAGCACCAGCACAAGTAGTAAGAGAACGTGTTATTGTCACTGAAGCTGATCGTAAAGTTGTTGATGAGGCAATTAGAAACTTGGAATTCGATCTAGGCAAAGCAACAATCCGTTCAAAATCACATTCTACATTGGATAGAGTCGCAGCACTTTTAGTTGAAAAGAATTTCAGCCTTAAGTTAGCAGGACACACTGATAATTCTGGCTCAATGGCCTTGAACTTGAGATTGTCTAAAGATCGTGCAGAAGCTGTAAAAGCGTACTTAGTATCTAAAGGGGCAAACGCTTCAAGAATCGAAGCTACAGGTTACGGACCTAACCAGCCGATTGCATCTAATGCCGACGCAGAAGGTCGTCAAAAAAATAGAAGGGTTGAATTTACATTGTTCTAAACAAAACCCGATTTACAGAAAAAGGTCGTTCAGAAATGAGCGACCTTTTGTTTAACCGAAAAGTTTTGCTTTAACCACTTTTCCAAGTCCACGTAAAAAAGGTAGCGGCCGTAAACTTAAAATAATATGCATGTCTCCTAATAAACTCGTTTCCGCGTCAAGAAACCTGAATACATGATGTGCAGCCGTATTTCTGAACAAGTCACAAAAAAGCCGGTGTCCTGCATATTCTTGGCCATCCAGCACATTTAACAATATCGAATCATATAATCGATGTTTCCAGTGCATAGTAGGCTTTAAAGGAAAGGTCAACTTACCAGGTGTCCAAGCAGCTAATATTGCTGAGATCGTCTTTTGAACATTTGTAAAAGTGTAACCTGTAGCGCCACGGGTGTCTCCACCAATGGTTCCAATGTTCACAATCCGTCCTTCATATCGCGGAAAGACAAAATCAGTCATCGGTATTACCCCAAATTCCGTATCTTCTACTTCATAAGTCGATAACTTAAGCACATCCCTGATGTAGTTCTTTATTGCTTCATCATACGCCTCAGCAATTAAAAGGGATTTTGAAAACAATGTGTATTCAACAAAGCACGTTTCCGCACTTAATGGAAGTGTATAGAAAAATGTCGTCCCATGGGTTTGTGGCGTCCGGTAGTCCATCAAGTACCCATCATTGAGCTGCATCGAGAGTTCAGATGATCTTATAACAACTCCCTTGAAATGCTGAAGAAAATACTGGTGCTTTGTAGTAACCAGGGGCTTTTTGAAAATTGAGTTATATGCATAAGAGGATTGGATGTGATACCTTGCTGTCTTGGCAATGCAGACGCTAGGTTCTGAGTGTAGTCCTATTACTTCTTCCTTAATGAACCGCACATTTGATTTGAGACTCAGAAAAGCTAAAACATGCCTGTAAAAATCCAGGCTCCTGATCGAGTTGTAAGTATAAGATCCGCTATTTAGTGGAATTCTTTCTCCATTATTTGAGAAAACAAACAGTTTGTCCCAGCTTTTGAAGATTAACTCGTCAAATTCCAGATGTTCTTCTTTCCAGAATGACCACGTTCTATCATTTTCAACTTTCTCTGAAGGGTCGATCAAAATAATTTGCTGATCGTTCCATTTTCCGCTTTTTAAAGCACGATAAACTAAACTAAGACCAGCCAGGCCAGCACCGCAAATTAGTATATCACAAAATAATTGTTCTTTTAGTTTACCTGCCATAGAATGTCTAGAAACCATCTTTTAGTATCAAAATACGTTTCTACAACTCCAAAGTTACTCTCATTCCCCAGTTCATTTATTTCTTCGAGAGAATATTTTTGAGAGATTTCCATATCTATGACTTCATGTTCGGCTAATTGAAAGGTATTATCTGCGACGCTGAACTGCTGCGCTTCCATACTATAAAGATAACTTTTACATGCACCTGTTGAAGGGTCATAACTGTTATAGTGCTCAAATTTACCAAGCTGGATATCAGCACCCAGTTCGGTATTGATACGGGTTAACAAATTCAAATTGAAAGCCTTTGTCAATCCTTCATCGTCATTATAGGCCTTAAAAATTGCATGGGGATTTTTCCTTAGATCAAATCCGATCAATACATAATCACCTTTGTTCAAAGACGAGTGCAAGTCATGACAGAATAATCGGGCTTCCTGCAGATCCATATTTCCAATATTTCCTCCAAGAAACAAAACCACCTTCCGTCGATGGGCTTGGCTTTTAACCTTATTCAGCATTTGAAAGTACTCGCCACACAATCCGACAAGCTTCAGCCCAGGCACTTTGGTGGGAAGATCGCGCTCCAGAAAGTTAATCATTGAACTTGAGATATCAATCGGCATATAAGTAAACTCGGCCTTTTGATCTAAAAGTTCTTGCAGAAGAAGCCTGGTTTTCGACGCATCACCAGCACCTAGCTCTAATAAGTCGAAAGTGTCCAAATCGTAAATTAGTCGTCCGGCAATTTCCTGAGAACGTTGCTCAAATATTTCTTGTTCACAACGCGTGAGATAATACGCTTCTGTATGCATAATCTTCTGAAATAGCGCATCACCCTTCGAATCATAGAAATATTTTGAACTCAACTTTTTTGGGTTTGAACTTAAACCGCTAAGTACATCAGATAAAAACTGGTCATTCATTCTTTGCTAATCTAATTCCACTAAACATCCATTGTAAATGTGGATGAAAAAAATTGCGGTATGTTAATCTGCTATGGCCGTTAGGCGTTGCGATCGAAGCACCTCTTAAAACTTTCTGATTAACCATAAACTTACCCTTGTATTCTCCAATCGGGCCAGGGACTCGCTTAAATCCCGGATAAGGAAGGTACGCACTTTCCGTCCATTCCCATAGTCTTCCCCAGCTAAATTGTGTAGCAGCTACTTCCCACTCATATTCTGTGGGTAGCCGCATACCACTCCATTGTGCATAAGCCCAGGCCTCGTAAAACGAAACATGCATCACGGGTTCATCCATTTTGAGTAAATTTAAACCACTGAGATCGTAACGATACCACTCCCCGTCCATCCTATACCAGTACAAAGGTGCTTTAACCTGGTTAGACTTCAGCCACTCCCAGCCTTCAGCATGCCAGTGTTTGAAATTCTCGTAACCTCCATCCTCCATGAAATTAAGATATTCGCCGTTTGAAATCAGGGAATTTGAAACGTATGTTTCTTCAATAAATACCCGATGGTTTGATCTTTCATTATCGAAGTGAAAGTCTTTGCCTTTGTATCCGATATCATACACACCCGCTTCGATATGTGTCCAACCAGGCTCCTGAACCTTTAAGTTGGTGTCAATTCCAGTCAAATCATATTTTGGAAATAAGGGGTTATGGCCAAGAATGTACTTGATATCGTACCAAAGTAATTCCTGATGCTGTTGTTCGTGATTTAGACCCAATGTCACCAACGCCTCAATTGTGCTTTTATCTTCCAACGAATTTAGAAAGCTCAGCATGGCCC
>DCLG01000051.1:2010-14548 GCA_002320935.1 Pedobacter sp. UBA1654 | reverse complement strand
CTCATCAACAGTGGGACGACTCAAATTACCGCGGTCGGTTCTGATCACTCGAGCACCTAAGGACTCATAGTAACTATTAAAAACATAGTGGTACTCAGGGTGAAATAAAAGATAATCCGGAACATGAGGGGCCAGTACAAAGGCTTCGAAAAACCAGGTAGTATGCCCAAGGTGCCATTTGGGTGGACTAACATCAACGACGGGCTGAACAACATAATCTTCTTTCTCCAACTTCGCGCAAATATCCAAGGTCCTCGCCCGCGTATCGAGAAATTTTTCAACGATACTGCTAGTTTCGTATGATACCACAGTCTTAGAATTAATAAGGCATATAGCAACCTAATAACAAGTCGCTATATGCCTGGGTATGTATGATTGAACTAAAAAGCTAGAAATCAAGATGACCTTCAATAGAGTCATCCATTGTTTTTCCGGTTATTACAGAAGCAGCCATTTTTGCAAAAGCAACTACGTCACCGTGTTTATTGTCCCAATAATATACATTTGTTGGAACCAATTTCAATAAGGTAATATTCGGATCTTCTTTACCACCCTGAAACCAGGTTTTCAATATAGGTTTCCACAATTCATCAATTTTTGCCTGATCTGTGCTGATTTCAGTTATACCATAGACGTTCAGAAAACCTGAATTTGTACTTTCCTGAAAGAGAACATGCGTAAATGGGTCGCTGGAGATCTCATCATTTTTAGTACTGTCTTTCATGCTCATAAACCAAAGATTGCCCTCGTCATCCACTTCCAACACATTCATTGGACGGACAGATAATGGAAGCCCCGTTTTGATATTAGTACAGAAGAAACAATTTTCAGCTTTTGTTGCGATGCTTTTAAGTTTCCCCAGGGCCTCATGACCTCTTAGTGTCTTGATATGCTCTTCGTTTGGTTGTGTATTGTTTGAGCTATCTCTTGAATTTCCCGTATTTTCCATAGGTAGATGTTTTATTATTCATTAACACCATCGTATTAAGATTGTTTAGACCCAATCCTTGAAAGTATTACATCAAACATTTTTTGGCCCTTCTCGTTATTTCAGCATGGAACCATTCAACATTAGAATCAAACTGCAGGGACAAACTACAAGTCTTACGGTTCTACCCAATGATAAGGGCTACTATAAACTAATCTACTATGCAGCAATCTTGGGCGCAATTGAAGAAACAACAGAGGGTGATTGGAGGATCCTTTCGGCCGACGAAATAGAAGCTGGTGATCTGCCTTTTTATGTTCCCGAAAATGGTAATGACAGAATAGATATAACCATGAATCATGAATTTACCGAGCAAGTTGCAACAGCAATCGCGAATCATTTAAGTCAAGCAGATTAAGTTAGGCCAACATTTCTATTAAACTTTTAACGCCGTCAACTGCTTTCGCCTCAATTATTGTCACATTGTTGTAGTCCCTCACCCGTGGAATGTTTGGATCTATGATGTACTTTGGCACTTCGTCAGGCACAAAGTCTATAAGGCTTGCAGCTGGATAGACTGCTAATGAGGTACCTATAAGGACAAAGATATCTGCTTTTGAACAAATTTCAGCTGCTATGGGGATCATGGGTACTTCCTCCCCGAACCAAACTACATGCGGCCTCAATTGTGAACCTAACTCGCATAGGTCGCCCATTTTTATTTCTGCATGCTCCATTGTGTATGTTAGCCCTGGATTTGCTGACGATTGGGATTTGGTTATAACACCATGAAGATGTAATACGTTCGTTGAGCCGGCACGTTCATGCAAATCGTCTACATTTTGCGTAATGATATCTACATGAAATTTTTCCTCCAATGACACAAGCCCCAAGTGTGCGGCATTTGGACTAGCATCTAACACCTGCGTGCGTCGCTCATTATAAAACTTCTGCACCAAATCCGGATTTCTGTTCCAGGCTTCTGGTGTAGCAACGTCCATTATATTATACCCTTCCCAGAGTCCGTCGGCATCCCGAAACGTTCTAAGACCGCTTTCTGCACTTATTCCAGCTCCGGTTAATACAACTAGTCTTTGCTTCATGTTAACTCAATATAAATTAGCTATAAAAAATAAAACCCCTTTTGAATGAACAAAAGGGGTTCCAGTATTGGAGGTATCTTAAGCAGTTATTGCTCGTTGATCAGCATTATAGTTTAATATTGGGAATTTTACCTTCAATAGTTCGAAAAGTCCAAACATCACAATTCCATAACCGAGTGTTCCATAAAGGAAACGGAACTCAAAAGGAATGGCGGCAACTAAAACTGTCCAGAACCCGGCAAACGTTTGTGGATAGAACGACGAACCAAACCAAATCCCAAAGTCTGTAACAATCCAATGAATCATCACAGTTGCAAGTGTGGCTGCAAGAAAACTGAGAACATTGACCTTTTTCATGATCAGTTTACCTGTTAATACCATCAAGGCAAATGCACCATAAACCCAGTACCAACCTTCATATAAAAACCCTGACCCTTCAGTTTTGTATACCGTTAGTGACAATAGTACATCACTAAATAGTAACGTAAAGATCGGGAAACTAAAAGATTTGAGATTATTATTGAAATAAGCACCGCCAAATATTGCTAACGCTCCAACGGCTGAATAGTTTGCCACTGCGACCAAATCGCCAAACAATGGAAGTAACACTCTGGAAAGTCCAATAATTACAATAAACAGGACTAATGTAAGTGTACGTGGATTGAATTTAATATCTGCCATTTTATGTTGTTGTTTTATACAAAATTATCAATTTTATCTGAAATTAAAAGCAATGCCGGCATTCATGTTAAAGCCCATGCTGTTATAACCATAATACTCCGTATACTGCTCATCAAAAACATTTTTCAGATCCACAAACAGCCGAAGCTGCGACTTTGATAATTTATACTCTCCATAGAAGTCGACCAGATTAAAGGCGGGCATTGTCACAATGTGAGGATTGTTAAAGTCGAAATCTCCGTCTGTACGCTTACCCAGATGTTTGAAGTTAGCACTTACGAACAGATGATTAGTAGCTTGAACGCCCATATTAAATCCAAACGTATGTTTAGGTCTTCTAAACAGTGTATTCTCAATTTGATTATTAACAAAGTTGAATTCAGTTCCTTCAACGTAGGCATAAAAACCCGTTGCCGTAAATTGCTTGTATTTCACACGTGGTTCTAACTCAAGACCTTTTGCGGTTTGACTAAGTTGATTGATGTAACCGCGGTTGCCGTATACAATTGCATCCGTAAGATCTCGATGAAAGGTGCTTAATCTTAGGCTCAAACTATTATCTTCAGTCTTCAGCTGAAATCCGGCTTCGTAGTTCTGGGAATGCTCTGGCTTCAGATCAAGGTTCGCGCCATATAATCCGAAAAGCATGTCTAAAGTAGGTGCCTTGAAATTGGTTGAGACGGTTCCGAAAACCTTAAGGTATCTCGTCAGCTCTACTGAGGGCGTAATACTGTAAGTGTAGTTGTTCCCATATTCTTCATGATTATTGAAGCGTCCACCTGCCTCCAGATTAAATCCTTTCAGGTCATGTAGGAATAATGAGGCATAAGTACTGAAAAGGTTTGCCTCAGCCCTGTAACTTCCTGACAGCTTTGTCAAGCGATTATCCAGCCCTACAAGAAGCGTGAGATTAGAATTGATATGCTGACTGTAATATAGATCTAGCAGGTTCATTATACCTTGAGACTGACTTACTCCATACTGGTTCTTAGTATCGTTCCCGGTCGTCTCATAACTATAATTTAAATTGATTTTCCCGCTTGAAAATTCGTATTTCGTATTCAATCCGGCATTGTAATGCTTAGTCTTATATCTATTGTCCGGATTATCAAGAAATGAACCACCGTCGAAATCATACCTACCGTAAAAGTATCTGAAAAATGGACTGATGCTAAGTGCTTTTGAAGCCTGCAACGAGAAGTTTGCATTTAGCGCAGCAGTACGGTTACCATCTTTCTCAAATGGCTGACCAGTACCTACAGAATCTGCAGCTTCAGATATACCGGCTGTTTTTGCCTGAGTATAACCGATATTATAAGAAAATCCTGAAACATTACTGTTAATGCCAATCGTACCCTTGTAGCTGTCGTACGAACCTGCTGTTGCGTTACCGAATACACTGCTTACATCAGCAGTACCTTTCTTTGTAACGATATTGATTACACCTGCAACTGCATCGGAGCCATAAATCGTCGACTGTCCACCTTTGATGATCTCGATATGATCTATCTGATCTATGCCAAACATTCGTAAGTCGAATGCAGATCCTGCTCCAGATGGATTCGCAACTGGAATTCCATCGATAAGCACAACGGCANNAATGAATAGTCCTTTATTCAGGCCCTGGTTGCTCGTGGCCGCACCCACAATCACTCCCGCTTGCTCACTTAAAAGCTCAGGCAGGGTCTTACCCGCGCTTCGCTGTAATTGCTCGCTGGTAATAATGTTTACGACTTTACCTGTTTGATTTTGTTTCTGATCATTTTTGGTGGCCATAATGACCACTTCGTCCAATGATTTCGCATCCTGCGCCTGGGCGGTGTTATAAACCGAAAATTGTGCAAGCCCAAGGCATGCAAGTAAATAAAGATTTTGTTTCTTGTTCATTCCTGTGATTTTAAGCACAGCAAACAGCAGATAAAAAGAAATGAGCAGTCTGTACACTACGAACCCATCTCTAGCTTCAATCCCCGAAAGCTATGAAATTAATGCTGGTGGCAGGTCTTCTGACTCACTCCCGAAACAACCGCCTTCCCATTCATTTTAAACAGTGGCTTGGATGGATGTTTCGTTTACAGAGTTTACAGCTGCGGGACAGTTACGGAATCTCACCGTATTCCCTTTTAATCTATGTATAATCGGAATTGTACACAGAACCAAAAGCGTTGCAAATGTATAAATATTCTCCGGGGCGCAAAGTATGCTGTACAATCGCTACACGTTTTTGTACCCAAATCAGGGTTATAAATCCTAACTGCCTGCGCCCTCAGCCTAATATTTAGTTCTTCCCTAAAATTTTAGTAATTTAATTACGTTAATTTGCAACCGTATATAGACCAATTCAACTTTTTATACTGACCTAAAACCTATGTTTAGAGAAATCGGGAATAAATTTATCCGTTATACACTTATACTTATTTTTGCCATAATCCTCTTCTTTTGTGCCCTACAACTTAACTTCCTTTGGTTATTCGGATATTCACCATCCTACACCGATATCAAATCCCCTACGCAACGGGTAGGTTCTGAATTATACACTGCAGATGGTAAACTAATCGGTCGGTATTTTAAAGAAAATCGTACACCTGTAGATTTCAAGGAAATATCACCAAGCGTGATCAATGCCCTTATCGCAACCGAAGATGTGAGATTTTATGATCATATGGGCATAGATTTCAGATCATTACTGTCCAGTAGCATCTCCACTGCTACGGGTGATAAAAGAGGCGGAAGCACCATTACTCAGCAGCTCGCCAAAAATCTTTATCGCACCAGATACAATAAATCACAAGGCTTTACCGGTAAAGTACCTTTAGTCAGAACTATTGTATCTAAGCTGAAAGAATGGATGACTGCGGTAAAACTTGAATCTAATTACTCAAAAAATGATATCATTACCATGTACCTGAACACCGTCTCGTTTGGTAATAATGCGTATGGAATAAAGACGGCCGCCCGCACCTACTTCGACCGGGAGGCTGATGATTTAACGATTCCGGAATCTGCAATGTTGGTCGGCATGCTAAAGGGTACCACCTTATATAATCCCATCCGAAATCCTAAGAATGCACTGGATCGCAGAAATGTAGCGCTGGCGCAAATGGCTAAGTACAATTACATCACAGAGGCTGAATTCAAGAACTTTAAGGAAACTCCGATCACGCTTAAAGCTGGAGATATGGAAGAAAGTAGTGACGGTGATTCATACCTCCGTACTGCGGTAGCCAAATATCTGGAAAAGTGGTGCGAAGAAAACAATTACGATCTTTATGAAGATGGCCTGAAGATTTACACTACCATCGACTCGAAACTCCAGGGGTATGCAGAAGAGGCTGTAGCAGAGCAAATGAAGATCCTGCAAAAACGATTCTACAATGTATGGGGTAAAGAGGATCCATGGTATGACTCAGAAAAAAAGAAAGTAGATTATCCCGATCGAGCTATGCGTAACCTAAAAATGTATAGCATTCTGCAAAAAAAATTTCCAAATGATCCGGATTCCGTCACTGCTTATTTTAATAAAAAGAAGAAAATGAAGGTATTCTCCTGGAATGGTACTCAGGACACGCTTTTTTCAACATTGGACTCAATACGGTACTACGGCAAAATATTAAACACAGGCATGATGACCCTTGATCCTTTCAACGGGAAAATTAAAGTCTGGGTTGGCGGAATAAACCACAGGTTCTTCAAATACGATCACGTAAATCAGGCGAAACGCCAGGCAGGTTCAACCTTTAAGCCATTTGCTTACTTGGCTGCTTTACAAAGTGGTATGGATCCATGCGACACCTATGTAGATAAACCTGTCAAGATTACCTATGATGAAAAGGGTAAGAAAGAAACCTGGGAACCTAAAAACGCAAGTTGGGGGAGCACTTATCAAACCATGTCGCTGAGGTCAGCTATGGCACGCTCGGTAAACACCATTACTGCACAGGTTACTGAAGATGTAGGCTGGGATAATGTCGTGAAATGGGCACATGAATGCGGAATAGAAAGCCCCCTGCAGTCGGTTCCTTCTGTGAGCTTAGGACCTAACGATGTAAGTGTATATGAGATGGTCCGGGCATATGGCACCTTTCTAAACAAAGGGGTTAAGACCGATCCAATACTGGTGGAAAAGATCACCGACCTGGATGACAACCTGATAGACGATTTCAAACCGAAAACAAAGCGTGTCTTGTCAGAAGAGATCGCCTGGCTGATGTTATACATGTTTCGTGGAGGTATGGAAGAACCTGGAGGAACCTCACAAGCGCTTTGGGCNNTTTGGGAATGGGATCTATGGAAGAAAAATAATCAGATCGGCGGCAAAACCGGAACATCTTCAGACTATGTAGATGCCTGGTACATGGGTATCACCAAAGACTTAGTAACTGGCGTCTGGGTAGGCTGTGACGAACGCACAGCACACTTTAAGAATAGCGAAACTGGAGAAGGTTCAAGAACGGCATTACCAATCTTTGCGAAGTTCATGGAGCGGGTTTACAAAGACCCAAATTCGGGCTATACCTTTGGACAATTCCCAAAACCTACTGTCGACATCACAAGAAAGTATAACTGCCCAACGCCGAGATATGTTCCTGACACAACGGCCTCAGATACCATAGCTGTAGATTCACTCGATGCAGAACCTTTCCCTATTGAAGAGCCAGTTGTAGAGCAGGTGGAAGAAACTACGGAAAACAGAAAACCCGCAGAGCCTGCACAGCAAAAACCAAGTGCAACTGCAGTCCCACTTACCAGAAAAGAAGAAAGAGAGCTTAGAAGAAAGCAACGTCAAGCCGAAAAAGAAGCCAAGAAAAATTCTAACGGAGATACATAACCCTTTAGCATGTATGAGAACAACAGGTACTTTTTTAAAAATCGCTGCTGCAGCAGTGCTGTTCACGTTTATCACATCAACCGATCTCAATGCGCAGAGTTTCGGCCAAAACCGGGTTCGATATAAAAACGACGACTTTAAGGTACTTCAGACACCAAATTTTGAAATCTATTACTATCTGAAGAACGAAAAACTGGTGAAGAAATATGCCCAGGATGCAGAAACATGGTATAAAATGCATCAATCCGTGTTTCAGGATACTTTCAAGAAAAAGAACCCAATCATACTTTACAGCAACCATCCTGATTTCCAACAANNTTGGCATTGGTACCGGAGGGGTAACGGAAGCACTTAAAAACAGGGTGATCATGCCCGTGATGGAGCTAAATAACCAAACCCGCCATGTCCTTGGCCACGAGTTGGTGCATGCTTTTCAATACCATACACTATTGGAGACAGATTCACTAAGCTTAGAGAATGTAAGTCAGGTACCGCTGTGGATGGTAGAAGGTATGGCCGAATACATGTCCATCGGCAAAACGGATGCATTTACTTCGATGTGGATGAGAGATGCTTTGCTGAATCGTGATATCCCCTCGCTCAAAGACCTCACCAATTCGAGCCGTTATTGCCCATACCGCTACGGACAGGCATTCTGGACTTTCGTAGGTTCCACATACGGTGATAGCACGATTGTACCCCTGCTCAAAAACACAGCTCGGTATGGCTATGAGAATGCACTACGGTTCACTCTTGGTTTTGACGATAAGTCGCTGTCTGGACTCTGGAAACAAGCTATTGAAGCACACTATCGCCCGATGCTTAAGACCGACAGCAGCCAGGTGAAAATACGAGGCACCAAGATTGTAGACAATAAAAACGGCGGTAACATGAACGTTGCCCCTGCAATTTCTCCAGATGGAAAATTTCTTGCATTTCTGTCTGAAAAAGACTTATTCGGTATTGATTTANNTATTTCTAGCCGATGCCAAAACAGGGCGCATCATCAGGAAGCTCAGCAGCCAGGCAGCCAATTCACATATTGATGACTTTAACTTTCTTGAATCTGCTGGTACATGGTCGCCAGACAGTAAGATGTTTGCTTTCAGCATTTTTAGCAAAGGCAGAAACCAGTTAATGATTGTAGACGTCAATAACGGTAAGACAATACTGCAGGCTGGGATGGGTGATGTAGAACAATTCGGTAACCTAACCTGGGCTCCAGATGGTAAGTCCATTGCCTTTTCTGGAATGGTGGAAGGCCAAAGTGATATCTTTGCGTATAATCTGGACACAAAGCAAGTTGAGCAATTAACGGATGATATCTATTCTGACTATGCACCAAATTACGCACCTGATGGCAAATACCTTGTATTCTCGTCTGACCGCGCAGGAATGGAAAAGGATATTAAAGCTGCAAACTTCCCACTAAACCTTACCCTGCTTGATCTTAGCACAAAGGGCCTAAAAAACATCCCCATATTTGAGGGTGCCAATAACTTGAATGCCGTATTTTCGGGCGACAGCAAACGAATTTTCTTTCTATCCAACCGTGATGGATTCAGAAACCTCTACGAGTACAATCTTGAAACCGATGGAATAAACCAGCTAACAGATTATTTTACAGGCATCAGCGGGATCACCGAGTTCTCCCCGGCAATAACCGTTTCACGTAACGATGACATCATTTACAGCTACTATAGGTCTCAGCGGTATACGCTATATAATGCTACTTTAAACACATTCAACAGCAAACCTGTAAATGCAGATGACGTAAACTTTGACGCGGCAGTGCTTCCACCCTTTGAAAATGCTGGCGTTACTACTGTCAATAACAATCTGCAGAATTTCAGTAACTATGAGCAGGTACTCCAAGATTCACTTCAAACTATACCGTACAAACCGAAATTCAGACTTGATTATTTAGCCAACAGTGGTGTTGGTGTATCCACCAGCAGATTTGGAACCGGTGTCCAGGGTGGAGTTGTAGGCATGTTTAGTGATATTCTAGGACGCAACCAGATTATTGCGAACGTTTCCATAAATGGAGAAATTCATGATTTTGGGGGACTGGCTGGCTACATCAATCAGGAAAACCGGGTTAACTGGGGCTTTGCGGTATCCCGAATTCCTTATATCACGGGTTTCCGCGACATAGCAGTTGAAGAGCTACCTACAGATGATCCAAATACCACGCTGCCGGTTTACAATGAACGCACAAACATCATCAGAACTTTCGAAAGCCAGGCACAGCTCTTTGCCGCCTACCCTTTTAGTAAAGTACATCGTTTTGAGGCAGGAAGTGCGATATCAAGGTACAGCTATCGTGTGGACCGCTGGAATAACTATTACCAGAATATTGACGGCTATGTAGGCGGCTATCTTGGCTCCGACCGCAAGCACATTCCCACTGAACAGGCAAGTGAAGAACTGGGCATCACCTTACGTTCATTTAATATATTCCAAGTAAACGCCGGATTTGTGGGTGATAATTCCGTTTTCGGTTTAACTGCACCATTGGACGGATTCAGATACCGTATCTCAGGAGAGCAATATTTCGGGGACTACCAGTTCAGCGCTGTTAATGTTGACCTAAGAAAATACGTGAGGACTAAACCTATTACATTTGCAGCAAGAGCCTTCTCCTACATGCGCTTGGGTGAAGACGGCGAGAATTTGTATCCACTCTTTGTCGGCTACCCTTATCTTATCCGCGGATATGAGGCCAATTCATTTTACAACAGCAATAATGCCCAGGAAGGTACATTTAATATCAACCAACTTTCAGGTAGCAAAATGGCTGTTTTTAATTTCGAGATGAGGCTACCTTTCACCGGACCTAAACAACTTGCACAAATCCCCTCAAGATTCCTGATCTCAGATTTGAACTTATTTTTTGATGCAGGCTTGGCTTGGGATGAATATTCAACTGTCTCGCTTAAAAGTCAGCCTAGCGGTGAACTGCTTGAGAATGGAAGACCAAGGGAGCGGGTTCCAGCACTAAGTGCAGGAATTTCCCTTCGCGTAAATATGTTCGGCTACTTTGTGCTTGAGCCATATTACGCTTTCCCATTCCAACGAAAGGACGTTAAAGCAGGTGTATTCGGACTCACATTTGCGCCAGGCTGGTAATTGATCGTATCAAGAACCGAAGCAATAAAAATGCGAATCTCAATTGGGGTTCGCATTTATTATGACATTATACCCAATGGGAGTTTAACCTGCGTATTGATGGGCTTATTCACCATAATGTGTTCGAAATCAAGTCCGATCGTCAGATCAATCCAATCCGGATTACAAGATCTTACTAATCGCTCCTTTTGCATCCTGGTAAAACGGCTGACAACTTTGAATCTACTTAGTGCCTGCTCTTCAGTTTTAAACTCTTCAAAATAAACCAACCTGGTTAACTGCATTCCGCTGTCAAAAAACAAACTTGGCATCGTCTTATAGAAATCAAGTGTCTTAATCAGGTCCGAACTCATTCCAACATGAAGACTCGTCCTATTACGGTCAGTTACGATGTAAACAAATTTTTTCATCTTTTTAAGTTTAATGGCTACAACTAATTAAATTAGTATACCGCTTTGGTAAACAAATAAATATTACTAACTTTATTGGTACAATAATACTAACTATTTTAGTATAAACAAACATTTTATAAACTTTTATTTTATGTCGAATATTTCGTCTAACCTGAAATACTTAAGAAAGAAAAAGGGCATGACCCAGCAGCAGTTCGCTGATGCACTGGGAATTAAGCGGTCATTGGTAGGTGCATATGAAGAAGACCGGGCCGAACCGAAATACGACTTACTAAAGAAAATAGCAGACTTTTATGAATTCACCATCGATGAGTTTATCAATGAAACCATCAATGATAAGTGGAAACCTAAAACGAAAGCACAAGGGGCAAACCTGCGTGTACTTAGTATCTCAGTTGACAAAGACGATAATGAGAACATCGAACTTGTGCCTGTAAAGGCAAGTGCTGGTTATCTCAATGGCTTTTCCGACCCGGAATACATTAAAGAACTACCGAAATTTCAGCTACCACTCCCCTCGCTAAAGCAAGGTACATTCCGGGGCTTTGAGATCATGGGTGACTCCATGCTTCCCATACAACCCGGCAGTATCGTTGTTGGGGAGTACGTGGAAAACTGGTCAGAAATTAAACCAGGTGAGACATATATCATCATCAGCAAAAACGAAGGTGTCGTTTATAAACGGATTGGTAATAAATTTAAAGAGAACAAAGAACTAAAACTGATCTCCGACAATAAGATGTATGACCCCTACTCCATTGCCTCCGATGATATTCTGGAGATCTGGAAAGCCAAAGCATACTTCACCAGTAGCCTGCCCGAAGCAGCCGCAGACCCATCAATTGAAACACTTACGCAGATGATGGCTCAAATGCAACGATCTTTGCAGAATCTGAACAAGAGCAATTAAGGCGTTTTCTTAACATAATTTAACATTTAGGTATTAAACTTATCTCAAATTTTCTGATCTATTCATTTAAACAACATACAAATGAAAAAGATCGTTTTAACATTAGCTATAGCAGTAAGCGCATTTACTGCAAGCTACGCACAGAAGTCCGCAAGAGGTCCAGTTAGTCCAGAACAAAGAGCGGAAAGAACAGCCAGTCAGCTTAAGGAAAAACTAGCATTGACAGACGCGCAGAAAGCGGAGATTTATAAAATTGAATTTGAGAAAGCCAAGAAACAAGATGAATGGCGCAAGGAACGAATGCAAGAAATGAAAAAAGCTTCTGAAGCAAGAAAAGCCGAAATGCAAGATCGTGAAAACAAGCTTGCTAAAGTTTTAACTCCAGAACAGAAAGCTAAATATGAGTCGATGAAGGCTGAGCAAAGAGAAAAGGTTAAAGACCGCCAACAAAGAAAGGGACGTAATCCCGGTCAGGCGAGGTCAACAACAACCAACGAAAATTCTTAAAACAAGACATAAAAAAAGGGAGCAAATTTGCTCCCT
>DCLG01000051.1:0-1939 GCA_002320935.1 Pedobacter sp. UBA1654 | reverse complement strand
ACGAGCACCAGCATTGATACGCTGAATCCATAATCCACGGAATTCTCTCTTTTTAACCTTACGGTCACGGTATGCATACTGCAAACCTTTTTCAACCGTATTTTTAGCGATTGTGAATACTTTACTTCTAGATCCCCAATAGCCTTTGGCCATATTAAGGACTTTTTTCCTTCTTCTTCTCGAAGCTACTGCGTTTACCGAACGTGGCATAGTTGTGTTGTGTTTTGATAAGCGGTGTTGCGTTTTTCAGCAATCTTACTACCGGGTACCTGGTTAGAAAAATTAATTATTTACCGATTGCAAGCATTCTTTTTACGTTGCCCATATCTGCAGCCGATACCATACTGGTTTGGCTAAGATTGCGCTTACGCTTAGTTGACATCTTTGTTAAGATGTGGCTTTTGAATGCATTCTTTCTTGCGATTTTACCTGTTCCAGTAAGCGAAAAACGCTTTTTAGCACTGGAATTGGTCTTCATTTTTGGCATAACCTGTTATTATTTATGTTAATTATTATTTTTTAGCAACTTTCGGCGCCAGTGTCAAAAACATGCGCTTACCTTCTAATTTAGGCAGCAACTCCACTTTACCGACATCTTCTAAAGCCTGTGCAAACTTAAGCAAAAGAATCTCTCCCTGCTCTTTGTAAACAATAGCCCTACCTTTAAAGTGAACATATGCGCGCACCTTTTCACCATTTTCCAGGAAACTAATGGCATGCTTCAGTTTGAACTGAAAATCATGATCATTTGTATTTGGTCCGAAACGAATCTCCTTAATTACCGTTTGCTTTGCATTGGATTTAATCTCCTTCTGCTTTTTCTTTTGTTCGTAAACAAACTTGCTGTAATCAATGATTCTGCATACAGGAGGTACTGCATTCGGAGATATCTCCACAAGATCCAGCTCTAATTCATCAGCTAAGGCCAAAGCTTTTGACAAAGGATAAATCCCTGGTTCAACATTATCTCCAGCTAATCTAACCTCCTGCGCTCTGATATACTGATTAATATTATGTTCTGCTTCTTTTTTCTTAAAAGGAGGACGTGGTCCCCTATTAAATCCTGGTCTGCCTAATGCCAAATGTGTATCTTATTTAAATTGTTATTTCTTTTATTAATAATTCACCAAATTCCTGAATGGTCATCTCGCCTAAATCTCCTGCACCATGTTTCCTTACTGCTAACTTCCCTTCGGCCATTTCTTTCTCACCGATAATCAACATATAAGGTAACTTCTTAACCTCAGCATCTCTGATCTTTCTTCCGATCTTTTCATCACGAAAATCAATCAATCCGCGAATATCCGAATTATTTAGCTCATCTAAAACTTTTTTCGCATAATCTTCATATTTTTCTGAAATAGGAAGAATAATAAACTGTTCAGGGGATAGCCATAGCGGGAAATTACCAGCACAGTGCTCAATTAACACAGCTACAAATCTTTCCAGTGAACCAAATGGCGCACGGTGGATCATTACTGGTCTGTGTTTTTGATTGTCGCTGCCGGTATACTCCAGTTCAAAACGTTCTGGTAAATTATAATCTACCTGGATCGTTCCCAACTGCCATTTCCTGCCCAAAGCATCCTTCACCATGAAATCAAGTTTCGGGCCATAAAATGCAGCTTCGCCATATTCAATAACTGTAGGCAAACCTTTTTCTTCAGCCGCTTCAATAATGGCAGACTCTGCCATCTTCCAGTTTTCATCTGAGCCAATGTATTTTGTCTTATTGTCAGGATCTCTAAGGGATACCTGTGCAACATAGCTATCAAAACCCAGTGATTTAAAAACATATAAAACCAGGTCAATAACTTTCTTAAACTCTTCTTTAACCTGATCCGGGCGACAGAATAAGTGTGCATCATCCTGGGTAAATCCTCTAACTCTTGTTAAACCGTGCAACTCACCGCTTTGTTCATAGCGGTATACAGTTCCA
>DCLG01000066.1:3599-4205 GCA_002320935.1 Pedobacter sp. UBA1654 | reverse complement strand
ACAGATGGATTGAACATATCACACAGGATCTTTGATATATTTTTACATTCTACTTGAGTAATTTATTTAGGTCGGCATCTCGGCATTTCCAACCGAGTTAATGTTATCTGAGAGTTTGTAATCTCGCCTTTTGACAATCTTTACTTACCTGATCCAAATACTTATTCATATCACGATTCAAAAGACCCTTTTCTAATAGCCGATTTGCGGCTAGCGGCTAAAAAGGCTACATTTTTAATATAAATATTGGCTTGTGACTTATTTATCTCTTTGCTATTTAAGACCTATGTTATTAAAGTCCCCCCTCTAACACGTTCGCTGTTTTACATCGATTCAGTTATTGATTCAATGGCTGAAAATAGTATACCTTTTTCTTTAGAAAACTTTTCATTTGTTAGTTAAACTATTGGTAAATTTAATAGACCAATAACCTAACAAACTGATTATGAAAAAGATGGGTATTTTTCTGCTTGCAGCAGTATCTGTGGCAAGCACTTTACTTAGTTGTGATAAAGAGGTGCCAGTTGCTAACAACACAGTACAGGAATCTTCTAATGCAAAAGCTGTTACAGGCTTGACCCCGAACTATGTGTATACGCTGGCGGG
>DCLG01000066.1:0-3474 GCA_002320935.1 Pedobacter sp. UBA1654 | reverse complement strand
GAACGAGCCGTTACAACCCTGGCTGGTAGCGGATGGGGAGAATCCCGGGATGGTTTAGGAAAGCAGGCTACTTTTTCATCACCAAGCGCGATTGCCTTAGGCCCAGATGGAAACCTTTACGTTGCTGAATGGGGTAAAGTTCGCAAAGTCACCAAAGAAGGTAGGGTAACGACTGTAGAGGTGAAGGCCCCAGGTGGTTTTGGGAATGGACCTACTCAAACCGCTCCATTACGGAGATTGATATCAATTGCAGCGTGTGAAGACGGAGC
Source organism: Pedobacter sp. UBA1654 (assembly GCA_002320935.1). Classification (GTDB taxonomy): domain Bacteria; phylum Bacteroidota; class Bacteroidia; order Sphingobacteriales; family Sphingobacteriaceae; genus Pedobacter. The sequence goes on along the minus strand of DCLG01000066.1, from coordinate 3,205 downwards.
AATTTATGTCATTGATGACCAAAGTGTATTTTCTGGTATTGATTTCCAAATTCGTAAGATTTCGCGCGAAGGTGTGTTAACCACATTGACCAAAGGCCCGGTTGGTACGCCTTCATCTCCTTGGAATATTCAGAGTTTGGCTGTTCTGAATAAAACAATTTATGCAGCAGGTAAGGGCATCTTTAGAATAAGCTCAAAAGGAACTGTGACCTCAGTAAAGAAAGATATTACTGTAAATTATAATAGCTTGTTGCCATTGGCCGGTGGAAGCTTTATAATAGCGAGCGATAATCAAATTAAAAAAGTCTCCCCAAACGGGACTGTTAGTGTAGTCGCGGGTGTACCAGTTCATGATAAATATGCCGCGCCAACTGAAGGGCCAGCTGATAGTGTTGATTTACATATTCCTTCCGGCATTGCGCTCTACAAGAATGTATTATACATCACAGTGCATCCAGTGGTAGGTCTACCTGGTTCGGATGAATATGCGCAGAGCAGTGTTATTCAGATGATGGCCTTACCTGATTAACGGGAAATTTAGAAATTTGATTGAAATCTCAATACTCTTTTGATTACCAATCATACATATTTCAAAGTGTTGATGTATGTATATACGCTCGTGGAGCTTAATTATATAACCTGAAAGCATTAATTTAGATGCGAGGGACTTTGATCACTGATCATGGTCCCTTTTCTTTGATATAACTTTAGATACCAGAAAGTAGCACTGGAGCTGGGAGAAGTCTTCCTTTTTTGAGACAGATCTGGTCTTAAGATGAAGCATCTACTTTTGGTGACTAATTGTTTTTAGCAATCGGGATTGTAAAACTGAAGGTCGATCCTTTGCCAGCTTCACTCTCTACCCAAAGCGTTCCATTATGTTCTTTGATAATTTCATTGCAAATGTAAAGGCCCACGCCAACGCCCGGAAACTTATCTGAAATCTCTTCAGCTCTGTAAAATCGCTCAAAAATTCGCTTATGATCCTTCATGTTTATTCCAATGCCCTGATCGGAAATGGCAATCTTGCAGTATCCAGGCATAGAAGATATATGTACCTTTATTTCAGATGAGCCCGGACTATATTTTACTGCATTGGACAATAGGTTTATCATCACTTGTTCCAAGCGTCCATAGTCACCTTCTACAAATTGACCCTTTAATCCACTTACAACGATTGTGGAACCCTGTGTTTCCTGCTGCATCATCACAATTGATTCATCAACCAAGCTAGATATATCAACAGATTCGAAGTTAAAGTCAACTTTGCCGGATTGCATTTTGGAAACATCAAGAAGTTCAAATATTAACCGTTCCAATCTTGCTACCGACTTTCCAGCTGCCAGGAAACCTCTGGTGTAATCTGTATCTCCTTTCTTTTGTGCAATTTTATTTAGCAGTTGTAAGTTACCCTTAATGCTGGTCAGTGGGGTTCTCATTTCATGGCTGGCGATATTGATGAAATCCTCTTTTCTATATTCCATTGTTTTCCGCTCGGTGATGTCTTCTATAGCAAGTAAGATCCGATCCTGGTTTTTCCCTTTTAAGGTCATTTGTCTTGCATTAAGAATAAGTGTCTTTCTGCCTATAAGAGGAAATTCATGGGTCAGCTCAAAGCCTTCAAAAGGATTATTATGGGGTAATACTTTGGTAAGCAGCTCTCTCAGTTCTGGAAAATTCCATTTGCCAGATCCAATTTCAAATAAATCTCGACCTAAAATGGTATCCTCGGGGTCATTAAAGAAATCACAAAAATTGTGATTTGCACTAAGAATACGAAACTGGCTGTCAAGCACCACAAGACTTTCTCTGATAGTTTCTACAATGGCGGAGAGATATGCTTCACTTTCCTCAAGCGTATTGGTACGCTCACGGACTTTCTCGTCAAGCTGATCCCGCTGCTTTTCCATTTGTAGCTCTGCAACCACTCTTTTAGTGACATCATTTTGAATACCAACAAAGTGGGTAATGTTTCCAGAAGCGTCTTTAACTGGTGAAATCATCAGTTCGTTCCAGAACACTCTTCCGTTCTTTTTGTAATTTTTAACTATTGTCTGGCAGTGTTCTCCTTTTTTGATAGCTTCTTTTAGCTGCAAAATAGACTCCTGGCTTCTATCCTGGGCTTGAAGGAAGCGGCAATTATGTCCAATAATCTCTTTTTTGCTGTATCCGGTAAGTAATTCAAATGCTTTGTTGCAATAGATTATGGGTTGGTCAGGCTGGCGATGGTCAGTAATCACTACGCCATTGCTAGATGCATTGAGTGCAGCAGCAAGAAGCCTAAAATCGGTGTTTTTTAGATTGGAGAGACCATTTAGAAATTCTTCCATTTAAAGATACTTAACTTACTACAGACGTTTGGATGCTTAAGGTCCTATAACTCAAAGACGAGGTGATTGTTCATTCGGATTTACGTAAACAATAATGTGAGTTGAGCTTGTAACTCTTATTTTACAAAAAGTCGAGAGGTTTGTAGTACTCTTGCCGGGTTATATGGCTAGAGATGCTTCAAGGGCATAAGACATTTACAATGCACAGGATTAAAGCTGTCTGGTTGCTGAGTCTTGAAATTAAAGCTGAACAAAATCTGCTTCAAACAATAAAGGATCAATCCTATCCATGTGCTCTAAAAAGTCTGAGCTCTTATTTGAAACTAACTTATTCTTGAAATCAACGATGCACACTACAGAAGCGTTTGCGCTTTTTAGGGATGTTTCAAGCAATAGGATTTCTGCATGAGATGATCTATCCTGGATTCTATAGCCCATTTTGGGCACATGATATATAATTCTGACCATTGTTCTTCAATATTGGATTTTAGCACAAACATTGTGCAACCTGATAGATGTAAAACTACCTGAAAGCGCAAATTTGTACTGCTTGTTAACCGTTGAAAAATTAAGCGTTTAATAAAGTATGAGAAACGATCTCGGTGCCACTATAATAGAACTTTTGTTAAATAGGATTGCAAAATTTCATATACATTCGCTCATGGTCTAACACCAACAACCGAATTAACCCTATACTTAAAAAAAGAAAATGGAAAAGTTTCAAAAACTGAAAGAGATCGTATCTAACATTGAGACAGATGCCTCTAAATTTTATGATGATTCAAATGCTGCTGCAGGAACGCGTTTAAGGAAAGCAATGCAGGAAATAAAGGCCTTATCTCAGGAAATTAGAACCGAGGTAACAGAGATGAAAA
>DCLG01000088.1:10452-15576 GCA_002320935.1 Pedobacter sp. UBA1654 | reverse complement strand
TGAAATCCATCTGATATTGCCATCTGCGAGTTTATACACGCCGATGAAGGCATGATGCTGCCTGTTGCTGACAAATGCAATGGAAGATCCATCTGGTGCCCATTGAAGATCGTTTATTCTACCTCTCGCAGAGAAAAGTGGCTTTTCGGCCCTTGATCCATCAATTGCTGCAGACCAAACCGCAGCTTTTTTCATGTATATAATTTGTTTTCCATCAGGCGCTATAACCGGCTGATCACCTTCATCAATCTTGCGGCGTACGCTTCCATCGAAGGCAATAGCGTGAATTTCTACTTTCGGCGCCTCTGCCTTGGAATCAACATTTACCGGATCTTCAGCATTCCAAATAGACCCATGGTCACCTCCGCGAACAAAGATCACCCATTTTCCATCATTTGATATCCGTAGACTGCTGATCTCCTGTCCATCGTCATCAAGGTAGCCAGTAAGATTTCGGGCTTTGAAGTCGGGTCCTTCTGCTACATATACGTTTCGCTTCCCTTGCTCATCAAAAGCCCAGGCAATTTTAGAACCAGTTGCGGAACTGGTCAGCGCAGTAGGGAAGGGATAATTCCGGATTTCTTCTAGTTTATATTGCTGTGCAAATGCAGTGTCTGCAATGACGATAAGGAAAGTAGAGATTAATACGAAAAACAGGGGTTGAAGCTTCGGAAAATGGGACATGTGCAATAAAGTGGTTAGGAATAGGGTAATTTTTAACCAAAATATCCAAAAAATCTGAGATCATAGTCATTTATGTGTGCTAATCATTTAAAATTTTCTTAATATAGAGTCAAACAACCAGACAAACAATCAACCTTAATTATGATTATGAAAAAAAAGTTTACCTTAATTATGCTACCCATTCTCTTACTGTGGGCCTCCGCAGTGTTTGCACAGACAAGAGATGTAAGCGGTAAGGTTACCCAGGCCGATGGCGGAGCTGCTTTACCGGGTGTANNTGTAGTGGTAAAGGTTAAAGGCACTCAAACGGCAGTTTCAACAAACAACAATGGAGAGTATTCGATTAAGATTCCTGCAGGTAATGCAACGCTTACCTTCAGTTATATCGGATTTGCCACACAAGAGTTGGCTGCTGGTACCAGGTCACGCATTGATGTTTCCCTTGTGGCAACGTCCCAGGAACTAAATGAAGTTGTGGTCACAACAGCTCTGGGTATAAAGCGAGATGAGCGTTCACTGGCTTTTGCTTCTCAGAGCATCGATGCAGAGGATCTTACGCAGAATAAGCAAAGTAATGTGGTCAATGCAATTCAGGGCAAAGTAGCTGGTGTGGCCATCAGCAGTACTGGTGGTGCGCCTGGGCAAGGTGCAAGAATTCAGATCCGCGGCGTTAATTCAATTGACCCTGGTCGTAACAACCAACCCTTATTTGTGATCGATGGTATATTTATGGATAACAGTACGTCATCACAAGGTTCAGGGGCGTATGGGATGAGTAACAGGGCAGTCGATATCAATCCTGATGATATTGAATCAATGAACATCCTGCGTGGTGGTGCGGCAACAGCGCTTTATGGCCTAAGGGGTGCAAACGGGGTGGTTGTTATAACCACTAAATCGGGCCGGGCAGGTACCATTAAAATTGACTATCAGGGTACTTTCGGATTTGAAAATATGAATACAATGCCAGAATTGCAGAACAAATTCACCCAGGGCTGGCGCGGAGTGTATAATCCTGAGGATTTTTGGCCTTCATGGGGTCCTACCGTTCAAGAAGCCATTGCAGAAGACCCGACACATCCTGCTCAACTCTACAATCACTTTAAGGATGCCTTTCAAACGGGAAGTCAGTACCGGAACGGCGTAACGGTATCCGGCGGTTCAGAGAAAATGACCTTTCTCACCTCGGTGTCGCAGCTCCAGCATAATGGTATCCTGCCCTCCACAAATTTCAAAAATTACCAGGGTAGGCTTAACACGACATTTAAGCCCAGCGAGAAATTTAATGCTGGTGCATCTATCAGTGTCAATAATTCGGGCGGTCGCCGTTACAATGCGGGACGTTATATTGAGCAACTGATTTATTGGTCACCAAGACAGGATGTGAACGACTATATTGAAGAAAATGGTACCATGCGTTCATACGGTTCTACTACCAATCCGCGTTACCTTGCAGAGTCACAGCATTTCAAAGACGATGTAATGCGTTTCATAGGAAGCGCCAATGCTTCCTATCAGCCTTTTAAATGGTTGAACTTGACCTATCGCGCTGGTCTGGATACTTACCGGGATAATCGTTTGATGACAGCTCCGGGTATGCAAGGATTGGTAGGGGAGCGGATTGTTGAAGATAATGGTACTGATGCTTTCCCTGGTATGGGTTTGATCAACAATTACAGCGACAACTTCAGAAGCATTAATAGTACTTTCATTGCGAGCCTCACCCATACAATTTCTAAGGACCTTTCTGGTACTTTGCGCATCGGGCATGATCTTTATGACAGAAAGATCTACCGCAACAGTGTAGAAGGCTCAAACCTTACTGTGTTTAATTGGTATAACCTTAGCAATGCCAAATTCCTTACTGGTAACACTTACGAAGAGGATTACCGTTTGATGGGTATTTTCGGCGAACTTGCTCTAAATTACAAAGATTACCTCTATTTAACGCTTACAGGAAGAAATGATATCACTTCATCCCTGGTGCGCCCGAATAACTCCTTCTTTTATCCATCAGCAAGCTTAAGTTATATATTCTCCGATCACATCAAACTACCTGAGGTGATCAGCAATGCTAAATTTAGATTTTCTTATGCAAGGATTGGTAAANNATTCAACAAGCAGGGGTTTCGCAAACTATACAGGACTACCTACCGGTTATACAGGATTCACGAGACCTAACCTGTTGGGAGATCCTACTTTAAGGCCGGAATTTACCGATACTTATGAAGGCGGATTTAATCTTAAATTTTTTCAGGGAAGGGTAGGATTGGATGCCAACTACTACTATTCTCTAAGTAAAGACCAAATCATCAATGTTCCAATATCATCTACCACCGGATATGTCACTGCTGCGGTAAATGCTGGTACTATGCGTAATAAGGGTATTGAATTAACGCTGTCCGGTACTCCGGTAAAAACAGATAACTTCAGTTGGGAAACAACATTAAACTATTCAGCGAACCGCAATAAAATTATCTCACTACGTTCAGATTTGTCGGAAATCAATGCTGCATCGGAACATGGATATTTGAATGCTGCAGTAACTATGAAATTAATACCAGGTGAAGCTTACGGGACTTTATATGGCACAGAATACAGGCGTTATTTCAGCCCTGATGAAATTGCTGCGGGTCTTGATAGAACGCCAAATGCAAGTGATCCCTCTCGTCCGCTCCTGATAGGTGCGAATGGATTTCCAATCATTGGTGCTGCAGCCGATCAGAAGAGACTTGGTAATGTACAGCCAGACTGGATCGGTGGCTGGAACAACACTTTCCGTTACAAAGATTGGACTTTAAATTTCCTTTTTGATGCAAGAATTGGCCAGGACCGTTATAATCAGCTTGCAAACTACTTCTCTGCATTTGGTATCGCGAAATACACTGAAAATAGAACTGAGCACCGGGTATTTGAGGGTGTACTTGCCGACGGTACGCCAAACACCAGAGAAGTATGGTTAGGGCAAGGCGTGGATCCTGCAACAGGCATCAACTACGGCGATGGATATTACCGGCTGGTACACAGAGGTGTGTCTGATACTTTTATTGAAGACGCGTCATGGGTACGTTTAAGGTCATTATCAGTAGGCTATTCATTTCCTAAAAAGTGGCTTACCAAAGGCTTTGTTAAAAATGTAAATATGTCTGTAACTGGAAACAACCTTTTACTATGGACCAAGTACGATGGCTTCGATCCCGAAAGTTCTACAACTAACAGCGGGTCTAATATTGAAGGCTTCGCAGGTATGACTTACCCGGCGGTAAGAAGCTTTTTATTCTCATTAAATGTTGGTTTCTAGATTTAAACACATGAAAAAATACCATAAAATAATACTTTTAGCACTGCTGGGAACGGTTGCTGCCTCCAGTCAGGGATGCAAAAAATATTTTGATCTGAATGAAAATCCAAATCAGGTTCAGAACCCTCCTCTAAACTCCCTACTTTCTACCGCGACGCAAAAGGCAGGATTGAACAGCCAGCGATTTGCAGCATTTAACAGCTTTTATTCGCAGTACCTGGCCAGTCCATCAGCTGGTGCAGCAACAGACACTTACCAGATTACCGATAATTCCTCGCAATGGGACAATGCTTATTACGCCATGGCGGATCTGAATGACATGATCAAAAGAGCGGAAAGTTCGGGCGCCACTGATCATCTTGCAGTAGCGCAGTTATTAATGGCTTACAACCTGGGTTTGGTAACTGACACATGGGGGAGTGCGCCTTATTCAGATGCTTTCGCTACTAACGGCAACCTGACGCCCAAGTATGACTCTGAAGAAGCATTGTATCAAACCTGTATGAGCCTGATCAGTGAAAGTATCGCAAATTTTCAAAAGACTACTGCTACCCAGCAGCTTGACGCATCCTCTGATTTGATACATGGAGGCGACCGACTAGCATGGCTAAAAACAGCCTATAGTATTCAGGCGAGATTTCTGAATAAAATCTCTAAGAAACCCGCGTACAATCCTGATGCTGTACTTACAGCAATAGATAACGCCTACCAGTCTAACCTTGATGATGCAGGCATGGTGATCTTTTCGGGTGTAAACCCTTGGGCTCAGGTAGCGATAAATAATGCCGGAGCATTGCTTGGCGGCTGGCTTTCTGACAACTTTATCGATCATATGAACGGGACAAAATACGGTGTCTTGGATCCTAGAATCTCCAGGATTACCGATAAAACCGTGAATGGTGATTACAAGGGTACACGAAATGGAGCAGGTAATCTTGGACCGGCACCAAGTACGGTTTTGGACGAAAACTACATCAGTTTGATCTCTCCGTTAACCACCAGAACATCACCATTGTACATTGTGACGTTTGCTGAGCTAAAATTTATTGAGGCAGAAGCAGCATTCCGGTCAGGACCAGCGGGCCGGACCCGGGCTTATGCGGCTTATCTTGCCGGCATACGCGCCAATATGGACAAGT
>DCLG01000088.1:9271-10397 GCA_002320935.1 Pedobacter sp. UBA1654 | reverse complement strand
AAATATGCAGCGACGTACCTCAGTGCGGAGGCTTGGAACGATGCTCGGCGATTCGATTACAACTACAAAGATTTCAAGATGCCTGAAGGGGCGGCATTAGACGAATTTATCAGAAGAGTAGCCTATCCTGTAGGAGAACGTTCTAAAAATGGATCAAACGTGCCGGGGGATGTACCTTTGGACACCAGACTGTGGTGGGATCAACCTTAGAAAAAAAGCGGGGCCTTTAAGCCTCGCTTTTTTTATTGACAATAACAGGCAAATTATCCTGTATGATGGGTCTACAACCTTATTTAGGTTCCATATTCGTACCCTCTGCAGGGTACTTAATAGTATCTTTTAATTCCATGATCTTTTCAGGGCTGAAGTTAGGGATCTGCAAATCCCCGGCTTCCCGCCATGCTTTAACTTTAGCTTCTGCTTCCTTCGTTTTCTCTGAAGATACACCAGTATCTTTGGCGAAATAAAGAGTTTGAGACGGAAAGGCGAATCCGGTTCCGGAGGCCTCAATTTTTTCCATGAAACGTAAGTATAGATCTTCCTGTACTTCCAGGAATTCATCATTGCTAATGGTCTTAATGTAGGACCAGACTTCTAACTTCAAGGAATCGGGAGCAAAGCCGGTAAAACGAATCCTGGAACCGGAATCAATTTTTGGGTGTGCATACAATATGGCACGAAGTTCCACCAGCAGGTATCGCAACTGTTCTGGTGTAGTTTCGTACCTTAAACCAAGAACCGGATTAAACAAAAACTTATCTCGGGGCGCAAAGTTTTCAATTTTTATGGAAGATAGTTCCCCGTTAGGGATACTAACAACGGTCCTTGCCAGGGTCCGGATCTTGGTTGTACGCATTCCGATCTGTTCAACCGTGCCAAGAACACCGCCAGCAAGGCAAAAGTCACCAACACGAACCGGGTGATCGGCGATAAGTGTAACACTCCCCACGAAGTTCTCTACTGTTTTTTGTGTACCTAATGCGATTGCTATACCGCCTATTCCCAGGGCAGTAAGCCATGTAGTGACATCCCAGCCAAAAGTATCTAAGATTATAATACTGCCAAATATAACTAGGGCTACCTTAGCAGCTCTTCTTAAAAAGAGGATAGCAGAAACACCGGATTG
>DCLG01000088.1:8827-9244 GCA_002320935.1 Pedobacter sp. UBA1654 | reverse complement strand
ACGGGTGATAAAATCAACCAACTGCCACAGCAAAAGCAAGAATGCTACGACACCAACAATGAGTGTAAGATCATTTAAGCGCTGACGGACAATAATGGAGATACCAGCAGCACGGCTTCCTACAACAAACAACCAAACCGCCAGGTATAAACGGATTGGTAGCACAAAGGACTGAATTATTCCTGCGGTTGCTTCTGTTCTGGCTTTTCGCCAGACCAGCGGCATTGCATATACTAAGAATCTGATGATGAACCCTGCAAGAAAATATGCAACCACAACGATCAAAACCATCGCCAGCCAATGTGCTACTGGAACACCGCCCCATTCTGTTGTCTCTAGAAAACCTGGCGAAACCTGTTCAACAATTGTCGTACTTTTAACTACACCGGTATCAATGGGTATACGTTGGATGGTCTG
>DCLG01000088.1:3035-8809 GCA_002320935.1 Pedobacter sp. UBA1654 | reverse complement strand
TACTCTCCAAAATCAGATCAAAACTTTCTCCGTTATAACTTATCGCTCCGATCCGGTCTTGGTTCGGACCTAAATTATCGTCGGCCAGACCTGCCGGATCATCACTGATCCAGGAATATGGAAATATATTACCGTTTTTATCCATGAGCAGTTGTAAGGCTTTAGCAGCCTTGGTGCTGTCAGGGTTTTTAAGCAGCTTGGGGTCTAAGTTCAGGTATTGTGCAGCAAGCTTAAATTCTTCTCTCGCCGCGGCTTTAATAAAGCCTTCTACGGTCCCTCTTGGAGTCCGCCTTCCAAGTGAGTCCGGTGGATATACCTTGGGGCCCTCCTTGGCCGTGGTGTCCTGACTGAGCAATTCCGCCTGAGCATTTGCTTCAACATGGCTAAGCAGCATGAAGCATGCGAGCAACACAGCACGCATGGCCGCTTTGCAAAGGGTGTTTGTTAATTTTGAATAAATCGTTCGTCTATCGTTCAGTTTAATCATGTGTTCTTATTGGTATTTATATTCAACTATTCTATTGGTCGGTTTTTCTTTTTGTTCCAGTAAGGAAGCGATGTTTCGTTCCACAATCCTCGCGATGTTAATTGGTCTGTCTCATAGTACTGTTGCTTTAATAATAAACACAGCGTCGGAAATGTTTTATACATCAGCCTATACGCTCCTTCTTGCCAGAGGCGATACTCCGGTAAATGGCATCAATAACTTTCATGTCCTTCCAACCTTCCTCTCCGGGAACCCTGGTTTTCTTACCTGTCATAATACAACTTACGAAATCATCCATCTGTCCTGCTTGCTGATTGATTTGAGGGTGATCCATCGGGCCTGAAGCATTATATCCAGCAATGCCGCTGTAACCATACGCCGGGCCAAGTCCGAACTTACCGCGCTCGGCTTTAACATCAAGAAAGCTGATGTTCGAGCTGTAACTGGATTTACCTTTAGCCATTATTTTACCGGGGAATTCAAGTTCCCAGGTGATGGTATCGTCAACTTCCTTGAATAAATCCGCATTGGTTTTCGTTTCCCGTGCTGTGACAAACAACGGTTCCATACCGGTGGTATATCGGGCAGCCTGAATCGCGTATATACCCATGTCCATTAATGCGCCACCGCCGGATAGAGCTTTTTTCAAACGCCAGGAGTCACTGCTTCGCCCCCAGGTAAACCCATTACCACTGTCTATGCTAAGAATCTTGCCATATTCCTGCTGTTGGCCAAGGCGCATGACCTCCTGATTATGTGGCTCAAAGTGTAACCTGTACCCAATAGAAAGCATAACCCCAGCCTTCTTACAGGCTGCGATCATGTCCAGGCAGTCGGCCGCGTTAAGGGCCATCGGCTTCTCACAAATGACGTGCTTTCCTGCTTTTGCGGCACGGATGGTGAAATCCTTATGCATGGAAACAGGTAGTACTACATAGACGATATCAATGTTTTTATTGTCCTTTATTGTATCAAAGTTTTCGTAATTGTAGATGCTCTCTTTGGGTATCTTGTACTTTTCCGACCAGCTTTCTGCTTTGGAAGGTGTTCCAGTTACAATGCCCGCAAGATAGCAATTATTGGTCTGCTGTAAGGCGGGGGCAAGTTGCCCTGTACTGTAGCCTCCAAGACCCACCAGGGCGATACCAAGTTTGCGTTCGCCTGCTCCTGGAATACATGCGCTGAATGCAGCCAGGCTGGGTGCAAGGGTTAGCGCTCCCAGGCCATAACCCAGGTTTTTTACAAAGGTTCTGCGGTTTGAATTATTCATCTTGTTCATGCGATTGAGTTTAGAGATTACGTACAACATTAATATTTTGGTAGCTGATTTGTATAACGATTATATTCACCGGTGTCATATTGCCCTGCGAGATCAGCTGAAGTCGCGCTGAATATGTGCGACAAACAGTTGGCCATAAAAACTACCACTAGTACCGTATACCAGCATAATCCCAATCCAAAGTGGTTTATCCAGCCGGCCAATCGAACGTATTTTCACCGCTTCGCTTACCATTTTTAAAACACCAGCTGTTGCCAAATGTTGTAGCAAAGTAAACAAGAGTTTATGGTAGAATTATTAGAAGGCTTTCCGGAACATGTTGCTGCCTATAAAGCAGAAGGTGAAGTGAACGATCTCGGATATCGGGATGTAGTCAGAATATTGCTGATCATCAAACCAAAAAATCTTGATTCTGGTTATATGTTTTAATAACTTCAAACTAACTAATGCACAGTTTGTTAATCTTTAAACTTTATCGCTATGATTGAACCTACTAACAACAGCCACAACACTTCGCCAAACAACAAAACTCCAGAGCAGAGTGATGCAGGTGGAGGTACCAACATTTTAACGACAAGACAGGGACACCCTGTCTATGATAATCAAAATACCCGTACAGTCGGTAATCGTGGTCCGGCAACTTTAGAAAACTATCAGTTCCTTGAGAAGATGTCACACTTCGACCGTGAGCGCGTGCCTGAACGTGTTGTTCATGCGCGGGGTGCAGGCGCTCACGGCGTCTTTGAAGCTTACGGTACCGTAGGAGATGAACATATATCAAAATATACCCGTGCAAAATTCTTGCAGGAAAAAGGAAAGACGACCCCGTTATTTGTACGTTTTTCTTCTGTGATCCATGGGGGGCATTCGCCGGAAACGTTACGCGATCCACGAGGCTTCGCTGTAAAAATGTACACCGAAGATGGTAACTGGGATCTTGTTGGAAATAACCTGAAGATTTTTTTTATACGGGACGCCATCAAATTTCCGGACTTCATCCATGCTTTCAAGCCGGATCCGGTGACAAATATCCAAAGCCCGGCAAGGCAGTTTGACTTTATAAGTAATGCACCCGAAACTTTACATATGGTGACCTTCTTATTTTCTCCATGGGGCATACCGGCGACGTACCGCCACATGCAAGGCTCCGGCGTAAATACCTACAAATGGGTGAATAGCGAGGGTGTTGGTGTGCTTGTAAAATATCATTGGGAACCCCTGCAAGGTATCAAAAACCTAACTTCTGCTCAGGCATCAGAAATCCAGGCAAATAACTTCAACCATGCCACCCAGGATCTTTACGAAGCCATCGAGCGTGGTGAATATCCGGAATGGGAACTTAATGTGCAGATCATGGAAGATGGCGAGCATCCGGAACTGGATTTCGACCCGCTTGACGATACTAAATTATGGCCTCGTGAGCAGTTCCCGTGGTATCCTATCGGTAAAATGACCCTAAACAGAAATCCTGTTAATTACTTTGCCGAAGTAGAACAATCTGCCTTTGGAACGGGGGTTCTTGTAGACGGTCTTGATTTCTCAGACGATAAGATGTTACAGGGAAGAACATTCTCGTATTCTGATACGCAGCGTTATCGTGTAGGAACCAACTACCTGCAGTTGCCGATCAATGCTCCGCGAAAACATGTTGCAACGAATCAGCGCGATGGGCAGATGGCTTTCTATCAAGATATTGCAAAAGGCACAAACCCGCATGTGAATTATGAGCCATCAAGCCTCAACGGATTGAAAGAGGCGCAACGTCCTGGAAAAGATCATACACCTTATTATCAGGCGGCTCTGGTAAGACAAAGAATAGACAGGGAGAATAATTTTCAACAGGCGGGGGAGACTTACAGAAACTTCGAAGATTGGGAAAGGGATGAGTTAATTACAAATCTTGTCGGTGCAATTTCTGCTGCAGAGCAGCACATTCAGGACAAAATGGTAGAACTATTCAGCCAATGTGATGAAGACTACGGAAGGCGAGTGGCCGAAGGTCTGAAGATGAAGGCAGAATTGATGATGAAAGAGAAAGCCAGCTTCGTGGACGAAAAAGCTTCTGATGCGATTGATCAGGCAAATACAGATTCAACGGAAGCCAAACCTTACTAAACCAATTCATGGAAAATCTAAATGATCAACTTTTTGGCGTAGTGAGAACTGGCGATCTCGCCTCGATAAAAGAACTAATATCAAATGGTGCTGATGTAAATGCAGTTGATGGGCGGGGCTTTACCCCGCTCATCGTTGCCTCCTATAATGATCAACTTGAGGCCACAAGAATATTGTTGGAAAATGGTGCAGATGTGAATACTGTAGACGCCGGAGGGAACACTGCGCTCATGGGTGTTTGCTTTAAAGGCTACCTTCCAATTGCTGAACTGCTCTTAGCACACGGCGCCAATCTCAATCTTCAGCACGGAAATGGTGGCACTGCCTTGATGTTTGCCACTTTATTTGGACGCAATGATCTGGTCAGGCTCCTCATGGAACATGGCTCAGACCTCCATATCAAAGATAACCGGGGCCTTGGTGCACTCGACTTGGCGGTACAACAAGGAAATCCCGATGCTGTGCTGATCATGGAAGAATATATGAACATCTAATACCAATTACCGAAATCAAAATGATGGAACACAACAAACGCAGGCATTGTGGAACTATGGAGGTTTACAATAAGCAGGTAGAGGCTTTTCCGGAATACAGGAGAGCTCAAGCGGTAATCGAGAATGAAATTGGTTCTCTGCTCGAACGTAAGAAGTCATTTCGGCTAAATACGCCAGTCACCATCGATGTTGTTGTTCATGTGCTTTATCATAATGAAGAAGAAAATATTTCTGACGATCAAATCTACAGTCAAATGGAAGTCCTTAACAAGGACTTCCGTTGTAAAAACGAGGATGTCTCAAAGGTTCCTGAAGTTTGGACAGATCTGATTGCAGATACAGGAATCGAATTCCGATTTGTCAGCCAAAATCCTGAGGGAACTACCTTTACGGGCATAACCAGAACCTCCACCAGCGTTGAAAGTTTCGGTACTGATAATGCCATGAAGGCCTCCGCTACGGGTGGTGCGGACCCATGGTCCACCGACCGTGTCCTCAATATCTGGGTTTGTAATTTAGGCGAATCACTGCTTGGCTATGCACAGTTTCCTGGTGGTCCACCTGAAACAGATGGCGTGGTAGTCGACTACCGGGCTTTTGGAACGACAGGTACGGCCAGAGCACCGTTCAACCTTGGGCGTACCACTACGCACGAAATTGGTCATTACCTGAACTTGTCACACATCTTTGGAGACGGAAGGGGAAATAGCTGTTCCGATACAGACTATGTTGAAGACACCCCCAATCAACTTGGCCCAAATTATCAGAAGCCTGTGTTTCCAATTGTTTCCTGTAATAATGGTCCTCATGGCGACATGTTCATGAATTATATGGACTATGTAGATGACGATTCCATGTACATGTTTACTGAAGGTCAGGCCGCAAGGATGAACGCCACGATTTATGGTCCAAGAGCGACTTTGTTTCCTCAATCGAAATAAAGTCATGGCTGTACCAAAAAAGGAAAGTGTGTGTGGTCATTGGATGCATTCTTTCGAGGAGGATAGTATTGACCAGATCGTTTACCGCCCCAGAAGTTTCGATTTTCCACGTTCCCGTGGACGCCGGTCTTTCGATCTTCAGCCTGACGGAAAGATCTTTGACGTTAGCCCCGGAAAGGCCGACCTGCCGGATACCATCACCGGGAACTGGGAACTTGAGCGGGAACAACTGGTGTTCCACCACTCGGACGGAACAGATGAATGTTTAATGATCAAAGAAATTACCCCTGAAAAGCTAGTCATCAGAAAGAATTAAGTATTTGAGCTTTGCCCGTACTATGAAGACATTTGAGAAATTTCTCGCACAGATAAAATGCGCAGAGCAGCGATTATTGTATCAGGTAGACAACCAACCTGGTGAGGCACCTAGCGCTGTTATTAATTCTGAAAACAACTTT
>DCLG01000088.1:2733-2979 GCA_002320935.1 Pedobacter sp. UBA1654 | reverse complement strand
ATCAACCGGCTGTGGTTTACCGGAGGTATATAACAGAAAGGGGATTAGAGAGGTCCTCCGATAAGAAACCGGTAAACCCTAAGCAGATAGCAGATTATTTAAGAGCGCATAATCTGAACATAACGGAGCTGATCAACGACCGACTGTTAAGAGAGCGGATCATTAGCGGCGATGACACACTCGACGTAAATTATCTGGAGAAAGGTGTGAAAGCTGGTAAATCAGTATGCCGTATAAGTATCTACT
>DCLG01000088.1:2039-2665 GCA_002320935.1 Pedobacter sp. UBA1654 | reverse complement strand
GTATCTACTCGCAGGACGGGGAAGAAGGATTCGGAACAGGGTTTTTAATTGCCCCTCAGATTCTGATTACCAATCATCATGTGATACCTGACGAACAGTATGCGACGTATTCTTATGCTGAGTTTAACTATGAGAAAGGCCCTAATGATCTTCCCCTGTCTTCGAAGGTTTTTGATTTGGAACCATCCGTGCTTTTTTACACTAATGAAGAACTTGATTACACCTTGATCTGGATCATGGAACAATCCACGGACGGATTTGCCAAGGCGCAGGATTTTGGTTACCTGCACTTGAATCCGAATCTTGGAAAAACAAAGGAAGGAAATTTTGTATCCATCATTCAACATCCTGATGGTAAAATGAAGAAAGTGGCTTTGCGTCAGAATGAGATCACGAATTTATCATTACCAAAGTTCATCAGATACGTCACAGACACTAAAAGTGGCTCTTCAGGGGCACCGGTGTTTAATGATAAATGGGAGGTTGTGGCCGTGCATCATGCAGGTGTGCCCCGCTATAATAAAGATGGAAAAATACTTAACCGTTCCGGCGAAATTTGGGACAAGTCTCAGGGGGAAGTACAAGTCGACTGGCTTGAAAACGAGGGCGTGCGTGTAAGCAGTATC
>DCLG01000088.1:0-2033 GCA_002320935.1 Pedobacter sp. UBA1654 | reverse complement strand
TTTGGAATTTCTTTCAACCACTACGGAACGTCGAAGATATTCGAATATCCATGGGAATCAATATTGATGTTTCAAAAGGTGGAGCTTACTACCCCGAGGCCTTAGACCTTGAACAAAGGGCCAAATATTATTCTGATATCGAAAATCCAGACGCCAACTCTTTTGAAGAGCTTCATAAATTAACAGCAGCCACCCACCTGAGGCATCACAACTATAATCCTTCAAAGTATGTATATCCTTTGGTAGATATTCATCCAGATGGGCAATTAAGAAGTATTTACTCCAATAAAACCTTTGCGATTCAGGAGCTGGTTTTGGCTGACCAGAAAGTGGATATCGAACGGCAGCTAAAGTTTCTTGAACTTTCCAAAAATGATCAGCTGCTTGGATTGAGGACNNGCATTGCCTTATAACTGTGAGCATGTCGTATGTCAATCCTGGTTTAATAAACAAGAACCAATGCGAGGTGACCTCCACCATCTATTTGCATGTGAATCCAGGTGTAACAGTTTCAGAAATAACTATCCTTATGCAGATATAGCAAACTACCCGGTCGCGGATATTGAGAAGATCAGATCCGACTGTGGCAATGCCGAAGGAGGGCAATTTGAGCCCGAAAACAACAAAGCCATAGTGGCCAGGGCTGTACTGTATTTTTTAGTCAGATATCCTGATGCCATTAATGTCTATGATGATGAAGCGATTCAGACGATAAAACAATGGGCAGGTTCCGAGCCAGTCACTTTATATGAAAAACATAGAAACAGAGAAATATTCTTGATGCAAGGAAACCGGAACCCATTCATAGATTTCCCCGAATTGGCGATGACCCTAAATATACCAATTTGATGCCAACCCTATCTTAAAATACCTGTTATGGAACACCAAACGCTGCCTGTTATGGAGGGCTTTCCCAAGGAAATCATCAGGAAAATACATTTAAGGGATCAGAAGCGGAAGGCATCCTTGCCTAATGTCCTTGGTGGTCAACCGCTTCAACTGGTGCTTGAGGAGCTACTGTTGTGGGATTTGAGTGTGCTTACGGTTAGCTTCAAAGGCGGAGATACATCCGTTTACAGGCAGATAGCAGACGTTGCGGCGGAATGGAGCAAATATGCAAATATCAGTTTTGACTTTGGATACAACGCTGAAACAGAGCGGTTCAGGGAGTGGGTGCCTGGAGATACATCCTCCATCAGAATCGGCTTCAATGATCCGGGATATTGGTCTTTCCTTGGCACAGACAGCCTAGATCCGGAGATATGCAGACCGGGCGACATTACCTTGAATTTAAATGGCTTTGATATAAACCTGCCACGAAACTGGAAATCTACCGTATTGCACGAGTTTGGTCATGCACTCGGCTTTCACCATGAGCATCAATCACCAGCAGCAAACTGTGACTTCGATTGGGAGCGCCTATATGCATATCTTGCCGGGCCGCCAAATTTCTGGTCCAAAGAGCAGGTCGATTATAATTTAAAACAATTGCCTGCAGGTGGATTAACGTATTCTGCCCATGATAAAAACTCGATCATGCACTATTCCTTTCCGGCCTGGATGTTTCTCAGTGGAACTGATTCAGTCTGTTATGTGGAAGAAAATACAGGTCTTTCCGAGGAGGACAAGATTATGGCGGGGGGGGGGTNNTTATGGCGGGTCGGGCTTATCCCTTTGATGATGAATTGTTGGAAGAACAAAGACTGCAACGAAGCGCAAGTTTGACACAGCTGCTAAGGTTTGCAAAAGCTTTTAGCGAGCCGGAACATCATGCATATCAAAACAGAATACACATGCTCAGGGGGTATGCTGCAAAACATACTGAATACATAAGTATCGATCTTCAGGTCAAGAATGCTATACTCATCGCAGCCGGACAGGCAGGTGAGGACCCACGAAATCTTGCTGAGCAGATCGCAATAGGCAATTTGCTTCCAACTGATTTTGCTTACCAGTTTCTTGCCGACCTGCTTAATGAAATTGTGAAACAGCATAATCCAGCGGCGGCAGTCCGCATCACTGATGTGTCAAAT
>DCLG01000069.1:40668-40921 GCA_002320935.1 Pedobacter sp. UBA1654 | reverse complement strand
GAACCAACATTTCTGATAACCTCCTCACCTACTCCTGTTGAAGTGGCACCGCCAACCTCATTATCGACATACAATCCAGCGCCGATGATCGGGCTGTCTCCTATCCTTCCGTGTAGCTTATATGCCATTCCGCTGGTTGTGCAACCACCCGAGATATTACCTTTAGCATCAAGTGCAAGGATGCCAATGGTATCATGATTATATTGATTTCCAGGCAATTTCTGAGGACTGCTTTTTTCATACTGCTGATTTT
>DCLG01000069.1:20580-40579 GCA_002320935.1 Pedobacter sp. UBA1654 | reverse complement strand
TCGCAGTTTTCAGCCACTCTTTCCAGGCTTTCTCACTCTCAGGTGTAAGCAAATTCTCTTTTACGAATCCGTTTTCGAGGGCGAATTGTAAGGCTCCATCCCCCGCGAGCATTACGTGAGGTGTTTTTTCCATCACCTTCCGGGCTACAGATATTGGGTGTTTGATATGCTCCAATGCAAGCACGGCACCACAGTTACCCTGCTCATCCATAATACAAGCATCCAAAGTGACATTACCATCTCTGTCCGGTAAGCCACCATAACCCACCGTTTGATTTTTCACATCTGCCTCTGGGACCCAACCTGCCTGTTCTACAGCGTCCAGTGCAGAACCGCCTTTTGATAGCACGGCCCACCCAGCTTTATTTGCTGCGACACCAAAATCCCATGTGGAGATGATAATTGGTCGCGCCACCTTTGATGATGGTCCTTGTGGTATTATGCCTGCAATTGCTTCCTGATTCATAGCGAGCATCCCTGCGGATACTGCAGAGGTTTTAATAAATTTCCTGCGGTTGAACATGTTTGTGGTATGTAGCTTAAAAAGCTCCAAATTAAAGAAAAGATTTTTTATAAAACCCAATTCCAGCAGAACAACATGGAGCTAGATTGAATTGTCCGTTTTAAGTAGAACATAACAGAAAAATGGTTGTAAGCAAAAAAGACTAGAAAACAATGCTTTCAAATAAGGTGTTGCAATAATGATAACTATAATTAAAAATCAATAAAAACCATCGATGCAGATAATATCCGGGATTGAAAAACTAAGTAGTCTACTAAACGCAGAGCAGTTAGAGGCTTTAGAAAAAACGGCTGACATCCATAAAAATCAGTCGAATATAACATTTGACATCAAAGAAGTAGCTGGCAATAAATTGAGTATTGAGACAAGTCAACTTGAAACACGTTCTAAAAAATATGCGACTGAAGCGACTCTTATTAAAAGAACACACGAAGTATTTGACAAATGGCTGTCAGAGTTCGAACTTGAGATTGAGCCTAGCACCTATGGTGTGACGCCGACTTCGGTGGTTAATCCGTTATGGCTTGAGAGAAAGATGAAAGAAAAAGGTGTTAGGATCAAACAGATTGCTTTTGACACCGGAATTGACCGGGAAAGTATTTCGGATTGGGTATCAGGTAAACGATCAATGAGTCAACTCGTAAAAGCGATGTTCTATTTCTACCTGTCAAGGTAGAATAGTACTTGTACTTCCAACGAGTTGCAGCTGCATCGCGGCTGGCATGGCTGAAATATTATCAAGGCTAAACCGTCCGATGTTAATGCCAGAATGCGAATCTAGCTAAACTCCTGAATTTGGCTGCAGCCATACAACTTTTTGCTCAGCCTGATGTGCAGCACCAAGGATATCAGCATATAATTCAGGCCTGCGTGCCTTTTTATATCTATATCCACCAGCCTTCTGAACCTTTTCCTTTGTGATCAATGCTGTTACGACCTCGTCTCCCAAACTTCTGCACTCCGAAAGAATGTCTCCGAAAGGATCCAGGATCATTGAGCAGCCGTTTTTAAGCTGATCATCATCCATCCCGATCGGATTGGAGAATATCGCATAAATACCATTATCATAAGCACGGGCAGGCAGCCACTTCATCAACCATGCGCGGCCTTTCAGACCATCGAACTCCAATCGCAGCGATGTGGGATCCTTTGCTCTATTGTACCAGAGTGACGGATCCACAAATCCAGCACCCGGCCTTGTAGAAGGCGTACACATCGTCACATGAGGCATAAAGATGATGTCTGCTCCAAGAAAGGTTGTTGCCCTTACATTTTCAATGATGTTGTTGTCATAACAAATCAGGATGCCACATTTCCAACCAAAGAGATCAAAAACAACATACTCGTTTCCAGGTGTTATATGTGGGTTGATAAAAGGATGCAGCTTTCGATATTTGGCAATTAGTCCATTTTCCCCTACACAAACATAAGCCTTAAAGATTCGGTCGCGCTCATCCTTCTCGAATAGTCCAGCAAGAATGACCATCTGCTGGTCCCTGGCAATTTCAGTTAACTTCCGAACGGTTTCGCCATCTGGAATAAACTCAGCGATATTAAGTAGCTCCGATTTGGAAAGATTTCTGGCGAAGGAATATCCGGTAATGGAACATTCATGAAAAGTTACAACCTTGGCACCTTGTGCTTTCGCCAGTGCTGTCAGTTCTTTGATCCGCTCTAAGTTATAAGCCTTATCACCGCTCCTATTTTCAAACTGAGCGGTCGCTATTCGCAAGTCTTCCATTAATCTGTTTTTAAACGTTCTATTTTTTCTTTGGCACTTTTGCACCTTCCTTTTTCGCTTCAGAAAGACCGATCGCCACAGCCTGTTTCTGCGAGGTCACTTTTTTTCCTGTGCCAGTCTTCAGCTTACCTTCCTTCATCTCATGCATGACTTCTTCAACTTTCTCTCCTGCTTTCTTTGAATATTTTGCCATAACTTAAAACTTATATGAACTAACCTGCAATTTTACAGGATCTTATACAAAAGCAAGAACCGGCGTTTTTGTTTTCCGAAGCTTGTAATTCCACTGTTTATGGCAAAGCCCTGCTAAGCGCCAAAAACAATAATTCATGTTAAGCATTAATATATACAAAACTATATGATCATGAATAGAATTATCGGATTAATCCTAATTGTACTCGGCATAATCATGCTGATCTGGACTGGGTTTTCATACACGAAAACAGAGAAAGTTATTGATGCCGGACCTATACAAGTATCGGCAGACAAAGAAAAGAATGTGAACTGGCCTCCTTATTTGGGTGGTATTCTGCTCATCGGCGGAGTCGTTGTAGTTGCAACTTCTAAGAAGTAGGGCCTTCTAAAGCATCATGGCTCTTGCTAATGATCGCTTTAATCGTCTCATCAAGCTGAGCAGCAGAACGATCCAAGTATGCGATTATGGCATCTCGGGTTGCCTCTTCTGTAGTGGGATCTTTTAGCAGCTGTGTCAATCCTAAAATGCTGGTAAGCGGTCCGCGAACAAGGTGTGCCTGCGACCAGGCGATTTCTTTCAGACGCCTGTTATGTGCTTCAATGGTTTTTGTATAGGCCACTCTGTCGCTTATATCCTGCAATGCACCGATCATTTTCAACACCTTTCCATTCCCTTCGTCAAAAATCAGAAAACCTCTATCCAGAACATACTTAAAAGTACCGTCTGCACATCTGAAGCGGTATTCGCTTGTCCAACGTGACAGCTTATGTTCCACATTATGGTTAACTACAGCAGTGACCCGCTCTAC
The DNA here is from genome assembly GCA_002320935.1 of Pedobacter sp. UBA1654. Lineage (GTDB taxonomy): Bacteria > Bacteroidota > Bacteroidia > Sphingobacteriales > Sphingobacteriaceae > Pedobacter. The sequence goes on along the minus strand of DCLG01000069.1, from coordinate 37,311 downwards.
ATCTGCAGGATGTACTCGATCATACCACCACTGAAAATCGACTTCCAGTTCATCATAGCCAAATATTGCCTTAATTCCATGGTTCCACAGCACGTCCCCGGTAACGATATTAAAATCCCAGATCACATCACTTGTTGCTTTAGAGACGGCATTGAACCGCTCCAGGTGCTCCTTGATCTTCAGCTCTTGTTCTACCCGGTCCGTCACTACGCGTGCGTTACAGACAATGCCGTCTATAGCACGGTCATTCCTTAGATCCGTAATCATGGTTTCCATCCACTGTGTTTTACCTTCCTGATCCACGATCCGGTAAGGAGCTACTTTGATACAATTCTTCTCGGAAAGATTTTGAAGTTGGAGTGATAGCGTCTCCCGGTCTGATTCATAAATGGCCTCGAAAGCATTTTGGCCGATAAGCTGTTCCGGTTTAATCCCAAGTAGCCTTTCTACCGGCGGACTTACATATTTATAAGTCCCTTCAGAATCAAGAACCGCAATGAAATCGGAACTCTCCTGAATCAAAGTCTTAAACCGTCGCTCACTGTCGATGAGCGCTTGTTGGAATTTTATCTTTTCTGTGATATCCAATGCCACAGCAATTCTTGCGGCTTTGGACCCATACCGGATTGAATTTCCCATCATTTTAACCACGATGATCTCTCCATACTTCTTCTGATGTCGTACAATCATTGAGTGTGATAACCCAGGTCTAACCTCGTTTTTGATGGTCTGGAAAAACTTATCTGCATCTTCCAGGGGTCGGATAGCCTGAATAGACATACTTAGGAACTCCGCTTTTGTATATCCGTAATGGTTAACTGCAGCGTCGTTTACGTCTAGAAACATGAGCGTTTGATAGTCAAAAACCCACATTGGCATGGGATTAAGCTGGAAAAGATCACTGTAAGTATCTTTCAGCGTCTCCAGTTCTGCTTCCGCCACTTTTCTGGCCGAGACGTCCCGTAACACACCAATCATCCGGTTTGCGGTGCCATGGTTGTCGCGTAAAATATACCCGTTTCCTTCTATATCGGAATACTGACCATCCAACCGTTTCATTCGGTATTCGTCACTCCAGGTATATACACTTTTATCCTCAAGCGCCGCATATAGACTACGAACCAGTTCCGGACGATCTTCAGGATGAAGCAGCTCTTTCCAGCTTTCAATAGAAAATTTGTCTTCAGGCCGGTAACCATATAGATGAAAAGCATGATTCCATTCTATATTATCAGACATGATGTTCCAGTCATAAATGGCGTCGTTTGTGGCCAGGTTGACATATTTGTATCTTTCATTGCTCTTCTGAAGCGCTGCTTCCATCAACTCATGTTCCCTTAATTGTTGCTGAAGGCGTTCATTATTAAGCGCAAGTTGCCTTTCCGCCTCTACCAGTGCTGTGATGTCTGTAGAACTTTGAACGATAAATTGTACGCACTTGTTTTCATCCAGTATTGGGTAAGCTTCTACATTCCAGTAGCGCAGTTGTTGCTCTACATCGGATGTTGAAGGTCTTCTATATCGATGTCGTGCTACAAGCTTAGGCGTCCTATCGACAAGAACATGCTCGAATGCATCCATTATGTCTATCGTACTGGTTCCATCATCATCTTCATTTGCTGGAAAAACATCGAAGAAAGGACAGCCGATCAGATTTTCTGCCCTGGTGCCCGTCGTTATCGTAAAAGCTTTATTGACAGCTGCAATCGTATATACCGGCGCATCAGGTCTTAAAATGATACAAGGGTTGGGTATAGAATCGTAGATAAGTTCAATCTTCTGCAAATTGACCATAGGTAAGATAGCGGTAATGGGATGTCTAACAATTGAAAATCAATTCCAATCCTAAAGTTAGAGAAATATTTGTCACTGGATGAAAAATCTGAAACCTTCTTTGGTGTTTAGCTTGCAGGACCTGCAAATACGTGGGTAATTTCTGCGAGGTACAACTTGTTATTTGACCGTCTAAAATCGACATCCAAACAGTTATTGAAGAATACAAATGCTTTTAGTGCACTAACAAACCTGAGTATTTGATCTGACCGCAAGTTGATGGGTTCAAAATGCAAGTTGTGTATAATCAACACTTTGTTCTTACGATCAGCCTTGGCATCCATCCTCGCGATGAAAGTATCGCCTGCCAGGATTGGTAAAGAGAAGTACCCAAATTTCCGTTTAGGTGCCCGTACAATACACTCCATTTGGTACTCAAAATTGAAGAAATCCTTCAAACGATATCGGAAAACGTTAACGATGTCAAATGGTGAAAGAATAAATACTCCGTTTGAGCCTTCAGGCAGATACTCCTGTCCAGGCAGCATAAACAAAGGATCCTTAAGTCCTTCAACTTGTACCTGCTTAACAGCTCCAAGTTCAACAAGGCCAGACAGCTCCTGTTTAATTACATTGCCTTTCACCCGGCGTGCCCACCACGAAATATCTTTAGTGTGAGCTAAGCCCATCACCTTTAATGTACGATATATAATATGTCGCGCATATTCTTCTGCTGTAGGCATTTCTTGATTGATTTCGGTAGAAACGAAATTCATAGGAAGATCGTAGATTTTCTGAAAGGTCCTGTTGCGGCGGATCATCAATTTTCCATCCAGATAAAGCCTTTCCAAAGCGACCTTCGCTGGTCTCCAGTCCCACCAACCAGTACTTGCTTCCAAACGGTCATATTCGAAATCGCCAACCCGAACTGGCCCCTCACGTTCCACACGATCAAGAATCTGGTTCATCAAATCAGCTTCTACCTTGGTAAAAGGCTTCCGACTGGTTTCAAAAGCATGCTTCACAGGTAAGGTAAACCGAAAGTCTTTCATCGGTAGATAGCCAGCATCTGAAGCGAAGTATTCGAATACACGACCTTCTTCAACTAAATCATCCAACCATCCGGACCGGTAATCCGGAATTCTGGTTGCGAGCACATGATGATGCGCACGTTCTATCACGGTGTTTGTATCCAGCTGCAAAAATCCAAAATGCGCAATCATTTGGTACACTGCCGCTCTGCCTTGTCCGAATTGTGCAGTACTTGCAAGCCCAGCAGCTTTAAGGATTATGCTTCTGGCTTGTGCTTTCGTCAAACTAAGCATCTCAGTCAGCGACTTAAAAACGTGACAGCAACTTTTTCATTTCCTCAGTAGAACTGGTGAAATCTGAAAATCGCTTGCTTTTGCCAATGTGAATTGGAATGCTATTCATCCGACTTGCGAGTTCTGTCATTGGCATATTATCCAAGGTCCCGAACTCCTGTTTCCAGTCTTCCAGTTCATATAAACGTCGATTCTGAAAACCAATAGTGCTGCGATCATTATCGGTTGGCAAGAATGCAAGCTGCCCAATATTCATCGTCAACTTATCAAAGTCGACAATTATACCATCATAAATCAGCTGACTGGTAAAAGAGCTTTTGAATAATGCCTCAATGTTGCTGAGGTCTGATGATTTTATCTCAGTTAAGATCACATTGTACTTCGTGAGCCCATTTGTAAACAGCAGACACTTTTTTCGCTCAACAAAAAATATCGTAGCATTCCATTTACCTAATATCCCGGTTTCTGCATTCATATCGTTGGAGATAAGCTTTTTGAAAAATGGCTCAAGCTTTTTAGTGGTATGAATTCTCGTTTGCATGAAATGATGTTTTTACTTCAATTGGCTAGTGTAATCATGAATAGCGGTATGCCCGAATATAGAAAAAAATCGAAATAGTCAGATAATCTAACCTGGAAACATCAATATTGAAAAATAGGGATTATGAGATATCAACTCGTATGTATAATGCTTCATAATGAAAAAAGCCTCTAGGATTGAACCTAGAGGCTTTTTAAGTCGGGGTGGCAGGATTCGAACCTACGACCTCCACATCCCAAATGTGGCGCGATACCGGGCTACGCTACACCCCGAACTGGTGTTGTCCAACTTAAGAACTTGCATTCTCTCGTTGTTTGGGATTGCAAAAGTAGAACTTTTACTTTAATAAAGAAATTTATTTAAAAATATTTTTCTTTCTTCTTTCAAACCGTTATCACATATCCTTGCGATTGGTATGGTTCAAAGGTAGAAACATTTTTTAATTCCAGGAAGTCTTCGCAAATCAAATGCATCAACTTTCCTGTAAGCTGTTCACGATCAACAAGAAAATTTTTTTTCTTTTTTCTCCGACATCGTTTAATCAAGTGATTTAAGATTTTAAACCATCATAAACAGGCAAGGCATCATTGCACATTTCCCGCGCAAAGGACTCAAATTCCTTCATCAGTTCCAGAAACCTCAGCCAGGATAAGCAAATCGAATTCATGTAACGCCGATTTTCATAAGTACTTGTGACGTACTTGCAAGGTGTTTGCTACAGGGTTGCTTCGGATGGAGACGTAGCGAACACGTTTAAACCGCCTTGCAAGTATTACTAGAAATTCGAGTTACTGCTTATCGTTTATGCACCAAATGAGAAATTAAACGCAACCCTGGATCCGTCTGGTGCAATCGCGAGGATCTGAACCCTCGATCGCCCGGCTTCAATCAAAGCAGCATCGATGTCTTTAGGCGTTTGGATTTCAGCGCCATTGATATAGACGATTATTGTACCCGGTGGAATACCAAGCTGGCCAAATACACCCTCCCGAGATACTTCGGTGACCACAACGCCGGCATTCAGGCTAAGTCTTTCTTTAAGTGCCGGCGACAATGGTGTAAAGCGTGCACCAAGCTTTTCGTACATTTCACTTAGACTCTGGTTGCTAGCAAGATCTCTTGATTTATCTTCTCCCTTCAACTTCGCTGTTGTGTTTCTTTCCTTGCCCTCCCGTAAGTAAGTTAATTTCACTTCATCACCAGGACGACGCCTTGCAATTCGCTCCGAGAACTCTGAAGAAGAATAAATCTGTTGTCCATCTATCTTCTGTATAATATCACCCGCCTTCAATCCTGCTGAGGCCGCTGCACTTCCGGGCTGAATGTCAGTGATAAAAACACCATTTACAGTCCCAGGTTTAATACCTTGTTCCTTCAGAAACTGGTCTTCTATAGAAGGCGAGGGAAAGTTTACGCCCAGGATACCACGCCTTACTTCACCAAACTCCTTGAAGTCATCCAATATCTTCTTAGCCAAATTCACCGGGATGGCAAAAGCATAACCTGCATAGCTACCCGTCCTTGATGCGATCGCCGCATTGATCCCGATGAGCTCACCCCTGGTGTTTACAAGTGCACCCCCACTATTTCCCGGATTAATGGCGGCATCGGTTTGAATGAAAGACTCTATTGCACTGCTACCTTGCTCGGCAGCTTCGCGCTGACTCGCCTCTATGATTCCGATGTTACGTCCTTTAGCGCTTACTATACCTGCAGTAGCCGTCGTGCTTAATGAAAACGGATAGCCTACAGCGAGCACCCACTCACCTACCAGTACCTCGTCAGAATTGCCCAATTTGACTATTGGTAGCTTATCCGCATTGATCTTCAGCATAGCCAGATCTGTATTCGGATCGCGCCCAACAAGCTTGGCCTCAAATTCTCTGCGGTCCGGAAGGATCACGGTAATTGCATTCGCATTTTCAATCACGTGATTGTTCGTAGCGATGTACCCGTCCTGCGCCAGTATCACGCCTGAACCAAGACCTGATTCTGTCCGGATGTGCACAACAGCCGGAGTTACCAGCTGANNGAGCAGCATTCACAAAATCCATTCGACCACTCATGTCGCCATGTTTACTTGCGACACGTATGCCTGGTGTTTGTGATTCCGCAGGCCTCCTGCTTAGAAAATAAAATCCAATACCTACAATGATCCAGGTCAGAATAAATAAAAATAGAACTGCAGATTTCTTCATGTGAATAGGGAATTCTTGATTCGTGAATGATCTAATTGCTGCTTTAGCAAACACCTGAATTGCTAAACGGTTTCCGAATACATCAGTATTGAGTAAAATGATTCGGTTTAAAAGAACATCTCTACATTATTACTGTTATAGCTAATGACAACACAGGACATGCAGGTATGACAACCGGAAGGTGCTACACTTGTGCGTTTAGTATAAACAAAAATGTAATCCTATGAAAAACATCCTTAAAACGATCGCCTTTGCTGTAGCAGTAACTTGCAGCACGGCAGCATTTGCCCAGGAGAAGAAAGATACCTTGAAGATTGATCCAGACAAAAAGATCAAAAAAACCGCTAAATCTGTGGGAAACAAAACCGCTGAAGTTGCGGTAAAAGGTGCATCTACCATTGTAGATAAAACCTACAAGGATATGGTTGGTCCTGGTGGACAGAAAATCTATATTGACAATAAATCCAGATACTACTACGTAGATGAGCGTGGCGCGAAGATCTATGTCTCTAAGTCACAACTGAAACCTAAACCGGTAGAATAATACAACGGTTTGCTGTCTGGCTACAAAACGTCAGGCAGCTTATTTAAAGATCCTGAATTTCCCGGTCGCCATCACACATCCGTTCACGATCACATCCAGCAAATGGCCGCCTTCATAATATTTTCTCGTTGTAATGGGTTTGAAAGATTGATTTCTGGTGATCGTCTGCTGCTGCCCTGGTGCGTATGTGCGCTCACTTATTTTGAACACCTTCCTGTTCAACTGACCATTTGCCTTTTTATAATGAATCGCATATTCAAGCCGTATCGTTTTAGCCTTTTCACCCGCATTAAAAATTTGGAAACTGAAGCTTAACGCATCCCCTATCCTAATGTTAAGGTTGTGAATGTTAAAGGTCTCTAGGGTGATTCCTTGATTATCCAGTTCATAATGACTTAGTACGGATTCATGACCTTGTTTAAGTAATGTTCGACAACCATGTTTAATAATGGCGTCAGTTTCATTGCTAAGAGCCTTCCAGGTTCGGGCAATTTCGATCACAACATCCGGATGATCTTTGGATATGTCATTCAGATTATTTGCCACACTCCGGCGGACAGCTTCGTCAGGATCATGCTTTAAGGCTTCCAAAATTGGGAGTACCGGGGAAGGATCTGTTTTAAGCGTTGGTATGGAAAGTCCCCATGGAAGTCTGGGTCTACACCCTTCGGAGGCCAGCCGTCGTACACGTGGATGAGGATGGCTCGCCCAGTCTAGCATTTTATTTATGGTCTGGTCAAAATAGCCTCTTAAAAAGGGCCGAATTGCAAATTCACAACTTACGTACTGTGTTACAAATTCCATTGCCGCTAAGGAGATCTCAGGATCATCAAGCCCGTAAACTTCAATGTAATTTGGTAAAAACATCATCTCCAGCCGTTCCTGCAAAAAACCATGTGCTATCAAACTTTCTATCAGCTTGTTCAATAGAGCAACGGCCGCTGGATACGAAGCTGGCATAAAATAATGCAGGCATTCTGCTGTATGTCTCATTCGCGCCTTAAGCTCCATGTGATCGAAAGCAGGCGAATAAATCAGCTTCATAAATCCCTGTTCCTCAAAACCAGGGATGCTTTCGATCATGCATTTAGCAATTCCATTATAAAACACGGGTGTATATAGATCCTTTAATGCCGACATCGTTTTCCAGAAAATGTTACAACAAAACTAAAATATTTATTTGTAATTTTTAAGCTAATTCCTTGTAACCAATGGCTATTTACTGACGTCTTATAGCCAAAGATTACAATCATGAAAACCATATTTACTACCGCCCTAATTTGTCTATTTTACTTATTCCCACTCTCGTTATTTTCACAAGATTTAATTAGCGTGGAAGGCTCAGTTAAAGACGACAAACAAAGCATACCTGCTGCTACCGTACTATTATATTCAACTGCTGATTCGGCATTGGTTAGTACTGCAATGACCAACGAAAATGGTCAGTATAATTTTAAAACAAAATCGGGTTCATACTACATTGTAGCAACATCAATGGGCTACAATAAGGCGATTTCTAAGCCTTTAAAACTAAACGGAGAAAAGAACTTTTCTGTTCCTGTAATTCAGCTGAAAGAAACAGCTAATAACCTCAATGAAGTAGTAGTAACTGCAGCAAGACCCGTGCTGGAACGCAAAGCTGATAAGCTCGTATTTAATCTGGATGCCACACCNNAGGACTGAATGCACTCGAGGCTTTGAGAAAAGCACCCGGTGTAGTCGTAGACCATAACGAGAACATCTCCCTTTCAGGCAAAAGTAATGTACTGGTAACTATTGACGGAAAACAGACCTACTTAAGTCAGGAAGAGGTGGTAAACCTGCTAAAATCTATGCAAAGCAGCGAGATTGAGAGCATTGAAATTATGAACAACCCTGGTGCACGTTACGAAGCAAACAGCACAGGTGGTGTAATTAACATTAAAACAAAGAAAAGCAAAGCTGACGGCTTCAACGGCAATCTTACGGTTGGTGCAGGCTACAATAAACGAGTGTCCAGCAACAATAACATCAGCCTCAACTATCGCAAGAATTTCTTCAATACTTTTGGCTCATACGGATACAACATCAACAAATGGGAGCAAAACCTTATGATTGATCGTGTAACGCCAAATGAAGCCAACAAATTATACTTCAGCCAACGAAACACAGATACGTCTACCAACAAATCACACAATTTTAAAGTCGGCACAGACTTCTTTTTATCATCGAAACACACCTTAGGAATACTGGTCAAAGGAAATATCTACAACAGAGACGAGAACAGCTTTAGCAGAACGAACATCGGCAGTAGCCTGGGCCAGACAGACTCGATCTTGAGAACACCAGCCAACAATGAAGGTGCACGTAAAAACTTTTCATACAACCTGAACTATAAGGGCATTTTAGACACCGCGGGTCAGGAGCTCAGCATAGATGCTGACTATAGCACCTTTAATGGCGATAACGATGCCCTCTACCAAAATCGCTTCTTCCGTCCAGATGGAACCTTCTTCAAAAATGGGCAGATCTACAGAAGCTTTGCACCATCAGAAATCAACATAAAGGCCATCAAAGCAGATTATGTACTGCCCTTAAACAAAAAGCTTAAACTAGAAGCCGGTCTGAAGTATGCGGACGTAGAAAGTGACAACAACTTTATCTTTGAGAATCAGGTTGCAGATGGCTGGCTTGGCGACCCGAACCGCAGCAATCGTTTTAAATACAGTGAAGAAGTAAGTGCTGCTTATACAACCTTCAGCGCTACACTTGGAAAGCTATCTGTACAAGCGGGATTACGTGCGGAAAGAACACATTCAATTGGTACATCTGTAACCATGAATGAGGAGATCGACAGGAAGTACACCAACCTATTCCCTTCTCTATTTGTAAGTCAGAATTTCAGTGAAAATAGCGTACTTAACTTTTCGTATTCAAGAAAAATAAATCGCCCGAATTACCAGAACTTAAACCCATTCATGTACTACCTGGATCAATACACTTACAATCAGGGAAACCCTAATCTTCGTCCTGAATTTGCCACGAATTTCGAAGTAAATTATTTGTTCAAACAGAAGTACAGTATTGCATTAGCGTACACTCACGTTTCAGATGTTATTACCCAAATTTTGTTGCAAAATGCTGCGCTAAATTCGATGTATCAAACCAATCTGAACCTTGCATCTGATGATATCGTATCTTTAACATTAAACTTCCCTGTAAAGGTTAACAAATGGTGGAATTTCAATAATAATATCATCGCTTACCATAAGCAATTAAAGAGTCCAAACCTTAATGGATTCGAGTTAAACTCAAAGCAGTTTACAGGAAATATTTACATGCAACACAACTTTACACTGTCAAAATCATGGAGTGCAGACGCAAGCTTTTTCTATAGCACTCCACAAATTGATAATGCACTAAATCTGAAAACATTTTTCACATCAGACGCAGGTTTACGCTACAACTTCCCGAATAAGAATGGCAATCTAAAGCTTGGTGTAAGTGACGTATTCCATACACAAAAGCCAAGGATTTCGAGTAATCTGGAAGGTAATGAATATACCTTAAAGCAATGGGGAACATCACAAAGTGTAAGGATCACCTGGACACAGCGTTTCGGAAAATCTTCTGTAAAATCAGCAAGAGACCGCCAGACTGCGCTTGATGCGGAGCAAAAGCGTCTGGGACAATAAGCATGAAATAGTGACCAGCATCATATTTTGGAAAAAGGCTGGTCATTTTGTAGCATGAGCGGATATGTCATCTTTGGACATATTGAAAATTCATGTTACAAGCCAAAGAACTACAACTAGATACCATTTGCTTTCACTGCGGGGAGGCACTCCCAGCCACCCCGCTACTGAGAGACAACAAGAAATTTTGCTGCGTTGGCTGTGTTGGTGTTTACAGCATTCTACACGAACACAACCTTACAGACTATTACGTCTATAATGATGTGCCGGGCCAGACACAAAAAGTCAAAGGTTTAAACTTCGACTACCTGAACGAGCCCGAGATTGCAGCAGGTTTGGTCGACTACCAGGATGATAACATTACTATCATTACTTTGTATATCCCTGCCATCCATTGCAGTTCCTGTATCTGGTTATTGGAAACCCTTCATAAAATTAATCCGGCAATCACGCAATCCCGCGTAGATTTTCTAAAAAAACAAGTTTACATCACCTTTAAAAACCAGGAACTAAGTCTTAAGTCCCTTGCCGAAACCTTGGTGAACATTGGTTATGAGCCGCTGATCAGCCTGCAAGACGTTGTTAAAGAACAGCAGACACACAATGCTGATCGTAGCCTGATTACCAAGATTGCGGTAGCAGGTTTCTGTTTCGGAAATACGATGCTGCTGTACTTCCCCGAATACTTTGGCCTCTCCAGTTTTGAACAGGATTTCAAAACCTTTTTCGGCTGGCTAAATCTTGCTTTTGCCTTTCCAGTTGTATTTTATAGTGGCAGGGATTATTTCAGCAGCGCCTGGCTGAACCTGAGAAATGGCGTCCTTAATTTGGACTTTCCGCTTGCTCTTGGAATTGCGGTTATGTTCCTGCGTTCCATTGTGGAGGTTGTCACAAACTCTGGTCCGGGCTGGGTAGATACACTTTGCGGCCTGGTCTTCTTCTTGCTGGTTGGGAAATGGATGCAGCAACGTACCTACCATCACCTGTCATTCGAACGTGACTACCGCTCCTACTTTCCAGTAGCAGTGACCATCCTTGAAGATGGACACGAGCGTCCTATTCCATTGGATCAACTTAAAAAAGGTCACCGGATGCTGATCCGCAGCAACGAAATCATACCTGCGGATGCCATACTTCTAAAAGGCAATGCAAATGTAGATTTCAGTTTTGTGACCGGCGAGTCTAAGCCAGTACACAAGGTACTCGGTGAAATTGTTTATGCCGGCGGCAGGCAATTAGACGCTGCTATTGAGCTGGAAGTTGTGAAAGCTGTCTCTCAAAGTCACCTAACCAAGCTTTGGAACAACGAAACATTCCGCATTGAGAAAGATAGCATTATGACCTTCAGCGCAAATGCAAGCAAATATTTCAGCATCATGCTTTTGGCAATTGCAATTGGAAGCGGATTCTTTTGGATGTTCAACGGCGACCCGGCAAAAGGGATTGCTTCCTTTTCCGCGGTCCTGATCATCGCCTGTCCATGTGCATTGGCACTGGCCTCCCCCTTTACGCTGGCAGCAGTACTCAGTATTTACGATAAAAATAAATTCTACCTCAAGAATACAGCGGTTATTGAGCAGCTGGCACGTATCAACACCTTTGTTTTTGACAAAACCGGTACCATCAGCAATCCGGAACGTGCAGGCTTTACCTTCACTGGTGAGATCAACGAACAACAACAACAATGGGTTAGTGATCTTGCGCGGAACTCCGGTCACCCACTAAGCCGTGAACTGGTGCAATGGTTGAACCTGCCTGAACGATATACGGTGAACAATTACCGGGAAATGGTTGGCCGGGGACTCAGTGGCATTGTACAAAACCATGAGATCAGGATTGGCAATGCGGCTTTTACTGGCGTAAACCCGGACCGGAAAACTGTAGGAAGTACAGTTCATGTGGTGATCGACCAGCAATACCTTGGCTACTTCCTTTTCACACAACAATGGCGCGAAGGCCTTAAAGCCTTAACCGTGAGTTTGCGAAAAGGATCAAACCTGCATCTGCTTTCTGGCGATCAGGATCATGACCGAATGGAATTGCTCACGGTTTTCCCAGAAGCCAACCAGATGCATTTTAAACAAAGTCCACAACAGAAACTGGACTACATCAAGTCGCTGCAGGAAAAAGGCGAAAAGGTTCTGATGTTTGGCGACGGCCTGAATGACGCAGGTGCATTGAAGCAGAGTGACCTTGGGGTTGCTGTTACGGATAACATCAACAACTTTACCCCAGGCTGTGAAGCGATTCTTGATGGTGCAAGCTTCACCAAAATTCCGGCCTTCATACAACAAGCCAAAGATGCTGTCAAAGTTATTCATATGAGCTTCGCCATCTCGCTGGTGTATAACATTGTAGGATTATCCTTTGCGGTCCAGGGACTGCTCTCACCGTTGATCGCAGCCATACTGATGCCCGCAAGTACAGCCACCATCATTCTCTTCACCAGTATAACTGCGCGGTTATACGCCCGTAAAAACAAATTGCTATGAACATGATCTATATGCTTATTGGCGTCAGTATTCTGCTGGCGCTAATCTTTTTAGCCGCTTTTTTCTGGGCGAGCAAATCCGGGCAACACGATGACACCTATACACCAGGACTAAGAATCCTCTTTGACGATGAAATAAAATCGAGTAATGAAAAAAGTGATGAGAATCACATATAGCCAGAATTAGCATCATTACCAGGGCCGATGGGCCGCCTTACTTTTACACCATCACACACTCAAACAACAAATCGTTATGACTGAGAAATTCTACTATGACAATAAGATTGTGCGGGACTTCGCCATTGCCACCATTATATGGGGTATCATTGGTATGACCGTCGGCCTGCTTGTTGCCATGCAGCTGTTTACCCCGGAATTGAATATGGGTAGCCAGTACACCACTTTCGGCCGGATAAGGCCATTGCACACCAACGCTGTGATCTTCGCTTTTGTTGGAAATGCAATCTTTATGGGCGTTTATTATTCACTTCAACGCCTATTAAAAGCACGTATGTACAGCAACGTGCTCAGTAAAATCCACTTTTGGGGCTGGCAGCTGATCATTGTAGCTGCGGTGATCACCTTGCCACTAGGCTTATCTTCATCACACGAGTATGCGGAGCTTGAATGGCCGATTGATATTGCTATTACCTTAATATGGGTAGTGTTCGGTATCAACATGTTCGGAACCATTATTAAACGTCGCGAGAAGCACATGTATGTAGCCATCTGGTTCTACATCGCAACCTTCGTGACCGTAGCTGTCTTACACATTGTGAACTCCTTCCAGTTACCGANNGCTCTCTGCCTTCAAAAGCTATTACGTATTTGCAGGTGTTCAGGACGCACTGGTACAATGGTGGTATGGCCACAACGCGGTGGCATTCTTTTTAACCACGCCTTACCTTGGAATGATGTACTACTTCCTTCCGAAAATGGCCAATCGCCCGATCTATTCTTATAAACTGAGTATCCTGCACTTCTGGTCACTGATCTTTATTTACATCTGGGCTGGTCCACACCACTTACTATACACATCCTTACCTGGATGGGCACAATCTTTAGGTGTCGCATTCTCAGTAATGCTTATTGCACCAAGCTGGGGTGGTATGATCAATGGATTGCTAACACTTCGTGGAGCATGGGACAAGGTACGTGAGGATCCAATTCTCAAATTCATGGTTGTGGGTCTTACCGCCTATGGTATGGCTACTTTCGAGGGTCCGATGTTGGCCTTCAAACAGATCAACGCAATTGCACACTATACCGATTGGATCGTAGCGCACGTACACGTAGGTGCTTTAGGTTGGAATGGTTTCCTGACCTTTGCTATCCTGTACTGGCTGATACCTAGAATTTACAAAACTGAATTATACTCTAAAAAGCTCGCCTCTTTCCACTTCTGGATAGGTACGCTGGGTATCATTTTCTACGCGGTTCCATTATACTTCGCCGGATTTACACAAGGTTTGATGTGGAAAGAGTTTACACCAGAAGGTGTACTTAAATATCCAAACTTCCTGGAGACGGTAATTCAAATCATCCCGATGTATATGCTTAGAGCATTGGGTGGATTATTCTACCTGGTGGGTGTGATCGTTATGACTTATAACATCATCAAGACTGCAAAAGCCGGAAAACTGGTTGCAGACGAGGCTGCAGAAGCACAACCACTACCAAAGGAATTCATTGCTCAGGGTACAGACAGAAAATGGCACAGGGTGCTGGAGCGTAAACCGATGGTGTTTATGGTATTGTCGCTGATTGTGATTCTAATAGGTGGTATGATCGAGATGATGCCAACATTCAGCATCAAATCCAATATCCCAACAATAGCAAGTGTTAAACCCTACAGCGCACTTGAGCTTCAGGGACGTGACCTGTACATCAAAGAAGGTTGCGTGAACTGTCACTCTCAAATGATCCGTCCCTTCCGTTCCGAAACAGAACGTTATGGAGAGTATAGCAAGGCAGGTGAATTTGTATATGACCATCCATTCTTATGGGGATCCAAACGTACCGGACCAGATCTGGCACGTGAGGGTGGCAAATATTCAAACGCCTGGCACTTCAACCACCTGGTAGATCCACAAACAATGTCACCAGGTAGTATTATGCCACCGTATGAATGGTTAAGTACCCAGGCACTGGATACCACCAACACCGTAGCAAAGATCAACGCTATGAGAACTCTGGGTGTGCCATACGCCGAAGGCTATGAACACCAGGCCAATCAGGATCTTGATGCACAGGCAAAAGAGATCGCAGCTGATCTAAGAAAAAACAACATCAAAGTGAAAAGTGATGCAGAGATCGTAGCCTTAATTGCGTACCTGCAACGACTTGGAACAGACATTAAAGCACAATAATCTATAGGGATATGTTTAAGCAATTTCAAACCCTGGTAAACGGTAGTGAAGTTTACCTGATCAGTTCACTGAGCATTTTTGTACTATTCTTCCTCCTGGTGGGCGTAGTATTACTAATGATGAAAAAAGACGAAATAAAATACATGAGTGAACTACCCTTAAACGATAAAGAATCTTAATCATGAGCTACCAAGACTTAATGGTGGTCGTACTTTGTATCACCGCAATAATAATCCTTATCGTAGCAATGCTTATGCTCAAAGTGATTAAGCTTTTTGCGAATGAGGCGCTCAACCCTACACCTTTTGCAACTGCAGAGGAACGTGAACAACGCAGGCTGGCAGAACAAAAGGCAGCCGCGTTGTTGCCTCCTAAGCCATCCATCTGGAATAAACTTATGGGCCTCAAGCCCTTGTCTGAAGAGAAGGATTTGGTGATGGAGCATACTTTTGATGGGATTGCCGAGCTCGACAATCCGACACCAAGATGGTTTATGCTGCTATTTTATGGCAGTTTAATCTTCGCGGCAGGCTACCT
This sequence comes from Pedobacter sp. UBA1654, assembly GCA_002320935.1. Classification (GTDB taxonomy): domain Bacteria; phylum Bacteroidota; class Bacteroidia; order Sphingobacteriales; family Sphingobacteriaceae; genus Pedobacter. Next base: position 21,859 of record DCLG01000069.1, on the reverse strand, counting down.
CTTTCACTATGAAGTACTCGGTACTGGACTGGATCAGGATCAGGAATATCTCGCGGAGATTGAGCAGGCTGCTCGTGATAAAGAAGCTTTTCTCTCCGATCCTAAAAATGCCAAGAGTGCAGTTAATGAAAATAATATTGTGCAGTCTAATGACGACGTGATTATTAAATCTGGCGCGGCTTTATTCGTAAACCGCTGTACCCCATGTCATGGTGAAAACGGGGAAGGTATCGTTGGACCCAATTTGACTGATGAGTACTGGATGCACGGTGGAACAGTTAAAGACGTATTTAAGGTTATTAAGTACGGCGTTCCTGAAAAAGGAATGGTGGCCTGGGAAAAATCCCTGAGCGCACAGCAGATTGCTGACCTGACCAATTATGTGCTTTCGCTACAAGGAAGCAAACCTGCGAATGCAAAAGCTCCGCAGGGTGAAAAACAACCCTAGCTATGGCTATACATCCAAAAATCATAAAGGGTAAACTCTACCAATACCGTACCCTTTTAAGCTACTTTTTCCTGGGGCTGCTTTTCGCCGCCCCATTTATTAAGTTCAACGGAGAACAATTCATCCTTCTTAATATTCTCGAACGTAAGTTCGTGTTCTTCGGTGTAATTTTCTGGCCACAGGATTTTTACCTTTTCGTGCTGGCACTGCTTAGCTTCGTGGTGTTCATTGTCCTCTTTACAGTGGTATTTGGACGGGTGTTCTGCGGCTGGGCTTGCCCGCAGACAATCTTTCTGGAAATGGTATTCCGTAAAATAGAATATTGGATCGAAGGTGACCCAGTAAAACAAAAAAGGCTCAATGAAAGACCGATGGACCTGGATAAGTTCGGGAAAAAAGCAGCTAAACACAGTATCTTTTTCCTGATATCCTTTTTCATTGCAAACATCTTCCTGGCCTATGTAATTGGATCAGACACCCTACTGTCCATCATTACAGAGCCGGTCTCTACCCACCTCTCCGGATTTATATCCATCCTGATCTTTACCATTATCTTCTACCTGGTATTCTCAAGGATCAGATCGATCGTATGTACAGTCATCTGTCCATACGGTCGATTACAAGGGGTACTACTTGATGATCAGAGTATGATTGTTGCGTACGACTACAATCGCGGCGAACCCCGGGGAAAGGTGCAAAAAGGCATGGAAAACCTAAGAGGTGACTGCATTGACTGCAAGCTTTGTGTTCAGGTGTGTCCTACTGGTATCGACATCCGCAACGGCACGCAGATGGAATGCATCAACTGCACCGCTTGTATCGACGCTTGTG
>DCLG01000069.1:12032-20567 GCA_002320935.1 Pedobacter sp. UBA1654 | reverse complement strand
AAAATTGAAAGACCTTTGCGCCTGATCGGCTTCAAGTCTGAAGATGAGATCAAATCCAGTAAACCTTTCAGGGTAAGCCGCAAAATATACGGCTATTCAGCGGTGCTTGTTGTATTGCTCTCGNNTTCCTGATGCTGAGCCGCTCCGATGTGAAAACAACCATGCTCCGAGCCAGCGGTACACTGTACCAAATGCGGGATGACAAGCTGGTTAGCAACCTCTATAATGCAGAACTGGTGAACAAGACCAGCAAAGCCTTGCCCTTCGAAATTGTACCCGAGGATGCTTCTGCGAAGATTCAGTATATTCAAAAAGAGCATAAACTGGAGTATGGCGGAACCGTCAAACTAACCTTTTTTGTACTGATGCCACAAGACGCGGTAAAACAGTTTAAAACAGAGATGAAATTTAAACTGCTGTCGAACGGTAAAGTCATCGACAGATTTAAAACAACATTTATTGCACCACCTAACAATTAAAATATGAACTGGGGAACAAAGTTGATGATCGGTATGGGCTGTTTTATGACCATGATCATCGTTTATGCAGTATTAATGATGCGCAGCGACAGCGATGCATTGGTTGATACCGACTACTATGAGAAAGGCATCAATTACAATCTGGACTACCGTAAAAAATCTCATGTAAACATGGATCGCGCGGAGCCTGCAATAGCACTTCGGAACGATAGCCTGATGGTGACTTTTAAGCGAGAAGCAACAGGCTCGATGAGAATGATCCGCACGGCCGACAAAAAACTGGATCAGCAGTTTGACATCATTACAGATCAGACACATACTATAAAGATTCCGGTGAGCAGACAGAAGTCCGGTCTGTGGAAAGTACAATTGGATTGGATAAGTATGGGAAGACCTTATTTATTCGAAAAAGAGGTGATGTTACCATGAGCGAAACGTATTTAGCTTTCATGATCGGCCTGCTGGGTAGTGTACATTGCATTGGCATGTGCGGCCCGCTTGCGTTTGCCGTTCCTTCCCTACAGAAGGGCGCGGGTTGGCTTTTGCTTGATAAAAGTATGTACCAGGCAGGCCGAATCATCTCTTACAGTGTACTCGGACTGGTCTTCGGCCTGATCGGTAGCCAACTTTGGATGGCCGGAATGCAGCAGGGATTAAGCATATTCAGCGGCTTGCTGATTCTCCTGGCAGCGAGTTCCAGAATTTTTAAGATTGCACTACGTTCGAGCTCCAGGTACAACATCTTTTTAAAGCCTTTTCACCAGCTTTTCGGCTACGCTTTAAAGCATAAAGCAAACCACCTGATCATTGGGATGATCAATGGATTGCTTCCCTGCGGCTTTGTTTATCTGGCACTAGCTGGTGCGGTAAACCAACAAACTGTTCCGGATGCGATAAGCTATATGTTTTTCTTTGGATTGGGTACTGCGCCGTTGATGCTTATTGCAGCTGTAACAACAGGTATGACCAGTGCAGTGATGCGAAACCGCATCAATAGAGTCATTCCTTATATGATGGTTTTTTTAGGCATCTGGTTTATACTAAGAGGGCTGGACCTAAATATACCTTATTTAAGTCCAGCCCTCCACACTGGTACTGCTGTTTGTAAGTAGTCGCTTACCCCGCCATACTAAAGAGTTGTGTTTTTGGCTGGTTTTCCCACAACCTTGCATCTAAAGTCATGCAGATGTTTCTAAGGTAGCGTTTACCGATTTCAGTAACTTTGAGGTTTGTTGGGCCAATTTCTACCAGGCCATCGGCTTCAAGTTCTTCCATCCTTTTCAGTCCTTCGAAAAACGCAGTGCAAAATTCTTCAGTTTTCTCCCAGCTGGTAAAACCTTTACACATGATGTTTAAAATGTGTTGCCTTATGATTAAATCTTCAGTGTTGGATAGATGCCCTTTAAATACCGGCAGCTGCCCCTGACTGATCAGCTCCAGATAAGTTTCCACTTTTTTCTCGTTCTGCGCGAAACCCTTCCATGAATCTGATATCGAAGAAACGCCCAGACCAATCATCAATCTGCTGTACTGATCGGTGTATCCCATAAAATTTCGGTGCAGTTTACCCGCTTGCGCAGCAACGTACAGGCTGTCGGTTTTTAAAGTAAAATGGTCCATCCCGATTTCCTCATAGCCTGCAGCTTTTAACATCTCTCTACCCGTTTGATACAGTATCTGTTTCTGTTCGGCATTTGGCAGATCCTTTTCTGTGTAACGACGTTGTCCCGGCTTAACCCATGGTACGTGGGCATAGCTGTAAAAAGCAATGCGGTCTGGCTTAAGCCGGATTACCTCGGCCACGGTTTCCTGTAGTCCTTCAAGCGTTTGAAGTGGTAAGCCGTATATCAGATCGTAATTGATGGAGTTGTAACCAGTTTGACGGGCGATAGTAGTTGTGCTTTCTACTTCCTCCACCGTTTGGATCCGGTTAATGATCAGCTGTACGCGCGGATCAAAATCCTGAATACCCAGACTCAGGCGTTTGAAGCCGAGCTGATATAATGTTTCCAGGTGCCCTTGTGTGGTGTTGCCTGGATGGCCTTCAAAGCTAAACGCAGCATCCTCATGGGGGTTTGCATGTGCTAAAATCCCTTGAATTAACATCTGGAGATTTTCCGGACTAAAAAATGTTGGTGTACCGCCACCCAGATGCAGTTCCTTAATGATTGGTTTTTCTCCAATGAAAGCCAGATACATCTGCCATTCCTGTAAAACAGCTTTGATGTATGGCTCTTCTACTTTGTGGTTTTTAGTAATTCTGGTATTACACCCGCAATAGGTACAAAGACTTTCGCAGAAAGGTAAATGAATGTACAGGCTTATACCCTCACCCGCTTCACTATATCTGATGGTATCGATTACAGACTTGCTCCAGGCATCGGGTGTGAAGTAAGTAGCGTCCCAATATGGTACGGTTGGATAACTGGTGTACCTTGGGACCGGTACATTGTACTTATCGGCTAAATTAGTGTTCATGTTTTGCAATAACTGGGTGAAGGATATCTACAGGGCCGCGGTCGCAAGATCTGGAGCAAACGCAGGCTTTACCTAAACAGGACTTACTCTGCCAGGAATCAAGGTTTAAGATGGTCTGCTCAGCCAAAGTTGCTGAGATCTCGTTCATCGTCTTCGTTTTGAGTAGATGGGATGGTACCGCAGCAATCCTTATCTTCATTTCTGCCGCAGCATCTATATTAATATGATCAGTGGATACCGAGCGTGTAGCAATGTACTTTATCCCAAGTTCAAAGAGTTTACGAATAACCTGTTCAGACAGGTCGTCTTCTTTCGTTACAACCACAGCTACCTTTCCAGCAGCAAACAAGGCCGTCTCAACATTTAAGGGATTCGAAATCAGGGTGATTTCATGTTTCTTTCGGTTGGCCACTGCAAACGGCTCTTTTTCAAAAGATTTGATATTGTAAGCGACTACTCTCATAATGAATATTTACCATCAAAAGTAGTTGGCCCTGCCCGGTAGCGGAATGAGGTTAATCAGCAGTAAAAATGATCTTCGTCAGTTTTTCATCTCCTGCAGCATCTGCAAGTTCAGGATCTGAATGTGACTACCCTTTCGTTCAATGATGTTTTCCGATTTAAAATCGCTCAAAATGCGGCTTACGGTTTCTGTAGCCATCCCTGCCAGGGCGGCAAGGTTGTCGCGTGAAACTTTAATATTCAGCGGATCTGATGATTGCTCCTGTTTGTATAATCGTATGAGCACTTCGGCGAGCCGCTTGCGTACAGAGAAGTAAGCGAGTTGTAATAACTGCTGTTCCCGGTCAAGCAGATTATTAGATAGAATTTTAATGAACTGCCTTCCGATGTCAGGGTATTTGCCCAGTAGCTCTTCCATCAGTTCTTTAGGCAGCATACAGATGGTAGTATCTTCCATGGCCTCTGCCGTTTCTGCATGTGGTTCATTGAGCAGCAATGAAGGAATTCCAAAATATTGATCGTCGGTGTATATACCCACCATCAGCTCACGGCCATCTGGTGTAAGTTTAAAGGTTTTCACTTTGCCGCGTACAACCAGGTAAATGCCGGCGATAGAATCACCCTCATAATAGATCACCTGCTTCTTCTTGATGTTACGCATTTTTCGTTGTGCAATGGCTTTACTAAGTTCCTGCATGCCCGAGCCATTGCCGATCAATCCATTTATACTTTCAAGTGACTTGCTGTAAAATGCCTCCTGCTTGCTTTTCTTATTCAGGCGGCTCTCTACAGCATTGAGGAGTTCCATGTCGTCAAATGGTTTGGTGAGGTAATCATCAGCGCCCATTTCCATGCCTTTGCGCATATCTATTCGCTCGGCTTTTGCGGTAAGGAAGATAAATGGTATGGAAGCCGTTTGAGGGTTTTTACCCAGCAGGTACAATACACCGTACCCATCAAGTTCAGGCATCATAATGTCGCAGAGGATTAGATCCGGCAGGTGTTGAGTAGCGAGTTCAATTCCGGTTTTGCCATTATCTGCAGCAATAACTTCGTAGTTGGCAAGCTCGAGTATTTCAACAATACTGTCGCGGATGTCGTCATTATCTTCAATAATTTGTATTCTCGCTTTATCCATGATTTTCGAACAACAGTATAAAAGTAGTCTCTTTGTTAATAATGCTTTTGAATTGCAGGGAACCCTTCATCAGGCTGGCATAACGACGAACAATGTTCAAACCTAAACCCGTACCCGGGATGTTGCCGGTGTTATGTGCACGGAAGAATGGCTCAAATAAGTACACCTGGTCTGTCTCAGGAATACCGATTCCGTTATCTTTCACGATCACTTTACATCCCTCTTCATTGATTTCTGTATTGAATTCAATGAAAGTGTCCTCCCCAGAGTATTTGATGGCATTGCTGATTAGGTTGATCATGCAGTTTTTAAGCAGGTTCTGATCCAGGTATACCATGCTTTTAGCACCCGTATGCTGGTAAATGATATGCTGGTTTTGCTTTGCAATCATCTGCATCTCTTCGGTGACCTCTTCCGCTAGCTTTACCAGGTCGAAAGTGCATGGGTTTACCTCCACCCGACCTGCTTCGAGTTTCTCCAGCGATAGGAAATCGTTTAATATGGTTGTGAGGTTTCCTACAGCATTCTTCACCTTGTTCACATGCTTCTGGATTGGCTTACTGTCAAAAGGCTCCGCATACTTCTGGATTAAAGATGCTGACAATTGAATGGAACTAAGCGGCGTACGAAATTCGTGAGATGCCATAGAAACGAAGCGGCTCTTCATTTGTCCAAGCTCCTTCTCCTTTTCAAGCGACATACTTACCTCCTCTTTGGCATCGCGTAAAGCGGAAACAATCTCTTTTAAGGAATTCGTCCGTTCATCAACAAGCTCTTCAAGTTTTGCAGCATATTGCCGCAGTTGTTCCTCTGCTTCTTTTTCTTTGGAAAGATCATGAACAAAGCCAGTATAGATCTTACGGTCTTCATACTGTACCTCACTTACAGCAAGCCGGAACGGGAATGTGGAACCGTTCTTGCGCAGACCACGCACTTCGCGCCCTTTGCCAATAATGCGCCGTTCTCCGGTATGATCATAACGAGCGATATAGCCGTCGTGCGCGGATCTATCAGGCTCGGGCATCAACACGCTGATGTTTTTACCGATAACCTCAGCCTCTTCATAACCAAACAATTTTAATGCTGCCGGATTTAGGCTTTCAATTAAACCCCGATTATCAATGGTGATGATTCCATCGATTGCGGACTCTATAATAGCGTTCAGTAATGTTGCTTTTTCCATGGGTGTGTACAAATATAGAATTTTTGTGCTGCCCTGAAACTTGATGATGATCATGCCTGAAAGGTGATTTGGATCATCTTTTTTCATTGAAAATGTCCGCTTCTTTGTCACAATCTATTAATTCATTCATGAGTCACACATTTCATATACCCGTCTTAGGTTTAGGTTATTCTATCGATACCCCACTTAAAGTTGCCCGCTTTGCAATATCTTCCGTTGTTTCAATCGTTGATGATGAGCTTGTCGAACGCATGCGCAAACATCATTGCACAACAAACGGAATAACATATGAGCCGATTGGTGTTAAAGATCATGATAGCAGGGCAAGAAGAATTAGTGCATATCTCAACCTTTTAGACCACCTGGTCAACGAGCAGATGGAAACCATGAAAACAGAAGGCTTTGTTCCGGGGAGTGATCTGTGTAAGTACTTTGAGATTCTACCTCCAGATGCAGACCTTAAACGCAAATACGAGGACTTTATGGCATTGCCATCCGGAGATATCAAGCAAGCAATTGGGAATGTGCTAAAAGGGAAAATTAAAGCTGGCAGTATTGACGTGAACATCATGTCGAAAGTCGACAAAGCCAATTATACCGCAGATGATGAATATGCCGGTGATGATTTTACGGATGCACTAGCTGCCATGCGCGGATTCGAAGAAAGCAAGCTGAAATCTTCTGTAATCATTTCGGCGGGACTAAATCCACGGCTTTATGCTTATATGGAGAAGTGCCCAAGCTTCTATCCTTTAAATGGCGCTGCATCCAAGAAGATCATCCTCAAGGTAAGTGATTATCGCTCTGCAATTATCCAGGCTAAAATGCTCGCTAAAAGAGGGCTTTGGGTATCAGAGTTCCGCGTAGAGTCGGGTTTAAACTGTGGAGGCCATGCTTTTGCCACAGATGGACTGCTGATGGGACCTATTTTGGAGGAGTTTAAGGAAAATAGAGCTGCGCTGTATGAAGACATCCTTATAATCTATCTGGCAGCATTAAACGGACGGGGATTGACCATTCAGCATAACCCAAAACAAACCGTTACGTACCAGGGGGGAATTGGCACCGCAGAAGAACATCGGTTTTTGATCGACCATTATGAGCTTGATGCAGCAGGTTGGGGAAGTCCTTTTTTATTGGTTCCGGAAGCCACAAATGTAGATGAGAATACGTTGCAAGCACTGGTCACGGCAGAAGAAAAAGACTATTACATCAGCAATGCCTCACCTTTAGGTGTACTTTTCAACAATTTCAGGCATAGCACTGCGGAACAGCTTCGGTTGGAACGCATACAAAAAGGTCGTCCGGGCAGCCCCTGCAAAAAGAAATACCTATGTACAAATACCGAATTCACTGAAAAGCCAATTTGTACGGCCTCGCGGCAATACCAGAACCTGAAGGTTGAAAAGCTGAAAGAAAAAAATCTCTCAGAAGAGACCTACCAGGCGCAATTTAATGCTATCACAGAAAAGGTATGTTTATGCGAGGGCCTTTGTGCTTCGGCCTATTTGAAAAATGAAATTTTAAGACCCCGGGAAAGTGATGCAGTAAGCATCTGTCCGGGCCCCAACCTTGCTTACTTCTCCGGAAAATACAGCTTAAGTGACATGATTGACCATATATACGGCCGGATTGATCTGCTTAAGCAAGTAAATCGTCCAAATCTTTTCGTGAATGAACTTCGCTTGTACCTGGACTATTTGAAAAAGGATATGGAAACGCAGTTTGAAGCGGTGAACGATAAGAAATTGAAATACTGGAAGAAGTTTTCGGAGCAAATGCAACAAGGTATAAATTACTACAAGAACTTAATTCCTAATCTAAAAGCAGGAAAGGAAGAATTGATCAGAAATATGGATCAGCAGATTGTAGAAGCAGAACAGTTGTTAACCGCTTTAGTGCAACCTTCCTCCACAACAGTTTAGGACACTTTCTTCATGATATTATGTATCACGGATGTGTACATATTCAACACCAGCAGCCAAAATATTGTGCGTCTTGTTTTATACAATAAGCTGCAGCTGTTTACGGTTATTGTCAGAATTCAGCAGGTGCGAACACAGATTTCAACGGAATGGTATTGGGAAAACATCCGGAGGAATCTGTGTTTTTGTAAAGAATGATCTTTAATCATCTATACTATTCTTGAATAATGTGCTTTTAATAAGCTTCAAGCAGGTTATTGCAAACATTTTTCTGAAAATATTCGTTTGTATTAGGAAGTTTATTTATACTTCACCGTATATGAAGAAAACAGGCCTGCTTGGAATATTTGAGCGTATAAGTTCCGGCCAGTTTCCACAATTTAAGTCNNTCTCTCTGGACTGAAAACAAGGAAACGTCACATGATTCCGGGATGCAAAACACACCCGCAGCTGCACCAGAACCATCTAAACAGGTTATTTTAAAAGATAATCCCAATGGCATAGCTGTGGGGCTGGATGTAGGATCAAGTAAGATTGTCGCCATTATTGGCCGGCTGAATGCTGATCATCAGATTGAAGTGCTTGGCATTGGAGAAGCCCCGTCGGAAGGGCTGACAAGAGGTTCAATATCAAACCTTACAAAAACGACCAATGCGATTAAAGAAGCTTTGAAAGCAGCTAATGGTACAACAAAGCTTGAGATTAATCAGGTAATCGTTAACTATTCTGGTTTATGTAATAACCTTGATCAACGCGGTGTGATTATCCGTGAAGATATGATCCGGGATATCCGTTCAGAAGACATCATCAGGCTAAAGAAGGAAATGGAAGGGAACCCCTATCCTGCTGGTGAACAGATCGTCTACCTGT
>DCLG01000069.1:341-11978 GCA_002320935.1 Pedobacter sp. UBA1654 | reverse complement strand
GTCAACGTTTTGAGTCCGACTTCCATGTTATTACAGGAGAAGTGAACGGACTGAATAATTTACATAAATGTGTAAGCCAAGCTGGAACAGGTATAAAGACCATTTACCCTACAGCGATTGCTTCTGCGGAAGCTGTAATCTGCGATGAAGAAAAGGAAGAGGGCATTGCGGTAATCGACATTGGTGCTGCGGTGACCAGTATAGTGGTTTACAAAAACGGCATTATGCGTTTCGCGGATACCATCCTGCTCGGGGGAAATTCAATCAATGCTGACATTAAGCAATTTACAGGTTTGAGCAGCAAACAAGCAGAAACATTGAAAAAGACCTTTGGTTCCGTATTACCTCAGGATACAGATCCTAATGAGATCATCCAGTACAAGATCCTGAACGGCACAAAAGATCGCTTCATCTCCAAAGTGGATCTGGCCTTGATCATCCAATCCAGAATGGAGGAACTTATCGGACTGGCATACGACAGAATAGAGGGGGCGCTTAAAGGTCGTTGTCTTACTTGCGGAATCGTATTTACCGGTGGTGACTCCAAGATTCGAAACCTTAGAAAACTGGGTGAGCAGATCACTGGTCTTAAGTGCCATGCGGGTACGCCATCGCTGCACCTTAAAAAAGATATCGAGCAACATACACTTACGGTAAGACTCAACGAGCTCGCATATGCAACGAGCATTGGACTGTTAAAAATGGGTTTGACAAAGCTGGTGTAAAATCATGCAGGTTGCCTAAGCTTGTATTTTTCACAATGGAACCGAATGTGTTCTTTCCAGTCTTTCTCGGAAAATGCAGCAGCCGATTCTCCGTAACCGTTCCGCTCCAGTGCTTCAATGTTATATTCCTGTTCAAAATGGCTGGCAAGGCAAAGCATGAATACCCGATTTAAGACGCCAGTATAGATGGTCCCATTTCCGCCATGACAGATCATCAGACTGGATTTCTCGAGCACTTTATTCAGGTTAATAAAGTCCCGGTTGATAATGTGATCGGCCGAAAGTACACCGGCCTTATCTCCTGCGGCAACGATGGTGTACCTACTATAATAAGGATCATTTAAAAAGCTGAGTTGCGCCCAATTGCCAGTGCTGCCCATACAAACACAAATAAGCGGCTTGCTCCAATTTACCTGTTGCTGCCAGTCAGTTGCATCTTCATTATGCTGGTAAATTAAAGGTCCGATAAAACGGTAACCCTGAGGGAGGAATTTTTGTGGGAATAGTTCTGGCATATCGCAGATCAAATTCTCATCACCTTCCAGTTCCTGTAGATAATCCTTAATCAACCGAAGGTCGTATCTCTTTCGTAAATTATTGAAGGGGACATGTATTCTCCGGAAAGCGAGGCGTTCACCAACACTGGTCAGTGCTTCAGCGAAACGGGCTGGCAGTTGCTGCATCAGGTCATAAGCTTTGTGCTTTCTGGGGATCTTCCGTGTCGCAGCATAGTATCGGGTCATATAACCATTTACCAATGTAATGTGCTTCACACTAGCAAGTTCAGCAGCCATCTTCAAAGTGGGTGCAACATCCCCAATAACCAAATCAGCCTTTATTGCATTTATACATTTAACCTGGCTAATCATTACACGTTCCAGATCTTTTTCATTCAACCAGTCGAAATTGAAGTTGTTGGTACACTGCATAACAAAATCAGCGTCAAAACTTGCACATGAAAACACTTCGTAACCCGCTGCTTCAATGTACGCATTATACTTCTCAGAGCTGATAAAGCGAATATCATACAAACTTTTATCATAGGTATCTGCCAGCACCAGACACCTCAGGTAATGTGAAAGGAGATTGAAAGGGAAGAATAAAATTCGCTGTCTCTTGTGTGCCATATCAAAACTTAGATCTATTGCTGAACAGCTTTGAAACATGATTGTTTACAAATAAATGTAACTTAGGAAAAGAGGTTGTTTTTGGACCGATGATCTTACATAACAAGCATATACAGATGGTAAAGATAGTGCCAAAGCTTAGCGTCCCACATTTTTAACACAATAGAGATTCAACGTTGTTTATAGCAGACATATGAGGCACTTATCTTCAATTTATGAAATATCCTGACATAGAACTTAAAGACAACAAAACGCAACATGCATTAGAATTGTGGGTTGATGGACAACGCTCCTTTATCGGTTATGAGTTGGAAGCTGAAAAGATTTACCTGATGCATACTGAGGTGCCTGAGGAACAGACTGGTAAAGGCATTGCTGCCGATTTGGTAGAAAAAGCATTCATCTACCTGGAATCGAAAAACCTTAAGGTTGTACCGGCTTGTTCATATGTACGGACCTACCTCAAGAGGCATCCTAATTGGGACAGAATTGTGGCAGATGAATAATTCCATTCTGCATTATTGCAATTCGTCAACACTGTAAATGGTAGAACACACCTACTTTTGGAAAGCTAACACATAAAATTTATGGAAGTAAAGATTTGGTCGGACGTGAGATGTCCATTCTGCTATATTGGAAAAAGAAAGTTTGAAGCTGCACTTGCCGGCTTTGCACATAAAGATGAAGTGACCATTACCTGGAAGAGTTTTGAGCTCGATCCAAACATCCAAACCGTCGAAGACACCAACATTTATGATTATTTCGCGAATGCTAAAGGCATTCCGCATACCCAGGCGGTTGAAATGTTCGATAATGTAACCAGGGTTGCTGCAGAAGTTGGACTCGAGTTCAAGCTTGACAAATCAGTTGTTGCAAATTCCTTTAATGCCCACCGACTTATACAATTAGCTAAAACTAAAGGTATGGGCAATGAAATTGAAGAAGAACTCTTCAAAATACACTTTATGGAGGGTAAAAACATTGATGATGAAGGCGTTCTCATAAGCGCTGGCGCGAATATCGGTATCCCCGAAGCTGAAATCGTAGCTCTTTTAGAGTCTGATGACTTCGACGCTGACGTTAGAATAGACCAGCTGGAAGCGCAGCGGATCGGCATTAGAGGCGTACCATTTTTTGTGTTTGACGATAAATATGCCGTTTCCGGGGCACAAGCACCTGAAGTGTTCCTGCAAACACTGGATAAAGCCTGGGATTCTAAAATTTAAACTTAATAGCTACAAATTAAGGATAAGTAATTATTTATTTTCCTATCTTGACCTCGATTCACACACATGAACCCGAACCATTTGTTTAATTTTTTAACGTAGTAAAATATTGCTGAAAAATATATAATCAAATTCCAGGACATGAGTGAAGAAAGTAAATTCTTCTGCGACATTGAGGCAGGAACCTGTAATCTTCCTGAACAATTACACCCAACACTATCAAATTCCACTTCGATTTCTGACCAAAAAATTAGGGTTCTGTACTTTACTGATCCAATATGCTCATCATGTTGGGGTATCGAGCCATTCTTGAGGAAACTTAAGTTAGAATACGGTGATTTTTTCGAACTTGAATACCGTATGGGCGGTCTGCTTCCGAGCTGGTCTGCCTACAAAGGAAGGGATGTTAAGAAACCTGAAGACGTTGCTGCTCATTGGGAACATGCCAGTCAACACTATGACATGCCTATAGACGGGGATTTGTGGCTAGAAGATCCACTACACTCCTCCTTCCCGCCGGCGATAGCTTTTAAAGCTGCACAAATACAGGATGGCAGGAAGGCCATTGCTTTCTTCCGGAGAATAAAAGAAATGGTTTTTCTGGAAAAGAAAAACATCACGCGTATCAACCATCTTAAAACTGCCGCGTCACAAACTGGCCTTAATCCAGAGCAACTTGCATTCGATATGCTTGGCGCTGCAGCTGCTGATTTCGAGAATGATGTTAGACTCGCAAGAAGCTTTGGCATCAAAGGTTTCCCCTCGATCCTGTTCACTAATACCGATCAACAGTCATATCTGGTGTACGGATTCAAACCTTATGAAGAGTTTGAGCAAGCAATACAAAGATGGAATCCTGAGGCAGTAAGAAGTACCATTAATACGAATTACCTTAATCTTTTTAGTTGCTTCCCTACCATGACAACCAAAGAATATGCAGTACTTACCCATAAGAATAAGGCTGAAGCAGAAACTTTCCTGAACCAACTCTTCGAATTGAACCGGCTTAATCGGTACAAATCGAAAAGTGGCTTTTTATGGAGTCTTAAAGAATCTATCTAACGAGTTTTATGTTCATAATTCGAACTTCATTCTCCTGATCATCTCCCTGAAGGAGCACTTGGATTTTCTCAAGATTTTGCATGTTGAACTTTCCTTTATCTGGCCGACTGAAATACAATTCCTGAAAGCCCGGATAAGGACGCGGAAGCAGCATGAATGCATCTGGCTTCAAGCTGTTTATTGGAACATCAATTGAGCTTCCGTCTGCTTCAACCTTGAAAGTAGCTGAAACGGCACTAGCATGCTGATCAACCAAAATTACCTTGGCAGATGTTTGCTTCTGACCTTCTATTTGCAACGTAAGTGTTTTATATTCCTGAAGGTTTGAAGCGGTATCTCGCAAAAGCGCTTTAACGAAGACCTGCAGGCCGCCAGTTTGGCCCTTCCCGGAAGGTTTATGTTTCAGGTTCAGCGACGCTTCCTCTTGCGCTGTTTCACCAAATGCATAAGGATCAGTGTCCCAATTTGGTGAGTACACAACTACATTCCCGTCTTTATCAGTTCCGCTGAAAAGTAACAATTCAGCGTTAGCTGCTTTACTTACCCGAGGTATCTCGCCAGCAGCCACTTTATTCAAATTGTATTCCTGCTCTGGTGCAACAAACTCCTCCAGGCCCAAAACGCCAACTTTCATCGAAGCTTCAGCTTTAAACATTAGTCCTTTTCTTTGTAACAAGTACGTTCCTGGCGCTATCGTAAACTTATTGCGATTCACTTTAACCTCGTGCTTGTTGCCCTTATTCAAGGCATTAACCGTAAAGAAATCGCCAAGGTCAGGCAACGCAACTTGCATTTCCTGATGGTTCCATACTGTTGTAGTCACCGGCTTACTCAGCTCGTTTTTACCGAAAGGATCCGCCAGGATCTTCACATCCGGCATAACCTCGAGGCGCCAAACGCCTTCTTTTATTTTATCCAAAAAGTAAGCACCGTTACCCACATACTTCAGCACTGCGGAAGACCCTACCCCGGCGATATGCTGTAGCGCTTTGACATTCAATGGCTTAGCGGTACTACCGTTAGTATAATAATATTCCTTTTCCGTATTCATCTCTGCCGCCCCTGCTGCGGGAGTTAATTTGACACCCGAAAAGCTGCTATTTCCCGGATAGCTACCATAATCCTGGTAGGCTCGCATATGGTGGAAAATTCTTGACGCAATCAACAAACTGATGGCTTTTGAAGGTGTATAAGCAATGTTTAAATAATGCGTTTGATACTCGGTATTCGCGTAAGCTGTGCCCATCGGATCGTAAGCAAACTGTGTAGCCCACTGCATGCCTGCTGTTTTGAAGCTTCTGGCCATTGCAGGATACATGTACGGTTTTAAAACATCCGCAGATTCGAACTCATAGATCATTCTGGGTTTGTTCTTAAATGCAGGAATGGTGTCAAAAGGTATATGGTAGCGATCTACATGTGGCAATAGATTACCTTGTTGCTCATGTCCGGCTACAAGTCCGGTTGGATACCATTGAAAGCTAAATCCATCAGCATCAGACGTTGCAACAGCATCTGCATAAGTAGGAGACTCACTGATGTTGTAGAAGATGGGCTTGCTCCACCCGGTTTTCCGTACCGCCTTCACCATCCTGTTCACATACTCCGTAGTCCGGGATTTTGGACCGCTATGTTTAGGCTCATTATTGATCTCGGCAGCAATAACAAAGGGATCTTCCCCATATGACTTTTTTGTATATGGATTTACATGCCTGAAGAATTGATCCAGATATCGTTCTTGCGCTACGAATGCCTGCTCATTCACAACCGAGCCAGCCTTGCCGTATACATCCACAAAACTCCCGGTTTTCTCATCCTGATCTGGATAGCCATTTCCCCAAAATGCGATTGGCGTAATCAGAACTCTGATGTTGCGTTCTTCGAGTTTGGCAATCAGGTAATCAAATAACCTCAGGTGTTCGTTATCCTTTAGATTGCCAAGTGAGTCACTAATTTCCGTATCCCAGACGTGAACACGAAAAGCATTAATGCCCAGGCGCGCCAGATGATATACATCATTGTCAATTGCGCCTTCAAGGTCAATGTTGAGTTTCTTATGCGACCGGTATCCGTAAGCAAATGGTAAAGTATAATTCACGCCAAAGTAGCTGGCCTCATTATTATCGGCGCGCAGGCGTAATATTCCTTTTTTATCTATGTAGATTTCATTCTTGGTGTCAGTTGTTTGTTGAGCGGTGGTTAGCAAAGGAACAAACAGCAAAGCCAATATAGCTTTCTTTATCTTCATGTATTCTTTCAAATGTTTAGCAAAGTGTGAGGTTAAATCATAACTGTACCATAATGTTGAATCCTGATTTTACTTGAGCCTCCAGGCTGCTTCTCAACCTGAACTTGTGTACCAATGCGTTCTTTTAAGGCTTCCACGTGTGATATAATACCTACCGTTTTCCCTTTAGCCTGCAGATTCTCCAATGCAGAAATGGCGATATCAAGCGTATCCGCATCTAAGGTCCCAAAACCCTCATCGATAAATAAGGTGTTTATCTGAACCTTGTGACTTGCCAGATCAGACAGCCCAAGCGCAAGTGCCAGACTCACCAGGAAACTTTCTCCACCAGAGAGTGTCGCCATGGGTCTGGAAGCATCTGCCTGATAATGATCTTCGATCTCCAGTCCCAGGTCTTTATCCTTGCTTTTCAAAATGCTATACCGATCGGTAAGCTGCGCAAGATGTTTATTTGCCAATTCGGTAAGTCTCGCCAGCGTCAATCCCTGTGCAAACATCCTAAAACTATTTCCATCGGCAGAACCGATCAAGTTGCAAAGTTTGTTCCACCGGCTAAACTCCTGTTGCTGCAGGTGAATCTGACTGGTGATCACCTGATGCTGCCGAATAGTTGCCTCGTCAGCAGCAAAAATACCTTTTATACGCCCAATCTCCTGATTTAATGTTGATAATGACTCAGCTAGGGAGTTCACTTTGGCTTGTAAAATGTCCAAATTGCTTGTAGTCACCGATTTGCTTACCTCGACATCCAGCTCGAGTTCATTATGTTTTATCAGTTCCTGATTTGTGCTTATGGCCTCCTCTAACTGACGTTTTTTCTCGGTCAGCATTTTGGCAAGCTCATCTGGCAGCAGCAGTACTGCAAGAGCCTCAATACCGCTGATTCCTTCTTTATCAAGCTGATTCGACAGTTCCTGCGTTAACTTTTCTAGCCTGGAATTTAGATTGCCTCGATTATCCTGAAGTTGCCGGATAGCCAGTCCTGCTTCAGCATGTCTCTTTTGTACTTCTTGCTGTAAATTCAATGCATTTTCCCTGGCAAGGCTCAGATCCTTAATTTCCAGGTTCAGACGATTTCTTTCCGTAACAGGATCCCGATCGCCAAATAAAGCTGAGCGCTCAGCCTTTAAGCTGGACAACTGTGTCGAAATTTTGGCAACCTGGATCTGTATTCGTTCGGAGGTTTTAAGCTTCTCCTCCAGATTAAATGCCAGCTGTTCAAGCGCTTTCGAAACCAGGTCAGCTGATTCAGAAATGGCTTTTAATTTTTTTTCAGATTCTTCGTAGCGAGCCTGGCGCAGTTTTAATGTGCTATGAATCTCCTCTAACCTTTCTTGATTAAACGGGATCTGCAATGGTTCAAGGATGACCTTGATCTTAGATGTTGCTTCTTGCAGACTGGTCTGCAGCTGTTGCATGACAATTTGATTACGTGCCAATTGTTCCTCATTATTCCTGATGTTTTCCCGAATCAAGGCCGATTCACTTTCCAGATTGAGGGATGTTATATTAACTTCATCCAGTTGCTTCTGAAGTCTGCTCAACACATCTTTTCGCTGCTTAGCCTGCTGAAGACCATTCTTGAGTGTTTCAAACTTTGTTCTTGTGCCACTAACAAGCTGCTGAATCACTTCCGGGTTTCTATCCCCCACAGCTTCGGGTAGTTCTTTGTTTATCGCTTCAAATTTTGTTTTCAACGACGTGCCCGCAATCAGTTTTTCCTGCAGTGCCTTTTCGGCACTCTCAAGGGTAAGTTTAAGCTTTTGGATGTCCATTCTGGAGGCCAGTACCAACTTGTCAAGTTCTTCCACAACTTTCCGCTGTTGGTCGAGTTGCTGCCGGGCTTCAGACAACTGCGCGTCGTGTTTACCTGAGGCAAAAGGATGATGCAAGGCGCCGCAAAGTGCGCATGGTTCACCTTCTTTTAAATTTATCCGGTCTGCTTCATATTTCTGAAAGCGAACTTCGGCATCCACCAGCTTTTCATGCACGTCCAGTAACTTCTTCGCAGTCTCATAGTCAACCTCGAGCTTAGCGAACTTTTCTTCCTCCAGGCGCTGCTGTAATGCCGCTGCTCTTAGGTCGGCTTGTATTGCAGCATACTCTTTGCGGAAGCTTACCAGGGCCGTAACTGTTTCAACCTGCTGTTGATAGTTATTGATTAACACTGGTAACACTTCGACCTCAGATTCCAGCATCTCGATCTGTCGTCCATTTAGTCCCAGCTTCAACTGTTCTTCTACGGCAGCAATCTCGCGAGCCAGTTCTGCGTATCGGCTTGCCCCAGAATTTCCCAACGCAGCCTGCCTTTCAAGGGTCAGTTGACCTTCTTTAATCAGATTCAATGTCTTTGATCGGTCGCATTCTGCTACGGATAAGGCGGCCCGGACTTCATTCAAGCGCTGCAGCTGCTGTTCGAATATCAGCAGTTGCTTTTCCAGGGTTGCATCTATAGTGTTTGCCTGTAAGTAGTCCTGAAAATGCTTTAGCTCCAGCACATGACGGTCTTTCCTGGACTCGTATTCTGCTTTTTTTGTTTGTATGGCAGCTATTTCTGGTCGTACGGTATCAAACTCTATTTCAGCACTAACCAACGAAGCCGCTACGCCTTTGATGCCTTCATCTTTTATCAACGCTTCATCAATAATGGGGCTTTGTAGTTCCATGGCCCGTTCAGCTGCAGTATGCTGCTCAACAGCAAACTTAAGGGTCGCTACTGCAGTTGCAAGTTTTTCTTCAAGTGCTGGTAGTAGCCTTTCCATGTCTCGAAGGTTCATTGAAGTCTTGTACTCCTCTGCCCTAAGCTCATTGATGTTGTCATACGGAGGCTTGAAGCGACAAGCCGCATCGTGCCACTTCAATCGTTCAAAATCCTCCTGCTGTGCTGCGAGTTTCTCACGCACCAGTTGTAGCTCTTCTTGCAAACTAATCTTTCTGCGCTCTAGCTTTTGGATATTTTCAAGCCAGGTGATACTTTCTGAGGTAGCTTTTTGTTCTACCCTCAATTTAGTTTCCTCCGTAACAAGCTCTGTATATTGTTGTTCGTAAGCTAACTTTTCACTTGCACTAAGCACTTTCACGTTTCCAAGCTGTCCTTCCAGAGCAGTCAATTTCTCCCTTTCCTCCTTCAGTTTGTCATATACAAACACAGAGATCTGAGAGTAAATCTCCGTTCCGGTGATGTTCTCCAATAGGAAGCTACGGTCTCTGTCGCTGGACTTCAAAAACTGTGTGAAATCACCCTGACACAAAATCACGGAACGCAGGAACTGCGGATAGTCAAGTCCGCAAATGCTTTCAATCTGCTGTCGAATCTGGGTCACACGATGCTCACCGATCATGACGTATTCGCCTTCCCGAAATTCGGAAAGTTCCATTTTTTCGGCCTGCAGCTTCCCATCGGCTTTGCCGCCCGCCCGGTGCAAAGACCATTTTGCACGATAAACCTTGCCCCTGGCTTCAAACTCCAGTTCAGAATAACAGTCTCCGGTGTGACGGGACATGATTTCATCGACATCTCTATTATGCCTATGTACCTTGCCGTACAAGGCCACCGTTATGGCGTCGAGAATTGTCGTTTTACCCGCACCAGTCGGCCCGGTGATTGCGAAGAGCCCGGTTTCTGAAAATGGTGCCTGGCTAAAATCAATTTTGTGCTCGCCCCGCAGAGAATTTAGGTTTTTAAATTTTATGCTTAATATCTTCATTCTGCCTTCTGCCCCATTAGTTCCAATGCTTCCTCAAATGTTTTTATCAATTCAGGGAATTCTTCTTCAGCTATTTTTGATTCACAACGTTTCACGAAGACTGCCTTAGGTGTCAGATCTTTCAAAGCGAGTTCTTCCTCAATTGAGTCAAGTGTTTTATTAAGCCGCGTTCTGTTCTGGCGCGGAAAAAAGCGTTCAATAAAGGGTTTCGCAGCTTGTATTTGAGAAAGCTGCTGATCCAGATCCAGGATTGCTGTTGCTGTTTCTACCTGTACCTCTACCCAAGGCTTGTATTTCAATCCAGGGTCTTCCAGCGCGAGCAACTTTCTCTTAACGCTTTCCAAATCACCTTTAATGCGGATGAGTTTACGGCCGCATGGTACTTCGTGTGGCACCAAGCTTGCCAGCGAGCCAGCTTTAAATTCCAGAATTAACACCTGCTTCTTGTCTTCGTTCTCGGAAAAGCTCAACGGAATTGGTGAGCCTGAATAGCGAATATGCTCCATGCGATTTACCAGTTGGGGTCTGTGGATATGGCCGAGTGCGATATAGTTGAATTCCGCCGGAAATTGATCTCCATGTACCTGACCCAGGTTACCCACGTGGATTTCCTTTTCGCTTTCAGATGTTGTTGAACCTGCCGCGAACAAGTGTCCGGTTGCAATAACAGGAACGTTTGCTTCTTTGTAAGCCGTGATGTGTTCTATAAAACGATGATAGTGGTCACTGATACCTTGTTTGATGCGCTGCTCACGCTCTTCATTGCTTTCTCCTGATATGGAAAGCCGAATATCCCGGTCGCGCAGAAAAGGCACCGCGCAAACTACGAGCTCCAGTTGCCCCTCTGCATCACGTATGGGAATAATTTGTTCTGTAAAAACATCGGGAACGCCACCCACGATATGTACATTGAAGTATTTAAGTAGGGATTTTGGTGCATTAAGTNNACCGCCAATAACAACCACTTCTCTGCAACAGGTATCTTTAACTTTTCTCAAAAAGCGGTAATACTGCTCGAGTGCCGTGTTAGAGGGTGAGCCGGTATCAAAAACATCACCCGCGATGATCAATACATCAATGCATTCTTGTCGAAGTTTTTCGATTAACCAATCTAAAAAATCCTGATGTTCGTCGGTCCGTTCACACTGCTCCAGTTTTTTACCTAAGTGCCAGTCGGCTGTATGTAGTATCTTCATAAATTGCAACTCTAAGTTACGGCATAATTTGATTCAGCCCTATTGACAAGCGGCGGGTGCCTTCAAAAAACACAAACTTTATTCGGCGTTGCAATGTTTATTATACAAAAATGACAACTATGAAAAAGAATATCGCCTATTGCTTTATAACAAGCTTGATTTTTGTTCTGCCGGCATGCCAAAGTCCGGAGACACGTGCCGTTAACCAGAATGCTACTGAAGATTCGACATTCCAGAGTGATGCTGCTGGTTCCGGATCAAAGGAACTTAACAACTCTGTTGAACCAGGAGGTAACCGCCCGGTGGATAACAATATATCCCAGCACACCAAAGTGTCTGATGATGA
>DCLG01000069.1:0-223 GCA_002320935.1 Pedobacter sp. UBA1654 | reverse complement strand
GATGATCAAGGACCACACACAGATGGATAAGGAAGCAGAAGCGCTTGCAACAGAAAGTCAAATTGTTTTGCGGGGGGATTTTAGCAAAGAACAACGTGAGGAGTTAGATATGATGAAAGGTATGAAGGGTGCGCAATTTGATAAGCACTATAAAGACATGATGATCAAAAGCCATGATAAGGCTGTCCAATTATTCAAGTTTGGCGCAAACACCAGAGAAGAG
>DCLG01000101.1:11933-14860 GCA_002320935.1 Pedobacter sp. UBA1654 | reverse complement strand
ATTGCGGAGATCAGCAAAGAAGAAAATATGCTCGACGCTTTCAGCAAAGGCATTGATATCCATACGGCCACGGCGGCAAAAGTTTACGGAACCACCATCGAGGAGGTTACGCCTACCCAAAGAAGAAATGCAAAAGCGGTAAACTTTGGGATTATCTACGGACAGTCGGCATTCGGACTTTCACAGAACCTGGATATACCAAGAAAAGAAGCGGCAGACATCATTGAACAGTACTTTACCCAGTATCCTGGCATTAAGCGCTACATGAGCGACACGATGACCTTCGCTCGGGAGAATGGTTTCGTAGAAACCATTATGGGGAGGAGAAGATACCTGAGGGACATCAATTCTGCCAATCAGACCGTGCGTGGCTTTGCGGAACGAAATGCCATCAATGCGCCAATACAAGGCTCCGCTGCGGATATGATCAAGATTGCCATGATCAACATCCATAAAGACATTCAGGAGCGTGGATTACAAGCTAAAATGACCATGCAGGTGCATGATGAGCTTGTGTTCGACGTACCGAAACCGGAGGTCGAAGTCATGAAAGAAATCATCAAACACCGCATGCAAACGGCCATTAAAACCAATGTGCCAATTGAAGTAGAGATTGGCATGGGTGAAAACTGGTTAGCAGCGCATTAAGCAAGCTTAGGAAGCAGAAATTATAAAGAGAAAAGGGCCGGATCATTGATCCAGCCCTTTTTTATATCAAGTCGATGGTTTCTCCAACTGCCGGGAGTAATAAGACTTTACCTTCCCGCTTAAACTTCGCTAAGGCATCTTCTTTATCGATCTTAATCAGATCAAAAGTATCGTAGTGTACACCGATCACCTTATCGCATTCGATGTATTTGGTTGCAATAAGTGCATCATCCACGTCCATGGTAAAATTGCCGCCAATAGGCAAAATGGCATAATCCAGGTTATACAGATCTGCCAGCAGTTTCATGTCCATGTTCAATGCCGTATCACCGGCAAAATAGATGCATTTGCCCGTACTTTCCAATACAAAGCCTGCAGGATTACCACCGTAGCTGCCATCAGGCAAACCACTGGAGTGCGTAGCCCAGACCATACGCAGGTTACCAAACTCGAACTTTGCTTTACCGTAGTTCATTGGATGTACGTTGCTAATACCCTGCGCCTGTAGCCAGTCTGCAATTTCTGCCATAGCAATAACCACTGCGCCGGTTTGTTTGGCGAGCTCGACCAGGTCGGCCACATGGTCGCCATGTCCGTGACTTACCAGGATATAATCTGCAGTGATGGATTTTACATCAATGGATGCTGCCAGCGGATTTGGGGTAATAAAAGGATCAAAAAGAAACTTTTTACCACCAAGTTCCAGCAAAAAGCAGGATTGTCCGTAATAGCTGAATTTCATGTTTTTAGATTTATGGATGATCAAATATTAACCGCCGAACATGCCGCCTAAGCCGCCAAGCATATCTTTTGTTGCAGCCTGCATTTCTACTGCGCTTACCTGATCTGCCTGCGTTAAAGCTTTGTTCACGGCTGTTAACAACAGCTCTTCAATTTCTTCCCGATCGGCGCCTTTGAAAAATTCTTCCTGGATTTCAATGGCAGTAATGGTTTTATTTGCGGTAGCTGTAACCTTTATCGCACCACCTTCAACCTCACCATAAACAGAAACGTGATCTAGACGTTTTTTTATTTCCTCGGCCTTTTGTTGTGCGGCCATGATTTTATCGAACATAATCTTCTTTTTATATTAAGACCCTAAATTATTGATTTTGTTTTTAAACGCTCCTACATCTTGATGATTTGTGCCTTTCTTCTAAATCAAGGTTTGTGTACGATTGTCGGATAACCCTCCGGTTAATGGTGCTTGCGGGGTTTAGCTCTTTCATATTGTACCGGCCATTTCAGCTCTACATCAAGCATTTCTGCGGCATGGAGCGGGAAGTATGGATCACGTAAAAACTCACGGCCCAGGAAGATCAGGTCTGCTTTTTCTTCCTTCAGGATTTCTTCCGCCTGTTTTGCAGCGGTGATCAATCCTACTGCAGCAGAGCGGATGCCGGTTTCTTTTTTGATCTGTTCAGCAAATTGCACCTGATAGCCCGGGAAAACCGGGATTTGTTGTTTTTTGGTCAATCCACCTGAAGAGGCATCAATAAGGTCAATGCCTTTCTCTTTCAGCAGGCCCGCAAGTTGAACAGATTCATCTCCGTTCCAGCCGCCTTCTGCCCAGTCAGTTGCGGATATACGTACGAACAACGGANNATTTTCAGCTGGCCAGGCTTCCTGTACAGTTTCTACGAGCTCTAATAGCAGTCGGATGCGGTTTTCAAAGCTTCCTCCATATTGATCTGTCCGCTCATTGCTTAAAGGGGATAGGAACTGGTGGATCAGGTAACCGTGCGCTGCATGGATCTCAATAACTTTAAAGCCGGCAGCTATAGCGCGCTGCGTAGCCGCTTTGAAGTCGTCCTTCACTTTTTGAATCCCTTCAAGGCTTAGTGCTTCGGGGACGGTATCTTCTTCATTGAAAGGAATGGCACTTGGTGCTACCGTTTGCCAGCCGCCTTCAGCAATGCTGATCTGTTTGGGATCTAACCAGGGCGCTTTGAAGCTGGCTTTACGACCTGCATGTGCCAATTGGATGCCTGCAACAGACCCATACTGGTGGATGAAGTCGGTAATGCGCTTTAAGCCGGCAATATGTTCGTCCTTCCAGATACCGATATCNNCGACTGCCAAGATGCACCAGGTGGTAGTCGGATGTAAAGCCATCTTCTGCCGAATACTGGCACATTGGAGAAACAACAATTCTGTTTTTTAAGCTTAGGTTCTTTATGGTAATTGGGGAGAATAGATTGGACATATGTTTTTAATTGTTATGGATTTTGTTCCGCTCAGGCTCACATCTTGTACGGCTTTTGTTCGCCTTTCGTTCG
>DCLG01000101.1:0-11925 GCA_002320935.1 Pedobacter sp. UBA1654 | reverse complement strand
CGTTCGCCTTTCCTTCGCCTCTTGTTCGTTTCGGAACGAAGGAAAGGCAAACGAAAGGCGGTTAGTATCCTTGTGAAATACAAATTTGATTTATAACAAGCCTGGTTTTGAATTGTTCAAGATAGAATGTAAGGCAAAGTTCATTTTATGCCAGAATTTGTAGCGTCCCGAATCGTCGTGCATGAGCCTAAAACGGAGTGCATAAAAAAAGCGCTCCCAAGGAAGTGCTTTTCACAATACTTTAAGAAACCTGTTATTTTCCCAGAACGTATACGAATGAGAACCTTTGATTATTGTCCAGAAAGCTTAGTCCTACGTTGCTAGTTTTGGTCGTGTTATAAAGACTTTTCGATTTGTGTTGCATATAATCTAGGCGACCCAATGAGGCAATAAGACCTAGCTTCCTCACCGGAAAATAGACGAAGTCTAATGAAATTCCGGCCAAAAGAGTCTTGTCATTCGAGAAATTACCAGCATTATCGTCGCTACTGCTGGTCTTTGATTTTGAACTGTAATAATAGACTGAAGGCCCTGTTTTTATACCTACTTTATTTTCATATAAAAAGAATTTATCGAAACCAACTGAGGCGAAATAGCCGTTAGTTATGGTTTCAGTGTGATGGTTTAAAGGTTGCAGAATTGGATTGTTAATGCTGGATTGATCGCGGTGACTATGTGAATAACCTGCCGTGGCATTCAGGCTTAGTTTATCTGCAACAAAGTAGCTGTACGAGGGGCCGATGTGAAATGAATTCTGTTTATGATTATTCCCGATGTTTAGATGGTCAGGACTTGCAGTATAGTCAGTTTTGCTATGCTCGATGGAAAAACTGCCCCCAATCCAATGCTTACCTTTTTCTGTTTGTGCGCTTGCAGTTAAGCCACTTAGTGCGGCTAGTAAGAGAAACGTTAATTTTTTCATATTATATTTTTTTGCTGAAGATAGAAATAATAGGCTTCTATCCTACAAAGATCTCGTTTGCCCATTTCCACGGATTACCCACTTATAGCTGGTGAGTTCAGTAAGCCCCATAGGTCCCCTTGCATGAAGCTTTTGAGTGCTGATGCCGATCTCAGCGCCAAGTCCGAATTGTGCTCCATCCGTAAAGGATGTTGCGGCATTTGCGTATACTGCTGCGGCGTCAACCTGATTGAGGAAGATTTCCAGATTTGCAGCATTTTCAGAAATGATGGCCTCGCTATGCTTGGAACTATAGCGGGATATGTGTTCTAAGGCTTCTTCCAGATTGGAGACGCTTTTTACCGACATGTGGTAAGAGAGGAACTCCGTGCCAAAACTTTCGGGTCCAGCAGGTTTAAGTAGTTCTTTAGGATAGTTGTCTTTCAATACCTCGTATGCGGGTTGATCTGCATAAATCAGGACCTTAGATCCACTAAGTGGGATTACCAGGGAGGGCAGGTCTGCAAGGCGATCTTTATGGATCAGCAGGCAATCCAGCGCATTACAAACACTAACTCTTCGTGTTTTGGCATTCAGCACAATGTTTTTACCTTTTTCCAGGTCCCCATAAATATCGAAGTAAGTATGTACGATACCCGCGCCTGTTTCAATAACTGGAATTTTGCTGTTTAGACGAACATACTCGATTAATGCCTGGCTACCTCTTGGAATCAGTACGTCAACCAAACCACGGGCATTCAGCAGGCTCTCCGTTGCTGCCCGTTCCGGTGGAAGCAGCGTAATGACGTCTTTATTTATGCCGTATTGTATCAATACTTTCTGAATCACCTCTGTAAGCGCTGCATTGGATTGAGCGGCATCACTTCCGCCTTTAAGTATGGCTACATTTCCTGTCTTAAAGCACAGCGCGAATACATCTGCCGTTACATTTGGCCTTGATTCGTAGATCACACCAACTACGCCCAATGGAACACGTATTCTGGAGATCTGTAAGCCGTTTTCTGCGATGTGAGCGTCTATAATCTGTCCGGTTGGACTGTCCAGGTTTGCTACTTTGACCATATCTGCGGCAATCCCGCGAATTCTTTCCTGTGTAAGTTTTAACCGGTCATATTTTGGGTCTTCCGGATTCATCAGATCAAGGTCCTTCTTGTTGGCTTCAAGAATGAGGTCTGTATTGCCAACCAGTGCATCTGCAACTTCGAGTAAGGCATGAGTAATGGTTTCTTTTTTAAGGATGTTCAGCTCCCGGCTGGCAACGACTGCTTTTTCGAAAAATGGTCTGTATTTCATATTAAATCAGGGGATGAAAGTAGTTGTAGTGTACAAGTGGCCGTTGCTTTTTTTCACCAATGCAGGCGCGTGCTTTATCTACACCATATTCCGCCACACCCAGTCCGATAAGCTGCTCATGCACATCCACCAGTCTGATGATATCACCTTTCTTAAAATCTCCGTCAATAGCGGTAATGCCAACGGGTAACAAGCTGCTTGCTTTGCCGGAGAGCAATGCTTCTTTAGCGCCGGCATTGAGCTGAACTGTGCCGGTTGCTGCGCCTTCTGAATGTGCGATCCATTTTTTCTTACCCGACTTGATCTTCTCGGGCGTAAAACGGGTGTGGACCACCGTTCGGTACAGCAGGTCTGTAATAATGTGCTCGCGGTTGCCATTGGCAATCATGACCGGAATACCAAGTTTGGCAACTTTTTGCGCCATGCTCAACTTGGTGACCATGCCACCACGGCCTAGTCCTGATTTGTTCGTTGTGATAAAAGAGCCAATGCCGGTTGATGTGCTACTAATTTCAGTGATGACTGTGGATGAGTGTAATTTCGGATCGCCGTTGTAAATGCCATCAACATTTGAAAGGATGATCAAAGCATCTGCATTGAGCATTGAAGCAATTAGGCCCGCCAGCTCATCATTATCGGTAAACATGAGTTCGGTAACAGATACCACATCATTTTCGTTGATCACGGGGATCACCTGATGTTGCAACAGGATCTCCAGGCAATTCTTGATGTTGAGGTAATGCATGCGGTCGCGGAAGTCTTCCTTGGTGACCAGCACCTGTGAGCAAAGCATCTTATGCTGCTCAAACAGCTGCATGTAGAGGTTGATCAGTTTAATTTGGCCAATGGAGGCAAGTAACTGACGTGCAGCAACGGTATTTTGCTTTTCCGAAATCTTGATCAGGCTTCTGCCAGAGGCAACCGCACCAGATGATACCAGTACAACCTCTTTTCCATCTTTCTTCAGCTGTGCCAGCTGATCCACAAGGTGGCTGATGCGCTCCAGATTAGGCAAGCCATCATCTTTGGTAAGCACATTGGAGCCTACTTTTATTACGATTTTTTTATACAAGGAAGAATCGGCCATAAAACAGGTTTAAAGAACCTAAAGGATCGGATAGAATAAAGGCGTAGCGGTAATACAGGCGGCTCAAATGTAAATTGTTTCATGTCAGCAGCTTTGCAAGCAATTTAATGAATTTACAATGGCAAGCAATGTAGAAATTTAATTACTTTTCAACTTGCAACCATGGCATCCAGCTGCTTAATGATGCTGATGCTATCTGTTTTTTTGTCTTGCGCCTGCATCGAAAAACTAAAGCTAAGACATGCGNNTGTGATGATTTTTCTCATGACGAATTCTTTGATTAATCACTTTTCTGGGGCGGTTTTTTGTGATCGAAAAAGGTATGGTCCTATTTCTATATTAAGTTAAGGTTTTTTAGTGATTAAATCTAGAATTCAGAAGTTTGGGTACCTTTGTAATTTGTTGATCTACAAGGGGTTTATGTTGATCAATTAAGAATCTTGACA
The DNA here is from genome assembly GCA_002320935.1 of Pedobacter sp. UBA1654. Taxonomy (GTDB): domain Bacteria; phylum Bacteroidota; class Bacteroidia; order Sphingobacteriales; family Sphingobacteriaceae; genus Pedobacter. Next base: position 8,177 of record DCLG01000101.1, on the reverse strand, counting down.
CTTTAAGGGAAATGTAAAAAAAGTAAAAACGTTTTGCACAACTGGATATTTATTTAAACCTTTGCGCTTCAATTAATTTAAAGCGGGATTTAAAACAGAAAATGAGTAAACAAAACACACATAAACTTTCCATTATAGCGGCAAAAGTGCTCGCTTCTAATAGTTTGTTTATCGAACGTTTACGACCCATATTTTTTGCGCCGTCCAACCGGCATGCCTACACGCCACGTCTTTGAGTAATTACTACTCATCGCCTCCGGAACATATTCGTTCCAAACAGTTAAACAGTTATTTTATTTTTTCGTTATATAAATAATGAATATAAACGATTTTATAGTGCAGGTTGCACTACCTGAACATCGTGTTTTTGCAGAGGAAATCTGTGATGAAATGGCCGAATCTGCTAAGGCCCGCGGTACAGGGATTGCCAAACGTTCTCCTGAGTACGTTGCTGGCAAAATGGCGGATGGCAAAGCGGTGATCGCTTTTCATAAAGATGGCAGCTGGGCAGGGTTTTGTTACATCGAAACCTGGAGCCATGGGCAGTTTGTGGCCAATTCTGGTTTGATCGTTAGCCCAAACTACAGAAAGGCCGGACTGGCGCATGCCATCAAAGAAAGAATTTTCGAACTCTCCCGTTCAAAATATCCTAAAGCAAAGATATTCGGTTTAACCACCGGACTTGCTGTAATGAAGATCAATTCTGATCTGGGTTATGAACCGGTAACTTACTCTGAACTTACTCAGGATGAAGATTTCTGGAAGGGCTGCCAAAGCTGTGTCAACTTTGAGATCCTGAAAAGCAAGGATCGCAAGAACTGTATGTGTACGGCAATGCTTTATGATCCGGCTACACAAAAGCATGACGTGGCAAAGAAGTTTGCTGAAGAATTACAACGCAAGCCTAAGCTCTACGAGCGTTTTATGCTGATGAAGCAGAAGATGATCATCAAAAAGAACCCATTATTATTTTTATCGCTGTTTAAATAGCAAATACAATTTTGAAATCATCGTGATGATGGTTTCATCACCAACACAAATATAAAATAGATGAAAAAGAAAGTCGTTTTAGCTTTTAGCGGAGGGTTAGACACCTCGTTTTGTTGTGTTTACCTGTCTCAGGATCGTGATTTAGAGGTACACTCTGTCATTGTAAACACCGGTGGTTTTTCGGAAGAAGAGTTACAGGAAATTGAGAGACGGGCATATGCACTTGGTGTAGCTTCTCATGCCGTGGTTGATGAGACCACCAACTACTACGACGGTTGTATCAAATACCTTGTGTTTGGTAATGTACTAAAAAATGCTACTTACCCGCTCTCTGTTAGTGCAGAACGTGTAAGTCAGGCAACAGCAATTGCGAACTACGTTAAAAAGATCGGCGCTGATTATGTTGCACACGGTAGTACCGGTGCTGGTAATGATCAGGTACGTTTCGATATGATCTTCAACATCATTATTCCTGAAGTAGAGATCATCACGCCGATCCGTGATCTAAAATTATCCCGCGAGGCGGAAATCAAATACCTTGAAGAGCATGGTGTCGAATATAGCGCAGCGAAAGCGAGATATTCGATCAATAAAGGACTTTGGGGAACTTCAGTGGGCGGTCAGGAGACTTTAACTTCTCATGAGATGCTGCCGGAAGAGGCATGGCCAACCCAGGTTACCGAAACTGGCAACCGCAGAATTGAACTTACTTTTGAAAAAGGTGAACTGACCGGTATTGACGGCGAAACTATGGCACCAGTTGCGGCAATCCAGAAACTGCAGGCCATTGCACAGCCTTACGGCATTGGTCGTGATGTGCACGTTGGAGATACCATCATCGGGATCAAAGGCCGTGTAGGTTTCGAAGCTGCTGCACCGATCCTGATCATCAAAGCACACCATACTTTAGAGAAACATACGCTTACCAAATGGCAGCTGAGCTGGAAAGAGCAACTTGCTTCTTTCTATGGCAACTGGTTGCATGAAGGTCAGTTCCACGATCCAATTATGCGCAACATTGAAGCTTTCCTTGCAGATACGCAGAAGGCAGTGAGCGGAAAGGTTTTCGTTGAACTGATGCCTTACCGTTTCCAGATCATTGGTATCAAGTCTGCACACGACTTGATGAGCAACAAATTTGGTAGCTATGGCGAGATGAACAATACCTGGTCTGGCGAAGATGTGAAAGGCTTTTCAAAGATTTTTGGTAACCAGGTAATGATCTGGCACAAAGTGAACGGCCATGAAGATTAAAGCAGGAATAGTTGGCGGTGCTGGCTATACAGGTGGAGAAATGCTTCGCCTGTTGCTGAATCACCCTGGCGTGGAGATCGACTTCGTGCTGAGCAGCAGCAATGAAGGTAATCTGGTCTCTGACGTACATACCGATCTATACGGAGATACGGATCTTCGTTTTTCAGGTACTTTAAAGCAGGATATTGATGTACTGTTTTTATGTGTTGGTCATGGTGACGCAAAGAAATTCCTGGATGCCAATCCGATTGATAAAGGTGTAAAGATCATTGATCTGAGCCAGGATTTCAGGTTAAAGGCTGCGGCTGGTTCTGATTGGGTTTATGGTTTGCCAGAATTTAATCGCGAGCGAATCAGAACGGCAAATTACATTGCTAATCCAGGCTGTTTTGCAACAGCGATCCAATTGGGTCTGTTGCCACTGGCAGCAAAGGGTTTGCTGAAAAGCGAGATCCACATCAATGCAACTACTGGCTCTACTGGTGCAGGACAAGGTCTTTCTACAACCTCGCACTTCAGCTGGCGCAACAATAACCTCTCCATATACAAAGCTTTCGATCACCAGCATCTGAATGAAATTGGAGAGAGCATGGTGGTGCTTGATCCTGAATTCTCAACGCCGGTGACCTTCATCCCACAACGTGGAGATTTTACCAGGGGTATTTTAGCTTCTATTTATCTGGATAGCGACCTTTCTGCTGAGGAAGCGGTAAAGTTGTATGAAGATTATTATGCGGATGCAGCGTTTACGCATGTAAGTAAAAAGAATATAGATTTAAAACAGGTGGTGAATACCAATAAGGGCTTGTTATACGTGCAGAAATATGGAGGTAAGCTCCATGTGATCAGCATAATTGATAACTTGTTAAAAGGTGCCAGCGGACAGGCGGTTCAAAACATGAACCTGATGTTTGGGCTGGAAGAACGGCAAGGCTTAGGGTTAAAGGCTTCTGCCTTTTAAATTCTTGCCTTAATTTTTTACCGGACCATTTGGTCTTTAAACCTTTTTAAAATGAACTTATTTGACGTTTATCCATTAAATGATATCGAAATTGTAAAAGCATCCGGCAGCAATGTATGGGATGCGAACGGACAGGAATACCTTGATCTTTATGGCGGTCACGCCGTAATTTCGATTGGGCACACCCATCCGCATTATGTTGGCCGCTTAACCGAGCAGCTGTCTAAGGTTGGATTCTATTCCAACTCCATCAAAATTCCTTTGCAGGTACAGCTTGCGGAGAAATTGGGTCAGGTTTCTGGTAAAACAGATTACCAGTTATTTCTTTGCAACTCTGGTGCGGAAGCAAATGAAAACGCACTGAAGCTTGCTTCTTTTTACAACAACAAAAAAACGGTAATCGCCTTCAAGGGCGCTTTTCACGGCAGAACCTCCCTTGCAGTTTCTGCAACGGATAATCCAAAGATTGTTGCGCCGGTAAATGAAACCGACAATGTTGTTTTCCTTCCATTCAATGATGTCGCGGCTTTGGCTCAGGCATTTGAAACTCATGGTGAGGAGATTTCATCCGTTATTATTGAGGGTATTCAGGGTGTAGGTGGTATCAAAGAAGCTTCGGTGGAGTTTCTGAAATCCATCAGATCATTTTGTGATCAGTATGATGCTGTGTTTATCGCGGATAGCGTACAATGCGGATACGGTCGTACAGGCTTGTTTTACTCGCATGATTATGCTGGTGTGAGCGCCGACATCTATACCATGGCAAAAGGCATGGGTAATGGTTTCCCGATTGGTGCGATCTCCATTGCACCGAAGTTTGTGCCATGGCATGGGATGCTGGGTACTACATTCGGTGGTAACCACCTGGCTTGTGCGGCAGCATTGGCCGTGTTAGAGGTTATGGAGCAGGACCAGCTGATGAAGAATGCTGCGGAGGTTGGNNATCTCAGAACTGAAGCAGTTTTCTGAAGTGCAGGAGGTGCGTGGCCGTGGTTTAATGATCGGTATCGATCTGCCAACAGAACTTTCGGGCGTTAAGAAAAACCTGCTTTTCAAACATCATATTTTCACTGGTGAGGCAAAGCCGAATGTAATTCGCTTGCTGCCGGCATTAAACCTGACGAAGGCGCATGCAGACATGTTCCTTGAAAAATTCTCCCTGGCTTTAAAAGATTAAGAAATCCGTTATGAAACAATTTACATCTGTACATGACGTCGCTGACGTTGAACAGTTGGTGAAAGATGCGTTAAGTTTAAAATTAAATCCATACAGCGATAAGCAGCTTGGTGAAAATAAAACCTTAGGTCTGGTGTTTTTGAATCCGAGCCTGCGTACGCGTTTAAGCACGCAGAAAGCTGCGATAAACCTGGGCATGAGCGTTATGGTCATGAACATGGACAAAGATGGCTGGGCATTGGAAACGCAGGACGGCGTGGTGATGAATGGCACTACGGTAGAGCATATCCGTGAAGCGGCTGCGGTGATGGGTCAGTACTGTGATATACTTGGTTTACGTTCTTTTCCTAAACTGAAGGATCGTGAAGAGGATTACAGTGAAGATTTCTTTAACAAGTTTGTTTCTTACTGCGGGGTGCCGGTAGTGAGCTTAGAGAGTGCAACGCGGCACCCGCTACAGAGTCTTGCGGATTTGGTAACGATCAAAGAAACCTGGAAAGGTGAAGCAAGGCCTAAAGTTGTTTTGGCTTGGGCACCGCATGTAAAAGCACTTCCGCAAGCGGTTCCGAATTCTTTTTCGGAGTGGATGTGCAAAGCGCAGGAACTGGGTATGGTTGACTTTACCATTGCACAGCCTGAAGGTTTTGAATTGAATGAAGACTTTACGCCGGGTGCGCAGATCGTGCATAACATCGATGAAGCACTTCAAAATGCGGATTATGTTTACGTAAAAAACTGGTCGAGCTACAGTTCTTATGGCCAGGTGCTTCCTTATCCGGAAGGCTGGATGATGAACAACGAGAAGCTTGCTTTGACAAACGACGCGAAAGTAATGCACTGTTTACCGGTGAGAAGGGATCTTGAATTATCGTCAGAAATTCTGGACGGACCTAATTCACTGGTGATCCATGAAGCAGGAAACCGTCTTTGGGCGGCACAGGCGGTTTTGAAAGACCTGTTACAAAACCTATCTTAGGATTTCATAAATTCTAAAGATGGAGTTTTTAAGATCTTCAATTGCAAACGAGTTGCGAGATCATGATTGCTTCATTGCCTAAACAGTTCATCAATGAAAAAACCATTAACTATAGTAAAAATCGGAGGTAATGTAATTGACAATTCAGAGCAGTTACATTACTTCCTGGAAGACTTCTCTGCATTATCTGGTGATAAGATCCTGGTACATGGGGGCGGCAAGGTAGCAACGGAGCTTGGGGTGTCTATGGGCATTGAAGCGAATATGGTTGATGGACGGCGGATTACTGATATACATACGTTAAGGATCGTGACCATGGCTTATGCCGGGTTGATCAACAAAAATATTGTGGCCCAGCTGCAGGCCAGGTATTGCAACGCGATTGGTTTAACCGGCGCAGATGGTAATACCATTAAAGCAGTGAAGAGACCTGTAAAGACCATTGATTATGGTTTTGTGGGCGATCTTGATGAACATTCGGTTTCTGTTGAAACCATCTCCAGTCTCTTAAGCGGCAAACTCGTTCCGGTGTTTTGTGCGCTTACGCATGATGGTGACACGCAGCTGCTGAATACTAATGCAGATACGATTGCTTCTGCGATTGCAGTAGCAATGTCCTCGGTTTATGATACCACGCTGATTTATTGCTTTGAGAAAAAAGGGGTACTGCGTGATGTGGATGATGAAAGCTCGCTAATCCGGGAAATCCGGATGGAGGAGTTTACTTCGCTGCAGGAATCGGGCGTAATATCAGGGGGCATGATCCCGAAGCTGCACAATGCTTTTGAGGCAATTAAAAGTGGGGTGAAGGAAGTACTAATTGGCCATGCCGATGAGCTTCTAAAGAATGGTGATGCAAAAGGTACACGTTTAACGCAATAATTATGGAGCAGTTTTCAGGTAAAATCGCCATCATCGGCAGTGGAAATATTGGAACATCATTGGCGCGTGGATTGGTAAAATCCGGCTATGCTTCTGCTTCGCAGATTACCTTAACCCGAAGAAGTGTTGCTGGTTTAAGTGCCTTTGCAGAACAAGGTTTTGGTGTTTCGGGAGATAATCCTGCTGCGGTTGCAGCAGCGGACATTGTGGTGCTTTGTGTATTGCCGCAACAGTTGAATAAGCTGTTGGAAGAGATTAGTGCTGTGATCGATGTAAGCAAGCATCTGGTGATTTCGGTTGCCTCTGGTGTAAGTTGCGCTGATATTCGCGGTAAGCTTTCAGGAAGACTGGAGGTTGTACGAGCCATGCCAAATACGGCGATCGCGATTGGGCAATCCATGACCTGTGTGGCTACGGACCGTGCTTCGGAAGAGCATGTGCAGCTGGTAAGCCGCATGTTCGAAACGGTAGGTGCCGTAGTTAAAATTAACGAAGATCTGATGACAGCAGCTACGGCACTTTGTGCCTGTGGCATTGCGTTTTTTTTACGTGCCATTCGAGCGGCTTCGCAGGGTGGGGTAGAGATCGGCTTCCATGCCGAGGATGCATTGAAGATGGCGGTACAAACGGCAAAAGGTGCTGCGGATCTGCTCTTACAGATGGAATCTCATCCGGAGCAGGAAATAGACAAAGTTACTTCGCCGAAGGGCTGCACCATTGCAGGTTTAAACGAGATGGAGCATAATGGCTTTAGCTCTTCACTGATAAAAGGCATAAAACTATCTGCGGTTAAAGCAGGTGAACTATATAAAAAAGAATAAACTATGATGGAGAAACTGCAAAATGATGCAGTAGCATTGTTGAAAGAATTGATCATGATTTCATCGTTCAGCAGGGAGGAAGATCAGGCAGCTGATGTAATTGAACGGTTCCTGCAAGAACGGAATGTGAAAACCCAGCGAAAGGGTAACAATGTCTGGGCTTACAATGCTCATTTTGATGCCAGCAAGCCAACTTTGCTTTTAAACTCCCATCATGATACTGTAAAGCCGAACTCAGGTTATACCAGGGATCCTTTTGCTCCAGTTGTTAAAGACGGTAAGCTTTACGGCCTGGGAAGCAATGATGCAGGCGGTTGCCTGGTTTCCCTGATTGCAACCTTTCTTTACTACTACAATACTGAAGATTTAACGTACAACCTTTGTCTGGCGGCCACAGCCGAGGAGGAGATTTCTGGTCTGAATGGACTGGAATGCATCCTGCCTGAGCTTGGCGACTTGTCGTTCGCGATTGTCGGTGAGCCTACCCTGATGAATCTTGCCATTGCGGAAAGAGGTTTAATGGTGCTGGACTGCCAGGTACACGGTAAAGCTGGGCATGCTGCCCGTGAGGAAGGAGAGAACGCGATTTATAAGGCTTTGAAAGATATTCAATGGTTTAAATCTTATCGCTTTGCGAAGGTTTCTGAACTTTTTGGACCTTTAAAAATGTCTGTTACCGTGATTAATGCGGGCACGCAGCATAATGTGGTGCCAGAGCTTTGCAGTTTTACCGTTGACGTTCGTGTAACAGATGCTTATACCAATGAAGAGGTTTTAAAGATTATCAAGAACAATGTGGATTGTCATGTTAAGCCTCGTTCTACGCGCCTGAAGCCCTCTTCAATAGAGAAGGATCATCCTATCGTACAAAGTGGGATCCGTATGGGTAAAACGACTTATGGTTCGCCAACCACATCAGACCAGGCTTTGCTGAGCATTCCATCGGTTAAGGTTGGGCCGGGGGATTCAGCCCGCTCGCATATGGCGGACGAGTATGTTTATGTTCAGGAGATTCTTAATGGTATTTTAGACTACGTGGAGTTGTTGAGGCCTGTGATCAGTGCTTAAAGGAAGTTGATTAATGTTTGTTATTTTCTATTTGTGTGTATTTATATT
>DCLG01000001.1 GCA_002320935.1 Pedobacter sp. UBA1654 | reverse complement strand
AGCCATATTAGGACAAGACACTTTGGTGTTGCACCGGCATCGACCTGGCCTCTACCCGGGGTTAACCCGGCCTTAACCCGCCCATTAGCCGTATAATAGCCGGGTCAAGGCTGACTGAAGCACGGCTCAAGTACGAGTTAACCAGGGCTGAACCAGGGTTAGGATGCAAAGTCGGTAGTATGTTGAAGGCAGTCTGATGCTGCCCTTACCTTGTTAATACAAGGGATTTAAAGTAGATTGCTAATAAAGTTTAATTGATGAAAAAGTTCCTAGCAATCCTATTTCTAACTTTCACTACGTGTTCAAGGTTGTTTGGTCAGCAAGCAACATTAAAACCTTTTGTACTGGAAGGCACTATCTCGCTTGATACCGGAACGGTATTGCTTCGCATGATCGCAGACAGTACTTTCTACAACGCATCTGCCCGAAACCTTAAGGGTAAGATCAAAGCAGGCAAATTTCTTATTAAAGGAGAGATTCTTCAGGCTACAGCTTTCAGCATAGAGGTGGAGAATAAGTATTACACAGATATCATCATCATCAAGCCCACTTCACAAAGGGTTCAGTGTAATATAGAAGTTATGAAGGAAAAACTTTTTGTTGATCGGCCATCAAAAACTGAATACGAAACGTTCAGGGAAGCGTCTAAGGCTGCCCGCTTCAAGGATTCCCTTTATATGAATAAAAGAACTACACTGGAAGATCAGTACAAGGCAGGGCTGCCGGAACATGTAAAAGCCGCTCTCGAAGCAGAAACCAAGAGCATCTATGACGAAAGTGACCGAGCCTTTCTCTCTTTCGTAAAGGAGAACCCAGGTGCCGATCTCGCGCTCTGGCGTACCATCCAGCTTAGCAGTTGGGGTTATGAGAAAATCCTTGATGATATTTTCCAACAAATGACGGACACACTCCAGCTCAGTTTCGCAGGTGAAGTTCTAAGCGCAAAGCTGAGTGAGGCAAGAAGATTAGCTATCGGCAATAAATTCCCATACATGAATTTGGTTGATGAATTTGGCAATAAATCCGAAGGCATGTCATTTGGAAAAAACAAATATACGCTGGTTGATTTCTGGTACACGAACTGTGGTCCCTGCCGCGCGCAATTTCCTTCTTTTATAAAAACCTATAAATTACATCAGCCAAAAGGCTTTGAGCTTATCGGCATCTCAACAGACGCAGAAAAGTATAAAGAAGATTTATCCAAGGCGATCCGGGAACTGGGTCTAAATTGGCGGCATTTTTGGGATGTAAATGGCGAGCAAACAGCGGCGCTATCCATCAACGCTTTTCCTACAAACTTCCTCTTGGACAAACAAGGTGTGATCATTCAGAAAAACATTAGTCCTGCTGAGTTAGCGATCTTTCTACAGGGTAATCTATAACTGACCAATCATGAAAACTTTGCTATTATTCATTTTTTGCTTCATCACTGGAAGCAGTTTGAATGCACAAATCAGTGGCAATGATCTCGATCTGCCTGAACTGCTTATCGGAAAGTGGAAGTTTCTTTGCTCGAAACAATAGAGATGAAAGTTATTATTGAAACAGATAGATTATACCTGAGAGAACTGTTACCCGGCGATGTGCAGGGAATGTTTGAAATGGACAGTGACCCGGATGTACACAGATTTGTAGGACGTAGTCCGGTGAAAACTTTAGATGAATCCATTAAAGCTATTGAAAACATCAGGCGTCAGTATAAAGATTTTGGCGTTGCGAGATTAGCAATCATCGAGAAAGTCACAGAAGGGTTTGTAGGCTGGGGCGGACTAAAATTTATTACCGAAAATGTAAACGGTTTCCAGAATTATCATGATTTAGGCTACCGCTTTATCAAGCGTTACTGGGGTAAAGGGTATGCGAAGGAGTCTACCAAAGGAGTCATCAAGTATGCTTTTGAGAAGCTTAAGTTGCCAGTTATTTATGCGATTGCAGATCTGGAACATAAAGCTTCACGGAACGTACTTGAAAGCAGTGGCTTTGATTTCGTCAATTCATTTGAATATGACGGCGACCCGCATGCCTGGTATAAACTTAGCCCTATACCTGTTCATAAACGCACAGCTTTGTTCGATTCTGAACAGATATAATAAGCTAAAATATCAACAACCTGCTTTTACGGTACGTTCCGGCTAGATTTCCATCCTTGGCACAATGAATGGTTTTTATGGTCTAAATATATATCCATGTTCAAACTAAATTTGAAGATCGCACTTAGAAACCTTCTCAAGAATAAACTATATACCGCAATTAATATACTTGGCCTTTCTATAGCGATGACAGGATGTATACTAATTTTCGTGTTCGTCAAGTTTCAGCTAAGTTTTGATACTAACTTTAAACATGCAGACCGGGTTTACAGGTTTGTTACAGATTGGAAGTATAATAATTTTGATGATTATTCCTCAGGTGTACCATTGCCTTTCGGTCCTGTAGCTAAGGCGGAGCTGCCAGATATTGAGAAAATAGCTAGGATATCTCGAAATAGCGGAGTGTTGTTGGTTAAGAATAGTGCCGGAAAGGCCGATTTTAAGGCTGCAAAGGACGTGTATTTTACCGAACCAGAACTTTTCGAGATTCTTCAGGTAAAATGGCTCTTAGGCACTTCGAGCCGATCACTTTCAGAACCTAATACCGTAGTGTTGTCTGAAAGCAATGCAAAATTACTCTTCGGCTCTGCAAAATTGGCTATCGGAAAGAGTTTTACATTCTGGAATTCCATACCACTCAGAGTTGTTGGTGTATTTGAAGACCTACCAGCGAGCAGCAGTATCCCTATGGAAATCATGATCAGCTTCAAAACCATTTACGGAAGTAAGAATCAAGACTGGGAAAATGTAAGCTCCTACAATCAATGTTTTATGCTTCTGCGGAAAGGAGCGTCTTTAGGATCACTAGAATCTTCTCTGGAAAGGTTAAGCCAAAGATACCTGGAGCAAAAGAAGCTTCCTGGTCAACAACGCTATCGTGCCCAACCATTGTCAGACATTCACTTTAGTGAACGTTACAGTAATTTCGCAGATACATCCATTAACAAAAAAGAGGTCTATGGGCTTGGACTTATCGCCTTGTTCCTCATTGCTACTGCATGTATAAACTTCATTAATCTGGCAACTGCCCAATCCGTAAACCGCTCCAAAGAAGTAGGAGTAAGAAAAGTAATGGGCGCCGCACGCACACAGTTAATACTTCAGTTTCTCGCTGAAACGACCGTTATCACGGTAATTTCAGTAATTATTGCCTGTATACTTTCAGAGTTGTCCCTGCCCCTGCTATCCTCGGTATTAGGTGCTCAAACTTCACTGACACTCTTTTCAAACTTAGAAATCTTTTCTTTTTTGCTGCTCTTAGTTGCTTTGGTGAGCTTTCTTGCGGGCCTTTATCCCGCGATGATCCTATCAGGTTTTAGCCCGGCACTTGCCATTAAAAACAAAGTAAGAATCCAATCTGGAAGTCTAAGTATGAGAATGATTTTAATCATTGTGCAGTTTACCGCAACCATTATTCTCCTGATTTCCACTATAATGGTAATGAAGCAAATGCAGTACATGAGAAAAAAGCCACTTGGATTTGAGAAGGAACATGTCATGTTAATTAACTTCCCTGGAGATAGTGCCAGTCTTACTCGTCAGCAGCTGATAAGGGAAAAGATACTCCATGTAAAAGGCGTGAAGATGCAGAGCTATTTCGCAAGGCCGCCGCTCTCAGGGTTGATGAACACGACAAACTTTTATGTCGATGGTCGTGAGAATAAGGACTTCGAAGTCAGATTAAGCATGAGCGATGAGCATTATTTCGATCTTTTTGGATTAGAGTTCCTCGCCGGAAAAGTCTATGCGAAAAGTGACACAGCCAACGCATACATTGCTAATGAAACCTTCATTAAAAAAATCGGGATTTCAAATCCCCATTTGGCGCTGGGAAAGGTAATCTCCCAAAATGGGAGAACAGGGCCGATTGTTGGTGTTGTGAAGGATTTTAATGATCAGTCGCTAAAAGAAAGCATATCACCCATGATATTCTATCAGGAGAAAAGACAGTTCTATAATATGGCTATAAAGCTTGATCATAAACATATTGGTTCTGCCAGGAAGGCGATTGAATCAATTTGGACGAGTGCATTTCCGAACGAGGTCTATAATGCAAAGTTTATTGAAGAGGATATCGAGCGATACTATGAATCCGAACGGATTACCGGATTGCTTTTGCAAACATCCGGGATCTTGATCATGTTTATTGCTTTCATTGGACTGTTTGGTCTGATCTCCTTTGTTGCCGCGCAGCGTACACGTGAGATGGCTATTCGAAAGGTTCTTGGAGCGACAACTACAGAGCTTGTAAAAATGCTAAATGGCTCTTTTCTAAAAATGGTTCTTACTGCAAATCTAATCGCCTGGCCAGTATCTTTTATCCTGATCAATCAATGGCTCTCAGGTTTCGCATACCGAGTCCCATTGAGTATCTGGCCTTTTGTAATTGCCATGATCGCATCCATGTTGCTAACAATCATTATCGTAAGTTTCAGATCCTACCGGGCCGCAAATGCAAACGCAGTGGACGCTCTAAAATATGAGTAGGCTTTATTCCTGCTAAGAATTGCTTATAGACCGGTCCAGGTGCACATATCCTCCATCAACGTAAACCAATTGCCCGGTGGTATGGCTCGATTTCTCCGATAGCAGAAATACTGCGGTATTCGCGATCTCCTCTGCTGTGGTCATACGTTTTCCTAAAGGAATCATGCGGGTAATGGAAGCAAGCTTTTCTTCAGGGTTGGACAAAGTATTGATCCAGGTCTGGTAAAGCGGCGTAAAACATTCTGCCACAATCAAGGCGTTTACACGGATACCATAAGGCAGCAGCTCTACCGCCCATTCTCTGGTCAGTGCATTACGGGCACCATTTGCAGCAGCATAAGCAGAAGTACCACCCTGACCGGTATCTGCAACCTTTGAGCTGATGTTTACAATGGAACCTTTTGATACTTTTAAAGCTGGTAAAGCTTCCTGGGCCATAAGATAGTAGTGAATCACATTCTTGTGTAGACTGTCAATAAAACCCTGGTAGCTGCCATGCTCCAGTCCTACCCCGTCATTTGCACCAGCATTGTTGATTAATCCATCAATTCTTTCAAATCGCGCCAGCACCTGCTGCACCGCCGATGCACATTGTGCAGGATCACTCAACTCGGCTTCCACCTGCATGGCATTATTTCCGGCCTTTTGCAACTCCTCCAATAATATCAGGTTGTCAGATGCTTTGCGGCCCACGATCACTGGGATTGCGCCTTCTGCGGCTAGTGCTTTTACAATTCCTGCGCCGATGCCCTTTGCACCGCCGGTAACAATTACCACTTTATCTTTCAGGTTTAAGTCCATATGTAGCTGATGTTTGTATTCGCTGAGAATGATGTTCGTATTAGTTCATGTCAATGTTATAGAAGCGGATGGCGTTTTTCGCCCAGAAGAGTTCCCGTTCCGTCTCGCTGAATGTTGCCGTATAATTTTCAAGGATGGCCATAACCTCCCCGAAAGTTGCCGCCAGGCGGCAAACCGGCCAGTCTGAGCCATACATCACCCGCTCAATGCCGAAGCATCCGAAGATGGTATCGATGTATGGCTTGAAGTCTTCAAACTTCCAGTGCGTCAGGTCGGCCTCTGTGACCATACCAGACACCTTGCAGTATACATTTTCATGTGCCGCAAGCGCCCTGATGTCTGCTACCCAGTCTTCAAACTGCCGCAGCCTGATGTTCGGTTTACCCAGATGGTTCAGCACGAAACGCATACCTGGAAAAGCAGCGACCAGCGCTTCAGCATATTTAAGCTGATCCGGTAAAACCAGCAGATCGAAGGTATACCCAAATGCCTGCAGCTTGGCAATGCCTGCCTGGAAATCCGGACGCAGCATCAGCGAACGATCTGGATCGCTCTGTAGCATGGACCGGAAGCCCTTAAGCTTCGGATATCGCTGATAGGCAAGGAGTTGTTCCTCCAGATCCGCTGCCTGAAGNNCCACCGCCTTAATGAAGGGGTGCTTTTCTGCATTCTCCAGCTGAAAACGGTTCTCCTCCGGACTCTGGTCCGACTGCACCACTACAGTCCCCCTGAAGTCGTAATGCTCCAGGATGGGTTGTAAGTGTTCAGGTAAAAAATCTTCCTGCAGGATCGCCATGTCATTATTGATCCAGGCATCCCGGACAGGATTATACTGCCAGAAGTGCTGGTGTGCATCAAGCTTTAACATGGGTGTTTACGCATTGGTGTAAGCCTTTACATTTTGCCGGGAAACACCCAGGTTGTCGATACCTAGTTCCACCACATCGCCAGGCTTCAGGTAAATCGGGGGTTTAAAGCCCAGACCCACACCTGCTGGTGTTCCGGTTGAGATAACATCACCAGGCAGCAAGGTCATGAACTGGCTCACATAGGATATTACATTCGGTACGTTGAAGATGAAATCTTTAGTATTCCCGTCCTGCATGGTCTCACCATTTACGGTCAGCCATAAACGCAGGTTATCTACGTCCCCCACTTCATCTGGTGTAGCCAGGAATGGACCGATTGGCGCAAAGGTATCGCAACCCTTACCTTTATCCCAGGTGCCGCCTCTTTCGATTTGAAACTCACGTTCAGAAACGTCATTATGCAAAGCATAGCCGGCTATATAATTCAGTGCTTCCGACTCTTCTACATAGGACGCTTTTTTACCGATCACCACGGCCAGTTCCACTTCCCAATCTGTCTTTACAGAGTTCTTTGGAATGATGACGTCATCATTCGGACCAACCAGGGCCGTAGTAGATTTCATAAAGATGATTGGTTCTGCCGGGATATTGGCATTGGTTTCCCGTGCGTGATCCACATAGTTCAGCCCGATACAAACGATCTTGGATGGTCTCGCAATTGGTGAACCCAGTCGCTCGTCCTTACTGATCTGCTCCAGTTTACCTTCATTCGCTTTTACATATTGCGCCAGCTTTTCCAAACCGTCATTTGCAAAAAATGCTTCATTGTAATCCAGCCCCAAAGCGGATGTATCAAACCAGTCATCACCAATAATGACACCTGTTTTTTCGCTGCCTTCAGCGCCCCATCTGATTAATTTCATACGTTATTATTTTAAGATCTGCAGCTAAACATCATGCAAGCCGCAGTACCAATACCTGTTTTAAATTCTAATTGTTCAACTTTACAAAACCGCCATCCAGTGGATAGTCGTTTCCGGTGATGAAACTTGCTTCATCCGCACATAGGAAAAGTGCCAGATTTGCCACTTCCGAAGGTTCGCCCATACGGCCGATCGGCTGACTTTTAGACAATTTTTCAAACACTTCGCTTTCTTTACCTGGATAGTTCTTCGCAATAAAGCCATCTACAAACGGGGTATGTACACGTGCCGGAGAGATGCTGTTGCAACGGATGTTGTGCGCAAGGTAGTCGCGGGCCACGGAGAGGGTCATCGCGTAGATCGCACCTTTACTCATGGAATAAGCGAAACGGTCGGTGATGCCAACCAGTGCCGCAATGGAAGCGATGTTCAGGATCACCCCCTTACCTTGTTGTTTCATCAATGGAATTACTGCATGGAGGCAGTTGTATGCGCCACGAACATTCACATCAAATACTTTGGTAAAATCTTCTTCTGATGTGGTTTCCGCATTCCCGACATGTGCGATTCCTGCGTTGTTCACCAGAATATCGATCTCCCCGATCTTGTTGAATACTTCAAGTACCTGCTGTTGGTTGCTGACATTACAACTGTGTGCAACAGCAACCCCCGCTTCAGCAATTTCCGCAATGGTAGCCCCCGCTGCGTCTTCATTTAATTCGATGATATGCACCGTTGCGCCTTGTTTCGCGAATAAGGTTGCGATGGCTTTACCGATGCCGCTTCCGCCGCCGGTAATTACTGCCGATTTTCCTTCTAAACTATACATGTTGTTGATTTTTTTCTGATTGCCTTTATCAGGTCATTACGTTATTATCAGGTTTCTCTACAAAGAAACGCCCCTTTTCCATGGGATGAAATCGTCCTGGTTGAGCAGTACCGCTTTCGGGATAACCTCGCCGCTGGCTGCCTTAATACAATATTCCAGGATCTCAACACCCATTTCTGCTATGCTTTTTTCTGCACGGATCACCGCGCCTGTGTCGATGTCTATGATGTCGCTCATTCTGGTAGCAAGCGCCGTATTCGTGGCCACTTTGATCACCGGACAGACAGGATTTCCGGTCGGGGTACCCAGTCCGGTGGTGAACAGGATCAGCGTGGCACCACTCGCCGCTTTACCGGTTGTAGCTTCCACATCATTCCCTGGCGTGCAAACCAGGCTCAATCCCGGTAACTTCGCAGGTTCAGTATAATCCAGTACATCTACCACAGGCGATGTACCGCCTTTTTTTGCTGCACCTGTACTTTTGATCGCATCTGTGATCAGTCCATCTTTGATGTTCCCGGGTGATGGATTCATATAAAATCCGGAGCCCACGGCATGTGCCTGTGCATCATATTCCTGCATCAGCCGGATGAACTTGCTTGCGGTACTTTCATCCACACAGCGGTCTATCAGGTTCTGCTCTGCCCCACATAACTCCGGAAATTCTGCCAGCAGCACTTTCGCACCCAGTGCAACCAGCAGATCGGAAGCATAGCCTACGGCAGGATTCGCAGAAATGCCGCTAAAACCGTCACTGCCGCCACATTTTACACCTACACAAAGCGCGCTTAATGGTGCAGCTGCACGTTCCTGCTGGTTTATTTCCTGCAGCCCTTTGAAGGTATGCAGGATAGCTTCCTTGATCAGCTGCTCTTCGCTTTTACTTTGCTGCTGTTCAAAGATCAGCACCGGTTTGTCAAAGTGAGGGTTCCGCTGTTTAAGATCTGCAAGTAAGTTACTGGTTTGCAGGTGCTGACAGCCAAGGCTGAGTACGGTAATACCAGCAACGTTGGGGTGATCGGCATATGCGGCCAACAACTTACTCAGCAGTTCTGAATCCTGCCTTGTGCCGCCACATCCACCCTGATGGTTCAGGAATTTGATACCATCCACATTTTTGAACACCCGGTTCTTGCGGATATCGCTCACTGGATGCAAGTCTAACAGCTCATCAGCCAGGGGCATGCCCTGATCATAAGCATTTAGCAGCTGATCCGTAAAGGAGCGGTATTTATCTGTTACTGTATAACCAAGTGTGTTGTGCAGGGATTCCTTGATCACATCCAGGTTCCTGTTCTCACAGAACACCGTGGGAATGAACAGCCAGTAATTGGCAGTACCTACGCGACCATCCTTACGGTGATAACCATTGAAGGTCCGGTTCTCAAAAGCAGAAACATCCGGTGCCTGCCATTGATAATCCACCTCACGATAGGCGTAATCCTGGGAGGCATGTTTCGTATTTTCAATGCTCATCAATCCCCCTTTGGGGATGAACTGCGTTGCCTTGCCCACAAGCACACCGTACATGATCACTTCATCGCCGGGCAACATATCCTGCATAAAGATCTTGT
>DCLG01000002.1 GCA_002320935.1 Pedobacter sp. UBA1654 | reverse complement strand
AAGAAGGTCTTTTTCCACTTCTTCCGTGAAGATCAGATCTTCTGCTTCACGAAGTTTGGCAACAAAATTCAGTGACTCATCCAGACCAGAGATCTCAATGATCTTCTCCAAGGAGTCATTCACTCCGGTGATCAGAAAATGTCCATTCGCCTTTCTACACAAACGGTCGCCAACAAGCAAGCAGCTTAAGTCCTGGCTATCTTCGCAATCCTGCACCATAGAAAGGTCCATGATGATATTGCGGTACCCTTGAGAATTTAAGAGTATAAATTCAGATTTTAATAGTGGTGCATTGTCGTTGGTAAAAGTTTCCTCATTCAGCTTAACAACAACGTACTTTTCGTGTTTATCAACAATTAATGCCATTCTTTCTTTTTTTAGGTGATGTTAGCGTTAAGATAGTGACTTTAAACATTCATGAATATTAGATTCTATTCTGCTGAGAACGTCTTGCGCTTCATTCTTAACGAATTGATCACCGGTTATCTGTTCATATAATTCAATGTAACGGTCAGATATTGAGCCAATGATTTCTGGTGTCATATCTGGAACAACCTGCCCGTCTTTCCCTTGAAAATCATTTTCTATCAACCACTTTCTGACAAACTCCTTAGAGAGTTGCTTCTGTGCAGTTCCGCTCTCCTGCCTTTCTTCATATCCTTCTGCATAGAAGTAACGTGAAGAATCCGGTGTGTGAATTTCGTCGATCAAATAGATCTGATCGCCTACTTTGCCAAACTCATATTTCGTATCCACGAGGATAAGCCCCCTGGATGCTGCAATCTCAGTTCCACGCTGATAAAGCGCACGGGTATATCCTTCCAGTTGTTCATAATCTTCAAACGACACAATGCCCTGGGCTAGAATATCCTCGCGGGAGATGTCCTCATCGTGTCCCACAGCGGCTTTCGTCGTCGGTGTGATAACAGGATCCGGGAGTTTATCATTTTCCTTTAAACCATCCGGCAATGATACGCCACAAATGCTGCGTTTACCGCTGCTGTATTCACGCCATGCGTGACCTGCAAGATACCCTCTGATCACCATTTCAACTTTAAATGGTTCACAAATACGACCGATAGTAACCATTTCATCCGGCACTGCCAATACCCAGTTAGGCACAATATCTTTAGTCGCCTCTAAAAACTTAGCTGCAATTTGATTCAGAACTTGTCCTTTGAAAGGAATAGCCTCGGGTAGCACCACATCAAATGCAGAGATGCGATCCGTGACCACCATCGCCATAAATTGGTTTGAAATAGTGTAGACGTCCCTTACCTTACCCTTGTAAAAATTTGTTTGTCCTGGAAACTGGAAGTTTGTTTCTTTAATTGCCTTCATTCTAATGGTATTCGCGTGTATTTATTCTGGTCTTTATGACCGGTTATCAATGAAGCTTTACGTTATTGAATATCGCCGTAAGCCTTTAGTATTCTTTTTACAAGTTTATGTCTCACGACATCCTCTCCGGTAAGGTAAATGATATCAATACCTGGGATATCCCCAAGGATTCTAAGTGCATTATGCAGGCCGGACATCTGTTTTTTAGGTAAATCAATCTGTGTAACGTCACCTGTGACAATAAACTTGGCTGTCGGCCCCATCCTGGTCAGGAACATCTTCAACTGGAGATCGGTAGAGTTTTGTGCTTCATCAAGGATCACAAAGCAATTGTCCAAAGTCCTACCCCGCATAAATGCCAAAGGTGCAATCTCGATGGTTCGGTTTTCAAGATACATGCGCAGTTTATCTGCGGGAATCATGTCATCCAGCGCATCATATAACGGACGCAAATATGGATCTACTTTTTCTTTCAGATCACCAGGCAGAAAACCCAAACTCTCCCCTGCTTCTACAGCGGGTCGTGTAAGTATGATTCGTTTAACTTCCTTGTTCTTCAGAGCCCGAACCGCAAGTGCTACAGCAGTATAAGTTTTACCGGTACCCGCAGGACCAATAGCAAACAGCACATCATTTTTAACAATGCTGTCGACGATTCTACGTTGATTGGCAGTACGCGCTTTGATCATCAAACCACTATTGCCAAACACGATCACTTCGCCAGTGTGTGAAGGCGCTCTGTCTCCTGTCGGATTACCGTCACTTTCAGTTGCTTTACTAATGAGTAATATAGACTCTACATCGGAGGGTGTTAAGGACCTGAAGCGGTCCAAATGTGCAACAAGCGAATTGAATTTATTTTCAAAGTTTTGCAGCTCCCGCTCGTCGCCAAGTACTTTTATATCAGTACCTCTGGCCACAATTTTAAGCTTTGGAAAGGCGAGCTTAATCAGTTCATAATGTTCATTGTTGGTACCCCAAAATTGCGCGGGATCTACAGATTCTAATGTCAGTTTTTTTTCGTTCAAAATATTGTTTTTTAAGATAGAGGTCTATACTTTGATTTAAAAATTGAATATTTGTAGGCTTTTTACCACATAGGCAAGATTAAGCATAAATATTCAATTTTTAATGGCCATCATCACTTTAACAACGGATCTAGGTTCCAAAGATTTCTACCAGGCCGCCCTTAAAGGCAGTATCCTGAGTATCATGCCTACAGCCAATATTGTTGATGTGACCCATGAAGTACCTTCCTTCAACATCTCTTATGCAGCCTTTGTTTTAAAGAATGTTTATCCATATTTCCCAAAAGGAACAGTGCATTTAATAGGCATTGATTCTGTTTTTAATGAAGGTTCAAAGTACGTTGCGCTCAAGCACCAGGACCACTATTTTGTTGGTGCGGATAATGGAATTTTTTCCCTGCTTTTTGACCAGGAACCTGATGAGGTAGTGGAATTAAACATCATGCAGGATCTTAAATATCTTCACTTTCCATTGGTTGATATTTTCGTAAAAGCAGCTATACATCTTGCTAAAGGTGGCCGCTTGAAAGACATCGGTGTACCTGCAGATAGTATCGAGGAACGCATGCTTTTACATCCTGTAATTGAAAAGGATATCATACGGGGAAGCGTAATATATATTGACACTTTCTGCAATGTCATTACAAACATCACAAAAGACCTGTTTACCCGAGTACAACGCAATCGCGATTTCACTTTGTACTTTAGAAAAAGTGAAACCATTACGCAACTGAGCTGGCACTATAATGAGGTTCCTGAAGGCGAGAAATTATGCCTTTTTGGCATCAGTAATCACCTGGAAATTGCCATTAACAAAGGAAAAGCCAGCGGCCTGCTTGGTTTGCACCTGAATGACATAGTGAGAGTCGAATTTCACTAGGTTTCGCCATAGGGCATAAAGTTTGATATCTGATACCCATGATTAAACATATGCTTTTTGTATGCCTGCTCTGCGTCACATTTGCCGTTCAGGCGCAGGTCGATACCAACTCTTACCAAACCCAGCGCTTTAAGATCAATGAACTATTAAAAGAACGTAGTGCAAGGTTCGGCCAGTACGATCAAAGTCTTAATCAACGTACCGGTATTTTCGGCTTTCAGACCAAGAAGGACATCAAAAATTCCAACGAGATTTTACGACAAATTGTACTGAATGATAATAACATCTTTAAA
This sequence comes from Pedobacter sp. UBA1654, assembly GCA_002320935.1. Taxonomy (GTDB): domain Bacteria; phylum Bacteroidota; class Bacteroidia; order Sphingobacteriales; family Sphingobacteriaceae; genus Pedobacter. The sequence continues at coordinate 11,801 of DCLG01000002.1, read as the reverse complement.
GAACTTAAAGTATTACTAGAATATAAAGACTTGCAAGTTCAACAAGTTCAAAGCAATGCTCAGGCTAGTAATGAAAGGATCAGCGCCTACATGGCAGCAATCAAAAAGTTGCAGGATCAAAATGAGATATTAAGGAAACAGCTTAGCGAACAGGAGAAAGAATCGGGAAATACGTCCTTTTACGTTATTCTGTTAATGGCAGCATTACTCGTGACTGCGAGCTACATCATCTACACCAAGTCAGCAATGATAAAAAAAATAAGGAACGTCTAAACGTTCCTTATTTTTTTGTTGTCCATGTAAAAGCAAAGCTGAATGCTCATGCGAACATTGCAGGCATGTAATGAAAGTTATTTACTAAAATGGTCAATAATCAAGTTTGCCAGCTCGGTGCCAATCCGCTCCTGCGCTTCATTTGTAGAAGCTCCGATATGCGGCGTAAGTGAGATCTTTGCATGTTGTAGAATTCCTGCCTGAGGCGTAGGCTCATTATCAAACACGTCTAATCCTGCGAAGCCAACCTGACCAGAATCGAGCGCTGCAATCAGAGCTGACTCATCAATGGTACCACCTCTAGAGCAGTTTACAATCCCTACACCATATTTCATCTTCGCGAACTCCGCTTCACCTAAAATCGGCCTTTCAGCAAATGGCGTGTGCAGGGTGATGAAATCACTATGCTGAATAACATCATCAAATGATACAGTCTCAACTGGAATTTCAACTTCTACACCGCCCTGAAAGTCAAGCTTTATGTTTACTGAAAATGGGTGCAAGTCATAAGCAAGTACTTTCATGCCCAGACGCAATGCCATCGTAGCAGCCTCACGGCCAATTCTACCAAAGCCGATTACACCTAAAGTTTTACCTTTTAATTCAATACCGGGTGCATAAGCTTTCTTTAAGTTATTAAAAGTGCTTGCACCCTCTACCGGCATTTTCCGATTTGCATCCTGAAGGAATCGAACGCCAGTAAACAGATGGGCAAATACCAATTCTGCTACCGATAGCGATGAAGCTGCAGGCGTATTTACGACAGTCACACCTTTACTACGTGCATATTCAACATCTATATTGTCCATGCCTACACCACCCCTGCCAATAAGCTTAAGGTTTGGGCATGCATCAATAACATCCTGTCTTACTTTGGTCGCACTTCTGACTGTAATCGCATCATAGTTCTGAAGTGCTTCAATTAATTTATCCTGAGGAACGGTTTCTGTATCTACAACGTATCCGGCTTGTTCCAGTAAAGCTTTACCGGTGGGATCAATCCCATCATTAGCAAGTATTCTGATCATTATTATTGATTTGGGTGTTTCTCTGCAAAAGTTTGCATTAAATCTATTAAATGGTGTACACTGGTGATTGGCAAGGCATTGTAAATTGAAGCCCGGAATCCACCTACACTACGGTGTCCTTTTAGGCCTTCAACATCATGCTCTTCAACAAACTTCAGGAATGGTTTTTCCAGCTCCGGATTGTTCATGACAAAACATACATTCATTCTGGAACGATCTTCAATAGCGCAGGTTCCTTTGAAAAGTGGATTGCGGTCAATTTCTGTGTATAATGCTTGTGCTTTGGCAATGTTCTCTTTTTCGATTTCTGCAACACCACCTTTAGATTTCAACCATCTGAGGTTTAGCATGGCAACATAAATGGAAAATACTGGAGGCGTGTTGTAAAGAGATCCGCCATCAATATGTACTTTATAATCCAACATGGAAGGAATCTTGCGTCCGCTCTTACCAAGCAACTCGTCCTTAACAACCACAACAGTTAAGCCTGCAGGTCCAATGTTCTTCTGTGCACCAGCATAGATCAATCCAAATTTGGAAATATCAATCTGGCGACTCATAATGTCGGAAGACATATCACAAACAATAGGAACATTGGTTTCGGGGAAGTTGAAGATTTCGGTACCGTAAATGGTATTATTAGAAGTACAATGGAAATATGCACTATCCGCGGGGATCTCAAAGTCTTTTGGTACAAAGGTGTAGTTCTCCGGCTTGGATGATGCTACTACATTCGCTTTGCCAAACGCAGCAACCTCTTTAATTGCCTTTGACGCCCACACACCAGAATCCAGGTAGCTGGCAGTCTGTCCTTCTGGCAGCAAGTTCATTGGCACCATAGCGAACTGCAAACTTGCGCCTCCTTGTAGAAACAGTACGGAGTATCCCTCAGGCACATTTAACAATTCTTTTACCAGGCGACGTGCTTCTTCAATTACCCCTTCGAATTCCGAAGTTCTGTGGGAAATTTCTAAAATGGATAAACCATCCTTAAAGTCAAGCACCGCTTGTGATGCTTGTTTAAACACTTCCTGTGGTAAGATGCAGGGTCCTGCGCCAAAATTATGTCTCATTATATATATCGGTTTGTATGGATGTAAATATAGTATTTTAGTAGACTATCAAAAGGCGATTTAAAGATTAACGGTTCCTGTAGAAACGTTTTTAAGATCAGAGATCATCTTGGCTGGTGATTCTGCCGCAAATACAGCGCTTCCGGCAACAAAAGCTGTCGCTCCAGCTTCAACGAGCAAGCCAATGTTCTGCAGGCCTACTCCGCCATCGACCTCAATGATTAGGTTAGGATGGATAGTCATGGCCATAGCTTTAAGTGCGCTAATTTTTCGGTAAGTGTTCTGAATGAAACGCTGGCCACCAAATCCTGGGTTCACTGACATGATCAGCACAAGATCAAGATCCACCAGGATGTCATTAAGTACTGAAACCGGTGTATGTGGATTAAGTGCTACTCCAGCCTTACAGCCTGCTGCTTTAATCGCCTGCACGGTTCGATGTAAATGGACACATGCCTCATAATGAACAGTAATAACCTCCGCTCCTGCCACTGCGAACCGCTCAATGTACGCATCTGGATTCACGATCATCAGGTGTACGTCCAAAGGTTTGGTTGCATACTTCTTAATTGCCTCCATTACAGGAAAGCCGTAAGAAATATTTGGTACAAACACACCGTCCATCACATCCACATGAAACCAATCGGCTACACTTTCATTGATCATTTCAGTATCACGTTGTAGGTTGGCGAAATCTGCTGCTAGAATTGATGGAGCTATGAGGTGTTTCATGCTGGTAAATATAAATAAATAAACTTTTTGGATAACAAAAAACCCCGCAATTGCGGGGTTTCGTATGTCAGTTGAAAAACATGTTCCAAAAACTTATTTCTTCTCAGCTGCCTCTGGTTTTGGTGGACGTGGCATTAACGCTTTCTTAGAAAGCTTCATTTTGCCTTGTTTATCTACGTCAAGCAACTTAACGGTAACTTTATCACCTTCTTTAAGTACGCCGTCCATAGTTTCTAAACGTTCCCAGGCAATTTCAGAAATATGAAGCAAACCATCTTTACCTGGCATGATCTCAACGAATGCACCAAATGGCATGATCGATTTCACCTTACCTTCGTAAGTGGCACCGATTTCTGGTTTAGCAGCGATCGCGTTAATACGGCCAACAGCAGCATCAATTGCCGCTTTGTTATCAGCAAAGATCTCTACTATACCTTTATTTCCAACTTCTTCAATGGAAATCGAAGCACCGGTCTCACGTTGCATTTCCTGAATGATTTTACCACCTGGCCCGATTACCGCACCGATGAATTCTTTATCAATGGTAAGAGAAACGATACGAGGCGCATGTGCTTTGTAATCCTCACGTGGCGCAGCAATCGTTTTCTTCATCTCATTTAAGATGTGTAGACGAGCTTCTTTAGCCTGGTTCAAAGCATTCGTTAATACTTCCCACTTCAAACCATTGATCTTTAAATCCATCTGACAAGCAACAATACCTTTTTCAGTACCTGTTACTTTAAAGTCCATGTCACCTAAGTGATCTTCATCACCAAGGATATCTGAAAGGATGGCATATTTACCGGTTTTCTCATCAGTGATTAAGCCCATCGCTATACCAGAAACTGGTGCTTTGATTTTAATACCAGCATCCATAAGTGCCAATGTACCAGCACAAACAGTAGCCATAGATGAAGAACCATTTGATTCTAAAATATCAGAAACGATACGGATAGTGTATGGGTTTTCTTCTAGTCCAGGTAGTACCTTTTTCAGAGAACGCATAGCCAGGTTACCGTGACCAATTTCACGACGGCCAGCACCTCTGTTCGGGCGAACCTCGCCAGTAGAGAATCCAGGGAAGTTGTAATGCAACAGGAATTTATTGTATCCATTTACAAATGCACCATCAATCATCTGCTCATCATCTTTAGATCCTAAAGTAACGGTCGTTAATGATTGTGTTTCACCACGTGTAAACACTGCTGAACCGTGTGCCGCTGGTAAGTAACCAACTTCGCTCCAGATTGGGCGAACGGTACGTACATCACGACCATCTAAACGGATACCTTCATCCAGAACCAGGTTACGGATAGCATCATATTGTACATCATGGAAATATTTTTTTGCAAGGAAGCCGGTTACATCATCAAGGTCTTCGCCTAAAGTAGCAATGAAGTCCATCAAGATCTCACCAAACTTGTCACCACGTTCGTGTTTCGAAGTTCCGCTTTTTGCAATAGCATAAACCTTATCATAGGTAGCAGCATAAACCTGTTCCTTAAGTTCAGGGTTGCTGTCTTCATGAGAATATGTACGTTTAACAGTTTTACCAACTGCCTCAGTAAGTTCTTTTTGAATCTGTACCTGAACAACAATTGCTTTGTGCGCAAATTCAATAGCTTCCACCATTTCAGCTTCAGAAATCTCATCTGCTTCGCCTTCCACCATCACGATGTCATTCTCGGTGCCTGCANNCAAGAAATTCCATAGTTGCACGCTCAAGGTCACTTAGGTAAGGATTAATTACCAATTGTCCGTCGATTTTTGCAACGCGAACTTCTGAAATCGGACCATTGAAAGGAATGTCAGAAACAGCAATTGCAGCAGAAGCTGCCAGACCAGCAAGACAGTCGGGGGTTATATTTTTATCTGCAGAGATCAGAGAGATCATCACTTGCGTATCAGAGTGATAATCTTCAGGGAACATCGGACGTAATGCACGGTCAACCAAACGCGAGATTAAAACCTCGTAGTCAGACAACCTTGCCTCACGGCGTAAAAAGCCTCCTGGAATACGTCCAGCCGCAGCATATTTTTCTTGGTAATCAACAGATAATGGTAAGAAGTCGACGCCGTGTTTAGCACCTACAGTAGATACTACAGTGGCAAGCAACATGGTGTCGCCCATTTTAACAACAACAGCTCCATCAGCCTGTTTGGCTAATTTACCTGTTTCAATTTCGATTGTTCTTCCATCGCCCAGATCGAACGATTTTGTTATTACATTCATTTAATAAGTGTTGTGGTGTGTTTCCTCTTTAATGTCACACCGGATTTATGTATGGTATTATTATTTCAAATTAAAAAAGCCATCCCTGAAGAATGGCTTTTCTTGATATGATTACTCTTACTTAATGATATCTCTCAGCCCTAGAGCTTTGATAATAGCACGATAGCGAGCAATATCTTTCTTAAACAGATAAGCCAAAATTCCGCGGCGTTTACCTACTAGTTTTTGCAATGATAACTGCGTAGAAAAATCCTTACGGTNNTTCTTTAAGTGTTCTGTCAAATGCGCAATACGGTAAGTGAATAATGCTACTTGACCTTCAGCAGAACCAGTGTTGGTTTCTACTTCGCCGTGTTGTTTAAAGATGTCGGCTTTTACTTCTTTACTTAAATACATTCTTGAATGTTACTAAAGTGTTTATTTTTTAATTAATTAGGGACAAAGATACGTATGTTTTACTTATTAACAAGTACATCCCTTAGTATAAATATCCTTAAATTCCATTATTGGCATAATATTAATACGAATTCTATTTTTGCAGGCATATAAAACATAAATGGAAAAGAATCAATACAGCATTTTCGAAACGCAACTTACGGTCAGACCAGACGACATCGATATGTTCCAGCACGTTCACAACAGTAAATATTTCGATTACGTGCTTGCTGCAAGATATGAACAAATGGAGAAATTCTACAAGATGCCTATGGAAGATTTTCTGAAAAGTGGTTACGGATGGGTAGTCCGCACCGCAATGGTTGATTTCAAGCGACCTTTACTACTAGGGGACGTCCTGAAGATCAGAACCGGAATATTAACCATCAATGAAAAAGGATGCAGGGTTCAGTTTGAGATTGAAGCTGTACGAACGGGAAAGATCGCTTCGGATGGTTACTTCGACTATGTTCTTATTGACATCACCACCGGCAGAGGTTGTAAGGTAAGCGACGACATGATTCGCGCTTATAGCGTCTGACACTATCATCCCAGATTTTGTTAAATCCCTAACCTATGAAATATTTAATTAAATCTCTTGTTGGCGCGGCCATTGTCTCGTCCACTTTCAGCGGCACAGCAAGCTTTGCGCAAACCTCATCGCAAAGCGCAAGGTCAAGTGAATACGAACAGATCAATTTGGTTAAGCTCAATGCTGGCGCCCTGTTGCTTAAAACCTTTTCTGTCCAGTACGAGCGGGCGATCAGCAGAAAGACTTCTCTTGCACTAGGATTCCGCGCAAGCCCAAAATCCGGACTGCCATTTAAGTCCACGCTGGAGTCCATTATTGATGATGAGGAAACTTGGCGGAACGTCCGTAACCNNATTACCCCAGAATTCCGTTATTATCTGGGTAAGAAGCAACTTAGCGGATTTTACTTTGCGCCTTTCGTCCGCTATGCGCATTACACAGCAGAAATGCCTTTTATATACGACATCACCGATCCGACGTCAGATGTTGTTGTCGCACAAGACGTTATGCCGCTAAACGGAAGTATGAACACTTATACAGCTGGTGTTATGATCGGATCACAATGGCAATTATCGAAGAAGTTTTACCTGGACTGGTGGATTCTTGGTCCTAACTTCGGTGCTTCAAAAGGAAAGATAGACGGCACGAAGAATCTTAGCCCTTTTGAGCAACAAGACCTACGTGAACAGCTTGAGGATCTTGATATTCCATTAACGGATTACACGTATGAAGTTACAGATACAGGCGCGAAAATGGATTTTGATGGTGGTTGGGCTGGATTACGTGCTGGTTTAGCAATTGGGTTCAGGTTTTAGCCTGAACCCAAATCATAGTATTACCCGATGGTTTCCTTAACCAGCTTCGTATAAAAATCATTTAACTTCATGCCCATGGCCGCCACCTGCTGTGGGATGAAACTTGTTGCAGTCTGACCCGGAATGGTATTGATCTCGATGAAGTAAAAATCCTCTTCGGCCCCGGATAGAATAAAGTCGATCCGAACCACGCCACGGCAGTTAAGCACTAAATACACATTCTTTACAATCTCCGCAACCCGGGCCCGTGTCGCCCCGCTTAGGTTCGCTGGTGTGGTTTCTTTCGCCAGACCAGGTGTATATTTAGCTTCAAAATCAAAGAAATCCTTACCAGTTTCTACTTCGGTTATCGGTAAAACCGTAATTTCCCCATCAAGCTTCACAACACCTACTGAAAATTCCCTTCCGGAGATAAACTCTTCAATAAGTACCTGTTTGTCTTCTTTAAAAGCCTTATCAATAGCCGATTTCAAATCAAACTGGTTGGTCACTTTACTCATACCAATACTACTGCCCCCATTGTTCGGCTTAATGAACAAAGGAAGCTTCAAAGAAGACTTAATGGCTTCCAGACTGTAGGGTGTATGATCAAACAACTGCACAGACTTTGCAACATTTAATTTATCAATGTTCTGCACAATTGCCTTGGTATAACCTTTATTCATTGATATCGCTGAGGTGAGCGCATCGCAGGTTGTATAAGGTATGTCGAGCATATCGAAATACCCCTGAAGCTTTCCATCCTCACCAGGCGAACCATGGATGGCGATGTATACCCCATCAAACATTACTTTACGACCTTTAATGGTGATGGAGAAGTCATTTCGATCAACCTCAATCTTCACAGAATCTGCAGGTTCGTAAAACCATCCCTGTTGGCTAAGCATGATCTTGTAGACGTCATATTTGTCTGCATCCAAATGATGCGCAATCGTTGCCGCACTCTTTACAGAGACTACCCACTCCCCGGTAGTACCTCCGGTAAGTAATGCTATGGTTTTTTTCATGGCCAAATATAAATAAGTCGCCCTAAATGATTTTAATTCCTATAAAATATTTTTTTAGCCTATTTTTGACCAGTTTCCATGTACATCTACAAACCGAAATGAGCAAATTCATAGCCTACCTAAAAACTAAATCTTTCCGAAATAATCTTCTTGCAGCAGCCCTGACCGTAGCCGTACTACTTGGAATTGCTTTTTTTAGTTTAAGGTATTATACCAAACACGGCGAGGGTCTTGATGTACCCGCATTGAAAGGACTTTCTTTTACACAGGCGGTTACCAAACTTGAGAGTGTTGGTTTACGATATGAAGTAGACTCTGTGTACATCATGGACAAGCCGCCGGGCATCGTAATCGATCAGGATCCGGATGCTGGTACCTTTGTTAAAGACAACCGCACCATCTATCTTACCATCAACAAAGGCTCGGCACCTGACGTGAAGTTCCCGGATATCGAGTTCAAGTCCATTCGCGAAGTTCAACCGCTTCTGGAAGGTTATGGACTGAAAGTTGGAGATACTACCTATAAAGCAGACGTGAGTCGTGATGTGGTATTAAGTGCCTCTTTTGGCGGACGGGAGATTAAGGCAGGTGAGGTTTTGCCTAAAGGCTCCAGAATAGACCTGGTATTAGGTGATGGCCGGGGAAATGAGGAAGTAGAAATTCCAACATTATTGGGCTTAACCATAGACGAAGCCAGATTTGCGCTTAGAGGTTCTATGCTCTCGCTGGGCAATGTTACTTATGAAGGTGCCGTAACCGACACTGCAAATGCTGTAATCATTATGCAAACGCCAGTAGTTACCGATTCCGTATCCAAAGTCAAGATTGGTACACCGGTAAACGTTGTATTGTCCAACCAATCCTTTTAAACGAAATTTCCGGTATGACTAACGAAAAGAAAACTTTATCTAACAAATACAAAATTATACTAGCCATTGCAGCTATTCTCATCATCGCTGCAGCAGTTATTGGCTTGCAGTTTTACAATACCTATTTCGCACCAAATGTGACTGACAGCCAGAAGTTCCTATTCGTGCGTACCGGATCAAGTATGGAATCCTTGCTTGAGGAAGTCAAAGAGCAGAAGATTCTAAATGACGTAGCTGCTTTCCAGAAAGCAGCGCTGAAAATGGAGCTCTATACCAATTTAAAGCCAGGAAAATACACGCTGAAGAAGGGCATGAATAACCGCAGTTTAATAAATCTTATCAAAGCAGGCAATCAGGACCCTGTGAAATTAAAGTTTCAGGGCCTAAGAAAAAAGGAGAACTTCGCCGGGTACCTGTCCAGACAACTAGAGCCAGACTCCACCGCCTTCATGAATTATCTGGATTCGACGAGTGTAATTGAGAAATATGGTTTCAATAAAGAGAACTTCTACACCATGTTCATTCCAAACACCTATGAAATGTATTGGAACACCCCAGCCTCAGATTTTATCGAGAGAATGCATAAAGAGTATACGAAGTTCTGGAACCAGGAAAGGAAAGATAAAGCAGCAGCACTTGATCTTACACCGATTGAAGTGAGCATCTTAGCATCAATTGTAGATGGCGAAGCACTGTATGACAAAGAAATGCCAACCATCGCCGGACTATACCTGAACCGCCTGGAAAAAGGAATTCGGCTTCAGGCAGATCCAACGGTAATTTATGCAAACGGCGACTTTACTGTAAACCGGGTAACAGGACCATTGCTTCGTAAAGAATCGCCATATAATACTTACCGGGTTGCTGGCTTGCCTCCAGGACCTATTATGATGCCAAGCATTGCTGCAATTGATGCCGTCTTGAACAAAGAGGATCACGAATACATTTACATGTGTGCCAAAGAAGATTTCTCCGGGTATCATAGATTCGCAGAAACCCGTGCTCAACACGAAATAAATGCAAATAAATACAGAGCTGCACTAGACGCACGCAAAATATTCAGATAGAAGATGTATACACACAGCACTAAAATAAGGGTAAGATACAGTGAAACAGATCAAATGGGCTATGTCTACAATGGTAATTACGCACAGTACTATGAAGTAGGTCGTGTAGAAATGCTTAGGAGCCTGGGTATGACTTACCAGGAAATGGAGAAAGATGGCGTTATGATGCCACTTTTAGAGTTGAACAGCAAGTTCATTAAACCTGCTTACTATGACCAGGAACTCACGATAAAAACCATTGTTGAAGAAAAGCCGGGAATCCGAATCAAGTTTATTTACGAGATCTACAATGAGGATGAAGAACTGATAAATATTGGAAAAACCACATTGGTCTTTTTTGACATGGAGAAGAAAAAGCCTTGTCTTCCCCCGCCCGCTTTTGTAGAACGAATGATCAAGTTTTTTTAGCACATTGCGTAGATGGAATGGGTACATAAACAGCTGCTTCGAATACGTATCTATCATCTATTTATAGAATGGACTAAAGTATACGTGCTGCCGGGGTTTAGTCCCCTGCCCATTTACACCATTGCAACATTCTTTATCAAAGAGATCTCTAAAGACTCACTTATTGACAGAGCTTCATCGCTTGCTTATAATTTCATGCTGGCGATCTTTCCTGCAATCATCTTTTTATTTACCCTCATCCCCTTTTTGCCTGATGGTTTTCAGAATCAGTTGATGTCCCTGATTGCGCTGATTCTACCGAATAAGGCCTTTGAAGCATTTCAGAGTACAATTGAAGAAATCGTGAAGATTCAGAACGGGAAATTATTATCCCTCGGTTTCCTGCTCTCTCTGATCTTTGCTACAAATGGTGTACACTATCTAATGGTGGCGTTCAACAAATCTTCGCTGATCATTGAAACACGTTCCTGGCTAAAGCAGCGGATCATTGCAGTTGTCCTGACCTTGGTCATTGCCTTTTCTGTGATCATCTGCATTGGTGCAATGACTATTGGTGAGATCGCACTAACCTACATTAAAACAGAATTACACATAGAAGGTAACTTAACCTATTATGCGATACAGCTTACACGCTGGGCTTTATTGGGTATATTATACTTTGTTACCATCTCCATTCTGTACCGCTACGGCCCTGCCAATGCAAAGAAATGGAAGTTCTTTAGTGCGGGTTCATTTCTGGCGACCATCTTGGCTTTCCTAACAATATGGGGCTTCTCCTTTTACATCAACCAGTTTGGATCATACAACAAGATCTATGGATCGATTGGAACATTACTGGTGATGATGATCTGGTTATACCTCAATTCTTTAATTCTTTTACTTGGATTTGAGTTAAATGCAAGCATCGATCTAACAAAAAGAAGCGTTAAGATCATTAAACCCAACTTCAACAGGTTCAAAAAAGATGCGCCCGTAGAGGATAAACTGCATAAATAAAATTTATTCTTCCTCATTTTAAAGAGCTTAGCCAATTTTTTAGAAAAAAGACATGTGCCTATTTGCATATTCAGCCGGAGTTTGTACTTTTGTCGCGGAGAGTTGGCAGAGTGGTCGATTGCGGCAGTCTTGAAAACTGTTGACTGTTAAAGGTCCGCGGGTTCGAATCCCCCACTCTCCGCATCAAAAATTAAAGCCCCATTTCTGGGGCTTTTTTCGTTATCAAGAATCTAGTCATTTACAGTTCTTGTATACATACAGTTTTAATCCTTACCTAGGATCAAGTCAAAAACTTGTGGACTAAGTTCGTTCTAAGCATAAAGTTGAGTAAGG
>DCLG01000044.1:10640-29033 GCA_002320935.1 Pedobacter sp. UBA1654 | reverse complement strand
AAGCAGTTATTACTGTTCCTGCATATTTTAACGATGCACAACGTCAGGCAACTAAAGAAGCTGGCGAGATTGCTGGTTTAACGGTTAAGCGTATCATCAACGAGCCTACAGCAGCTGCTTTGGCTTATGGTCTTGATAAAGCTCACAAGGATATGAAAATCGTTGTGTTTGACTGCGGTGGCGGTACCCATGACGTTTCTGTATTGGAACTTGGTGATGGCGTATTTGAAGTAAAATCTACTGACGGTGATACACACTTAGGTGGTGACGATTTTGACCACATTATCATCGAGTGGTTAGCTGCTGAATTTAGAAATGAGAATGGTATGGACCTTCACCAGGATCCAATGGCATTGCAACGTTTGAAAGAAGCTGCTGAGAAAGCTAAAATTGAGTTATCGAGCACAACTTCTACAGAGATCAACCTGCCTTACATCACTGCTGATGCAACTGGTCCAAAACACTTGGTAAGAACTTTAAGTCGTGCTAAATTTGAGCAACTGGCTGCAGATCTAATTAATCGTACCATTGAGCCATGTAAATCTGCGTTAAGAAATGCTGGTTTGAAAACTACTGATATTGACGAGATCATTCTTGTTGGTGGTTCAACCCGTATTCCTGCAATCCAGGATGCTGTTAAAGCTTTCTTCGGTAAAGAACCTTCAAAAGGTGTAAACCCTGATGAGGTTGTAGCTATTGGTGCTGCTATCCAAGGTGGTGTCTTAACTGGTGAGGTTAAAGATGTATTGTTATTAGATGTTACTCCACTTTCATTAGGTATTGAAACAATGGGTGGTGTAATGACCAAATTGATCGAAGCAAATACAACCATTCCGTCTAAAAAAGCGGAGACTTTCTCTACTGCTGCTGACAACCAACCTTCTGTTGAAATCCACATTTTACAAGGTGAGCGTCCTATGGCTGCTCAGAACCGTACAATTGGACGTTTCATCTTAGATGGTATCCCACCAGCACCTCGTGGTGTTCCTCAAATCGAAGTTGCTTTTGACATCGATGCGAATGGTATCTTACACGTAAGTGCTAAAGATAAAGCGACTGGTAAAGAGCAAAAAATCCGTATCGAAGCATCTTCTGGTTTAACTGATGAAGAGATCAAGAGAATGAAAGAAGAAGCAGAGAAAAATGCTGATGCTGATAAAGCTGCTAAAGAGGAAGCTGAAAAGATCAACGCTGCTGATGCTTTAATCTTCTCTACAGAAAAACAACTGAAAGAATTCGGTGAGAAGATTTCTGCAGAAAAGAAAGCACCTATCGAAGAAGGTTTGACAAAATTGAAAGCAGCACATGCTTCAAGAAACTTTGCTGACATCGATACTGCACAAGCTGCTTTACAAGCTGCATGGAACGAAGCATCTGAAGAGATGTACAAAGCTGGTGCTGATGGATCTCAGCCACAAGGCGGTCCTCAGGCAGGTGAACAAGCTCCAGGTGCGGACAACGTTACTGACGTTGACTTTGAAGAAGTAAAAGACGATAAGAAATAATCTTGTTCTTATACAATAGAAGAGGGTTGCTCAAAAGGCAACCCTCTTTTTTTATATATAAAAATGGCACTCATATATTGTGCACAAAAAAAGCCCTTCAGAGAACTGAAAGGCTTTTATATAGCAGATTTATTTTACGTTGCAATTAGGTCCACAGATTGTCCGGGTATGTACCATCTTTAATCAGCTGATCAATGCTCTCTTGTACAATCGGTTTATCTTCCTTGTATGTCACACCAAACCACTGGCTGCTGGTTGGAATTACTTTCACATCAGCTTTCTTGGTTCTGATCAAATGATCGCCAACTAAAGGAATGAAGAATTCAGCTTTAGGATTATCCTTATTTGCATGTGCAAATTCTTTAAACAGGTCTTGACTTACATTGAAGATGTCTGGTGTAAAGCCCCAGAAGTTCATTGATACGCGGGTATCAAATTCCAGTGGATGTTTATGATCGTTTTCTTCGTAAACAATTACGTCAAACTCTTTGTAAACGTTGGTACGTTCAACGATCTCTTCAAGATTACCTGAAGCATCAACCTTACAAACACCGCGTGATACAGAACCATGTTCAGATAAAGTCTTACCGATCTCATAGCCAATCATCGAGAAAGTAGTGCCATTCGCCTCAGTAGTCAGGAAACTGTACATTTTTTGAAATGCATCCAAACCATAGAAATCATCCGCATTGATTACAGCAAAAGGCTCTTTTACCACATTTCTTGCAGCAAGAACAGCGTGCGCAGTACCCCAAGGCTTAGCTCTTTCGATTTCTATATCAACACCATATTGTTTTATATCGAAGTTCTGAAATACATAGTCTGTTTCAATTTTCCCGTTCAATTTAGGTTCAAAGATCGACTTGAAGTTATCTACAAATTCTTCCTTGATAATGAATACAACTTTACCGAATCCGGCTTTAATTGCATCATAAATTGAGTAGTCAATGATGGTTTCCCCGTTCGGGCCAAATCCATCAATTTGTTTCATGCTTCCATAGCGGCTCGCCATACCGGCAGCTAAAATCAATAAAGTAGGTTTCATATTAAATTTTTATAAACAATTGGTATATTTTCTTGTTGATTTATGATTGTATTATACCGTAACAGCATAATGTAAAAACAGGTCAAATTGTTTGCCTATTTTGAATATTTAAAGTCGTGATTTTCTTCAATGCTCAGTAACGAGTGATAAATCAGGCTGATCACGTTATCCACATCTTCCTTGTGAATCATCTCTACAGTCGTGTGCATATAGCGCAGCGGCAAAGAAATCAGTGCTGAAGGCACACCACCATTAGAATATGCAAAAGCATCCGTGTCCGTACCAGTAGAGCGCGATGACGCCTGGCGTTGGAAAGGAATATTATTCTTCATGGCCGTATCAATCAGCAGTCTGTTCAGGTTGGTCTGTACTGCAGGCGCATAGGAGACAACAGGGCCCTTTCCGCAGGCAAGATCACCTTGTGTAATCTTGTTGATCATCGGGGTTGATGTATCATGGGTAACATCCGTAATGATGGCCACGTTAGGTTTAATCCTGTGGGCGATCATTTCAGCACCGCGTAAGCCAATCTCTTCCTGTACCGAGTTCACGATGTAAAGTCCGAAAGGAAGTTCCTTTTTATTCTCATGCAGTAAACGTGCTACCTCAGCGATCATGAAACCACCAGCGCGGTTGTCCAATGCCCGACCAACATAATAGCGATCATTCAGCACCATAAACTCATCCTCGTAAGTTATAACGCAACCCACGTGAATACCTAAAGCTTCTACCTCTTCTTTGGTGGTACAACCACAATCCAGAAAAATGTTTTTTAAAGCAGGCGCTTCTTCTTTCTCACCGTTGCGGGTGTGTATTGCAGGCCATCCGAATACTGCTTTCACCAGACCTTTGTCTGTGTGAATATTAACGCGTTTAGAAGGCGCAATCTGGTGATCTGAACCACCGTTCCGGATGACGTAAATCAGGCCGTCAGCGGTGATGTAATTCACGAACCAGGATATCTCATCCGCATGTGCCTCAATAACGACTTTAAATTCTGCGTCAGGATTGATCACTCCAACTGCAGTACCATAGTTGTCAATAAAACTCTCATCGATATATGGCTTTAAATAGTCCAGCCACAATTTCTGACCAGGGTATTCAAAACCGGTCGGAGAGGGGTTATTGATATATGTTTCAAAGAAACGTACAGATTGTTCCGTAACCACCGGAACATGTTTTTTTTCTTCTTCTTGTTCTGACATGTTTAAAATTTATTAATTGTTATATAGTCTGAGCGAAATCCATCGCTGCTGTATGTATTAATTATCATTCTGCCGGTTCTGCATTCATCAGGCACTTGCGCTAATTTGCAAGACTTATCTTTATTTCCACCCCCGGCAGCCTTGCCTGAATGCTATGCTAAATGCGGCTGTTTACGCTTTTTATAAAAATAGTATATCAGAATATTCATGCTGATCACCAACCCCGAGCCAAGGCAGAACAACGGCCAGCGTCCTTTATCCCAAAGCCAAAGGCCAGCAGCCGATCCTACCGAGGCGCCTACGAAACTCACAGACATAAATACGGTATTCAGCCGGTTTCGTGCCTCGGGGATCAAAGCGTAAATCCTGGTCTGATTCGTCACATGGATGGCCTGTTGTCCGATATCAAGTAAAATGATACCCGCAACAAACAGGAACAAATGACTTTGCGTAAAGTAAAACGCTATGATACTGATCAACTGCAGCAGTAATCCCATTAAAAGGTTTCTTCTGGGATCCAGGCCATCACTTAGTTTTCCTACAAGGGGCGCAGCAAGTGCACCAGCGGCACCGGCAATACCGAACAGGCCTATCTGTAATGACTGAAAATTAAATGGCGGGCTGGCGAGGTATAATACCATCGTTGTCCAGAAAGCACTCAATGTAGTAAAAGCAAGGAAGTTGATCAGTGAAGTTTCCCGCAGAACCGGCTGCGTTTTGATGTAACTAAACATAGAACCCATTAGCTGGCCGTAGTTGCCCTTAAAGCTTGGCAAGCTCGCCGGAAAACGTTTGGCCATCAGGAAAACCAGCAGCAGACAAATACCAGCAGCGATCAAAAACATGGAACGCCAGCCCCAAAGATAACCGACGGTCCCGCTTAGCGACCGGGAACCGAGAATTCCGATCAATAAGCCGCTCATAATGATCCCGATGGTTTGTCCACGGTTTTCATCAGAGGACAAGTTCGCTGCCATTGGAAGAATCAGCTGTGGTACAATAGAACTTGCTCCAATGAGCACACATGCAACCTGCAGTACAATGAACGATTGTGAAAAACCTGCTACCAGTAGTGACAAAATCGCCAGTCCGGTAATCACCAGAATCTGCTTTTTACGTTCAAACATATCTCCAAGGGGTACCAGCAGCAATAAGCCAAGCGCATAGCCAGCCTGCGTGAGATAGGTCGCTCTTCCTGCAATACTTTCAGAGATGTTAAACTCTTTTGCAATCAGGATGATCAGCGGCTGGCAATAGTAAATGTTTGCAACAATAAGGCCGGTACAAAAGGCCATAAGCAGTACGTCTGCACGACTTAACTTCATCTATAGGGGTATGTTTCCGTGTTTTTTTCTTGGGTTGTTTACAACTTTGTTCTCCAGCATTTTAAAAGCTTTAATCAACTTGCTTCTTGTCTGTGCAGGCTCTATGACTTCATCAACAAAGCCACGTTCTGCTGCGCGGTATGGATTTGCAAAGATCTCAGCGTAAAGCTGTTCCTTTTCCTGCAATTTCTGTTCCGGGTTTTCAGCAGCGCTGATTTCTTTTTTAAATATGATCTCGGCCGCACCTTTAGCGCCCATCACTGCAATTTCTGCGCTCGGCCAGGCGTAATTCATATCCGCTCCAATATGTTTAGAGTTCATTACATCATAAGCACCACCATATGCTTTTCTGGTAATAACCGTAATTCGCGGCACGGTCGCTTCACTGAAAGCATACAGCAATTTCGCACCATTGCTGATGATGCCATTCCATTCCTGATCTGTACCAGGTAAGAATCCAGGAACATCTTCCAATACCAATAAAGGAATATTAAAACAATCACAAAACCTTACAAACCGTGCTGCCTTAACAGAAGCGTGGTTATCAAGTACACCGGCCAGATATGCGGGCTGGTTACCTACAATGCCAATGCTTCTTCCCGCAAGCCGGGCAAAGCCCACCACAATATTCTCTGCAAAATCTTTATGCACTTCAAGGAAGCTGTCTGCATCTGCAAGAGAGGCAATTACTTCCCGCATGTCATACGGCTGATTGGAGCTTTCTGGCAGCAGGCTATTCAAAGCCGGGCGATATTCGTTTTCTGTTGTATATGGAAGCGCCGAAGGAATTTCTTCACAGTTCTGGGGCATATAACTCAACAGCTTTTTAACATGTGTAATCGCATCAAGTTCATTCACACACGAAAAATGCGTTACCCCGGATTTAGTTGCGTGGGTAGAGGCGCCACCAAGTTCTTCAGAAGTAACCTGCTCATGCGTTACTGGTTTAACCACATTCGGGCCGGTAACGAACATGTAGGAGGTGTTTTCTACCATTAGCACAAAGTCTGTAATAGCAGGTGAATACACTGCGCCACCAGCACAAGGACCCATAATGGCCGAAAGTTGGGGCACAACGCCCGATGCCTGTACATTTTTGTAGAATATATCTGCGTAACCGCCAAGAGAAACAACACCCTCCTGAATTCTGGCACCGCCACTGTCATTTAATCCAATCAGTGGTGCACCATTTTTCATCGCCATATCCATGATCTTGCAGATCTTCTCCGCATGCGTTTCCGACAAAGAGCCCCCAAAAACGGTGAAATCCTGAGAGAACACATAGACTAACCTGCCGCTAATCGTACCATAACCGGTCACTACACCATCACCATAGTACTTTTCTTTTTCCATACCGAAGTCTGTGCTCCGGTGCGTAACCAACATGCCGATCTCTTCAAAAGAATTTTCATCCAGTAAGAAGTGCAGGCGTTCCCTTGCAGTAAGTTTCCCTTTTTTATGCTGACTGGCAACCCTGGCTTCACCACCAGCGGCCATTGCCTGTTGTACTTTGTCGTTTAAAACCTGTAGCTTGTTTTCCATTCCGAAATATACTATTCAGGCTAAATTACATTTTAACCTTAATTTAAAGGTATCTCCGAATGTTTTTGATAATGATTTTGTGAAGTTTCCCATTCTTCCTTTTCGTTAATTACAAATATTTTACATGGCAGATGATGTAAATTATTATTGGGGTATTATTTTTGAAACAGATTTAGAAAAAATCAAGGTAAAAATGTCTAAAAGGAAATATCAGTTTTTTGTAGCAATCATTTTTCTTAGCGTGTTCTGCGCCAAGATGATGATCTCTGTTGCGCCTGTATTTCTTCAGAAAGTAGACAAAGAACTTGTTAACTCCGTGATCATGCAGGTAGAGTTGGAGCATGGCGTAGACACTGAGAATGGAAAAACTGCAAAGTATGTCGACTTCAAAATCATCAGCCATACTTATAGCACCTATACTCCGGTAGTTTACGACTTCAGGCTAACCAACACCTTTCAAAAGCATTTCAAGCGATATGTAAATCCATATCACCCTTCGGTACCTACACCGCCACCCAACTTTTCATAACAATACATTGTCCGCTGTGTACAACAACAGTGTGAATATTGAATTTTAATCTCATTAAAGATTTTGGTATTCCTGGTCATCAGGCCCCATCTAATTCTTTAAATAATATTGTTTATGAAAAATGAAAAATCAGCCCTTTCTGGGTTAGATATTAAGAAATACTTTCTTAAAAAGAATTTGAAACACGATTTGCCGGCGAGTATCGTAGTTTTCTTGGTAGCCCTGCCATTATGTTTGGGTATTGCTATGGCGTCAGGTGCGCCACTTTTCGCCGGATTAATCACTGGTATTATCGGTGGTATCGTTGTAAGTTCATTTAGCGGTTCACAGCTAAGTGTAAGTGGACCAGCGGCTGGATTGACGGTTATTGTACTTAGTGCAATTGCCACCCTGGGTAACTACCAGACATTCCTGCTGGCAGTTATGCTTGCTGGTATTATGCAAATCATCCTTGGACTTGCAAAAGCAGGAACCATAGGTAACTATTTCCCTTCCAGTGTAATTACGGGTATGCTTGCAGCAATCGGTATTATACTAATCTTAAAGCAACTTCCGCATGCTTTAGGTGTAGACTCCGATTTTGCTGGTGATGAGGCATTCGTTCAGAATGATCAGCAGAATACCTTTTCTGCTCTGCAAAATGCATTGGGTCAGTTTAGCGTGGCGGCGATTGTAATCAGCGCGCTGTCTATTGCAGTACTGATCTTATGGCCAAAATTTAAGAAATTAGCCATTGTTCCGGCACCACTGATCGTAGTTTTCATCGGTATTGCACTAACCTTGGTATTTAGTAATACAGGCCTTGCTTTAAGACCTGACCAAATGGTTGCCATTCCGATCGTAAATGGCTGGAATGAATTTACTGGCCTGTTCACCGCGCCAGACTTCAGTCAGATTACCAACAAAGACGTATGGATTGTGGCAGGTACCATTGCTATCGTAGCAAGTTTGGAAACCCTGTTAAGTATCGAAGCAATTGATAAAATTGACCCGGTAAAACGAGTATCGCCTACCAATCGTGAGTTAGTAGCGCAGGGTGTGGGTAATATGGTAAGTGGTTTGGTTGGTGGTATGCCAATGACCTCGGTAATTGTACGAAGTTCAGCAAACGTAGGTGCGGGTGGACGAACTAAAATGTCTGCAATCTTCCATGGTGTCTGGTTACTATTATCCCTGGTGCTTATTCCTTTCGTAATCAATCTTATTCCGCTTGCATGTCTTGCAGCAGTACTGATTGTAACTGGATATAAGCTGGCGAAAGTGGCCTTGTTTAAACACATGTATCAAAAAGGATGGGATCAGTTCGTACCANNTAGTTTCTATTTTCTACCTTCTACGTACCAACATGCGGAACTCTTTCTTCTATCGCATTACTCAGGACGACAAAAAGAAGAACATCAGAATCAAGCTTGCTGAGGAAGTATCCTTCCTGAATAAAGCGGCAATCCAAATGATGCTGACCAAAATACCTAATGAAACCAATGTGATCATTGATGGAACCAACGCCCGTTATATTGACCCGGATGTATTGGAGATCATCAATAATTTCAAACACAATGCCCTTACCAAAGGAATTATTGTCCAGTTGGAAAATATCCAACAGAGTTACACGGTGCCGAAAATTGACACCAAGGTAATTGAAGAAATAAATAATTAAATCTAAACAACCATATAAATAATTGAATTATGTGCGCATTACACGAAGAAAAACACTCTCACATTACATACGAAAGCTTACTTGAAGGAAACAAAGAATGGGTAGCTAAAACCCTGGAAGAAAATCCTGACTTCTTTAATAAGCTTTCAAAAGGGCAGAAGCCACCTGTATTATGGATTGGCTGTTCTGATAGCCGCGTACCTGCAAACCAGATTACCAACACCAACCCGGGTGATATCTTTGTACTTAGAAACATTGCTAACGTAGTTGTACACACGGATATGAGCATGCTTAGCGTGCTGGATTATGCAGTAAACGTGTTGGGTGTAGAACATGTTATCGTATGTGGTCACTACGGTTGTGGTGGTGTAGAGGCAGCTTTAGCGAACAAACAGTTTGGTATTATAGACAACTGGTTACGTGCAATTAAAGATACTTACCGTTTACACCATGAAGAAATGGACGCCATCACCGACCATAAAGAGCGTTGCAACAGATTGGTAGAGCTAAACGTGGCAGAGAGTGTATATAACTTGTCTAAAACCTCTATCGTTCAAAACAAATGGGCGAACGGTTCTAAGCTAAGTGTTCATGGCTGGGTGTACAGCATTGAAACCGGCTTGATCACTGACCTGGGCTTGAGCGCTGCTGCTCCGGATAAGTTATCACCAGTATTCCACGTAAATGAAATACCTAAATAGAACAATGGTTCTTTTTAGATAAATGCCGTTTTTAGTTTAATAAATGAAAAAGCTCCTGGGATCCGGGAGCTTTTCATTTATAAAGAGTATTGTTAATGGTTGTCGCAGCGAACTGCGGATCAACTATTAATCTTCAGCTAAGAAGGGGTAACGGTAATCTTTTGCAGGTGCAAATGTTTCTTTGATTGCACGTGGAGATACCCAGCGAAGCAGGTTAATCATGGAGCCAGCTTTATCGTTGGTACCCGAACCTCTTGCACCGCCAAATGGCTGCTGCCCTACAACGGCACCTGTACATTTATCATTGATGTAGAAGTTACCAGCTGCATTACGAAGACCTATTGAAGCCTTTTCAATTGCGTAACGATCCTGCGCTATAATTGATCCTGTAAGTGCATAGATCGAGGTGGTGTCAATGATTTTGATCACTTCATCAAAGTCTGCATCCTCATAAGCGTAAATCGTTAAGACAGGGCCAAACAACTCTTCGCACATGGTCACATATCTTGGGTCCTTTACTACAATTACCGTTGGCTCAATAAAGTAGCCTTTAGATTTGTCGTAACCACCACCGGCAATAATCTCCAATGCAGGGTCTTCTTTTGCTGCATCGATATACTTAGCCAGCTTATCAAAGGAGTTCTCATCGATAACAGCGTTTATGAAATTACTGAAATCTTCAGTACCACCCATTTTGAAAGTTGCTAGGTCACGAACCATCAATTCCTTAATCTGTGGCCATACGCTTTGCGCAACATAAACCCTTGATGCTGCCGAACATTTCTGTCCCTGGTATTCAAAAGCACCTCTTACAATTGCCGTAGCTGAGGCTTCCACATCGGCAGAACCATGAACAAGGATGAAATCCTTACCACCAGTTTCACCAACAATACGTGGATAGGTTTTGTATTTGTGAATGTTTGTGCCAATGGTTTTCCAGATATCCTGGAATACCCCAGTAGAACCGGTGAAGTGGATACCAGCGAAATCCGCATGGTTAAAGATCACATCTCCGGCAACAGGGCCAGACACATAAATCAGGTTGATCACGCCGTCAGGTAAACCTGCTTCTTTGAAAATCTCCATCAAAACATTGGCAGCATAGATCTGCGTATTTGCAGGTTTCCACACCACAACGTTACCCATCATGGCAACAGATGTAGGCAAGTTACCAGCAATAGCGGTAAAGTTGAACGGTGTTAAAGCAAATACAAAGCCTTCTAAGGGGCGTTGCTCAAGCCTGTTCCAGGTGCCTTTGCTCGAAACCGGAGGCTGTTGCTTGTAAATGTCCGACATGTAGCTTACGTTGAAGCGCAGGAAATCAATCAGCTCACAGGCTGAATCAATTTCTGCCTGGTAAGCATTTTTAGATTGGCCAAGCATGGTTGCTGCATTCAATTTATAGCGGTAAGGACCCGCAATAAGGTCTGCCGCTTTCAAGAAGATCGAAGCACGATGTTCCCATGCAAGGTTCTCCCAGTCTGCTTTGGCAGCTAAAGCAGCATCAATTGCTTGCTCAACATGCGTGCTGTCGCCTTTACTGTATTTTGCTAATATATGTTGATGATCATGTGGCGGGGTTACATTCCCTTTCTGATCTGTATGTACTGCCTTACCACCAATGTGCATTGGAATTTCAAGCTGCTTTGAACGGGCTTCCGCGATTGCTTCTTTTAAAAGCTGACGTTCTTTACTGCCTGGTGCATAGTCCAAAATTGGTTCATTGACAGGTGTGGGTACGTTAAAAAATCCTTTAAGCATAGTTTAATGTTAATGTTTACACAAATATACGGATTTTTTGAAGCCAATCCCCGGGCGTAACAGGCTCCTAATTCAGGTGCTGGTTAAACCACTTAATATTTGTTATTTTTGAATTCGCGCATGATAAAATACATACAACCATTACTCTTTCCCTTCGCAATCTTGTACGGCCTGATCGTCGTTTTACGAAATAAATGCTATGACCTGGGCATCTTTAAAAGTCATCAATATGACCTCCCAGTGATATGTGTAGGCAACCTGGCCGTTGGCGGAAGCGGTAAGACCCCTGTAACCGAATACCTTGTGCAACTATTAGGGCAATATAAGATCGCTATTCTAAGCCGGGGTTATGGAAGAGCAACAAAAGGATTTATCCAGGCAGATCAAAGTGCTACTGCAGCAAGTATAGGCGATGAACCCCTTCAGTATTACCAGAAATTTCCCGACGTAACAGTAGCCGTCTGTGAAGACCGGAGAACCGGAATAGAGCGGCTCCGGTCAAGTCATGATCTGATAATTCTCGATGATGCCTTTCAGCACCGCAAAGTCAGTCCGGGGTATTCCATTCTGTTGTTTGAGTTCGATAAGATGTTAAGGTCCCAATGGTTGCTGCCGAGCGGGAATCTTCGAGAGCCCTTCAGTGGCTATAGAAGAGCACAGAAGATCCTGATCACTAAAAGTCCTTTAGAAGTTGACGATGCCGCAAAGCACAGGATCAAAGGTAAGTTCGCCGACTTCAATGAACATCAGATAGCCTTTGCAAGTATACAGTACCATAACTTAAAACCTGTTTATCCGAAGACAGGCGCCATTAACAATGAAAGCTTCGGTACCTCAGCCACGGTATTCCTGTTAACGGGGATTGCCAACACCAAGCCACTGCTGAGCTACCTGGAAGGGCAATACAGAAAGGTTCATCAGCACCGTTATCCTGATCATCATAAGTTCAGTAAAGCAGAAATTAAGGCACTGGTAAAAGCCTTTGAAGAACATCCGGATCCTGAAAAATTGATCGTTACAACAGAAAAGGATGCCCAGCGTTTATTAGATGAAAGTATCAAAGATTTACTAGTAAATTTGCCCGTATTTTTTCTACCAATAAAGGTGGATATTCATGCAAGTGATCAAGCTACATTTAACCAAGAAATTTTAGAATATGTATCAAAACATACAAGAAACCGTTCAGTACATCAGGCAAAAAACAAACAACTTTGAACCAGAATTAGGCATCGTACTTGGTACTGGCCTTGGTGGACTGGTTACAGATATTCAGGTAGAATTCAGTTTAATGTATTCCAACATACCTAACTTCCCAATATCCACCCTGGAGTTTCACTCTGGGAAGCTCATTTTCGGAACTTTGAATGGCAAAAAAGTAGTTGCAATGCAAGGCAGACTTCATTATTATGAAGGGTATTCCATGCAACAGATTACCTTCCCGATCCGGGTAATGAAATCATTGGGTATCCAATGGTTGTTTGTTTCCAATGCTGCAGGCTCATTAAACCCGGCCTTCAAAAAAGGAGACCTTATGGTCATCAACGATCACATCAACCTACAACCGGAGAGCCCGCTACGTGGCCGTAATGACGGGCAGATGGGACCAAGGTTCCCAGATATGAGTGCCCCTTATAATAAGAAACTCATCAATGCTGCGCTGGAAATTGCCGAAGCAAATCAAATCACCTGTCATCAGGGGGTGTATGTTTCCGTAACCGGACCAAATCTTGAAACGAAGGCAGAATACAAGTATCTTAGGATCATTGGAGGCGATGCTGTTGGCATGAGCACCGTGCCCGAAGTTATCGTCGCCAATCACATGTCTATTCCGGTATTTGCCATCTCTGTGCTTACAGATGAGGGTTTTCCAGAAGATCTGCAGCCAACAAGTGTCGAAGACATCATTGAAACGGCAAAAAATGCCGAACCTAAAATGACCCATATACTAAGCCAGTTAATCTCTGCACTATAATGTATAAAACCCCTTTACTCCTGGTTTTACTTCTATGTTTTTGTGCGTTCGGTGCCTCGGCACAGGATCTTAAAACAACTGTTACCGATAATAAAGAAATGGATTCACTACGAAATAAACTGGAGAATGCGGGAGATTCAGTGGTATTTACATCCAAATACGTACGCTTTACGACACTGCGTTTAACCAGGGACAGCATCCAGACACTGCCCCTGGATACCAGCTTGAGGGGCTTTCAAAATTATAGTCCCTTAAACCAACCAAGGCGTCCTACCATCAATTTGGGTAACCTGGGGCTTGCCGCCAGGGATATGCTTTTCGAGCCAACCAAAACGATAGGCTTTGATCCCGGCTTTCATGCACTGGACTATTATGCCATGAGCCAGGATGANNCAGCAACGTTTACTATATGAGTGCGGGGCAGGCGGAACAAATCTTTAAAGCAACCCATTCACAAAACATAAAGCCGAACTGGAACTTCGGGGCCAATTACAACAGGATCGGCGCCAACGGCAACTATGCCAGGCAGCGTGGCGATCACCTGAATGGTACCTTCTTCACCTGGTATCAGTCGCCCAGCAAACGTTATAACCTATGGGGAAATGCCGTCTTCAACACCCTGAAAGCACAGGAAAATGGATCTGTTGAAAACGAGGATATCTTCAACAGCGAAGAAACCGCTTTCTCCAGAGAAGCCGAGAACATACGTTTAAGTAGCGCAAGACAGCTCTGGCGCCAGAAATCATTCCTGTTGAAACAGCATTATTTTGTCGGCCGTATCGATACCTTGCAACAGGAAATCACCGCAAAGGTACTTCCAACGAACAAGATCTCACACACCTTACTTTACGAGACTAAATCTTTCAACTTCACCAAAAATGAAGCAGATGATCGTTCTGTATTGCCGCTCGGGCGTTTAAATCCAAGTTATACCAATGACTCCACCATGGTCAGTCACCTTCAGAATGAATTTATATATAGCTTCTTTCTGCGTGGAAAAGGTAGCAGCATCATTAAGAATGAGCTGAAGCTTAATGTCGGACTTCGCCACGACTACTACAACTACAACCAATACCGGGCCGTTCGGGAGGATAGTACAGGGATCATGGAATATCAGAATAAATTTCAAAACCTGACCTTGCTTGGTACCTTGGGTTATCGCTTCAGCAATCGTATTGACCTGAATGTGGACATACAGCAGATCTTTCAGGGCAAACAAATCGGTGACTTCCTGTATGAAGCAAAAAGCAATGTGCTGCTCAGCAACAACATCGGACGCATCGTACTTGGGGCATACATGCAGAACAAATCACCGGAGCAGATGTATGTGCAGCATATTGGTAATCATGATTTCTGGTTAAGGCAATCTTTTAATAATACCAAAGTACTTAACCTGTCATTCAATTATCTGAATGATAAGCTAAAACTGGAAGCCGGTGCACAATATTACCTTGTTAATGATTACCTGTATTTTGCACAAAGGAGTGCAAACGGGCCTGCGATCATGCCAGTGCAAAACCCGGATGCAATCAGTATGCTGAAAGTAACACTGGGAAAGAAATTTGCTTTCGGGAAATTCAACTTCGAATCCTATGTTGTCTACCAGAAAACCGACCAGCAGGATATTTTAAGAACACCAGAGGTTTATACCTTTAACACCTTCTTCTTTGATCAGACCTTTTTCAAGGTACTACGAACCAATTTAGGTTTCGACGTGAGATACAATACGCCATTTCAGTCTTATTCTTACTCACCATCTACCAGCCAGTTCTATCTGGGCAATGGAGGAAGTTTGAACACCGAACCCGTGCTTGATGTATGGCTTCGGGCAAGCTTAAGAAAAGCCAATATCTTCGTTAAATACGACTATGCTAATCAGGGTTTATTCTCAAAAGGCTTTTACACCACCAGCCGTTATCCCATGCCAGACAGCATGCTGAAGTTTGGTGTAAGCTGGAATTTCTATGATTAAATTGTTGCTTTAACCATTAATACAGTGCTATTTAAATCCATTTACATGGGAATCAATTCATTTTACTAAATTTGACGTTTAAACATACAAATATGAGCAAAGCGATAATAAAGACAGCCAAAGGCGACATGACTGTTGAATTTTATGATAACGATGCGCCAAACACAGTAGCTAACTTCAAAAAATTAGCAAGCGAAGGATATTATGATGGTGTAACTTTTCACCGTGTGATTCCTGATTTCGTAATTCAAGGCGGTTGCCCTAACTCAAAAGACCCTGCAAAGGCACACCTGGCAGGTACTGGTGGCCCGGGATATAAAATTGATTGCGAATTAACTGGCGAAAATCAGTACCATGACCGTGGTGTACTTTCTATGGCACATGCCGGAAGAAACACAGGTGGTTCTCAGTTCTTCATCTGCCACAGCAGAAACAATACTGCACACCTGGACAGAAATCATACTTGCTTCGGTAAGGTGGTAGAAAACGTTGACATCGTTGATGATATCAAAGCAGGTGACAAGATTTTAACGATTGAAGTAATTGAAGGTTAATTCTTCGCTTCTATAAAAATATATAATATGAATTTAAGAGGAATTGTGGCGGTTTCAGGGAGACCGGGATTATTTAAGCTTGTTGGTCAGAATAAGGCAGGATATGTATTGGAGAGCCTTGATGCCCAAAAAGTGAAGATTGTTGCGAATATTTCAAACACGAAATTAGCTTCATTGGAAGATATCACTGTATATGGTGAAGACGATGACATCAAGCTTATCGATGTACTTACCAATATCGCAGCGCAAAACGACAATGTGCCGGATACTAAAGCCGATGCTGGTCAATTGAAGTCTTTCTTCCAGGAAGTTGCGCCAAACCATGATCAGGACAAAGTTTATGTTTCTGATATGAAGAAGATCATCAGCTGGTACAACATTCTTAAAGATCAGCCTTTATTTACTGAAGAAGCTCCGGAACTTGATCCGCAGCAGGAAGCAGCGANNGGAAAAGAAATCCAAAGCAGCTGCAGCAGCAGTAAAGCCGTCTAATGCGAAAGCGCCGAGCAAAACCAGCCAGCCTGCAAAAAAGGTGAACATGACCTCGAAAAAAGGCGTTTAATAAAAATTATATCATTAGGAAAGCCGGATCATCGATCCGGCTTTTTTGTTATCCCATATTTTAGAATAAATACCAGATTACAATAAAGGCGATCACTGAGATGACAATGGCCAGCCAATAACTGCCCCGGTTTGCGCTGGTATCGCTCTTATAACGGTATTTTCTTTTAAAATCTCCAAATTGCATAATTACTCCTTTCTGTTTATGATGTCGGAAACTTATATTTTCCACATCTAATCTTCCTTATTCGTGGTGGTAGGGCTCGCCCTTCAAGATGCTGAACGCCCGGTAAAGCTGTTCAATAAAGAACAACCGGACCATCTGATGGGAGAATGTCATTTCCGACAGGCTCAAACTTGAGTTTGCCCGCTTATAAACGGAGTCATCAAAGCCATAGGGCCCGCCAATCACAAATACCAGATGCTGAACACTCCCGATCATCTGTTTGTTCAGATAATTTGAAAATGATACCGAGGTGTATTTCTTGCCTTTTTCATCCAGCAATACAACAATATCAAGATTACTGATCTGCTTCAATATGGTCTCCGCTTCCTTGCTCTTTTGTTGCGCCTCCGTTAGGTTCTTGGTGTTCTTCAACTCGGGAATCACAATCATATTGAAAGTGATGTAATGTTTCAACCTGTTCAGGTATTTCTCCATCCCCTCAATCAAATATTTATCCTCTGTTTTACCAACCACCAGTAATGTTATCTTCATCCTTTATTCCTCATTTCCTATGCATCCTTGTCAGGAGATCACCGGATTGCATATATTTATAATTTTCACCTTCAATTCAAAGATATGGTAAAAACAAAAGATAGTATTTTATCCGGCTATCAAAATGCTGCAGCCACGCAGTTATCCCTTATAAAAACGCTAAAAGACGGACTGAACAAGGTTTCGCTCTCCAGATTGGGTGTCTTCCTTGCAGAGATTATCCTGGTTGCACTCATCATTAACTTCGGTTTTAANNGGTATTCGTATTTGTGGCACTGGTGAAAAAGCAGGCCAGGTTACAGCGGGAACTTACTTCTGCAAATCAGTTGCTGTGGGTGTACGAAAATGAAGTACAGCTGATCCTGGAACGTAAAAACGGGTACCAGGACGGGACACCGTATGAAGATGAAAATCATCCTTATGTTTCTGACCTGGATATTTTTGGTCCGGCTTCTCTTTATGCATTGATCAACCGCTGCAGCAGCAGAGATGGTATGGATCAACTCGCAGAAAAGCTGAATACAAGCAGCAGCCAGGAGCTGATCTTAGCCCGTCAGGAGGCCATTCGTGAAGTTCAGAGCCATATCGAAGCAACGTATCAGTTTCGTGCAGAACTGAAAAGTCATGGACCCGACCAGCTGGGCATGATCAAAGATAAGCTTGTACACCAGTTGCCAGAAGAGCTTAAGTTTACGCACAAGCCCTTCCTCCGGGCTTATACGCAGATTGCACCTTTCCTAAGTATTGCAACACTCTTGCTGGGAAGTTTTGTTGGTGGCTGGACCTGGGATCTGCTGGCTGCTGTCGCGATCTTTAACTTTGCCATTAATTACCTTCATATCAAAGCCATCAGCACCGTATACGAAGGCTTTAGCGGCAGTGCCGAAGTATTGGGCTCCTTTGCCAATGTGATCCGCTGGACGGAGAATATTCAATGGAAAAGTCCTTACGTTCTTGACCTGTTTAAACAGGATCACCCCGAAGCTAAAGGCAGCGAACAGATTAAGCAACTCGCGGGCATCATCCAGGCTTTTGATGCCAGGCTGAATATGATTGTCGGTGCAGTACTGAACATCCTGTTCGTCTGGGACCTCCGGTGTTCAGTGCGGTTGGATAAATGGCATAAGTCGGCATCAAACGACCTTGTACATAGCCTGCAACGGATCAGCGACGTTGAAGAGTTAATTTCCTTTGCTACCCTGAGTCATAATCATCCGTACTGGGTATTCCCAGAGATCCTGCCGGCCTTTGGTTTAAATACAAGCATTATGGGTCATCCTCTAATTCCTGACGATAAACGCATTCCAAACGACTATGCCATGGAACATGGGCCTACCGTAGATGTC
>DCLG01000044.1:0-10576 GCA_002320935.1 Pedobacter sp. UBA1654 | reverse complement strand
ACGGTGGGCATCAACATGGTGCTGGCGTTTTCCGGGGCACCTGTCTGCGCAGCGCGCTTCCAGACCTCCATCTTCTCGCTGGTGACTTATATGCGGATCAAAGATTCTCTCAATGATCAGACTTCGACCTTCAAAGCAGAGCTGAACAGGTTAAAAATGATTCTGGAGATGGTTTCAAAAGTGCCAGATTCGCTGGTGTTGATTGATGAAATGCTGCGGGGAACAAACAGCAAGGATAAATATCAGGGTTCAAAAGCATTCATTGAGCGCCTTATTGAACAGAACATCTCGGCCTTGTTTGCCACACATGACCTGCAACTATCGGAAATGATCGAAGATTATCCGCAACAGCTCAGGAACTACCACTTCGATATACAACTGACAGAAGGGGAGATGAATTTCGACTACAAACTTAAGCAGGGCGCCTGCCGTACTTTTAATGCCGCGATTCTGCTCAAGCAAATCGGCTTGCGTATGTAGCAGTTTGTAGCGCGCATAAAAAAACCTCCTGTTTTGAAGCAGGAGGTTTTAATTTTATGCGATGTTAATACGATTATGCACCAACTTGTTTTCTGATGATGTTTAATGCGCCACCAGCTTTGAACCACTCGATCTGCTGAGCGTTGTAGCTGTGGTTAACAGCGATCTCATCTTTAGAACCATCTGCGTGGTTTAACACAACAGTTAGAGGAACTTCAGGTGTGAATTCAGTTAAGCCAATGATATCAATTACATCGTCTTCAAGAATCTTATCGTAATCTTCTTTGTTAACGAAAGTTAAAGCCAGCATACCTTGTTTCTTAAGGTTGGTTTCGTGAATCCTTGCGAAAGATTTTACAAGAACAGCTCTAACACCTAAGTGACGAGGCTCCATCGCTGCGTGCTCGCGGCTTGATCCTTCACCGTAGTTTTCATCACCAACGACTACTGAACCGATATCTTGCGCTTTGTAAGCACGTGCAGTAGCAGGAACAGGACCGTATTCGCCAGTTAACTGGTTTTTAACCGTATCTGTTTTATCGTTGAAGTTGTTCACAGCACCGATAAGCATGTTATTGGAAATGTTGTCTAAGTGACCACGGAACTTCAACCATGGACCAGCCATAGAAATATGGTCAGTTGTACATTTACCTTTAGCCTTGATTAACAGTTTCAAGCCAGTAAGGTTAGTGCCTTCCCATGCTGCAAATGGATCAAGTAATTGTAACCGGTGTGAGGTAGGGGATACCGCAACCTGTACGTGACTTCCGTCAGCAGCTGGTTCCTGGTAACCTGCATCTTCAACTGCAAAACCACGGACCGGCAATTCAAATCCAGATGGTGCGTCAAGCATTACCTGCTCACCTTTATCGTTGGTTAAAGTATCGGTTAACGGGTTAAAGCCAAGATCTCCGGCAATCGCCATTGCAGTTACCAGTTCCGGAGAACCAACAAAAGCAAAAGTGTTCGGGTTACCATCAGCACGTTTGGCGAAGTTTCTGTTGAAAGAGTGAACGATGGTGTTTTTCTCTTGTTTCTCAGAACCAACACGGTCCCACATACCGATACATGGACCACACGCATTGGTAAAGATCTTTGCACCAATGTTTTTGAAAGTATCTAAATAACCATCACGCTCTACAGTATAACGGATCTGCTCAGAACCAGGGTTAATGCAATATTGAGCAGCAGTTGTTAGGCCTTTTTCTTCAACCTGTTTTGCAACGCTTACTGCACGTGAAATATCTTCGTAAGAAGAGTTGGTACATGAACCAATCAAACCTACTTCGATTTTCATTGGCCAGCCGTTTTCTGCAGCTACCTCTTTCATTTTAGAAATCGGCGTAGCCAAATCCGGTGTAAAAGGACCGTTCAAGTAAGGCTCAAGCTCATCTAAGTTGATCTCGATCAATTGATCAAAATACTGCTCTGGATTAGCATAAACTTCAGGGTCACCAGTAAGGTGTTCTTTGATGGCATTTGCAGCATCAGCGATGTCTGCACGGTTTGTTGCACGTAAGTAACGCTCCATGCTCTCATCGTAACCGAAGGTAGAAGTGGTTGCACCGACCTCNNTCAGCACCCATGTTACAGATGGTACCTTTACCAGTACAGCTCAGGTTTTCTGCACCTTCGCCAAAATATTCGATAATTGCTCCGGTACCGCCTTTTACAGTCAGGATACCAGCAACTTTCAAGATTACATCTTTAGGGGCAGTCCAGCCGCTTAATTTACCAGTTAGTTTAACACCAACCAATTTAGGGAATTTAAGCTCCCAAGGTAAGCCAGCCATAACGTCGCAGGCATCAGCACCACCAACACCAATTGCGATCATACCTAAACCACCCGCATTCACGGTGTGCGAGTCGGTACCAATCATCAGACCACCAGGAAAAGCATAGTTTTCCAATACCACCTGGTGAATAATACCAGCACCTGGTTTCCAGAAGCCAATACCGTATTTATTTGAAACTGAAGCAAGGAAATCGAATACTTCTTTACTTTCTGTATTTGCAGCAGGTAAGTCGAACTCAGCACCATCTTTCGCAGTGATCAAGTGGTCACAGTGTACCGTTGATGGAACAGCAACTTTAGGTCTGCCGGCCTGCATAAACTGCAATAAAGCCATTTGCGCAGTTGCATCCTGCATTGCAACCCTGTCCGGAGCAAAATCCACATAATCAGTACCTCTTACGAAAGCCTTATCTGTATTCTGTTCCCATAAGTGGGTGTATAAAATTTTCTCTGAGAGCGTTAAAGGTCTGCCGACAACTTTACGAGCCGCTTCTATGCGCGGACCAAAGTTAGCATACACCTTTTTTATCATTTCTATGTCGAATGCCATTGAACTATTGGTTAAAAGGTAATAAGTCTAAATAATTGAGCGAATTTACAAAAAAAAGAAAGCTGAGGCCATCATCTTTAGATCATTATATTATTTATAAATGTTCTAAATTGTTGCGTGTATAACAATTGAAGGCTGATTTAGTTTAGCATTTTTGGTTAGACATGATGGGGTTTCAATACTGATCTAACCTGGCTTCTAAACAATTTAGGCGATAACAAGGCTTTGACAAGGCGTTAACAAGGGGTTGACAAGGCCTTGACATGGCTATACCCTTATCAACCCCTGGTTAAGGGCAAGTAAACGCCTCATAGCGTGCGAAACTGGTAGCCATTTGATTTCAAATCAGCTATGCTGCGCGGTAGTGCATATTGCAAACGTTCGAAAGCTTTGAGGCTGTCATGAAAAACAATGATGGATCCGTTCTCCACATACTTATTAACATTATGGTAACAACTTTCTGGCGATAGCTGCAGATCGAAGTCGCCGCTCAGCACATCCCACATAATGATCTTCATTTCAGGATACCTGGCCTTTATTTTCCGAACCTGTGATTTCTTGATGCGGCCATAAGGTGGGCGGAACAAGTCTGTCCCTGTTAATTGCTGACATTGTTCGAAGTTATCCATGTAGGTCGCGTCATCGGTTTTCCAACCCTTCAGATGATTGTAGGTGTGGTTTCCCACCTGGTGTCCTTCATCCAGCACCTGCTGATATAGATCTGGGTGTTTGCGTATGTTGTCGCCAATACAGAAGAAGGTGGCCTTAACTTGCTGATCCTTTAAAGTTTTTAACACAAATTCTGTAACATCAGGTATGGGTCCGTCGTCAAAGGTTAAATAAATTGCTTTTTCATCGCGGGATTTGTGCCAGGTAAGTGAAGGATAATACCATTTCAGCAGCAAGGGAGATTTTACCAGATACATATTCAAAAGTACTAAAAACTGCTCGCTGCAGCTGAATGGAAAGCGTAATTTGGCCTTTAAAGAAATTGAAAAAATATAAAGTATGAAAATTTTTACCAATCATGGTTTGTTCTCCCGGTTAGGTTGTCTTGTGGCAGCGGGCTGTATCAGCATGTGCTTTAGCAGTACCGCCCAGGCTCAGGAAGTAATCACCATCAAACAGGCCGTAGAAAGGATGCTTGAAAATAACATCAACATCAAGCAAAGTGCCCTCGATGTGGCAACAGCTGATGTAAACCTGATACAGTCACGCGCAGCACTTTTCCCAACGCTTAATGCTGGTACATCAAGTGATGTGAGTTTCGGTCGTTCGCTCGATCAAACGACTTTCCAGATCCGGAATCAGGCTTTAAACGTAACAAACGGCCGCTTAACTACGGGGGTGGATCTATTTGGTGGTTTGGTAAAAATGAATCAGATTCGTCAGAATAAGATCTTGCTTGAAGCGAATAAAAGCGCACTGGAGCGGACCAAAAACGACCTGGTATTACAGGTCGTGACCTCGTATTTTCAGGTGGTTTTTAATGAAGACTTGCTTAAAGCTTCCAGAGAGCAGTTGGTTGTGGCTCAGCAAACGCTTGAGCGTGAAAATGCGTTGATGGATGCTGGTAATAAAACGATGGCAGATGTCTCGCAGGCAAAGGCACAGGTGGCGACAGCGGAGTTAAACGTGACAAACGCGCAGAATCAACTAACCATATCTTACCTGACTTTGTCACAATTAATGGAAATGAGGGCAGATAATAATAACTATAGGGTTGTTGCTCCAACCATTGAGGACATCAACTATGCTCAAAAGAGCTATAATGTAAACGAAGTTTTCAACGATGCTTTAACCCGATATCCAAATATCAAACTTGCGCAACTCAACCGCGAAGCATCAGAGGTTGGTGTTAAGGTGGCTAAAGGCTTTCAATATCCTACCTTATCATTAAACGCCGGTTTGGGTTCTTCTTATTCCTATGTGTTCGACGACGATAATCAGCCATTCTCTGATCAGGTCAATCAGCGATTCAATCAGTTTGTAGGTTTGTCTTTACAAATTCCAATCTTCAACGGGCTCACCGCCAAATCCAATGTTAAACGGGCAAAGATTCAGTATCAGGGCTTCATCAACCAGGAACAGCTCGAAAAGAATAACCTGAACAAGATCATAGCCCAGGCTGTTGCCGATCTCCGTGCGGCAGATGCAAGGTACAGTTCTACTGAAAAAACCTTCAATGCACAGAAAGATGCATTCATGGTGATCGAAGAACGTTACAATGTAGGGCTGGTAAACTCGCTGGATTATAATACTGCAAGAACGAACCGCAATCAGGCAGAAATCGACTTTATCCAGGCAAAATATGATCTGCTATTCCGTTCTAAAGTCATAGATTTTTATCTTGGCAGAGAAATCACATTCTAATCCTAAATCAGCATATAAAACGCATTTTAAAACAGCAAACAAACGAACGAAATGAAATTAAAACACATACTTATTGCAGTTGGAGGATTGATAGTTCTACTGCTTATACTGAAAGTTACCGGTGTAATCGGAGGAGAAAAGATTGAACAGGTAACCGTTGATAAAGCATCTGACCGTACCGTGGTGGAGACCGTTACCGCCAGCGGTAAAATACAACCGGAAACGGAAGTGAAACTTAGTTCCGAGGTTTCTGGTGAGGTCACCGAACTTTTGGTTAAAGAAGGCGACCTTGTTAAAAAAGGTCAGCTGTTATGTAAGGTCCGTCCAGATGTACTAAAGTCTGGTTATGACCGTGCACGTGCATCTTACAGCTCTCAGAAAGCAGCTGTGGCTTCTTCGGCACAACAATTAAAGCAAACCGAAGCCAACTTCGTAAATGCTGAAGCAACATACAAGCGTAATGTGGAGCTATACAAAAAGAAAGTGATTTCACAGGCTGAGTTTGACTCGGCCAAGGCTGCATTCCTCACCGCACAAGCCAACCTGGAAGCGGCTAAGCAGAACCTGGTAGGTGCGAAATTTGGCCTGGAGCAATCTGGTGCCAACGTGCAGGAAGCTAGTGCCAACCTGGCAAAGGCAACGATCTATGCACCGGTAGACGGGGTGATCTCGAAATTATCTNNCTGCACAGTTTGCAGGTACAGAGATCATGCGCATCTCAAACCTGAGCTCAATGGAAGTAAACGTTGATGTGAATGAGAATGATATCAACCGCGTGAATGTGGGCGACAGTGCCATGATCGAGGTAGATGCTTTTGCAGATAAGAAATTTAAAGGGATTGTAACCGAGATCGCAAGTTCTTCAAAGGATGTGGGTACAACCACTACCTCTGTAGATCAGGTAACCAATTTTGTAGTAAAGATCAGAATTCTTGCAGAGTCTTATACAGATGTTAAAGGCGGCGCAAAAGATTTGCCTTCACCATTCCGTCCGGGATTATCGGCCACGGTTGATATCATGAGCGAATCTGTAAAAGGTCTTTCTGTTCCGATTCAAGCGGTGTATACCGGGGATAAGAGCAAAGGGGGATCAAATGCGGAAGTGAAAGATGCGCCACCGGCTTCTGATGGTGCGGACGACAAGCAGAAATCTAAACTTGCAGATAAAACTGTTAAGCAATATGTATTCGTGGTTGACAGTGGTATGGTTAAACAAACCGAAGTAACAACAGGTATTCAAAATGATCAATACATCATTGTAAAATCTGGCGTTAAGCCAGGGATGGAGGTTGTAAGCGGTCCGTATTCAGCGATTCAGAATCGTTTAAAAGATGGAATGAAAGTAGAAAAGACCTCTAAAGATCAGCTGTTTGCCAATCCAGCAAAAAAGTAAGAACAGCGCTTCATAATATTTGAGTAAATTGTCCCGGTTTGAAAAATTAAACCGGGACTTTTTATTTATGACTATGCTGGCAAAAGTTGCTATGATTGGTGGAGGTAGCTGGGCTACAGCTATTATCAAAATGCTTTCCGACAATATCAGGGAGAAAGAGATTTTTTGGTGGATGCGTAACACAGATGCCATCGATCACATCAGAAAATATCATCATAACCCCAATTACCTGAGTGCTGCGGAAGTAAATATTCCGGAGTCAAATATCTCCAACAACATCTGCGAGATCATCCGTTCTGCAAATTACATCATTCTGAATGTACCGGCTGCTTTCCTTAAAGACACCCTGAAAGATGCTAAACCGGAAGACTTCAAAGGTAAAAAGGTGGTGTCAGCAATTAAGGGTATTGTGCCAGACGAGAACCAGATCATCGGGGAGTTCCTTAACGAAAAGTATGGCATCCCTTTCGAAGATATTCTGGTGATCAGCGGCCCCTGTCATGCGGAGGAAGTGGCTCTGGAGAAATTATCTTACCTCACCATCGCATCCACAGATGTAGATGCTGCAACCTATTTTGCCTCAATGTTGAGTACCCGGTACATTAAAACCAATGTGTCTGATGATATTTTCGGAACGGAGTATGCCGCGGTGCTCAAGAACATCTATGCTGTAGCAAGTGGAATCTGCCATGGGGTAGGGTATGGCGATAATTTCCAGGCCGTATTGATTTCCAATGCCATCCGGGAGATCAACCGGTTTGTGAATGTGGTACATCCCATCAGCAGGGACATTAAAGAATCTGCTTACCTGGGCGATTTACTCGTTACCGCTTACTCGCAGTTTAGCCGTAATCGTACCTTCGGAAACATGATCGGAAAAGGTTATACCGTGAAATCAGCACAGCTGGAGATGAATATGATTGCTGAAGGATATTATGCAGCAAGCTGCATGCATGTAATCAATAAAAAATATAAAGTAGACATGCCAATCAGCAGGGCAGTGTATGCCATCCTGTATGAAAAACACGCACCACGTATGGAAATGGCGCTGCTTACGGAAAAACTCAGCTAAACACCACGCTGAAGTTCAGGTGTTTAACGCAGGATATTTCCGTATAAAATAGACTACTCGTTCAGTAGGGTAAAATGGCAAATGGGTATATTTGCGCCATGAAAATTAACCTTTACCTCTTTATCCTACTTTGCTGCGGACTAGGCTTTTCAGCCCGGGCGCAGGTAATTCGTGGGGAAGTCCGCGATAGCAGTCAGACCATTACCGGCGCCACTGTGTCGGTAGTCGGGCAGCAGCTCCGCATTGGTACAGATGCCAATGGAAGATATGAAATTAAATTACCAGCAGCCGGAACCTACCAGGTTACTGTAAGTTACATCGGTTATCAAACGCAACAAAAGAGCGTTACCGTTGCTGCTGAAGAAGTGAAGCAACTCGACTTCGACCTGATCAATGCTGGTGGCAATAACCTGGAGAATGTGGTGGTGCTTGGTTCCCGTAGTGCTCCACGGTCACGCATGGACACTCCCGTTCCAGTAGATGTAGTCGATATTCAGAGATTAACCGCTAATGTTGCGCAGGTTTCTGTAAATCAGATCCTGAACTTTGTGGCACCTTCATTTACGTCCAACGTGATGAGTTTAACTGATGCTACCGATCACATTGACCCCGCATCTTTGCGTGGCCTTGGCCCGGATCAGGTACTCGTGCTGATCAACGGAAAAAGGAGACATACCACTTCTGTAATCAACATCAATGGAAGTTTAGGTAAAGGCTCCGTAGGCACGGATCTAAATGCCATTCCAACATCAGCGATCAAAAGAATCGAAATTCTGCGGGATGGTGCGTCGGCACAATATGGATCCGATGCGATCGCCGGGGTTATCAACATCATTTTGAACTCAGATGTGAATAAACTGAGCGCCAGTGTTACCGGTGGCGGCTTTGCAGGCAAAAACTCTGATGGGCTTGATGGAGAAACTGTCCAGGCAAACGTGAACTATGGCGTTGCGCTGAATGATAAGGGTGGTTTCCTGAACCTTGCAGGTTCCTTCGATTTCCGCGATTTCGCGTCAAGAACCACACCTTACCGCGGCGTGATCTTTACGGACTATAACAATCCTGCGCTTTACCCAAATCCTACAGGTGCTGATATTACAGATGAAGAGCTTGTGAGAAGAGGTATGGAGCGTGGAGACTTTGTCCCGAATATCGGGCAATCTAAAAACCGTGGTGGTTCCTTATTCTTCAACAGTGTTATTCCGGTAGCTGAAGAAGCAGAGATCTATGCATTCGGTGGTTTAAACTATCGAAATGGTACTTCTACCGCTTTTTACCGTNNACACAAAACAATGCGACGATCTATCCAAATGGTTTCCTTCCGCAGATCAACACGAACAACCTGGATCAGTCTTTTGCGGTAGGTATCCGTGGTAATCTAGGGGAGTGGAAAGCAGACTTCAGCAACAGCTTTGGCCGTAATGCCGTGGAGTTTGCAACACGCAACACACTGAACGCTTCAATGCTGAACTCGTCTCCAACATCATTTGAATCTGGAGGGTATGATTTCACACAGAATACAACCAATTTGGATTTCTCCAGGTTCTTTGAGGGACCTTTAAGCGGTATCAACGTTGCTTTTGGTTTTGAGAACCGCTTTGAGAAGTACAGGATCAATCCCGGGGAGGAAGCCTCTTATGTAAACTATGGAAACGCCATTAATGCAGGAACTGCAGAGAATCCGGTTTATATTCCTTCTCCAACAGGAAACATTCCGACGCGCTTTGCGGCAAATGGATCGCCCTTTGCAAGTGGTGCACAAGGTTTTCCAGGTATCAGTGCAGATAACTTAACGAACGAAACGCGTACCTCTATAGCAGGTTATGCAGATGTAGAGGTTAATGTTACTGATAAATTCCTTGTAGATGGAGCGATCAGATTTGAGAATTACTCTGATTTCGGTTCTACCCTAAACGGAAAGATCGCAGCGAGATATAAGTTCTCTGATGCATTCTTACTGCGTGGTGCCGTAAACACGGGCTTTAGAGCACCGTCCTTACACCAGCGGTATTTTAACTCCACCTCAACCGTGTTTATTGATGGTGCTTTCGTAGAGTCCGGTACTTTTGCGAACGACAGCCGTGTAGCACAATTACTGGGTATTCCGAAGTTAAAAGAGGAAACATCAGACAGTTATAGCTTAGGTTTTACCAGCAACTTGGGCAAGTTTAAGATTACAGTAGATGGTTATTTGGTAAACATCAATGACCGTGTAATTTACACCGGACAGTTCAGCGGAAGCAATGCGCCAACGGCTACTCCACAGGATCGTGAGCTTTATGACCTTTTGCGATTGGCAAATGCAACCACGGCGAGGTTTTTTGCCAATGCGGTAGACACCAGAACACAGGGTATAGATGCCGTTGTAAGTTACAGCACCCCATTAGGAAATGGTATTTTCAGAGCTGATCTGGCAAATACTTTTACCAAGACCGAGATTGTAGGGGATGTACACGCATCACCTTTGCTCGTGGGTAAGGAGAACATCTATCTGGATCAGGCCAGCCGTATTTTGATTGAGCGCGTGACGCCAAGGATCAAAACCAACCTAAGTCTGGATTACTCCTGGAACAAATGGAATGCTTTTGTAAGGAACGTATATTTCGGGCAAGTGCAGCAACCAACCAACGTAGAGGCTAACCGTCAGACCTTGCCTGGCCGCGTTGTGACTGATGTAGGTGCTGGTTATAACATAACCAAGGGCCTGAAGTTGACAGTAGGCGCAAACAACCTGTTTGACGTTTATCCAGCGCAGCTGTTGTTAAGCAGTCAGGGTACTTCCGGTATCCTGTACCCGAACCAGGCGCCACAGTTTGGTTTCCTTGGAAGATATGTATTCACCAGACTGGCATTGAACTTCTAAACACTTCCAAACATACTGTTGAAAAGTATGTGTATAAAAAAAGAGCGGAT
>DCLG01000026.1:9488-16159 GCA_002320935.1 Pedobacter sp. UBA1654 | reverse complement strand
AAACTTCTTGTTGATTTTTGCTGTCATGAGCATCATCATTCGTGCAGTCTCCTTTTCCGGTTTTGCATCACTGGCAAAATCAAGTTTACCTTTCTCCGTTTCACTTGGTGCATGGCAGTAATTACATTTTACACCGAGGGAAGTTTTGAAACCTTCCATCACTGTATCAAGGTCTTCTTTACTGATGTTT
Organism: Pedobacter sp. UBA1654; assembly: GCA_002320935.1. Taxonomy (GTDB): domain Bacteria; phylum Bacteroidota; class Bacteroidia; order Sphingobacteriales; family Sphingobacteriaceae; genus Pedobacter. The sequence goes on along the minus strand of DCLG01000026.1, from coordinate 15,969 downwards.
TTTGGCAGAATTTTGAGGTTCTTGTATGTCCTTTCCTGCTGCATGGGTATAAAGGCACTCATTAGTACAGCAGCCGATAAAAGGAGCGCGAGTGTTAGAATTGCTTTCAGTTTCATAAGCGTGAATGATTTTTGAAATAAATGATTCCCTTCATCTTAAGCGGGCGGATAGGTCTGATGGCCGGGGTTTTACTTACATATATATGACAATTAGTTTAACATATGGTTTAAAAAAACAGACCCGTTGTTCTTAAGATAATGTTTTTACTTCAATATAGATTGTTTTAATCAATTGAGCGTTAGATTAGAACACACGCTTAAGAAACTCGTGTATAAACCAAGATTCAGATGAAAAAGTATTTTCTTATGGCGACCTGCGCAACATTGCTGGCAGCATGCAGTGGTGATGCAGGTACAAAGCAAGTCGCCGACAGCACCATCACCGCTGAAACTGCAGTTGTTGCCGCGGCAGAATCCAGCACCTGCTATGTACGTTATCAAAATCAAGATAGCACTTACCTGGACCTGCATATCAAAGGAGATCAGGCAAGCGGTACATTAAACATCATTCCGCGCGAAAAAGACAGAAATATAGGTACGATTACAGGACTGGTGAAGGGTGACACGATACTACTTGACTATACTTTTCAATCTGAGGGCATATCGTCTGTGCGACAAGTTGCCTACCTGCAAAAAGATGGCAAGCTGATAGAAGGTTTTGCCGATGTGCAGGAGCAGAATGGCAAAACCAACTTTAAGTCTTTAAGTGATCTGAAGTTTGATGGCAGTGTTGTGCTGGAACAATCGGCTTGTAAGTAGAAACCTTACTTATTACTAATCATCTCGCAGGTGATTAAAACTGCTCGAAGCGCTCCCAAAAACCATCTACAGGAAGTTTAGCGAAGATGTTTACCTGTTCTTTTTTTACCGGATGCAAGAATTGTAGCCTTCGTGCATGCAGGCAGATGCTGCCTTTTCTGCTTCCCCGCGGATAGCCGTACTTGTTATCGCCGACTATCGGACAGCCCATGGTGGCCAACTGCACGCGGATCTGGTGTGAGCGCCCGGTTAGCGGGTCTACTTCCAGTAAGTAATAGCCGCCAAGCTCGGTAATTAAGCGGTAGCTGAGTTCCGCACGCTGACTACCAGCAACTTCGTTCGGGTGTGCCGTAACCACATTCTTCTGCGTGTTTTTCACCAACCAGTTGATCAATGTACCGGAGGGTTTGGAAGGCTTGTTCCGCACCACCGCCAAATACGTTTTCTTCACCTCCCGATTCTTGAATATGGCGTTCATCCTTTCCAATCCTTTACTGGTCTTTGCAAAAAGGATTACCCCACTTACTGGGCGGTCCAGACGATGTACCACACCAAGAAAAGCGCTGTTCGGCTTGTTATATTTATGAGCTAAGTAAACTTTAACTTTCTCGTCCAGAGGTTGATCCCCTGTCTCGTCGACCTGCACAATATCACCTGCGCGCTTATTGATCGCGATCAGGTGATTGTCTTCAAAGAGCACGTCTTTATCTGTAACCGGCATGCTGATTATTAGTATTGTTCTTTCTCGTTCGGGAAATCGTTTGATTTTACATCCTTGATGTACTGTTGCGCAGCATTCAAAATACCATCATAAAGATCTAAGTACTGACGCAGGAAACGTGGACGGAAACCTTTGGTTAAGCCGATCATATCGTTTACCACAAGCACCTGCCCATCGCAATGCGGACCAGCACCAATTCCGATCACCGGAATATGAACGCTTTCCGACACCTCTTTCGCGAGCTTTGCGGGGATCTTCTCCAACACGACACTAAAGCACCCTGCTTCCTGCAACTGCAGGGCGTCTGATTTTAATTTATCTGCTTCCGCTTCATCCTTTGCCCTTACTGTATAGGTACCGAATTTATAGATGGATTGTGGGGTTAAGCCCAAATGCCCCATCACAGGAATACCAGCAGTAATGATCCGATTAACGGATTCGATGATTTCAGCCCCGCCTTCAAGCTTCACGCCATGTGCACCGGATTCTTTCATGATGCGAATGGCGGAGTTCAAAGCTTCTTTTGAGTTACCCTGGTAGCTACCGAAAGGTAAATCTACAACCACAAAAGCCCTATTGGCTCCACGTACCACACTCTGTGCGTGGTAGATCATCTGGTCTAAGGTAATCGGCAGTGTGGTCTCATGACCTGCCATCACATTTGAAGCAGAATCACCAACTAATAAAACGTCTAATCCGGCATCATCCAGAATCGTGGCCATGGAATAATCATAAGCGGTTAACATGGATATTTTCTCACCACGTGCTTTCATTTCCTGAAGGATGTGTGTGGTTATCCGTTTTACTTCTTTATGCTGAGACATATGTGTTGTTTTTACAACAAAATTAGGTTTAATTAGGCATAAAACCTATCTTTGCAGTCGAAAATGAAGGGGTTAAATCACTGCATATTTCTAAATCAACTAAGCGCCAATCCTGTCGCAAATCCCACGTTTTTCTTTTTTTTCCACATAACTTCTGATCATAAACTATGACTAACTACACCAAGTTACCTGCAATTTTGCTTTTAGCCGATGGCACTGTATATTACGGAAAAGCAGCAGGAAAGATAGGAACCACAACAGGTGAAATCTGCTTCAACACCGGAATGACCGGCTACCAGGAGATTTTTACAGATCCTTCCTATTTCGGACAGATTATGGTGACCACCAATGCACACATTGGTAACTATGGTATTCACAAAGAAGAGATTGAATCTGATTCCATTAAGATTTCCGGACTCGTTTGTAAGAACTTTAACATCGGTTACAGCCGTAAAGAAGCTTCTGAATCTATCCAGGATTACTTCCAAAATGAAAACATCGTTGGTATCTCTGATATCGATACCAGGGCTTTGGTGAAACACATCAGAGACAGAGGTGTAATGAATGCTATTATATCATCCGAAATCCTGGACATCGATCAACTGAAAGAAAGATTAAACGCTGTACCGGCAATGGACGGTTTAGAACTATCTTCTCAGGTATCAACTGATAAACCTTACTTCTACGGTTCTCCGGATGCAAAATACAAAGTTGCAGCGGTTGACTTTGGTATCAAGAAAAACACCCTTCGTAACTTCGACGATAGAGATCTTTATGTACAGGTTTACCCTGCTAAAACTTCTTTTGCTGAAATGGAAGCATGGGGTGCCGACGCATACTTCATCTCTAACGGCCCTGGTGATCCATCAGCTATGCCTTATGCCATTGAAATGGTGAAAGAGATTCTGGCAGCTGATAAACCATTGTTTGGTATCTGCTTAGGCCACCAGTTACTGGCACAGGCAAACGGCATCAATACCATGAAAATGTTCACCGGACACCGTGGATTAAACCACCCGGTTAAAAACATCATTACAGAAAGATGTGAGATCACTTCTCAGAATCATGGCTTCGGTGTGGTACCTGATGATGTAAGAAGTTCAGATAAAGTAGAAATTACCCACCTTAATTTGAACGACCAGTCTATCGAAGGTATCCGTGTGAAAGGTAAAAAAGCATTCTCTGTTCAGTACCACCCGGAATCATCACCTGGTCCACACGATTCACGTTACTTATTCGACGATTTCGTAGGACTGATTACCGGTGAGGTAAGCTGGTAGTGATGCAAGGCGCAAAGTCGATAATCAGCGTCAAAAACCTGGTTAAGAAGTACGGCGACTTTACTGCCCTGAATGGGATTACATTTGACGTTCTGGAGAACGAAATATTCGGTCTGCTTGGCCCTAATGGAGCCGGGAAAACGACTACCCTGGAGATCATTGAAACCTTGCGTGACAAGAGCTCCGGGGAAGTCCTGGTGAATGGCTACTCGGTGGATAAACATGCCGGCGAAATCAAGCGGATCATCGGCGTACAGCTACAGGCTGCCGGTTATTACCCGAACCTGAACCTCGTAGAGCTTATCGAGCTCTTTGCTGGTTTGTACGGCGTAGATACCAAACCAATGGATATGCTGGCTAAAGTGAATCTGCAGGACAAAGCCAAAGCCAAATACAAGGAGTTGTCTGGCGGGCAGAAGCAACGTTTTTCCATTGCCACAACGCTGATCAACGCGCCTAAGATCATTTTTCTAGATGAGCCCACAACCGGGTTAGACCCTCATGCACGCCGAAATCTATGGGATCTGATCATCGAAATCCGTAATCAAGGTACCACCGTGGTACTTACCACCCATTATATGGATGAAGCAGAGCAACTCTGCGACCGCGTTGCCTTTGTGGAACGCGGAGAGATCATCGCCCTGGACACCCCGGATCAGTTAATAGACAACCTGGTGAACAGTGGTTTTGAACGTAAAAAAGAAGTTAAAAAAGCCAACCTGGAAGATGTGTTCATCAGTCTTACCGGCAAGGCATGGCGCAAGGGATAACAATGCAGCAATCATACAATCATACTAAAGCGACCCTGGCGCTGGCGAAAGCTAGTTTCCGCTCCATTATGCGCAGTCCTTCCGCAGTGGTGTTCACGCTCGCCTTCCCGCTGATCTTTATTCTGATCTTCGGCTTTCTAAGCAGTGGCGGCACCAAGGTGAGCCTTGGAATCGCACCGGGTTCAGACCTTAACAACCCCGTGCTAAGTACCCTGGAGCAAATTTCAGTCGTGAAGCTGGTGCGGGATAAAACCACCGAAGAGCTAAACAACAGTCTTGAAAAAGGGAACATCGACGGTGTGATCAGCGTCCGGAAAAATACTGTAGACAGTCCTGCATACACCGCAGACGTACAATATACCTCGGCATCCATGGACAAAGGAAGCATCCTGAAGTCACTGCTTACAAATTCATTCTATGAATTAAATACCAGGAACCTGAAACCGAGTGTGGCCATTCTGAAGGAAAGCACGGTACACGGCAGAACCTACCGGATGATCGACTTTATCCTGCCCGGGCAGCTTGGCTTCTCTTTGCTAAGCACGGGTGTGTTTGGAACAGCCTTCGTATTCTTCAGTTTAAGACAGACGCTCGTAATCAAAAGATTCTTCGCCACACCTGTAAGACGTTCCAGTATCGTTTTTGGAGAAGGTCTGGCACGGATCGGCTTCGCACTGCTTGGCGCCATATTCATCATCCTTGTAGGGCATTTCTTCTTCCAGTTTACCCTGATCAACGGGGTGGTTACCGTGTTGAACATGCTGATACTGGCCATTCTTGGCCTGATTGTTTTCATGGGCTTCGGCTTTGTGGTATCCGGAATCGTAAAAACGGAGAGCACCATACCACCAATCTCTAATATCGTGACGCTTCCGCAGTTTCTGCTGTCCGGAACATTCTTCTCCATTGAGAACTTCCCCGACTGGATACAGCCAATCAGCAAGGCATTGCCCCTCACCCACCTGAATAATGCACTCCGAAAGGTGGCCTTTGAAGGCTTTAACCTTTGGGACGTGAAATTTGAAATGATGATCCTCGTAATCTGGGGAATCTTGATCTACTCCGTTGCCGTTAAAGTCTTTAAGTGGGAATAAAAATCCGCCCTGCAAACCTATTATTTTATTATTTGTTTAACTTTGAATACTGCTTGGTAATTGTAAACTTTACACTAAGCGAAAATCAAAACATAAAACAATAAAAAAATGAGTTTAATAATCGATGTTCATGCAAGGCAAATCCTTGATTCAAGGGGAAATCCTACAGTAGAAGTTGAAGTAATTACAGAAAATGGCAACATGGGCCGTGCTGCTGTGCCATCTGGCGCAAGTACTGGTAAACATGAAGCTGTTGAACTAAGGGATGGTGATAACAATGCCTACATGGGCAAAGGTGTATTAAAAGCAGTTGAAAATGTAAATACTAAAATTGCTGAAGCCCTTCGCGGTGTTGATGTTTTCGAACAAAACATGATCGATAAAGCAATGATCGAGCTTGATGGTTCTGAGAACAAAGGTAATTTAGGTGCAAACGCCATCCTTGGTGTTTCTTTAGCCGTTGCTAAAGCTGCCGCGCAGGAAAGCAGACAACCATTATACCGCTACATCGGTGGTGTAAACGCAAATACCCTTCCTGTTCCAATGATGAACATCCTGAACGGTGGTGCGCACGCAGATAACAAGATCGATTTTCAGGAATTCATGATCATGCCTCTAGGTGCAAGCAGCTTCTCTGAAGCATTGCAAATGGGTACTCAGGTTTTCCACAACCTTAAAACTGTACTTAAGAAAAAAGGCTATTCAACCAACGTAGGTGATGAAGGTGGTTTTGCACCAAACATCGGCTCCAACGTTGAAGCGATTGAAACTGTACTTACAGCTATCGAAGCTTCTGGTTACACGCCAGGAAAAGACATCTGGATCGCTATGGATGCTGCCGCTTCTGAAATGTATGATTCAAGCAGCAAAACTTACAACTTCCACAAATCATCTGGCGAGAAATTAACTTCTGATGAAATGGTTAATTATTGGGTTGACTGGGCAAGCAAATATCCAATCATCTCTATTGAGGA
>DCLG01000026.1:9128-9463 GCA_002320935.1 Pedobacter sp. UBA1654 | reverse complement strand
TGGGCAGCATGGGAAGCTTTAACCCGCGCAATCGGCGATAAAGTACAGCTTGTAGGTGATGACTTGTTCGTAACCAACGTTAAGCGTCTTCAACAAGGTATTGAGAAGAACATCGCAAACTCAATTCTTGTAAAAGTAAACCAGATCGGTTCATTAACTGAAACCATCAATGCAGTGAGCTTAGCACAAAACAGCGGTTACACTTCTGTAATGAGCCACAGAAGTGGTGAGACTGAAGATGTGACCATCGCTGATTTAGCAGTTGCTTTAAACTGCGGACAGATCAAAACTGGTTCAGCTTCACGTTCTGACAGGATCGCTAAATACAACCAATT
>DCLG01000026.1:8745-8999 GCA_002320935.1 Pedobacter sp. UBA1654 | reverse complement strand
GCTTGAAAGCATGCTGGTACGTGTAACTGCTTGATTGGAAGTTCTGATTAAGCAAGACATAAAACGGTCATTACAGCTCATGTAATGGCCGTTTTTCGTTACACAGCAGTACTAACGATTGTTCTTGTTAAATAAATCCACTTCGCTTCGCTTTTCTTTTATATTTGTATCAATGAAAAGGATCATAGAACTCTTCCGGAACAAGTATTTCCTCTGCGCGTTCGCTTTTGCAGTATGGATGTTGTTTTTCGACA
>DCLG01000026.1:0-8733 GCA_002320935.1 Pedobacter sp. UBA1654 | reverse complement strand
AAGTAAGCTCAAAGAAGAAAAGGCCTTCTATGAAAAAGAAACCAGCCAGGTAAAAAAAGACTTGCGTGAGCTGACGACAAACCTTAAAATGGCTGAGAAATTTGCCCGTGAAAAGTACTTCATGAAAAAAGAAAATGAAGATGTCTTTGTCGTTGTTAAGGAAACTCCGAAAGATTAATCCGAAACCCTTATATCTAATAGCCGAACTTAGGCAGTGCAAGCTTATAGCGCACCACAATAATCCGCAGCACGAAGATAAATCCAATCACCGCAACCTTCGCGAAGTCAGGCTTCATATTCAATTCCAGCAGTCCGAAGTACAAAACACCGCCAAGGATACATGCAGTAGCATAAATCTCCTGTCGGAAGATCAGTGGGATCGCGTTTAAGAGCGTATCTCTGATGATACCACCAAAGCAACCGGTAATGGTTCCCAATGCCACACACATCCCTGGATCCAGTCCGAAATTAATACCTTTCTGCAGTCCAAGCATGGTGAATAACCCTAATCCCAGAGAGTCANNGAAAAGGGTCACCTTGAAACGTTTAATTTTATTTTTGAAGAAGATCGTAAGCAGAGATGTCACCAGAATTAACAGGCAGTAATTAACGTCCCGCATCCACTTCACCGGTGTATCGCCTAGCAGCAAATCCCGCACCGTACCACCACCAATAGAGGTTACAAACGCAATGATGAGCACACCAAAAGGATCCAGCCGCTTCTGCATGGCCGCAAAGGAACCCGAGATGGCAAAAGCAATGGTACCCAGGATTTCTATCGCGACGGAAGTTGTAATGGTCATTTCAGATGTTCAGGCTTCAAGCAACAATATATCCAGAATTTTCTGGTAAAAAAAGAACCCCGCAGCATTTGCGGGGTTCAACTTATATTTTGGCAACTGTAACAGCACAGCCGCAATACAATTTTTATATTTACAGCATACCGCCGTCCACAGCGATCACTTGTCCGGTTACATAAGAACTCATGTCTGATGCGAGGAAAACACATACGTTTGCAACGTCTTCCACCTCACCAGCACGTTTCAAAGGAATACCTTCTTCCCAGCCTTTAACAACTTTAGGATCCAGCACGTCGGTCATTTCGGTACGGATGAAACCTGGAGCAACCACGTTGCTACGGATGTTCCTTGAACCAAGCTCTTTCGCTACCGACTTTGAGAAGCCTATGATACCGGCTTTGGAAGCCGCGTAGTTTGCCTGACCAGCATTACCCTGCACACCAACTACAGAACTCATGTTGATGAATACACCTTTACGTGCTTTCATCATGATCTTAGAAGCCGCTTTGGTTACGTTAAACACAGATTTTAGGTTTACATTGATCACATCATCAAAGTTCTCTTCNNGCGCATCAGCAAACCGTCTTTCGTAATCCCTGCGTTGTTAACCACGATATCCAAGGCACCAAAATCAGCAATAATATCGTTGATTAATTTCTCCGCTTCATCAAACTTGGAAGCGTCAGAACGGTAACCCTTAACCTGGGTACCGAAGCTTTGCAATTCCTGCTCTAAAGCTTCACCTTTTTCAACAGATGACAAATAGGTGAAAGCTACTTTTGCACCTTGTTCAGCAAATTTCTCTGCGATCTTACGTCCAATTCCTTTAGAAGCACCAGTAATTAGTGCGGTTTTTCCTTCTAATAATTTCATTTATGCTTGGTTAATAATATATCAAATTAAACGGCTGGTTCTTGTTTGTATAATGCTGGCTCCTGCTGACTCAAACAGTGAAAGCTGCCCAATCCCCAGATGATGTCTGTAGAGTCGATCCCTACAACTTTCCGGTCCGGGAACACACCTTGAATGATATCCAATGCGCGCTGGTCATTGGCATCCCTGAAGGTAGGTACCACAACCGCTTTATTCGCAATATAGAAGTTCGCGTAAGAAGCCGGCAACCGGATATCTTCATGGATCACCGGTGATGGCATTGGCAAAGTAACCACTTTCAATGGCCTGCCATTAAGCAATTTCATTTGCTTCAACGCTTCCAGGTTTTCCTGCAGCAGGTGGTAGTTTTCATCTGCTTCATCTTCTTCAACAACCGTAAGCACGGTGTCTTCATTTACAAAGCGGGTGATGTCGTCAATATGTCCATCGGTATCATCACCAACAATACCATCGCCCAACCAAAGGATCTGCTCCGCACCATAATACTCCAACAAATACTGCTCGATTTGAGCTTTATTCAAGTGTGGATTGCGGTTTTCATTTAACAGACAAGCTGTGGTCGTCAATATTGTACCTGCACCATTAAACTCCACAGAGCCCCCTTCCATCACGATATCAGGTGTGTACAACGGCAATTTATAGTGCTGCGCAATCGTTGTCGGAATCACGTCATCCAGATCAAATGGCGGATACTTACCACCCCAGGCATTATAGCCCCAGTCGATCACAGCCTTTTTTGAGCGATCTGCATTCAACAAGAACGCGGGACCATGGTCGCGGCACCAGGCATCATTTGTTGGATGCATGAAAAACTCAACATTGTTCAGGTCTGCACCAACTTTCTCAAGTTCTGCAACGGCAAATGCTTTAGTTTCCTCATCATTGATGTTGATCCGCACTTTCTCCCCTTCTGCAACCACCTTGATGAATTCGCAGTAAGGACCGTAAATGGTCTCAATCTTTCCTGGCCATGAAGCCTCTTTATGCGGCCAGCTTAACCAGGTTGCTTCATGCAATTCCCATTCTGCCGGAAAGGCGTAACCCGCCTTTTTAGGCGTATCGTTAAATAGATTCGTCATCTATATACCTTTTAGTAATCTGTGCATAACTGTCAATTCTGCGGTCGCGAAGAAACGGCCAGTGTGTCCTGTAGCTATCGGATCTCGATAGATCAAGTTCAACCACTTTCAATTCTTCTTCATCATGTGATGCTTTGTATAATAAAGTTCCGAAAGGATTGGACACAAAAGATCCACCCCAAAACTTAACGCCTGCTTCTTCACCTACACGGTTAACGCTCACCACGGGAACACCGTTTGCAATGGCATGTGAACGCTGAATGGTTTGCCATGCATTGTACTGCTCGCTGTTGGTACCTTCGTCCTGTGTGGTCGCCCAGCCAATTGCAGTTGGGTAAAACAGGAAGTCGGCGCCCATAAGCGCAGTAAGTCGTGCTGCTTCAGGATACCATTGATCCCAGCAGATTAACACGCCAATCTTAGCATATTTTGTTTTGAATACTTTATAACCTAAATCTCCAGGGGTAAAGTAAAACTTCTCATAAAAGCCTGGATCATCGGGGATGTGCATCTTGCGATACTTACCCAGGTAAGCACCATCCGCATCCAGCACCGCGGTGGTATTATGGTAAAGACCTTCAGCTCTTTTCTCAAATAAAGAAGCTATAATCACCACATTCAATTCTGCGGCAACTACAGATAAAGCATCTGTCGACGGACCAGGGATGGTTTCTGCCAACTGAAAATTATCATAATTTTCTTCATCGCAGAAATACAGTGAGGTAAATAACTCCTGCAAACATACCACCTGGGCACCTTGCGCAGCAACCTCACGAATCTTTACGATCGCTTTATCTAAATTTTCCTGTTTATTACTGGTACAGCTCATCTGCACCAATCCAACTTGTACTTTAGCCATTCAATAAAATTTTGAAATGCAAAGTTATAGAAAATATTTTTGGGACGGCTCTATAGTTAATTCAAGGCGATAATTATACCGCATTATTACAGAAAGAAGGCGTAACTCACGCAGGTTCAGTGCTGCACATCGAGAACGTTAGCTTATAGAACTTTGATATTCGAGCTGTAACTCATTAAGACATCTAATACACAAACAACCGTCATAAAGCTCTGCTATGTACTGTACTTTATTAATCGTAAGCTGAATATCTGCACACTGGCACTTGGTATAGGAATTTGCCTTGCATTCAATACGCGCATTGCAACGTTCGCAAGGGATTATCTCGTGTTTACCCATTTATCTGAGCGTTTACCATATTTAAAAGTAGCTTGGAACAGCTCATCCACACAGCTGCTTCAATATAAAAAAAGGGGAGCAGATAAAATCTACTCCCCGGTGAATTAACCACTAAATTATCTTTAGCCAGAGCAGCTGATGCAACCCTCTTCCATCGTACAAACTGGTCCTTCAATGATCTCTTCAGCGCTTTGTGAAATCACTGCTGGTATAACAGGTTCCAGGTTTTTACCCGATTGGTTCTCGATTGTAAACTTCACCGCTTGTGACGCAGCTTGTGTACGCAGGTAATACATACCGGTTTTCAAACCTTTTTTCCATGCATAGAAGTGCATTGAAGTCAACTTTGAAGTATTTGGCGCATTGATGAACAAGTTAAGCGATTGCGACTGACAAATGAAAGCACCGCGATCAGCAGCCATATCAATAATGCTACGCATCTTGATCTCCCAAACGGTTTTGTAAAGATCTTTGATGTATTGCGGGATCTCCGCGATGTCCTGAATAGAACCGTTCGCAAGGATGATCCTGTCTTTCATTGCAGTGTTCCAAAGTCCTAAAGCAACAAGATCTTTAAGCAGGTGTTTGTTCACCACGATGAACTCGCCGCTTAATACCCTTCTGGTGTAAATGTTAGAAGTATATGGCTCAAAACATTCGTTGTTACCAAGGATTTGTGAAGTTGATGCAGTTGGCATTGGCGCAACCAATAAGCTGTTACGTGCACCGTGTTTAATTACTTTCGAACGTAAACTTTCCCAATCCCAGCGACCGCTCTCTGGTGTAACGTTCCAAAGATCAAACTGGAACTTCCCGTGTGATAATGGAGAACCTTCAAAGGTCTCGTAAGCACCTTCTTTAACACCAAGGTCGTTAGATGCAGTCATCGCAGCGAAGTAAATCGTTTCAAAGATTTCCTTGTTCAAAATCTTTGCTTCTTCACTTTCAAAAGGATAACGCATCAGGATGAAAGCATCTGCTAAGCCCTGAACACCTAATCCAATTGGACGGTGACGAAGGTTGGAGTTCTTAGCCTCATCTACCGGGTAATAGTTGTTGTCGATGATCTTGTTCAGGTTCAATGTAGCCTGGTAAGTAACATCATATAGTCTCTGGTGATCAAATTCACCGTTGATAACAAATCTCGGCAATGCGAGCGAAGCCAGGTTACAAACTGCAACTTCGTCTTTTGAAGTGTACTCAATAATTTCGGTACAAAGGTTAGAACTCTTGATGGTTCCAAGGTTTTGTTGATTAGACTTGCTGTTTGCAGCGTCTTTGTACAACAAGAACGGGTTACCCGTTTCAATCTGTGCATCAAGGATTGCGAACCAAAGTTCCTGTGCCTTGATGGTTTTTCTTGCACGGCCTTCCTGCTCGTAACGGGCATACAAGGCTTCGAACTCAGCGCCAAAGCAGTCGGCAAGACCTGGTGCTTCATGCGGACAGAACAGGCTCCACTCGCCATCTTCTTCCACACGACGCATAAATAAATCACTAATCCATAAAGCGTAGAATAAATCACGTGCACGAAGTTCCTCTTTACCGTGGTTCTTGCGAAGGTCAAGGAAAGAGAAAATATCCGCATGCCATGGCTCCAGGTAGATCGCGAAAGCACCTTTACGTTTACCTCCACCCTGATCTACATAACGGGCGGTATCGTTGAAAACCTTCAACATCGGTACAATACCGTTACTCGTTCCATTGGTACCACCAATATAAGAACCTGTAGCGCGGATATTGTGGATACTTAAACCAATACCACCGGCACTTTGAGAGATCTTCGCAGTTTGTTTCAAGGTGTCATAAATACCTTCGATACTATCATCCTGCATCGTTAACAGGAAGCATGAAGACATCTGTGGTTTCGGTGTACCTGCATTAAACAATGTTGGTGTAGCGTGGGTAAACCAACGCTCACTCATAAGATTATAAGTTTTTATTGCACTTTCAATATCCGATTTGTGAATACCAACCGAAACACGCATGAACAAGTGCTGCGGGCGTTCAACAATCTGGCCGTCAACTTTAAGCAGGTATGACTTCTCCAGGGTTTTAAAACCGAAGTAATCAAAGCCGAAGTCACGGTCATAAATGATGGTACTATCCAGAATATCAGCATTTGCTTCAATTACCTGCCAAACATCTTCCGCAATCAGCGAAGCTGGTTTACCATTTTTAGGATCTACATAATTATAAAGCATCTCCATTGTTTTGGAGAACGACTTGGTGGTGTTTTTATGCAGGTTAGATACCGCAATACGGGACGCAAGCAATGCATAATCCGGGTGTTTAGTTGTCAATGACGCTGCAGTTTCTGCAGCAAGATTGTCCAGCTCAGAGGTTGTTACCCCATCATATAATCCTTCAATCACCTTTTTGGCAACATCAATAGGATCAACCAGCTCCGGATTGAAACCATAACATAGCTTCTCAATTCTGGCGGTGATCTTATCGAACTTCACCACTTCCTTGCGGCCATCTCTTTTTTGTACAAACATATCTTAAGATTTTTGAGTCGACACAAAAAGCCCACATGGGGGCTTAATTGTCAGACCGTGAATATTTATCTAGGATTTAAAAATCGTCATCCAGCGAGAAAGCAGATGCTTTATCCTCCGTTGAGGTCAACACGCCACTTTTCTGGTAATCACCAACACGCTTTTCGAAGAAGTTGGTCTTGCCCTGAAGCGAGATCATTTCCATAAAATCGAATGGATTAGTTGCGTTGTAGATCTTGCTGTAACCCAGTTCTACCAACCACCTGTCGGCAACAAATTCAATGTATTGCGACATCAGCTTCGCATTCATACCAATCAGCGCCACCGGCAAAGCATCAGTTACAAATTCTTTTTCGATTTCAACCGCATCTCGGATAATGCTTTGTACGGCTTCTTCGCTCAATTTATTCTGTAGCATGCGGTATAACAAGCAAGCGAACTCACAGTGCATACCTTCGTCACGGGAAATCAGCTCATTACTAAAAGTAAGTCCTNNTCAAACCACGTTTCTTCAACCAGAAAATGGAGCAGAAACTGCCACTGAAGAAGATACCTTCCACTGCTGCGAATGCAACCAGGCGCTCTGCGAAATTACCACCTTCGATCCAGCGCAATGCCCATTCTGCTTTCTTCTTCACACATGGAACTGTTTCAATAGCATTAAACAAGCGATCTTTTTCAACCGGATCTTTAATGTAAGAGTCAATCAACAGCGCATAGGTTTCCGAGTGGATGTTTTCCATCATGATCTGGAAACCATAGAAGCAACGTGCTTCAGGAAGCTGCACCTCACGCATGAAGTTTACCGCAAGGTTTTCGTTTACGATGCCATCGCTGGCTGCAAAGAACGCCAGCACGTGCGAAATGAAATGGCGCTCACCATCGTTCAGACCATCCCAATGTTTCTGATCATCTGAAAGATCAATCTCTTCAGCAGTCCAGAAGCTTGCTTCTGTCTTTTTGTACATCTCCCAAATCTCTGGATACTTAATAGGCAATAGAACAAAGCGATCTTTATTTTCCTTCAGTAATACCTCTTCTTGCTGCATATTTTTCAATTTTCGATGAGTAATAATTCAATTTCTTTTTAACACTGGCCCTGACTTAAATGATAAAGCGCCGAAGTCGGCTTAAGAGGCCCTTGTAATTTAGGCTTAAATTTAATTCCCTAATTTTCAATGATTTGTTGAAATTTCTACACATCATAGATGGAAGAAATTTGTGTTAGCAAATATAAAAAGCCCCCTCTACCTTAGGTCGTATTAGTTCCTAACAAGTGAGCAATGTTATCAACATTACTCACTTAAGGTGACACTTTTATTACATCCGTAATTTGCATTTCAGAAGGGTATAGATTCGCTTATAAAACACTTTACTCAGGTAGGTATTCGTATTTGGCCATGAAGGATGTTGACGCATCGTTCAGCCGTAGTTGAGCCGTGCTTGACCCGTTGTTGAACCGGCTATAGACGGCTGAAGGCCGGGTCAACACCGGGTTAAGGCCGGGTTAAGACCGCGTCAACACCAAAGCTGGTCCCCATACCTGGCGGAACTCACCTAAGCTAGCGTTAACTGACATGAAATAAAATCTTGATTGTTTTTGATGAAAGAGAAATGCACAGGGCACTACTTCAACACATAGGATATTTCGACTTTAGCCTCCCCTTTTTTCCAGATGCCCAATTCTTTAGCAGCCTGAGCAGAAACATCGATGATGTAACGTTTGGTGAAGGGACCTCTGTCATTAACTTCAACATCTACAGTTTTACCATTTTTTAGATTTTTCACTGTGACAATGGTACCTAAGGGAAGGCTGCGGTGGGCTGCGGTTAATTTGTGTGCCCGGTACTTCTTTCCGCTTGAAGTTTTTCGTCCTTCGAACCTGGACGAATAATAGGTAGCGAGTCCTGTCTTGGTTTTAGTATTTGGATTATTGTCTTCCAGACTGGTGCTTGCACCTGCCTGAAGAAAGAAGATCATACATAATAAAAGCAAACAATATCTCATATTTCTTTCTTTGATGAACTGCCAAATATAAGAAAACGCAGCGTATTATGACAATAACTGAAAATGGCTATGGCTGGAGCTTAGTGGGTTAAGGAAGTAGACAAACAGTTCCTTTAATGAGTTTTGCCGCGTCGCCATAATCTTTTATCCACCGACCATTTTCCGCCACCTTTTATCATTAAAAATATGCTTCCCAGGAACATGGCCCAATCTGTTCTGCTGTCATGTAACATTGACCAAAAGCCATTGTCTAT
>DCLG01000014.1 GCA_002320935.1 Pedobacter sp. UBA1654 | reverse complement strand
TCGAGTTGTGCAACAGTCACCTTCCTTTTTTGAGACAAATTCTCGCTTTTACCTGATTAGACATAGTGTAACTCAAACCAGCCAAGAGCCGAAAACTATAAATATCGGATTGTTAAACCGGTTCTTCGATGATCTTTTTTAACCGAATATAAAAAGTCGTCCCTATATTTTCTTCGCTTTTAAACCAGATTTCGCCGTGGTGCCAGTCAACAATATTCTTGATAATGGACATACCTAGTCCTGTAGAGTGTTCGCCTTTTAACCCGTTTCTACGGGCATCACTAAACTTATCAAAAAGGTGTCGTATGATATTGTTGAGGGATACCTATTCCGCTATCAGCTACAGAAACCACAATATCGTTTTCATTCTCTTTCATATTTAATCTAATAGTGCCACCGTCTGGAGTAAATTTCAGGGCATTAGAAATCAGATTATTGATGACTTGCATAAACTTATCCTCATCAATTTCTACATAGATAGATTCCTTATTTGCATTACAGATAAATTGAATTTTAAGCTCGCTTTGCGTATCCAAGTACTCTTGGGTGAGCATTTTTATTTTTTAACAAGTTCTACTCTAGTTTTTAACAGCTTAACGTTTGAGCTCTCCAAAAACTCTTGGTTTAAGAAATCCTGAATTAGGCTGATGTTAGTTTTGCTTATTTTGCTAATAATGCTGATGCAGCGACTAATTTGGGGACTATTTAAATGAGCAGTTTCTCGGGCAAGCAGTGCCGACAAGTTTTGGACTGTACCAATGGGCCCTGCCAAGTCATGTGCAAGAATGTTTAGTATTGAATTCTTTTTATTATTGTGTTTATTCAATATTTCGCTGTTTACCTTATTAGCAGTAATATCTTCGGCTTGTCCTATTAAGAGGTGTTCACCATTTTCAGTAGAAACAAATGGTGTGATACTTAACCATCGTTCATATTTTCCCCGTCTTATCCTGCATTCCGCATCAACGACCGTTTGTCCATCGATACAGGTCTTAAATTGAGACAATACATATTCCTGATCTTCCGGGTGAACACTCTTTAGCAATTCCTTGGCTTTGATGTTGTGATCTTTCAAACCAAAAAAGGAGATACAGGTCGGGTTCATGTAAGTGAACTGCTTTTGCATTAAGTCATAGATAAAGAAAAGTTCATTGGAGCGTTCAGCCAAGTATAAAAGAGGAGTTGAAGGCATGTGACGAGGCGAAACGCAGTTATCCCTTAGGGCGCTCCACCATGCAAGGTACATTTAATATCCCTTGTTTCTGATTTTCTACCCTATAGCGTTTAAGATGTCACCAATATCTAAGGCTAAATGCCATAGCTAGGACGAATCGATTATGATAATGGAATTTGAAAGAAGAAGGTAGAACCATGTCCGAACTCACTGTCAACCCCAATGGTGCCACCATGCCGCTCAATAATCTCTGCACATAAGTATAAGCCTATCCCAAAACCAGAGATATTCTGCATGGTATCACTCTCGATTCTATAAAAACGTTCGAAAAGTTTATCAAGCTCCTGCGGTTTTATACCCATTCCAAAGTCACGCACACTTACTCTTGCAAAGGTACCATGCACAACAGACGTTATGTCAACTGTTTTATTCCCAGGCGAATATTTAATTGCGTTGCTCAGTAAGTTCGACAAAACAGAACCGATCTTGTCCCGGTCAGCATACACTTCGATAGCTTTTTTTGGGAAATAGTTCAACGTATGCTGACTAAAACTAACTTCAGTTTCTTCAATTATTTCATTAATCAGCGTTACAATATCAAATTTCTGTAAGTTAAGATGAATTTTTCCTGCTTCAAGACGCGATACATTTAAAAATCCATTAATTAGAGAGCTCATCTTCTTGACTTGTGTAACTACTTTCTCCAGTTTGTTTGTTGCGAAATCGTCGTTTGTTCTTTTTGCATGCATTTGCAGTACTTGTGAGTAACCATTTAATGAGGTTAATGGCGTTTTCAATTCATGGCTCACCATGCCAATAAAATCATCTTTTCGTTGACTATCTTCCTTCGATTCGGTTATATCCAGGATAGTTCCAATGACAGATACGGCTTCTTGTTCGTTATTGATTTCGACTCTTCCACTAGTGTTCAGCCATCTTGGCTTATTACTTCCAATTGGTAAAATCTGGTAATTTTCATTAAAGAAACCTTTGTTATCAATAGCGCTAGAAATTGTTCCTAAAACAACTTCCCGATGTTCCTTGATGATGAGCTCTGAAGTACCGGCAAAAGATAAGTCACCACTAAGTGGCAGCCCATGAATGATTCTAGCACGCTCGGAAACAAATACATTGTTGGTTTTCAAGTCTAATCTCCATATACCCATATTTGCCGCATCAACTGCGAGGTTCAAAGTATCATTTAATTTTTCCAACTCTACACGAGCAGAAACCTGTTGCGTCACATCAGCGGCCACCGCCATTAGTCCATATATTCTACCGCTTTCTTCCTTTAAAGGCTCCACAGTTAAGTTTATGTACATCCTTTGTTCCTGTTCCAACCTAAATAGCTGAATAGGTACCTCTCCAGAGACAAAGCGCTCACCGGTTTTATAAACTTCGTCCATAATGTCGATGAATCCCTGGGTAGACATCTCTGGAATTGCTTCTGGTAATGTCTTCATCAAAATCTCATCCTCGGAGCGACCCCAATACTGAAGCATTCGTGTATTAGCCATTTCAATGACATGTGATTTACCACGATAGATTGCAATGGCAACAGGGGCCTCAATGATTAGGTTTCGTAGTTGATTTTCCGAATGGCTTCTAACTTTTGTAATTCTAATCTGTGCCCTTATTTTGGCAAGTAGTTCTGCAGCTGAAAACGGTTTCACGAGNNAATCATCAGCGCCAGCCTCTATTCCATCGATTCTGGCTTCTTCGCCGGCACGAGCTGAAAGAAAGATCACCGGTAAACGCATGTATTCTTGGGTTGACCTGATGTGTTCAAGCATTGTTTTGCCATCCATTACAGGCATCATAATGTCACTTAGAATCAGATCAGGTTTAAATTGACGTACCTTATTTAAGGCTTCTGCACCATTAGTGGCATTTTCAGTAGAAAAATAAGTTTTCAAAATACGGGTAAGGTAAGCACGCATGTCTGCATTGTCATCCACAATCAATATCCGGGTTTCTTTGCTCTCTACGGATTCTTGATGTCTAGTGATGCTTGCTCCATCCCACGCATCAGATGCATAATCAACTCCTGATTCAAAGCTTAAAAGACTGAAAGCCTCTTGAATAAACGAACCTTTTAGTGCAGTGGAATCAATATCCTTAGCACGTTGAAGCACCTGCTCTTGCGGCAGGTGCGCTTTACCGACTGGGATCTTAACGGTAAATACACTTCCAATACCTTCCGCACTATTTACCGTTATTTCACCTCCGTGAAGCTGAACCAGCTCATGTACAAGTGACAATCCAATGCCGGTACCTTCATGCGTCCGGCCCGCAGAATTCTCTATCCTATGAAACCGCTCAAACATATGGGGCAACTCTTTAGCTGGAATTCCAACACCTGTATCTGAGATCTTCAACACCGCAAAGGATCCTTCTTGCAGCAGCGTTACCGTGATTGCACCATTTAAGGTGTACTTGAATGCATTTGAGAGCAGATTCAGAACGATCTTCTCCCACATCTGCCTGTCAACAAACACCGGATTTCGCAATGAGCTATTATTTACAATTAACCTCATGCCTGCTTTTTCAATTATTGCCCGAAAACTACTAGCTAGGTCTGTTGTTAATTCTGTTAAATCTAGTTGTTGATATGCTGCCTGTACCCGGCCAGCCTCTACCCGGCTATAGTCAAGTAGGTTGTTCACCAGCTTCAATAAACGGAGCGCATTACGTCGTGCAGATTCAATTGAATCTTTGATATCATCGGGTAGGGAACCTTGATTTAGCAAATCTTCTAATGGACCAAGCATGAGCGTCAAAGGTGTTCTAAATTCATGACTAACATTGCTAAAAAAGGCAGTCTTTGAACGATCAATCTCCGCCAGCGCCTCTGCTCGTTTTTGTTCTTGCTCATAGGCGTAAACGTTTGAAACTGCAGTGTTGAAGGTATTGGCTAGCTGGTCATAAAAGATAAGATAATCATCATCAAGTTCCCTGCGCGCACTGACACCGGCTATAACAAATCCAAATACATCATCCTGTCCAGAGATTTTTAAAGGCAGCAACATTGCTGATTTTGGCGCCTCAGGGTAAGGCTTACATTTGAAATCTCCAAAGCAATCTCTTAATAGATCAATTTGCTGCATTTGCCCAGACTCACGGACTTGATTGAAAGGCCACATATAACTACTATTGCCCGTTAATGTAGCTTGAATTGGTGTCAATGCCGTCCCAACAGGTAGTCCGGCTGAGCTTACAAGCTTAACAGTTCCTGATTGCGGTTCTAGTTGATAAATTAGCAGAAAAGGTGCATCAAGTAAAAATTCAGGGTATTTTTCTGCCGTAAGCCTTCCAATGTCCTGTATAGTTTTTGCCTTTCCTAAACTGGCACCGATTTCCTTTATAGCTTTAGTACGGCGGCTACTTAGAATCTTAACAGTTGTTTCGGTAATCGGATGGAATATTCCTCCAACGCCACCAGATTCATCCCTGATTGGCGCAAAGGAGAATGTCATGAATGCTTCTTCTAAATACCCGTAGCGATCAAGAAACATTTGCTGGTCGTTAATGTAAGTCCCTTCGCCCTGTTCGCCACGACTAAAGGCGTCACCCACTACTGGCAAGGCCGTCTCCCAACAAATTCGAAAATTCATCCCCATAGACTCAGGGTGCTTAGCTCCGCAGATTGGGCGATAGCTATCGTTGTATATCTGAATCTTTTCCGGGCCCCAAGCAATGAGAATCGGAAAAGTTGAAGAGAGGCAAAGGCTCACTGAAGTTCTTAAACTCTGGGGCCAGCTCTCAATTGGGCCTAAAGCTGTGGTTGACCAATCCATTGAACGAATTAGTTGACCCATCTCGCCACCCCCGGATAAAAATTGTTCTTTACTTTCAGTATTGTTTAACTTCATAAAATATATTCCAGTGTTCCGGAACAACCGGAATTATTGTTGACGTAAAGGTATGCTTCAATAAGGCTTTGCAAGTACTCTAGGTTATAACGTTTGCGGTAATCGATTAAGAGCTACAATGTCTAGAGCTTAAAGTATAATATAAGTGGACCAAAAATAAGGTGGAATAATGATAATAGGGAATGAATACCCTCCTTTTCTGATGCTGGATCTTCTTACCTTGAAAAAGGCTCTATTTAGATGTGATATATAGATTGAAAAATATCATGATTTCTATATATCGAATTTAAGATTACCTAGGATTTTCTATTGTGTTATGTCTTGGATCACCTAAGTAAATCAGCTAAAGAAAATATATTCGATCTCGGTTGGAATAATATAATTCTATCGAAATTAGAAAACTTCACTCTAATAGGAGAGCGCTTAAGCTTCATTTTTTGAGACTCGATGTTCTTTTCAGG
>DCLG01000015.1 GCA_002320935.1 Pedobacter sp. UBA1654 | reverse complement strand
TGGAGCATGCTTTTTAGTGGCGGTAGCCGTGGTAATCATGGTGGTGGCTTTGGTGGCGGTGGCTTTGGCGGAGGTAGCGGAGGCGGTGGCTTCGGTGGTTTCGGTGGCGGTAGTTTTGGCGGCGGCGGAAGCAGCGGCAGTTGGTAATTAATATTATAAATGGAAATTAAGAAATGGGATAAGCTTTCCACAAGATATGTGGTTAGAGAAAAATGGGCTACGTTGCGTGTCGATACCTGTAAACTGCAGGACGGCGTTATTAAAGATGATTACTATGTACTGGAATACCCGAACTGGGTTAATGCAGTCGCAATGACTAAAGAGCAGAAGATGATTCTGGTGCGGCAGTACAGACACGCTGCAGACATCATTTCACTAGAAATTCCGGGTGGTGTGATTGATGGCGATGAGGATCCTGCGGATGCCGTAAAAAGAGAGTTGCTTGAAGAAACAGGTTACACTTTCGACAGCATCGAATTGATTGCTACATTGTATCCAAATCCGGCGACATCTACAAATAAAACCTTCACCTATCTTCTGACCGGCGGTGTGAAAACACATGAACAAAGCCTTGATGAGCATGAGTTCCTGACCGTCGAAGAATATACGCCGGAAGAGGTGAAAGAATTGATATTAAACAACAAGATAGACCAGGCTTTACACAGTGCCGGTATTTTCTACGGGCTCGCAAAGCTCGGCTTATTGAAATAATTTAGCTTACAAACAAGAAAGGCCCTGATGAACGTTCATCAGGGCCTTTCTTGTTTGAGATGAGTTTTAACTCATTTTCAGCTTCTTCTGGATATCGTGTACATATCCTTTAAATTTTTTGTCTGTTTCGATCAGATCTTCCACAGTTTGGCAGGCATAAATTACGGTAGAATGATCTCTTCCGCCAAAGAATGCGCCGATTGACTTTAAAGATGATTTCGTGTGGCTCTTAGAGAGGTACATAGAGATCTGACGGGCCTGAACGATCTCACGTTTACGTGTAGGTGATTTCACCATATCTACAGGAACCTCGAAATACTCACATACCAACTTCTGAATGAACTCCATTGAAATCTCCTTAGAAGTGTGCTTAATGAAATTCTTAAGCATTGTTTTCGCAAGTGCCAGGTCAATTTCCTTCTTGTTCATGGTGGACTGAGCCAGCAATGATACCATCGCGCCTTCTAATTCACGAACATTGTTATCAATGTTATGTGCCACATACTCGATCACCTCTGACGGTAACTCAATACCGTCTGCATACATCTTCTTTTTAAGGATGGCAATTCTGGTCTCCAGATCTGGTATCTGTAGGTCGGCAGAAAGGCCCCATTTAAAACGGCTTAACAAACGCTCTTCTAATCCAGACAGATCTTTCGGTGATTTATCGGATGATAAGATAACCTGTTTGCCGGATTGATGCAGGTGATTAAAAATGTGGAAGAAGATATCCTGAGTCTTCTCCTTACCGGCAAAGTTGTGTACATCATCCATGATGATCACATCCATGGCCTGGTAGAAGTTTACAAAGTCATTAATGGTGTTGTTCTTTAGGGAATCAACAAACTGCTGACAGAACTTCTCACATGAAACGTAGATCACCAGCTTGTCTGGCATGGTTCTCTTAATTTCATTTCCGATAGCCTGTGCAAGGTGCGTTTTTCCAAGACCTACACCACCATATATCATTAAAGGATTGAAAGAAGTACCACCTGGTTTGGCAGCCACAGCATAACCTGCAGAACGGGCTAAACGGTTGCAATCTCCCTCAATGTAATTTTCGAATGTGTAGTTAGAATTTAACTGTGGGTCAACTTGCAGTTTCTTCAGTCCCGGGATGATAAACGGGTTTTTAATGTCTTTGTTGATGGCTACAGGAATAGGCATCGATTGGATCTTCGCTTCGGCTCCATTACCGTTGGAAGGCATGTTGGTTGTGTATGGATTACCCGTACTTGAGGACTTGTCAACAACGATGTTATATTCAAGTCTACCTTCATCGCCAAGTTGCTTTTTGACAGTCTTACGCAGTAAGCCAACATAGTGCTCTTCCAGCCACTCATAGAAGAACAAACTAGGCACCTGTATGGTCAAAACCTTGCCATCTAACTTAAGGGCAGTGATCGGCTCGAACCAAGTTTTGAAACTTTGGGTCGGGATGTTATCCTTAATGATTTGAAGACAGTTTTTCCACACTTCGGTACAAGTTTTTTCCATTGTTATTCTTAATTTGTTGGTTTACAGTGACGATAGGAGCGTAATGATCCGGCTCATTCGAGAGATCAAAAATTCAAAAAATTATCAACAAAATGAACAGAAATTTGATTTAAATCGTAACTGCTTAAGACGTAGTAGCATACCTTATCGAACTTCAACGTTTAATGTGGATAACTCCAAAATGAGCAAAAACATTGTGGATTTCAACTTATTTTTAGTATTCACCGAAAGCATCCCTCAATACATCCGATATTTCCCCTAAAGTGGCATAAACCTCCACTGAAGCCAGTATAAAGGGCATTAAGTTGCTTTCAGTACCTGCCGCAGTCCTCAAATTTTCGAGTGTTTTTTGTACCATTTCGGCATTCCGCTGAGTTTTCAACAATCGCAGCTGCTCTGCCTGGAAAGTACGTATCGACTCATCGATTTCCATCGTTTCAGTGATGTTTTCCTGCCCTTGTGTGNNTGTGTGAACTTATTAACACCCACTATAATCCGGCTGCCATTTTCCACTTCAAGCTGATGTTGATAACTTGCAGCAGCAATCTCGTTCTGTATGTAGCCATTCTCGATTGCTTCTACTGAACCACCCATCGCATCGATCTTTTCAATGTAAATCTGCGCTGCCTGCTCGATCTCATCAGTAAGTGATTCTATAAAATAAGAGCCCGCCAGAGGGTCTACCGTGTCCTTAACGCCACTCTCAAAGGCGATGACCTGCTGGGTACGTAAGGCTATCTTTGCGGCCGCTTCTGTGGGTAAAGAGAGGGCTTCATCGTAGCCATTGGTATGCAGGGATTGTGTGCCTCCAAGCACCGCCGCCATGGCCTGATTGGTTACTCGAATCACATTGTTCAGGGGCTGCTGAGCAGTCAGTGTAGATCCTCCTGTTTGGGTATGAAAGCGAAGCATCTGGGCCTTCTCATCGGTGGCACCGAGCGCCTTGGTGATGCCTGCCCACATCCTTCTTGCAGCCCTGAATTTGGCAATCTCCTCAAAGAAATTATTGTGACAGTTAAAAAAGAAGGATAGTCGTTTTGCGAATACGTTAATATCTAAACCCTTCTCCAAAGCGGCATTTAAGTACGCTTTTCCATTGGCTAAAGTGAACGCTAATTCCTGTACAGCAGTAGATCCTGCTTCACGGATGTGGTACCCTGAAATGGATATGGTATTCCACTTCGGCACCTCTTTGCTGCAGTACTCAAAAATGTCGGTAATGATGCGCATGGATGGTTTTGGCGGATAGATATAAGTACCCCGTGCCGCGTATTCCTTAAGTATGTCATTTTGGATCGTACCCGAGATCTTCTTCAGGTCGGCGCCTTGCTTCCTGGCTAAGGCAATATACATAGCCAGCAATATCGAAGCTGTGGCATTGATGGTCATGGAAGTGGTGATGTCTTCCAGCTTAATACCATCGAACAGGATCTCCATATCTCTTAAGGAGTCTATGGCCACCCCAACCTTACCTACTTCACCTTCTGCCATATCATGGTCTGAGTCATAGCCGATCTGCGTTGGCAGATCAAAAGCTACTGACAAACCAGTCGTTCCCTGGCTTAACAGATAATGGTAGCGTTCATTGGACGCTTTTGCAGTAGAGAAACCAGCATACTGACGCATGGTCCATAAACGGCCGCGGTACATATCCTTCTGTATGCCCCGGGTAAAAGGGAATGCTCCGGGCTTTTCAGGATTGCGGGGTACTGCAGGATAGGTTTCTTTTATTTCTATACCAGAACTGGTTACAAATTTCTTTTCAGTCATGTTAGTGGGGTCTTTGCGTACGGATTTTTGTTTAAGTACCGTAATAATTAATGCTTTCGCTTCAACAAAAATGTACAAATTATTTATATTAATTATATTTGTTATTCCTAAATTGAAACAAGATGAGTACAGCAGTTGATACAGCATTTGCACCGGTTATTTTTACAGAAGGCGCAGTAAAAGAACTACTTAAGCTGAAAGACCAGCAAGAGATTAGTGAAGACTTTGGTCTACGTGTTGGCGTAGAAGGCGGAGGTTGCTCGGGTATGAGCTATGTGTTGGGTTTCGACCAAAAGAAAGAAGGCGACCAGGAATTTATCATCAGCGGAATTAAGGTTTTCATGCATAAAGCACACCAGATGTACCTTTTAGGGATGCAGGTGGACTGGCAGGATGGCTTAAGTTCAAGAGGTTTTACTTTCAGTAATCCTAATGCAGCAAGTTCATGCGGATGCGGCAGCAGTTTTTCCGTATAATTAGTAGATATTCTTTGTAACATATCACAGGGTCCCGTTGTCTTAACAGCGGGACTTTTTTGTGAAGTCCCCTATTGGCTAACCACATACTTCAATGACTTATCAAGAAAACGTCCGGCTCGCGCTGCAATCCATTCAAAGTAACCGTCTGCGTACCATGTTAACGGCATTGATTATTGCCATCGGACTTATGGCACTTGTAGGTATTCTAACAACCCTGGATGCGGTGAAAAAGAGTATGACAGACGCTTTCTCGAGTATGGGTGCCAATTCCTTTACGATCCGCAACCGCGGGATCGGTATTCGTGTAGGTGGCTCCGGCCAACGCCCTAAGCCCTTCCCGGTTATTCGATATGAGGATGCCGTAAAGTTTAAAGAACAACTGAATACCCCTGCAAGTGTTGCTGTCAGTATCCGGGCTACAGGTGGTGCAACGGCAAAGTACGGCTCCCTAAAGACAAATCCCAACATTAGTATACAAGCTATTGACGAAAACGGCCTTGCCGCTATGGGACTGGATTTGATTGAAGGGCGAAATCTAAATAAGTCTGAGATTGGTACCGGCACAAACAATTGCATCATTGGAAATGAACTGAAGACCTCGCTATTTAAAGATGAATCACCAATAGATAAAATTATCAATGTCGGTAATAACCGATTGAAAATCATTGGGGTACTTGATGCAAAGGGCTCCAGTATGGGTAATAACAGCGACCGTACCGTCTACGTACCCCTACTTCGGGGAAAGCAGATGATCACCAGCTCAGAGCCTTCCTATACCATCACAGTAATGGTTCCGAGCAACGATTTGATGGAAAACATCATCGGTGAGGCAACCGCTGAATTCCGTAACATCCGTAAGCTTAAAGTGAGACAAGCAAACAACTTTGAGATCACCAAGAGTGATGCAGTTGCGCAGACCCTGTTCGAAAATCTTTCCTTTATCGCCATCGGCGGCGTCGCCATTGGTGCAATCACGCTTATAGGCGCTTCTATCGGACTGATGAACATCATGCTGGTATCAGTAACCGAACGCACCCGTGAAATCGGTATACGTAAGGCAATTGGGGCAAACCCAGCTACTATCAGAAAGCAATTTCTAATCGAANNTTGGAGGGGCACTGGGCATATTACTGGGTATTGGACTCGGCAATGCCATATCTCTGGCCATGGGCGGCGCATTCATTATCCCATGGATGTTTATTGTCGGCGGTTTTGCGCTTTGTGTAGTTGTGGGCATTGTTTCAGGCTATTATCCTGCCAAAAAAGCTTCCAAGCTTGACCCGGTAGAAGCATTACGATATGAATAACATCATAAAAAGGCTGCTGATTCATCATCAGCAGCCTTTTCTTGTTGGTTATAATTCAAGTTGGTGTTACCTGCCAGCGTATTGGGTATCATAATAGGCCTGGTAGTTTCCAGAAGTAACGTCTTTCAACCAATCTTCATTTTCAAGGAACCAGTCTACCGTTTTTGCCAGTCCTTCTTCAAATTGCAGACTCGGTACCCAGCCTAACTTCTGCTGTAGTTTCGTGGAATCTATCGCATAACGAAGATCGTGTCCGGCACGGTCGGTAACATAGGTGATCAGCTTAGCAGATTCACCAGCAGGCCTTCCAAGCTTTTCATCCATAATTCGGCACAGCAAGTTGATCAGATCGATGTTCTTCCATTCGTTATGTCCACCAATGTTATAAGTCTCTCCACTTTCCGCCTTATGGAAGATAACATCAATTGCCCGTGCATGGTCTTCTACCCATAGCCAATCGCGAACATTCTCCCCTTTTCCATAAACCGGAACCGGTTGATTATTCTTGATGTTATTGATAGCCAACGGGATAAGCTTTTCCGGGAAATGGTGTGAGCCATAATTATTTGAACAGTTTGAAATTACCACATCAATGCCGTAGGTGTCGTGATACGCACGCACGAAATGATCTGAGCTTGCCTTCGATGCCGAGTAAGGGCTGTGCGGATCATATGCTGTAGTCTCAGTAAACATACCAGTCTCCCCTAAGGCACCATAAACCTCATCAGTGGACACATGATAGAACCTTTTACGATCATAACTGCCTTTCCAATGGGCCTTTGCTGCATTCAAAAGATTAACAGTACCAATTACGTTGGTCATTACAAATGCAGTGGGATCTGAGATCGAACGATCTACGTGCGATTCTGCCGCCAGGTGAATAACAGCGTCGATATTCTCAGCTTCGAACAATGCATTCATTTCATCAGCATCCGTTATATCAGCCTTTACAAAGCGATAATTCGGCTTTTCTTCTACATCCTTAAGATTGGCAAGATTTCCGGCATAGGTTAATTTATCCAGGTTCAGGATTTCGTATTCAGGATAGGTATTCACGAATCTCCGTACAACATGAGAACCGATAAAACCGGCGCCACCGGTGATTAAGATTTTTTTCATGGGGGTATTTTGTATTAAAGCAGCATTATGAATATTAAAAGTTAGAAACGCTCTGGTAAACCTAAAGCTTCAGCCGTTTCTGCAAACCTCGGCAAATATGCTTTCTTGAGCAATTTATTTAGATTATCCTGCAAATCAAACTGTAGGTCTTCATGCAGCTTGAGAAATTTCTTATACACGGAAAGTGTTGTACGTAGAAAGTACAACACCAACCGGTCATTATATTTACTTAATGTGGAATGGATACTTGCGGTGAGCACCAGCGGAATCTGATTTAGCAACTGCATGCGCAGCTCGATCTCCGAATTTAGGTCCTTGGTGACTTTGTAATGGTGATTGATCTTGCCGTTCAGTGTTCGTAGCACCTGCAAAGTATCTTTAACGTTAAACCTTGTATTTGCAGTCAGCTCCGCAATAGCGTCGGCTATCAGTTCTGAAAGAGCCAGTCTCCTGAGCTCCAGATCTGAAGCATCCTCGAGCAGTTTAAAGTGCAAATGCTCAGTAAGGATCTTATCTTTTGCAATCAGCCGCAGCAGCAACTTATCCTTCTCCTTTGCAGGCAGGGATGTAATGGCATATTTAAGATCCTTATGTTCGCTTAACAGCATTAAAATTGATTATCTTTCAGGTATTTTTCCCAGTTCCATGCAGAGCGCATCATCTCATTAATATCAAGTTCTGCTTTCCAGCCAAGGTCATTCGCAGCTTTAGATACGTCTCCATAAACCTGCTCAATATCGCCCTCTCTTCTTGGGCCAATCTGATAGTTCAGTTTTTCGCCGGTTGACGCTTCAAATGCCTGAATGATTTCCAGCACAGATGATCCTTTACCGGTGCCTAGATTGAAGACCTCGTAATTAGATGTCGCCGCTTTGCTTTCCAGTCGCTTAATGGCAGCAACGTGTGCTTTCGCAAGGTCAACTACATGGATGTAATCTCTAATGGCACTACCGTCAGGCGTATTGTAGTCGTTACCATNNGCCACGTTTGCCTATGGCAGACTGCGTGATGAAAGGAACAAGGTTCTGTGGTACTCCGATCGGCAGTTCACCGATCAGCGCAGATTCATGTGCACCCACCGGATTAAAATACCTAAGCGAGGTTACGAACAACTCAGGACTCACTGCGCAGGCTTCTGCAAGCATTTCTTCTGCGATCTGCTTGGTGTTGCCATATGGTGATTCTGCTTTCTTAACTGGTGCAGACTCGGTTACCGGCAGTTTGTCCGGCTGTCCATATACTGTACACGATGAAGAAAACACAAAATCAATCTTGCTGTTGAATGCGAAAAGTAAGTTGAGAAGTGAATAGAAGTTATTTCTATAGTACTTTAAAGGTTGTTGTACCGATTCACCAACCGCTTTGAATGCGGCAAAATGAATTACGCCGGTGATGTCTGCATTTGCCGCTACAAATTCCTTCACTTTAGCTTCATCACAAAGGTCCAGCTCTACAAACTCCGGCTTTTTACCAGTGATTGTCTCCAGCTGATTTAGGATTTTCGGATTGGAGTTCGAAAAATCATCAACAATGATGACTTCATAGCCAGCATTATATAACTCTACTACAGTATGGGAGCCGATAAAACCCGTGCCTCCTGTAACCAGTATTTTTGCCATTAATTATTTATTATAAGTTGTAAAATCTTTATGTTCAACGTTCACCAGCGCTTCTTTCGGAAGTGACTTGAAGTATTCATATGTTATTTTCAGCCCTTCTTGCCTGTTCACCTTTGGTTCCCAGCCCAGAATTTCTCTTGCTTTTGTGATGTCAGGACGGCGTTGTTTGGGATCATCCACAGGAAGGTCTCTCAACACGAGCTTCTGTGAGGTGCCTGTAAGTTTAATGATCTCCTCACCGAATTGCTTGATGGTGATTTCATCAGGGTTACCAATGTTCATTGGCTGCGCATAATCGCTGAAAAGTAAACGATAAATTCCTTCAATCAGGTCATCAACATAGCAGAATGAACGGGTTTGTGAGCCATCACCAAATACGGTCAGGTCCTCTCCCCTTAAAGCCTGGCCTATAAATGCCGGCAGTACGCGTCCATCATTCAGACGCATCCTTGGTCCGTAAGTGTTGAAGATCCTTACAATTCTGGTTTCCAAACCGTGAAAGGTATGATAAGCCATGGTCATGGCTTCCTGAAAACGCTTCGCTTCATCGTAAACCCCTCTAGGTCCTACCGGATTTACATTCCCCCAGTACTCTTCCGGTTGCGGATTAACACTTGGATCACCATAGACCTCGGATGTCGATGCAATGATCATTCTTGCACCTTTTGCACGTGCAAGACCAAGCAGGTTATGCGTACCCAATGATCCGACCTTCAGGGTCTGAATTGGAATTTTCAAGTAATCAATCGGACTTGCGGGAGATGCAAAATGAAGGATATAATCCAATGATCCTGGTACGTGTACGAACTTAGATACGTCGTGGTGTGCGAACTCGAAGTTTTCAAGCGGGAATAAATGTTCAATGTTTTTCAGATCTCCGGTGATCAGATTATCCATTGCAATGACATGGAAATCTTCTTTTATAAATCTGTCGCACAAGTGCGAACCTAGGAATCCGGCAGCCCCGGTGATCAATACTCTTTTGCGTTTCATTTATTTTTGAGGTATAAGTATGGGCATAGCTTGAACGATTGGAAACAGCTCTCCGGCTTATTAAACTGGGTTTTCCCTATATTTGTTTCCCTTTAATTTAATTCGGGTATCTTCGGCTAAGATAATAAATAAACATACAAAATGGTTTTCCTTTACAATATTGGCATTTTACTTTACGGACTGATCATCAGACTCGTTGCACCATTTAACAGTAAAGCAAAGCAATTTGTGGAAGGCCGAAAACACATCTTTAACCAGATTGCCCAGCGGATTAATGCCAGTGAGCCACACATCTGGTTTCACTTTGCCTCTTTAGGAGAGTTTGAACAAGGCCGGCCGGTGCTTGAGAAAATTAAAGCTGAACACCCCGGAAAGAAGATCGTGATCACCTTCTTCTCGCCTTCAGGTTACGAAATACGGAAGAATTATGCCCAGGCAGATGGCGTCTTCTATTTACCGCTGGATACCCGGCGCAATGCGGAAAGATTTATCCGAGCCATCAATCCCGAGATTGCCATCTTTACCAAATACGAGTTTTGGCACCACTACTTCGAAGTATTGGCCAAGCGGAAAACGCCATTATTCCTCATCTCTGGCATCTTTCGCCCTGACCAGGTCTTCTTCAAATTCTACGGTGGTTTTAACCGGAACATCCTGAAACATGTGGATTGGTACTTCGTACAGAACCAGCAGAGTGTAGACTTGTTGAAATCACTGAACATTGACCAGGTGCGCATCGCTGGTGACACCCGTTTCGACCGCGTGGCAGAAAACGCAGATCATCCGGCAGAGTTGCCATTGGTCCGCCTGTTTGCACAAAACAACAAGGTCTTCATCGCCGGAAGTACCTGGCTCGCTGATGAAAACATCATTAAAGAACTGGCAACTGAAATGAAGGAATGGAAGATGGTGTTGGCGCCGCATGAAATTGGGGCAGAACACCTGAAACAGATAGAGCAGCTGTTTCCTGAAGCAATCCGCTACTCTAAACTTAACGAGCAAAATGCAGGCACAAGCAGGATTCTGATCATCGATAATATCGGTATGTTATCTTCAGTATACCAATATGCGGATATCACCTACATTGGCGGAGGCTTCGGAGTGGGAATACATAACACGCTTGAAGCTGCAGCCTTTGGCAAGCCGGTGATCTTTGGCCCGAACTACCGCAAGTTTCAGGAAGCGCATGACCTGCTGAGTATTGGGGCAGCAAAAAGTATTGAAGATGCGCAATCATTAAGTACTGCTTTCCAGCTGTTAAAGAACAACCAGAAAGCAGGCCAGCTTGCAAAAGAATACGTGGCACAACAGAAAGGCGCCACAGCAAGAATATATGAAAAGATAAAAACCTATCTTAATTAACCCTTAACCATATCTACCATCGCCTGAATCCATTTTGGATGGTCATTCAAACTGGCAACAAGTTGCACTTCTTCACCACCAAGCTTTTGGAATTCCTCACCGTATTCTACGGTTACCTCATATAATGTTTCCAGACAGTCGGCAACAAAGGCAGGGCAAAACACCAGTAGTCTTTTCTTGCCTTCTGCAGCAAGATCTTTAAGCACATCACTGGTATAAGGTTGCACCCAAGGTTCCTTACCTAAGCGGCTTTGAAAACATACGGAAAACTTTTCCTTAGGAATGTTCAGCTCCGCAGCGACCAATCTTGCCGTATCATGGCTCTGTGCAGAATAGCAAAACTTGTTTACATCTGTCAATTTCGAGCAGCAATCGGCATTTTTCAGGCAATGTTTACCAGAATCGTCACATTTGATCAGTTGACGCTCTGGCAATCCGTGGAAGCTAAATAGAACATGATCGTAGGTATCCGGCTGATATTTCTTTGCATTGTCTGCAAAGGCTTCTATCATCAGCTTGTTATCATGGAAGGAGTTCACAAAACTTACATTCGGGATGGTTGGCCATTTACCGACAAGACTCATGACTTTCTGAATTACTGAACCTGTACTGGCAGAAGCATACTGCGGGAACAACGGCAATACACGTATACTGTCTACCTGCCCTGCTCTAAGCTTTGCAAGCGCAGACTCAATAGTCGGGTTCTGATAACGCATGGCAAGCTCCACCTGATACTCCGAACCGAGCTGCTCGCGAACCATTGCCAGCTGTACCTCACTGAAGTACAACAAAGGTGAGCCGTTTTCATCCCAGATCTCTTTGTATAGCTTTGCCGTTTTCGGACTCCTAAACGGAACAATGATCCCTCTAACCAATAGATTCCGATTCAGGGTTGGAATGTCAATTACACGCTCATCCATCAGAAACTCATCAAGATACTTACGTACATCCTTCACTTCCGGACTATCCGGCGTTCCCAAATTCACTAATAGTACACCCTTTTTTCCCATAAAATATTCGGACTATAGAAACACGTCCGACTAATGTTGAATTTTAATATAATTGAATTTCTTCTTTCACCTTTTCCATTAA
The DNA here is from genome assembly GCA_002320935.1 of Pedobacter sp. UBA1654. Lineage (GTDB taxonomy): Bacteria > Bacteroidota > Bacteroidia > Sphingobacteriales > Sphingobacteriaceae > Pedobacter. The sequence goes on along the minus strand of DCLG01000015.1, from coordinate 9,367 downwards.
CCACATCGGGGTCGATGTTGCCCCGCAAATGCCTACACGGTCATTAGGACTAAACCAGGCCTTGTCCAGCTCATCAACTGAAGAGATGAAGTAGCATTGCTCGTTATGCTTCTTGCATACGTCAAACAACACCCGCCCGTTAGATGACTTCTTGCCGGAGACAAAAATGATCTTGTCGTAGTTTATTACGAACTTTGCAAGATCTTCATACCGGTTTGAAACCTGTCTGCAAATCGTATCATTGGCTTTCACCTCATACCCTTGTGCAATCAGGTGATCCTTGATGGCGTAAAATTTATCGGTGCTTTTTGTGGTTTGACTATATAAGGTAAACTTCTGCGGAAGATCCAGCTGATCAAGTTCAGCTACATCCTGAAAAACAAGCGCCTCGCCATTGGTCTGGCCTTGCAAGCCAATCACTTCCGCATGCCCGTGTTTTCCAAAGATTACGATCCGCTCTTTTTCATCATGCGAGTGCTTTATACGGTTTTGAAGCTTTAGTACAACCGGGCAGGACGCATCAATGAGTGTGAGTTGGTTTTCTAATGCGATCTGATAAGTTGCGGGTGCCTCGCCGTGTGCACGGATCAGTACCTTTTCCTGATGCAGGTTCTTCAGGTCCTCGTGATCAATGATGCGGAGCCCTTTATCGCTGAGCCTTTTAACCTCTTCATCGTTATGAACAATATCGCCAAGGCAATACAGGTATTCTTCCTGGTCCAGAATGTCTTCTGCCATATCAATGGCATAAACCACGCCGAAGCAGAAGCCGGATGCTTTATCAATGTTTACATCTAAGTTATAACTCATCGAGGTTGAAAGTTTAGGCTACAAATTTACATAAAAACAAAGTACATTATCGCGACTTGTGTTTACCGGAGGTCAATAATTGAGCGCTTATCGCTTTTATATAAACCACAATCATCATGGCCATCTGTAGCGGGTGAGTCAACACACTATAAAGCGCGTTCTGTGCCGTTAAAAATGCCATCATGATTCTGGACAGGAATATAAGACCTATTGGCAGCAGGAGTACATTAATATCAAAGCCTATAAATACAATTAGGGGCCCAGCAACAACTAAAAAAACGTACAGGAATGCCACGAACAGATTACCATTAAACTGCAATCTAAGATTTTCAGCTGCCGTTGAAAGGGCTTCATCATCATCATGTTTAGGTCGCTTGTAAACGAAAGTATTCCCAAGCAGTGCTGCTGCTTTCTGCTGATCCTGCTTTACCAATCTGAGCAGTTCTGCTGTGCCTTTTTTCTGGTCCAGCCGCTCGAGCCATTGATTCCGGAAACACTGTTCCGCATCCAGAAAAAGACAGTCGTTCGTAGACACCGACAGNNAAGCCGCAGTGGCACCATGTTCAGCAACACAAAATCGCTTAGTGGTAATAATAATTGTTGCCTCAGGTTTTTTATAACCTGCGTTGGAATGATACTGATGATTCCAAGTTTAAAAACGCGGAGCCTGTATATTAAAGCATTAATCAGCCCGGAACGAATGTAAGTATTGGAATCAAGTAACATCAGATAATTCCCCTTGGCCCGGCCTTCAAGCCAGGAATAATCGAGTATATCGGCCTTTACCATGCTAAAGCGGACATTCTGCCTGCAGAATTGCGCTACAAGCTCTTCATCCTGTTTCTCCATGGCACTGTACAGAATAAAAACTTCATAGCTGCTAAAGTCCTGAAGTTTTATAGCATCCAATGTATTTAATAGGTTGCTTTCTTCATTCCGCAGGGTGACCACAATGGATACTGATGAGGAAAAGGTTGTTCGGAAGGGGCTTAGTTTGGGATTGGAGAGGAAATTAAATAGCGTTACGGTAAACCGAAGGACAAGGAAGATGAGTACCGTAAACGTAAAGACGATCATATCAGCTCAAATAAACTCCGTCTTCTTCATTTGGCACATCCATTACTACATCTACATGCTCCTTTAAAACTGTGGCCATTTTCAAACCTACAAAGTCGGTAGCGATCGGAAAGATCTTATGACTCCTGTCTACCAGAACCACAGTTCTAATCTTTTTATGCGGGGTATTCAGAAATACACCAAGGCCGTATGCAAGGGTTCGTCCGCTGTTTAATACATCATCAACAATAATGATGACTTTATTTCTCCATTTGGCTTCTTCAATATCGGTCGTTGCCACCAACTTACTGTTCTGTTTTTCCAGATCAATCCGCAGCAGCAAAATACTAAGACTGGATATTTCCTGCAGTTTTGATTGCAACCTTAACGCAAACTTGTAACCTCTATCCCAGATACCAGCAAGCACGATCTCTTTCTCGTTTAAATTGTCTTCCAGAATCTGATAAGCAATCCTGTTAATCTTCTGCTGAATTTGTGTTTTATCTAAGATAAGTAGTGAAGAATCTGCCATAGAATGTGTTTTAACCTGCAAAAAGAACAATTTAAACGGGTTTAATCAAATATCCTAAAAATATTTACTTTTCACTGCAACGTTTTTGAAGCAGCTGCGTCTAATCCATAAACATACCAAGCAAAGCATGAGAAAAATATATACAACTTCAGCAATACTGTTCTTTAGCACAATGCTTTTCAACAGTACTTTGTTTGCGCAGTACACTAAAAACGTCGCCGTAAATAACTTCAATTCTGTAAGTGTTTCCAGCGGTATCGACTTGTACCTTACACAGGCCTCTACAGAAGGTGCTAAATTGGTTGGCGACCGGGAAGTTGTAGATCAAATGGTCTTGCAAAAAGAAGGTAGCAGGCTTATCATCAAATATAAAGACCGGTCTGGCTGGTCGGAGATGTTCAAAAGCAGAAAGAGCCCTAAAGTTTACCTGAGTGTCAAAACCCTTAATGAACTTTCAGCCAGCGGCGGCAGTGATGTATTTGCACAGAACACCATTAAAACAAACAGGATGTCACTTTCCACATCCGGCGGTTCAGACGTAGAACTTAACATCGTGTGTAAAGACATCTCCATATCTTCCAGTGGCGGCTCAGACCTTGAACTTAAAGGTACTGCAACAAACATGGATCTAAGTGTAAGCGGTGGCAGCGACGTGAACGCCAACGACTTCAGCGTGGATTATGCTAAAGTAAGCGCAAGCGGTGGCTCAGACACCGAACTCCACGTAAATAAAGGCCTTGAAGCACACGCAAGTGGCGGAAGCGACGTGCGGTTCAGCGGGAATGCCGCATATAAAAACACATCATCTTCCAAAAGCGGAAGCGTAAAGAGAATAAATTAAGTTAGTTTGAGTTTTTAGTTAGTTCCCGGCCGGATGGATGTCCTGCCGGGATTTTTTATGCCCGCTTGGTTTTGTACGGATAGTAGATAAAGTTAGCACCCTCAGGTACAATTACGAAGACACACATAAAGTCTTCTGGCTTTTTATAGCTCTTCAGGAACAAGGGTTTCTTCTCCGGATTAACAATCCCTTTCTCCACAAACTCCTCCAGTGTGGAAGCCTGTACTGTCCAGTTCGTGTTTAACTCCTCGCGGTTCAGTATCACCTCACCAATGCTTACCGTATGCTGATGCGCAATAAAGATCGGATGTGCTGAAATGCCCTCATATATAATATCGATGGCCACCTCCCGGATCGAATCTGCATACAAATCCAGATCCTTCTCCAAACTTACCAGCGGACTTTCTTTCTTCTGATCCTTCTTCTCGCCTTCTGGCTGCTGGGGCAACAATTCTTCTATATTCATTATGCTGATCTCAATTTAAGTAAAACAACATTCTCCACATGCTGTGTATGCGGGAACATATCTACAGGTTTAATTCTTACTACTTCATACTTCTCGTTCAGTAGCGCAATATCTCTGGCCTGCGTTGCTGCATTACAACTTACGTATACAATCTTCTGGGCTTCCATCTCCAGCAGGCGGGCCACCACATCCGCATGCATACCTGCACGTGGTGGATCGGTGATCACCACATCTGGCTTGCCATGCTGCTCAATGAAAGACGCAGTTAAAATGTCCTTCATATCACCAGCATAGAAAATGGTGTTTTCAATACCATTCATTGCGCTGTTGAACTTTGCATCCTCTATTGCAGTAGGCACATATTCTATACCAACAACCTGCTTTACAGCAGCGGCAACAAAATTTGCTATCGTACCTGCTCCAGTATAAAGGTCATAAACAAGTTCATTTCCTTCAAATCCAGCAAACTCCTTAGTAATTTTATATAGTTCGTAAGCCTGAGCAGAGTTCGTCTGATAAAATGACTTCGCACCAATCTTAAACTTCAACCCATTCATCTCTTCAAAGATGTGATCGCGGCCGGCAAAGGTGATCACTTCCTGATCAAAAATGGTATCGTTCTTCTTCTGATTGATGATGTAGAGCAAGGATGTGATTTCCGGAAATTCGTTCTGCAGGTAAGCCATCAAACCATCAACCTGTTCCTGTTCAACGTAGGCAAACACTACAACCACCATTACCTCACCGTTCGATGAGGTGCGGATGATCAGGTTACGCAGATTTCCACTGTGGTTCCTCAGATCATAAAAGCTTAACCCCATCCGTAGCGCATAGTTCCTAACCTGGTTACGAAGCGTATTGGATGGTTCAGCCTGCAGATAGCAGTGCTGAATGTCAAGGATCTTATCGAAACGTAATGGTACATGGAAGCCCAGTGCATTCATCTCCAGTTCCGAAGTATCATCCATGTCACCACGATTCAGCCAGCGTTTGTTAGAGAAGGTATATTCAAGTTTATTCCTGTAGTAAGTATCCTCTGCAGAACCAAGGATCGGTTCCATCATAGATGTATCTACTTTCCCCAGGCGCTGTAAGGCAGCTTCTACACCCTTGTACTTAAATTGAAGCTGTGCTTCATATTGCATGTGCTGCCATTTGCAGCCACCGCAGGTGCCAAAATGCTGGCAAAAAGGATCAGTTCTTAATTCAGAACTAGTATGTAAGGTTTCAATTACGGCTTCAGCGAAGTTCTTTTTTTTCTTAACCACGCGTACATCCACAACATCACCAGGGACTGCCTTGTCTACAAACACGACCAGGTCTTCAGCTTTCGCCACGCCTTTTCCCTCTTCAGCAATGTCAATTATATGCAGATCCTGAAGGATACTTACCGTTCCGTCTTTTCTTTTTCTACTCATCAGAATGCAAATTTAGGATTTTTATGCATCAAGCAGGAAAAATTAAGGCAATACGAGCCCAGGAAACAACTAAACGCTTCTCAAAAAACAAGAATTCAGGATATCACACTTTTGTTAATCAAAGAATCTAAGGAAAAAACCAAAAATACCCTCTGCTAAATTAAAGCTCATATCAAATTTCTCGTCCACCAAAATTGAAAATTCTAAAACCTCTTTACTCATGATAAACTGCGATATAATCACAAGATAGCAGTTTTCATACCAAAAACCAGAACGGTCTATGTTAAGATTTTGTAAAGTAAACACAACGGATCTTAGCGCCTGCTTATAAAGCGGCTTTAACGAGGAACGGGAGCAGATCTTTCTGGAAGCTCACAAAGTTTTTGCGTACATCAGATTCACTTACTGATGTAAACGCAAATGAAAATACAATGCTTTTGCTTGCCTTAAGCAGAAAAGCAAGACCTTCCCGCCTGGAAGGATTGTTCTTAAAATGATCCAGTTCCAGGTATGCTGCCAGCAGCAGCGACTCCAGCTGATCAGACAAATGTTTCAGAAACTCCTGAGAGTTTGCATTCTCACGTACGAAATCCCAGCCGATAAACTCGTTACAAACAGTATAGGTCAACCTGCAGGTTTTCATCACCAATGCAGTTAGATGTTCTTCCTCATTGGTAAATTGAGCCTTGTTTTTAAGAATTTCCTTCAGGTTCATATCCAGGTAGTCCATCAGGATGGCGTCCAGGATCTGTTCCTTGCTTTCGAAATACTTGTATATCGTAGCTTTTGCAATACGGGCCTTCTTAGCAATCTCGTTTACACTGGTTTTATGATAGCCATATTTGCGAAATAAGTCCTTTGCGGCCCTAATGATGCTCTCTTTGATCTTTTCTGGTTCCATTTAATTAGTGACCCGTATTAGTTGACTGCCCTGAATGCGGACGGTATAAGATTTTAAATAGTGAACTGCGGGGGCTTTCTGCGGACTTCCATCCATCAGCAGCCATTTGGCACCGGTACAGGGATCAGTAACCGTAATGCCACCCACATCCGGTACAATTTTACATAAATTCTCCGGATTAACAGGACTACATCGGTCATAAGCTTTAAAACCAGTAGCTGTACGAACAAGGAGCAGCCCTGCAACGCCCTGGTCAGGGACCTCCAGTATACCGTCTTTTGCCTTAATACCAAACTCCGCAATGGTAATGGAGTAGTTAACAGGAAGATCCGGCACATACCCCACGCCTTTCGAGCAGCTCATAAAGACCAGCAACAGTAACCATATATGCTTAGGCCTGCACAATACGATTAAATTAATGCACTTTTAAATTGTTTCAGGAAGCGTACGTCGTTTTCAGAAAATAAGCGAAGATCTTTGATCTCGAACTTAAGATTGGCAATCCGCTCGATGCCCATTCCAAATGCAAATCCACTGTACTTTTTACTGTCGATACCGCAGTTTTCCAGCACATTCGGGTCAACCATGCCGCAACCCAGAATTTCAACCCATCCGCTGTGTTTGCACAACTGACAACCATCCCCTTTACAAATGGTACAGCTAATATCCATCTCTGCAGATGGTTCTGTAAACGGAAAGTAAGATGGTCTGAAACGTACCTTCGTGCCTTCGCCATAAAGCTCCTGCACAAAATAAAAAAGCGTTTGCTTTAGATCTGCAAAGGAAACTTTCTCATCCACATACAAGCCCTCAATTTGGTGGAAAAAGCAATGTGCACGTGCAGAAATGGCCTCATTCCGGTATACCCGGCCTGGCATCAGCGCACGGAAAGGCGGCTGACCATGCTCCATCATCCTAACCTGTACGGAGGAAGTGTGGGTACGCAGCGCGATGTCTCCTTTTTCACCACCCTTTTTAATGAAGAATGTATCCTGCATATCTCTTGCAGGGTGCTCCTCTGGAAAGTTTAATGCAGAGAAATTATGCCAGTCATCTTCAATCTCCGGTCCTTCAGCCACGCTGAAACCAAGTTTATTGAAAATCTCCACAATTTCTCTTCGCACCAATGCAAGTGGGTGACGCGCACCCACTTCAAAACCCTCTCCTGGTAAAGTCAGATCCATGCCGGCGTCTTTGCCGCCCTGATCCTGACCGCCTTCTTCTTTAAGACTCTGATATTTCGCTTCGGCAAGTTGCTTGAATTCATTTAACACCTTACCCAGCGTTCTTTTCTCCTCTGGTGAAACGGCTTTAAACTCATCAAATATATCTTTGATTATACCCTTGGTACCAAGGAATTTTATTCTGAACTGTTCCAGCTCATCCGCATTTGTTGTGGTAAACGCGTTGATTTCTGCTGTGTATTGTGTTATCTTTTCCTGTAACATGCCGCAAATATACTGCTTAAAAAAGAATTAAATGACTCCAAGGCTTTTCCCAACCTTCGTGAAAGCTTCAATGGCTTTGTCCAGATGATGTTGCTCATGGGCTGCCGACAACTGCACACGGATCCTTGCTTTTCCTTGTGGAACCACCGGATAGTAGAAACCGATCACATAGATACCTTCATCCAGCATCCTTGCAGCAAACTCCTGTGCAAGTTTAGCATCATATAACATCACCGGAACAATCGGGTGAATACCTTCCTTGATGTCGAAACCTGCTTCCGTCATTTTTTTACGGAAATACATGGTGTTGTACTCCAATTTATCTCTTAAGGCGGTCGTTTCATTCAACATATCCAACACCGCTACAGATGCTCCTGCGATGCCAGGCGCCAAGGTATTGGAGAACAGATATGGTCTTGAACGCTGACGCAGCATGTCTATAATCTCTTTACGACCAGCAGTAAAACCACCAGAAGCACCTCCCAGTGCTTTACCCAGGGTACCCGTGATGATATCAATACGCTCCATCACATCAAAATGCTCATGGGTACCACGACCGTTTTTACCCATAAAGCCAGAGCAGTGCGACTCATCAATCATCACCAAAGCATTGTATTTATCAGCCAGGTCACATATCTTATCCAGCTGTGCAATGGTACCGTCCATAGAAAATGCACCATCTGTTACAATGATCCGGTGTCTGCAGCCTTCAGCTTGTTGCAGCTGCGCCTCAAGATCTGCCATGTCATTGTGTTTATACCGGAACCGTTTTGCTTTGCACAAACGTACGCCATCAATAATCGAAGCATGGTTCAGCTCATCAGAAATAATGGCATCCTGATCATTGAACAACGGCTCAAATACACCACCATTCGCATCAAAAGCAGCTGCATATAAGATGGTGTCTTCTGCGCCGAGGAAAGTCGATAACTTCGCTTCCAATTCCTTATGAACATCCTGCGTGCCACAGATAAATCGAACGGAAGACATGCCATAACCATACTTATCCAGTGCTTTTTTCGAGGCCTCAATAACCCTTGGGTCCGATGACAAACCAAGATAGTTGTTTGCACAAAAGTTAATAACTTCCTGTCCGGTACTTACCTTGATATCAGCACCCTGCGGACTGGTGATGATTCTTTCACGTTTATATAATCCGTCTTTCTCAATTTGTTCTAGCTCTTGCTGAAGAACTGGCTGCAGTGTTTTGTACATAAATGTCTATATTGATGTACCAAAGTTAGGTAATTCTCACCTTTGCTGCTAACCATAATCATGATCACTTATCAAACTTTCATACAATAGCCGTTGTTAACGCATATCTTTATTGCACTAAACGCGTCTTAATTCTCTTATGAACAAAATCCTTCTCGTTTTTATACTCAGCCTGCTGTCCGCCGGGCAGCTTATCGCACAGCAAATCAAAGTTACCGGCACCATTAAAGACATCCAGGGCGAACCCGTATCATTCGCCTCCGTTTACATCAAAGAAACCAGTAAAGGCACCTCCGCAAACATCAATGGCGTGTATTCCATCATGGTTGATCCCGGCCAGCATACTTTGCTTTACAAGGCCATCGGCTATAAGCCCATAGAACGGACCATAAACCCAGCCGATGGCGGTGCCCAGGACGTCGTGATGGCCACAGAAATCTATACCCTTGAGGGCGTTACCATTGCTGCCAATGCAGAGGACCCCGCATACGAGATCATCCGGCAGGCAATAAAACGAAGAAAGATCCACCTGGAAGAAGTACAGGAGTTCAGCTGTAACGTATACATCAAAGGCCTGCAGAAGCTGGTTGGCGCACCTAAGAAGTTCTTCGGCAGGGACATTCAAAAGACCCTCGATCTGGACACCAACCGCAAAGGCATCCTCTATCTTTCTGAATCTC
>DCLG01000027.1:56754-66155 GCA_002320935.1 Pedobacter sp. UBA1654 | reverse complement strand
ATTACAAATTATTTGAGTTTGTTAATATATAAATTTAATTAAATCCGTTATAAACCGGGGTTAGTGTAAATAACACAGTAAATGTAAATATATTTTACGCTTTGCCTAACAAAAATTCACGCTTGAAATTCGGTTAATTCTCACAGTTTTCCATTTTTTCCAATATTTTTTACATCTTGCTCGGGTTACAATTACCCTTGAGATAAATAGTAGTGTATTTGAATAGTGCATATACCCAACTCAGACGATTTATTCTTAAAGTTTAAGTTCAAGGTAATGTAAAAAAATTAAGATAAATTACTTAGTGTAGGAAATACACGTTATATTCGTTTATTAAAATATGAACCAAAAAATAAATAATATTGCCGTATTAACCTCTGGAGGAGATGCTCCCGGAATGAATGCCTGTATAAGAGCCGTTGTTCGTACTGGTATATTCAATGGAGCTGCCATGTTTGGTGTTAAACAGGGCTACCAGGGATTAATCGATGACAACATCATTCCAATGGACGCCCGCTCCGTTAGCAATATCATCCATTTAGGTGGTACAATTCTAAAAACAGCCCGTTGCAAGCCCTTCATGACTGAAGAGGGTATGGAAACGGCATTCAATAATCTAAAATCCCGTGATATTGACGGACTTGTTGTAATTGGCGGAGATGGAACCTTTACTGGTGCTAAGATTTTTTCTGAAAAATTTGGTGTAAAAGTGATGGGTGTACCCGGAACCATTGACAATGATTTGTTTGGCTCCGACTTCACACTTGGCTATGATACCGCAATGAATACCGTTATTGAAGCTATAGATAAGATTCGCGATACGGCAGATGCACATGATCGTCTTTTCTTTATTGAAGTAATGGGACGTGATTCTGGTTGTATTGCCCTTAGAAGTGGTATTGCATNNGCTGAAGCTGTGCTACTTCCAGAAAAGCAAACCAGCATTGATGAGCTTGTTAATCAGCTTGAAATTGGCGCATTAACAAAAAAATCTTCAAGTATTGTAATCGTTGCTGAAGGCCATAGGGCCGGTGGTGCTTATGATATTGCCAAGAAAGTAAAAGAGCGCTTTAATCATTATGATACTAAAGTAACCATTCTAGGCCACCTACAACGTGGCGGTAGCCCAAGTAGTGCCGACAGGATTTTAGGCAGTCGTCTTGGTTTTGCTGCAGTAAACGAACTTTTCAAAGGTACAACCGCAGCAATGGTAGGACTTCGTGGCAATGATGTCAAAGTTACCAGTCTGGAAGAAGCGCTCACCAAACACTCCTTCAAACTGGAAGATGATTTATTGGAAATGACTAAGGTTTTATCAATATAATATGGTAGCAGTTGTATACAGTGGCTCGAAAGCTGCACATTGGAAAATTGCCCGGGAGGGTAAAACAGTTGCAGAATGTACGATGCCCGGTATCAATCCTTGTCATAACAATGAAAAAACTATTTTAGATGCGCTGAACAAAAAAACTATCCTCATTAATAANNCAAGTAGTGAGGCTCGAAGCAAAGAGCTCGCCCTAACGCTATCCAAGTTCTTTAAGTATAGCGAGATTTCTGTTAAAGATGATCTTTATGGTGCAGCTGTTGCCGCGTGCTACAGCAATAGTGGAATTGTAGCTGTACTGGGTAGTGGTTCCAACTGTGCCTACTTTAATGGAACAATCCCAAAACAAAATAATTTTGGATTAGGTTTTATACTTGGGGATGAAGGTTCGTCATTCATTTGGGCAAGATTCTTATTAAAAAATTTATTCAGGAAAAGTTACCAAAAGACCTGCATAAAGCTTTTACACTGAAATCTAACCTGGACAGGCCTTTGATCCTTGAAAAAATTTATAGAAAGCCGATGCCCGAGCAATTTCTAAGCTCATTCTTTGACTTTTTTGTGGAACACAGAGCGAATCCTGCAATACAGGAGATTATTGATCAGAGTTTTGATCAATTCATTAGGACCTATCTGTTGCCTACAATGAAGGAATACCCGGATAAAGAAATACATTTTGTTGGTAGTGTTGCAGGACAGTTTGAAGATCGACTGCTTGCTGTGGCTGAAAAACATGGCGTAACCATCACCACCATCATTAAAGAACCTATATATAATTTATTAAACTATTATTCAAACTAGTACAATGAGCAAAATTGGAATAAACGGCTTTGGTCGTATTGGCAGACTGGTTTTCAGGGCTGCACTTAAAAGAGGATTAGATGTTGTTGCTATAAATGATCTTGTAGAACCAACTTACATGGCTTACATGTTGNNCGGCCGCTTTGATGGTACCATTGAAGTAGAAAATGGAAATTTGGTTGTAAACGGTAAAACCATCCGTATCACAGCTGAAAAAGATCCTGCAAACCTTAAATGGGATGAAGTTGGCGTTGAGGTCGTAATTGAGTCTACTGGTCTATTCTTAACTGAGGCTGATGCTAAGAAACACATTCAGGCAGGTGCTAAGAAAGTAGTACTTTCTGCTCCAGCTAAAGATGATTCTATCCCAACTTACGTAATGGGCGTTAACCATGATAAACTAACTGCTGACCAAACGATTGTTTCAAATGCATCATGTACAACAAACTGCCTTGCTCCTATTGCAAAGGTTCTAAACGATAAGTTTGGTATTGTTGAAGGTTTGATGAGTACTGTTCACGCTGTTACTGCTACACAAAAAACTGTTGATGGTCCTTCTGCTAAAGACTGGAGAGGTGGCCGTGGCGCTTTCTCTAACATCATCCCTTCTGCAACTGGCGCTGCTAAAGCAGTTACCAAAGTTATTCCTGAATTAAAAGGTAAACTTACTGGTATGGCTTTCCGTGTTCCTGTTGCTGACGTGTCTGTTGTTGATTTAACTGTACGCTTGGAGAAATCTGCAACGTATGAAGAGATCAAAGCTGCTATGAAAGAAGCTTCTGAAGGTTACTTGAAAGGTGTGCTTGGTTATACTGAAGATCAAGTAGTTTCTTCTGACTTCATCGGTGATGAGCATGCATCTATCTTTGATGCAGATGCCGGAATCGCATTGAATGGAAACTTCGTGAAAGTTGTTTCTTGGTATGATAATGAAATGGGTTATTCTGCTGCATTAGCAAAATTCGTAGAACACTACGCTACCATCTAATATATATTCGTAACGATAAAAAGAGGGATGTTCAAAAGACATCCCTCTTTTTATTTCGTCTGTTTTAGCACAATGGCGGTTAGTGGAGGCAGGTCAATATATATTGAATACGGGCGGCCATGGCAAAGATCCTGCTCGGGTAAATATGCCCGTTCTTCAGTTCTGCCAGCACCGTAGAATGCCAGGTCATCTGTATTAAAGACTTGCTTCCATTTAGACTTACTAGGCATACCAACCTTGTAATAATTTCGTGCTACTGGAGTAAGATTGATCAATACTACCAACATATCCTTGTCCTTTTTAGATTTTCGCAAATAGATATAGACAGAATGTTGTACGTCATCGGCGTTGATCCACTCAAAGCCATCATACGAGAATGCATTCACGTATAGCGCAGGCTCGGACCTGTAAAAAGTATTAAGAGCTTTTACCAGGCGCTGCATTCCAGCATGGGAGTCATACTGAAGTAAATGCCAGTCAAGGGATTTCTTAAAGTTCCACTCACTATTTTGAGCAAACTCATTCCCCATGAAGAGCAACTTTGTACCTGGCTGCGTAAACATGTAGGCGTACAAGGCTCGTAGGTTTGCATGTTTCTCCCAGTCATTTCCCGGCATTTTATAGATCATTGACGACTTGCCATGTACCACTTCATCATGGGAGAATGGCAACATAAACCTTTCAGTGAATGCGTAGGTAATCGAAAACGTCAATTTATGGTGATGATGGCTTCTGTTTATTGGATCAAGTTTGAAGTACTTTAAGGTGTCGTTCATCCAGCCCATCATCCACTTCATACCAAAACCTAAACCATGTTCCGACACCGGACGCGTAACTCCAGGATACGTGCTACTCTCTTCTGCGATGGTTTGTACGCCCTTGAAATTCGAATAAATTGCCTCATTCATATCCTGAAGGAACTGAATAGCCCCTAAATTCTCCGGACCTCCATGAATATTAGTGCCAGCATCTTCTGGTTTCCTGGAGAACGTGTAATATAACATCGAGGCAACAGCGTCTACTCTCAGGCCATCCGCATGATATTGGTCTATCCAAAACATTGCGTTGCTGATCAGGAAGGAACGAACCTCGTTCCGGTCATAATTGAAGATATATGATTTCCAGTCCGGATGAAAACCTTTCCTCATATCGGCATGCTCATACAAATGGGTTCCGTCGAATTTATAAAGGCCATGCGCATCACCAGGGAAATGCGAGGGCACCCAGTCCATGATTACAGCAATGTTCGCCTTGTGTAGTGACTCAATCAGATACATCAACTCTTCCGGCGTACCATGGAGTGAACTTGCAGCAAAATAGCCCGTGATCTGATACCCCCAGGACGGAAAATATGGATATTCCATTACTGGCATCAGTTCAACATGCGTAAACCCCATTTCGAGCACATACGACACCAGGGAGTCTGCCACCTCCTTGTAGGTCAGAATTCTTGATGGGTCTGCCGGATCTCGCTTCCAGGATCCAAGGTGCACTTCATATACGGAAATCGGCTGATCTAAAGCGTTAACTTTCGGACGCTTTTTTAACCAGGCAGCATCCTTCCATTTATATTTTGTGTCCCATACAACGGAAGCAGTTCCGGGTGGAAGCTCCCAGCGCCGGGAGAAAGGGTCTCCTTTCTCGAGCCAGATGCCTTCAAAGCTGTGAATCGCATATTTATACAAGGTGCCATGGTCAATTCCGGGAATGAAACCTTCCCAGATACCTGAAGCATCCCAACGTTTATACAACTGGTGACTGGTCTTACTCCATTCATTAAATTCACCGGAGACATTCACTTGTTTTGCATTGGGGGCCCAAACTGCAAAGTAAGTGCCCTTGATGCCATTTAAGTTAAGCAGATGAGCGCCCATTTTTTCGTACAANNTCAACAAACTATGAAACCAGACATTCTTCTCTGCATTTGCGACGTTTTTATGCTGAACCTGAGCATTCTTTTTTGAAAGTGTATTATTTCCTGAGCTATCTATCATGGTGTATTTACAAGTTCATCAGTTTTCTTTTTCGTAAAAATGTGAATAACCGGCGAAACTTAGCTAAAGATGAACATTAAAATCAGCAAGATGTTTTCTGTCTAATAATATTATGGGTTAAAGGTAATGGATGTATAATAAATTGCACCGACCATCGGGTTACCAAACGAAGTACTGTAATATTTATTCAATAGATTTGAACCACCAAATTTAAGCGTAGAATTGATAGAGGGAATTTTAAAACTAATCTGTCCGTCAAAGGTTCCGAAAGCAGGTACATCTCCAGATCCAAAGGTAGAGTTCCAGGTAAATTTCTCCTGCCATCTGTATTGCAGATTAAAGCCTACATTCTTAGCGATCTCTCGGTTGCCAAAGCCAAAATTGTAGCGGAGTTCAGGCGTATTGAAAGTATTAATGAAGCTGGTAGGAATATCACTAATTTTGTTATAGGAGACGTTTCCACTCAAATTGTATTTACCAAATATATAATCCAGTCCAAAAGCACCGCCATAGGTCTTTACATCTTCCATTAGGTTGACCGGAACGTTGAATTTAACAGCTGACGCAAGTGGATTCTGGTAGATTTCAACTGCACTAATGAAGTCGCTATAAATGCTATAGTATCCATAAGTATCTATCAATAGGTTAGTACCCAAAAGGCCTTTGTAGCCCAGTTCGTAAGATTGAACACTCTCTGGACGTACGCCCCTGGCATCAAAAGTATAGGTCTCCAGAACACCAGGATTCGGTGTACCACTTGCTGCCGAGGCTAGTAATGCTCTGTAGCTATCAGATGTTACTGCAGGATTAGCAATCAGGTTATACTTGGTAAGCAACTCAGGCAAGCCGCCGATCAGGCGGGTTGCTCCTCCCCCAACAGCGAGGTCAATATATTGATCCTGGGTGGTTGGATTTCGGTAGCCGGTCTGATATGATGCACGGATGTTGTTGTTTGGTGCTACGGTTAAAACCCCCGTTATTCTCGGTGTAAAGCGACCTTCGAAGTTCTGGCTTTTATCATACCGTCCTGCAAATGTGAGCTTCAACTTGTCGTTGAACATCCGTTTACCAAGCTGAGCAAAGGCACCATATTCCTCAATAGTAATGTCCCGGGTCGCATCGTCAAAAATGGTTCCATCTGAGTGTAGAAAGTAATTCCGATAAGAAGCGCCAATTTGAAACTCAATAACATTATTGAAGGCATTTGTAAAGTTGTACATCCCTTCATAATGATATAAGTTGGTTTTATCATTAAACTTCGCGCCATTTTGTGGACCAATTGGCCGTTCTGTTATCGCAATTTTTGCGCTTTCAAATCCAGGCGTACCCGGGATCAATCGTCCGGCGTCGGCTTGAGCACGTGCAAACTGTTGTGCAGCAGCCTCCGGCTGTCCGGCAGCAATTGCACCCAGATAGTTCCCGATATACTGCGGAAACCAGGTGGTTGACGGCTTCCATGCTTCATTAATGAAAGTTCCCAGGATCGTTGCATTATAAGCATCTCCTGATCTTTCTTGTGTCGTGTAGGCCCGTAAAAAGAAGTCTGATCCTTTAAGTTCCAATTTGAACTGGCCAATGGAAAAGTTCCTTAAAGAATAACGATCTGTTCCGGTATAGACAGATGTTCCTGTACCCCAATTGGCCTGTGCAATAGCTTCAATATTATCATTAAATCTATAATGCAGGGAAGTATTTGCTTTCAAGGATTTTGTGTCATAATCCACTAATTCCTGCTCTGCATAACCTGTTCTGGAAACCGCCTGATTTGGAATCAAGCCATTTCCTAGACCAACATAAAAGGGTAAATAGTTTTGTACCGCAGGTCTCAGTGCAGCAGGAAGCCCCGCAAGAAAATTGGCCTGTTGCGCAGGTGTTGCCGTGGGTGTCAAAGCCGCGTCCATTAGATTTTTAATATTCAACGTACCATTCGTTGCCTGCAGAATGCCTGCAATAGTTTGATTTTGCACACTCTGTGCTACATTAATCATGTTCTGGCTGATCTCATCGCCATAAACGTTTACACCGTCGTAATTCGGATCCGTAATACGATCGCCCCCCTTCAATTGTCGCGCGGTACGGTCAAAGTTCCTCGTGTCAGTAGCACTCCAATCTTTTGCCTGCAAAAAGGAAAACGCGGTTTTGATACCAAACTTTTTGTTCCATGCTTTTGCCAGACGAACATCCAGTTGATTGAACTGCTGAGTGCCAGTGTTTTTATCGTTAACATGGTTTACACCGGTTTTAAAAGCAAAACTTGCACCCTGGTAGTCAAACGGATTCTTAGAGGTCATCAATAAAGTACCATTTATGCCCCCGGCTCCATATAATGCCGAGGCAGCACCAGGTAGAAGTTCCACATTATCGACATCGAGCTCTGAGAGACCCACAATATTACCTACTGAAAAGTTCAGTCCAGGCGCCTGATTATCCATGCCATCTACAAACTGGTTAAACCTTGTATTTCCATTGGAATTAAATCCCCTCGTATTTACAGATTTGAAAGTCAAACTTTGTGCACTCATCTCCACACCTTTCAAGTTTGCGAGTGCATCATAGAATGTTGCTGCGGGCAAATCCCTGACAGCAGAAGCACTTATGCGCTCAATTGACACCGGTGATTCCAATATCCGCTCGGGCGTTCTGGAAGCTGATATAACAACCTCCTGTCCTAGAAATGTAGTTTCTTCCAATTCTACAGTGATGTTTGCAGCGGCGTTACTCACCTGCTGCTCTGTCGTGCCATAACCAACATAGGAAAAAACTAATGTGACCGGCACTGCCGTGGTCGTAAGAGAGAAGGTACCATTCTGACCTGAAGCAGTCCCCGTAGTTGTACCCTTAACAGTGATGCTGACACCTGCAAGCGGTGTTCTGGTAGACTTGTCGATCACTGTACCATTTAAGACAATGTTTTGGGCTTTCGCAAGCATAGCTGTGCCAAAGACCATCATAAGCATACAAAATGCTCTGGTAAATTTCCTCGTCATACAATAGATTTATTTGGTTAATATCTACTTAAATATAAAAAACTTCTACACAATACAAATCTATTTTCGGCGTAGCACACGCTATTTTAACAGAAAAATAAAATGTTGTAGCAACAACTTTCTTAAGAAGATAACATCCGCAATAGAAAGAGCCGCTAAATCATGTCTACCAATAACTTAACAGCTCTGGCTATATTGACTCAAATGAGGCCCCCGATTTCTGAATTGGAAAGCCTTAATCCTTAAGAAATATAATACCACCAGATCTTTGTTATCTTACTACATTGTTCTAAATTGGCAATAGACCTATATCAAACCGAAGTTACCAGCTTAATAATTCAGCAAATGAATAAGATTAAAGCCCTGATCTGCCTGATAGTTCCAGCCCTATTAATTTATGGCTTCAATAGAAAATTTGGTGATCTGCCCCCTATTATCAAATTCCTTGAGCCGTTTCAGGGTTTTTGGCAAAATGCTGAAAGCATCAGTATAAAAAAGCAACAAAAGATTGTACTAAAGAATACCCATGAAGATGTAGACATCATTTTTGATGACCGCATGATTCCTCACATCTTTGCTAAAAACGATCACGACCTATATTACGCACAGGGCTATGTAACTGCAATGCATCGATTGTGGCAAATGGACTTTCAGACCCGCTATGCTGCAGGACGGCTCTCTGAAGTAGTTGGCAAAAAAGCAGTAGAACTTGACCGCTATCAGCGCAGAATGGGTATGGTTTATGGCGCAGAGAACTCCCTTGAAGGTATGATGCAAGATCCTGTTTCCAGGAAAATGCTTCTTGCCTATTCGGAAGGCATAAATGACTTTATTCGTAATAGCGCCCAGAAGAACATTCCGGTCGAATACAAAATCCTTGACTTCAAGCCTGAAGCATGGACGCCGTTAAAATGTGCTCTATTGCTTAAGCAAATGTCTGCCGTTCTTGCGATGGGTTCAGACNNACGAATTCTATATGAGCAATATTCTAAATAAGTTCGGACCAGAAGTCACCGCGGATTTATTTCCTGATTACCCTTTTAAGGAAGATCCAATTATACCTGAAGGCACAAAATGGGATTTTCAACCGCTTCCGGTGCCGTTGCCACCAGGAAGTTTCAATCAGATGAACAACAGCAACATCAAGACAACCAGGCGCGTGGAAGGAATTGGAAGCAACAATTGGGCTGTTTCCGGCACAAAAACTAAAAGCGGTAATCCCATCCTGGCCAATGATCCGCACTTAAACCTGACCCTACCCTCCATTTGGTACCAGATACAACTAAACGCACCCGGAATAAATG
>DCLG01000027.1:52672-56711 GCA_002320935.1 Pedobacter sp. UBA1654 | reverse complement strand
TGTCCCTTCCCGGGTCTCCGAGTGTCATTATCGGGTTCAATCAGCGGGTTGCCTGGGGCGTCACCAATGTAGCTGCAGATGTCCTGGACTACTACCAGATTAAGTTCAAAGATGATACCCATAAACAATACTGGTACAACAACAGCTGGAAGAATACCTCGAGCAGGCTTGAACAGATTAACATCCGAGGTGAAAAGCCAAAGAAAGATACTGTCGTTTATACCCATCATGGGCCGGTAGTCTACTTCCAAAAACCTAAACTTAGCCAAGCCAAACCAGTTCCAGTTGGAAATGCGCTAAGGTGGATTGCTCATGACCGCTCAAATGACCTGATGACCTTCTACCATCTTAACCGGGCGACCAACTACAATGACTATAGGAAAGCACTTACTTTCTATACCGCGCCGGCACAGAATTTCATTTTCGCTTCTGCCGATAATGACATCGCGATCACAGCAAACGGGAAGTTCCCGCTGAAGTACAAGAATCAAGGCAAATTCATCCTGGACGGCAGTGACCCCAGGGATGACTGGCAGGGCTGGATTCCGGCAGCACATAACCCGACTGTAAAAAATCCTGCCCGTGCATTCGTAAGTTCCGCAAATCAATCTTCTACAGACCCGAGTTACCCATACTATATCAATTGGGAATTTGCACCCTATGAGCGGGGTAAACGGATCAATGACAAGCTGGCATCAATGGAGAACATCAATGCCGACAGTATGCGCATCTTACAAAGCGACGCTTATGGCATTTTTCCTGAAGATGTTTTACCAACCCTTTTACCCCTGATTAAACGTGGAAACCTAAACGCTACTCAAAAAGAAGCGCTAAATATCATCCAGAAATGGAACAAGTTTTACCATGCAGCTGAGATTGCACCAGGAATCTTTGATTTATGGATGAGTCGTTTAAATAAACTCATTTGGGACGATGAGTTTGAAATTGCCGATATCCCGATGCGAAAGCCTTCACGCGATCGTACAGTTCAGTTGATCACAAAAGAGCCGAGGTCTAAGTGGTATGATAATGTAAATACCCCACAGATCGAAAGTCTGGAAGATCTGGTGCATGATTCCTTCCAATATGCATGCGATAGTCTTGAACGTAGATACGGCGTGATTGGAAAGAATTGGGCTTGGGCAAATGTCAAGAATAGCCATGTGCCGCACCTCGCGGGCATTCCAGGCTTTGGTTCCAAGCCCCTGATGATTGGCGGCTCAAAAAGTACAGTCAATGCCTTGAGTGAATCAAATGGGCCATCATGGCGCATGGTTGTTGAACTCGGGAAAATGCCCCGGGGACAGGGTGTTTTTCCAGGCGGGCAATCCGGTAACCCCGGCAGCCCTTTTTATGATGACATGATTAGTACATGGGCAAAAGGTCAACTATACGATCTTTACTTGATGAACAGTGTAAATGACACATCCGTTAAAAAGCTCACACATTTAAAAATCACCAAAAAATAATATGGTTTTCCTGATAATTCTGATTGCCGCTTTCATTCTGCAATTACTGCTTCCATGGTGGATTATTGTACTCATCTCCTTTCTAACCTGTGCCATCCTCGGGAAAACCGGAAAAATCTCGCTTTGGTCGCCTTTTTTTGCTATTCTGCTTCTGTGGATCGGGATGGCATTATATAAAAGTATTCCCAATGATCACCTTATGGCAGGTAGGGTGGCTGAAATGTTTGGAGTAAACAGCTGGTGGCTGATCTTAGTCATCACATCGTTGCTCGGCGCTTTCGTTGCGGGCCTCAGTGGATTTTGCGGTTACCATTTCCGAANNCCGTAATAGGAAAGAAAATCACTCGCTAAACTGCATTTTCTTTACTTATTTTTGCGGAGTGGAGTACATCAGAGAACAAATTTTCGACATCGACACGCCAGAGGCCTTTGAGCAAACTGCTTTGACGGTCTTCAGGCATCAGGCAAATAGCTGCGAGGTTTACAAATCATTCCTACATCACCTTAATGTGGACAGCACCTCGGTGATATCCATTGATCAAATTCCTTTTCTTCCAATCGCATTCTTCAAATCGCATGATGTGATTAGCTCAAGAGCAGCTGCAGAAATTGTTTTCTCCAGCTCTGGAACTACTGGACAGCTTACAAGCAGGCACCTGGTAACTGATCTGCACATCTATGAAGAAAGCTTCAACCGAGCTTTTAAATTGTTTTATGGTGGGCCGGAAAACACCTGCATTTTAGCACTGCTGCCATCATATCAGGAGCGTGAAGGATCTTCCTTAATTTACATGGTAGATGCTTTAATCGCGCAAAGCCAACATCCGGAAAGTGGCTACTTCCTGCATGATAATCCCGGTTTGTACGGGACATTGCTGGAATTGAAGGCTCAAGGGCAACGTACCATTCTGATCGGTGTCACCTATGCCCTGCTTGACTTCATCGAAGAATATACTTTGGATTTCCCGGAACTGATTATTATGGAAACCGGCGGTATGAAAGGAAAACGCAAGGAAATGGTACGGGAAGAACTCCATGAACTGCTAACCGCCGGCTTCGGTGTGCCGGCAATTCACAGCGAATACGGCATGACTGAACTGCTGTCCCAGGGATATTCTTATGGCAATGGTATCTTCAACTGCCCGCCATGGATGAAAATAATACTCAGAGATACCAACGATCCGTTAAGCTTACTTAAAAACCGGCAAACCGGAGGGATAAACGTGATTGACCTGGCGAACATAAACTCCTGCAGCTTCATTGCTACACAGGATTTGGGGAAAATCCATTCCGATGATTCTTTTGAAGTTTTGGGGCGCTTCGACAATGCCGACATCCGAGGTTGTAATCTACTTGTACAATGAACCCACTGCGCTGAAAGCCATCACTTGGGTATATCTGGATTAGACATAAAAAAACCGCAGCAAATGAACTTTACTGCGATTTTCTAAATAGTTGCAATTAGGCCTAACCCTCTGCTGTGATCAGAAAGTAGTTTTTCTTTCCTTTTTGAACAATGATGTATTTACCATTCAACAGATCCGCGGTACTATACTGCTGACCGGCATCTGAAAGTTTGGCTTTATTAATACTTAAGCCGCCGCCTTGAATTGTCTTCTTAACTTCTCCTTTAGACGGGAATATATTAGTTTTTTCAGCTAACAGTGTACCAATATCCAAGCCCTGCTCAAGCTCCGCCTTTGCAATGCTGAACTGAGGAACACCATCGAATACTTCCATAACCTGTGTATCACTTAAGGTTGCAAAGAAGTCAAGAGATCCGTTTCCAAACAAGAAACCTGATGTTTTAATTGCCGTTTCTAAGGCTGCCTCTGAGTGCGTGCGAATGGTAATGTCCTCTGCCAATGCTTTCTGAAGAATCCTTAGGTGTGGTGCCTGATCATGTTCCTGCTCCAGGCTTTCGATTTCCGCTTTAGACTTTAAAGTAAATATCCGGATCCACTTCTTCACATCTTCATCTGACGCGTTCAACCAGAACTGGTAATAACGGTAAGGAGAAGTTTTTTCTGCATCCAACCATACGGCACCACTTTCCGTTTTTCCAAACTTAGTACCATCAGCCTTTTTAATCAGTTGTGTGGTGAGTGCGTATGCGGTACCATTATCCTTGCGGCGGATGAACTCAGTTCCGGTAACGATGTTACCCCACTGGTCTGATCCACCCATCTGTAAAGTACAGTTATGATGCTTCCAGAGGTAGTAGAAATCGTAACCCTGGATCAACTGATAGCTGAATTCTGTAAATGATAGTCCGACCCCTGCTTCGCCGTTCAAACGTTTTTTTACACTGTCTTTGGCCATCATGTAATTCACGGTGATGTGCTTGCCTACATCACGGATGAAATCTAAAAAGCTGAAATTTTTGAACCAGTCGGCATTGTTGACCATTACTGCATCATTACTTTCCTCACCAAACACAAGGAACTTGCTCAATTGTGCTTTAATACCGTTCAGGTTATGTTCCAGGCTTTCTTCGGTCAGCAGGTTACGCTCGGCAGATTTTCCTGAGGGATCACCCACCATCCCTGTTGCACCACCTACAAGCGCAT
>DCLG01000027.1:49321-52543 GCA_002320935.1 Pedobacter sp. UBA1654 | reverse complement strand
CCTTCATTTAACTTCTCTTCGGTATTTGGCATGATGTCGTGCAACATACCCCTCCAGCGTAATTCTTCTACAAAATTGGTCATTATAGTAACTTTTTGCCGCAAATATAAGAAAAGCCTGCATAAAAAATCTCTACTTTTAAGGCGATGAACTTCCTGTCCCACTACTACTTTGAGCGCAATAATCCGGATCACTACATGGTCACGGGCGTAGTATTGCCCGACCTGGTTAAGAATGCAGATAAATACTGGAACATTCATCCACAGAAAACACCTGAACTATACCAGGACAAAGAGGCGTTACAGTCAATCCTGACTGGCTGGCAAAAGCATCTTGAAGTTGATAATTACTTTCATACTTCTGAGTTTTTCAAAACTGAAACAGCAAATCTCAAGAAGTTGATTCTTCCCTGTGTCACAGTTGGACCCGTAAAGCCCTTCTTCCTAGCCCATATTGGCCTGGAACTCATGTTGGATCACCTGCTTCTGCACTCCGGCATGATCAATATCGAAACTTTTTACAGTCAACTGAACGAGGCAAACACTTCCGAACTTCGTACCTTTTTAGAAAAAGCCGATCTCCCGGACCAAACCCTATTCGATGCATTCTTCACAGAATTCCGGGAGAGCCGCTATCTCTTTAGTTATCAAAAGCTCTCGAGCATTAGCTATGCTTTAAACAGAATATGTATGCGTATCTGGAACAATCCCTTTACAGAAGCACAGCTTGAGCTGCTTACGTATAAACTTGATGAATACTGCCCCGAACTCGAATCGCGGTTTATCACCATCTTCGACGAACTGGAACAGAACCCTGCTATAAGCGCATTTTAAATAGTATTTGTATCTTCGTTGCATGTCTGCAGATCGCATTAAAGATACCATGGATGCACTGGTTAAGGAACTTAATCAGCATACATACAACTACTATGTTTTGGCCATGCCTACCATTGCCGATTTTGAATTTGACAGCAAGCTGGAAACACTTGCAAAACTCGAAAAAGAACATCCGGAATTTGCTGACCCCAACTCCCCTACACAGCGTGTAGGTGGCGATCTGACCAAAAATTTTGTGACCGTCAGACACAAGTGGCCCATGCTGTCCTTGGGTAATACCTATAATGAACAGGATTTAAGGGACTTCGACGACCGGGTGAGAAAAGCCATTGGAGACAGGTTTGAATATGTTTGCGAATTGAAGTTCGACGGTCTTTCTATTAGCCTTACATATGAACATAATCAACTCGTACGAGCGGTAACGCGGGGCGACGGTACTCAGGGCGATGATGTAACAACCAATGTAAAAACCATACGAAATATTCCTCATCGATTAAAGAGCAGCGATAATCCTGAAATCTTTGAAATCCGCGGTGAAATATTCATGCATCGTGCGGCTTTTGAGCGCCTCAACAAAGAACGCGAAGAACTTGGCGAAGTGACATATGCGAACCCACGAAACTTCGCTGCAGGCACGATCAAAATGCAGGACTCATCAGAGGTTGCAAAACGTCCTCTGGACTGCTTCTTCTATTCGCTGAATACAGATCGGACACTTTTTAGAACCCACTGGGAAAGCTTAGAAGCCATAAAGTCCTGGGGATTTCATGTGAGCGAACACTCCAGTCTTGCGACTAATATGGATGAAGTACTTCAATTCATCAAACATTGGGAGCACGAGCGCTTTAAGATCGGCTATGAAATAGACGGTATTGTAATTAAAGTAAACAGCTATGGGCAGCAGCAAGAACTTGGTTTTACCGCGAAGTCTCCTCGCTGGGCCATTTCTTGCAAATACAAAGCACAGGAGGTAGAAACGGTGCTTCAAAAAGTTACCTATCAAGTTGGCAGAACTGGAGCGGTTACTCCTGTAGCAAATTTAAAGCCGGTACAGCTCGCCGGTACAACCGTTAAACGTGCTACCCTGCACAATGCAAACGAAATCGAAAGGTTGGATCTTCATGAAGGTGATACTGTCTTTGTAGAAAAAGGTGGTGAAATCATTCCAAAGATCATTAATGTTAATCTGGAGAAAAGAACTGCTGCAGCCCGAAGGATCATCTATCCTGCGCAGTGTCCGGAATGTGGCACCGCATTGATCAGGAACGAAGGTGAAGTTGCCTTCTACTGTCCCAATGATGAGGGCTGCCCACCTCAGATTGTCGGTAAAATGCAGCACTTCATAGGGCGCAAAGCGATGAATATTGATGGCGTAGGAGATGAAACGATAGAAACTTTTTACCGACAGGGTTTGGTGAGGCATATCAGTGATCTTTACACTTTAAAAGACCGTGCTCAGGAACTTAAAAATCTGGAACGTTTTGGTGAAAAGTCCATCTTGAATATGCTTAAGGGCATAGAAAACTCCAAAGACATGCCCTTTGAAAAGGTGTTATTCGGACTTGGTATCCGGTATGTGGGTGAAACTGTCGCGCGGAAACTTGCCTTAGCGATAAAGAGTATTGACCGACTGACCAATGCTACGGTAGAGGAACTAACAGCAATTGATGAGATTGGTCAGCGTATAGCAGAAAGTATTGTCGATTACTTCCGAAAACCGGAACACATGCGACAGATTGCGCTGCTACGTGCTCATGGCTTGCAGTTTGAAGTTGTAGAATCAACAATAAAGCTGCAGAGCGACAAATTAAACGGAAAAACATTTGTAATTTCGGGCGTCTTTGAAGGTATCAGCAGAGACGAATTGAAAGACCTTATTGAGGGTAATGGTGGTAAGATTCTGAGCAGCATCTCTGCGAAATTAAACTTCCTTGTCGCAGGCGACAATATGGGTCCTTCCAAACTGGAAAAAGCACAAAAATTAAAAATTCCAATGATCAGTCATCAGGAATTACTAGAGATGTTGAAATAAAAATAATGGAAAAATTTCATGGGACAGGTGTAGCGTTGGTTACACCATTTAAAGAAGATGGAGCGGTTGACTTTGATGGCTTAAAAAGGCTCATCAATCATATGGTAGATGGCGGCGTGGATTACCTGGTTTCACTGGGTACTACAGGCGAATCTTCAACATTAACTAAACAAGAGAAACTGGCAGTATGGGCTTTTACAGCTGAAGTAAATGCTGGCAGGTTACCCCTGGTTGCTGGTATCGGCGGAAATGACACTGCTGTAGTTGCTCAAAGCATCAAAGCATTTGAAATCGCAGGCTATAACGCCATATTATCTGCAAGCCCAAATTACAATAAACCTACGCAAGAAGGCA
>DCLG01000027.1:46131-49266 GCA_002320935.1 Pedobacter sp. UBA1654 | reverse complement strand
CGAGGCATCAAGCCTTCCTATACTGCTTTACAACGTTCCTGGAAGAACTTCAAGCAATATGAGTCCAGAAACAACCTGCAGACTCGCACACGACTTCAAAAACATCATCGGAACAAAAGAAGCTTCGGGAAGCTTTGACCAGTTCAACCAAATCATGAGGGACAAACCAGATGGCTTCATGCTGATTTCAGGTGATGATCCTGTAGCCATGCCGATGATTTCGCTTGGCGCAGTTGGTGTGATCTCCGTAGTCGGTAATGCTTTACCGGCTCAAATGTCTGAAATGATAAAGCTGTCGCTGCAAGGAGACTTCAAGAAAGCCTTGCCAATGCACTTAAGTCTGATTGAATTTACACGTCTGATCTTCGCTGAAGGTAACCCTGCCGGTGTTAAAGCTGCATTGAAACATCTGGGCATCTGCGGTGATGGGGTACGCTTACCCTTAGTCACTGCTTCTGCAGCGTTGACTGGGAAAATCGCTGAGCAGATTTCTGGCATGAATAACTAACGGAAACCAGGAAAATCAAGTCGTTTATATATAAAATAGGCCCTTCAGAAATTCTGAAGGGCCTATTTTATATTATTATATAGGTTAAGCTTCTACAAATTTGTTGTCTTTATAATATCCGCTTTTTAGTTTATCAGAAACCTCACTAAACGCATCCAATGTTCTTTGAACATCCTCCAACGTATGAACTGCCGTCGGAATAAGCCTTAACTCGATTAATCCTTTAGGAATAACCGGATAAACAACGATAGAACAGAAAATACCATAATTCTCACGAAGGTCCATTGTTAAAGCAGTTGCTTCCTGCAGCTCTCCCTTAAGGAACACCGGTGTCACCATGGTATTGGTTAAGCCCAAATCGAATCCTCTTTCTCTTAGACCATTTTGAAGGCTCATTGCAATGTTCCAAAGATTTTCTCTCAACTCATTGTTATTTTTCAAAAGCTCCAAGCGTTTAAGCAATCCAATAACCATTGGCATTGGAAGTGCTTTCGCAAATGTCTGCGAACGCATGTTGTAACGTAGAAAGTTGGTAATCTCCTCTGTAGAGGCCACGAATGCACCGATCCCAGCCATCGACTTTGCAAATGTGCCAAAATAAACATCTACGCCTTCAATACAGTCTTGTGCTTCATGTGTTCCAGCACCAGTTCTACCCATGGTACCAAAGCCATGCGCGTCATCGATCAACAGGCGGAAGTTGAATTGCTTCTTTAACTCAATGAGTTCTTTCAATTTACCTTGTGCACCTGACATGCCAAATACACCCTCAGTAATCACAAGGATCCCACCACCACTCTGCTCAACAAGTTTCGAAGCGCGGGCAAGTTGTTTAGCAGCACTGTCTATATCATTGTGTTGATATACAAAACGTTTACCCATGTGTAATCTCAAACCATCAATTATACAGGCATGGGATTCACCATCGTAAACAATTACATCATTGCGGTCAACTAAAGCATCTATGATAGATACCATACCCTGATAACCATAGTTAAGCAGGAAAGCATCGGGTTTACCTACAAATTCCGCAAGCTCACGCTCCAGCTGCTCGTGATATTTGGTGTTACCAGACATCATTCTGGCACCCATCGGGTACGCCATTCCGAAATCTGAAGCACCCTGTAAGTCAGCCGCTCTAACTTCCGGGTGGTTTGCCAATCCAAGGTAATTATTCAAGCTCCAAACCAGGTGCTCTTTACCACGGAAAGTCATATGAGGACCTAATTCTCCTTCTAATTTTGGGAAGGAAAAATATCCATGAGACCATTTCTGGTGCTGGCCAAGCGGCCCCATATGTTTTGTAATCTTTTCAAAAATATCCAATGTATTATGTTTTAAGGTTATTCTATTGCCGCAAATTTAAGCTTTATAAGCCTTATTTACAACTGTGTACTTTCAAGAGCGTTAGCACATTCAGCATTATCTTTCAGCAAAAAAGCCTTAAAGGGTTTATTCCTTAAGGCTTTTATTTATGTTAACAGTTATTTAATCGACATTATCATGCAGGAATGAATTATTGGGGCGAATTTCAGTTGAACCGTCTTCGTCGCTGCTTAATGTAAACCTTGATACCTGCGACTCCGAAGAATGCTGAACCTGCTGAAGCTGCATTTGCTTTCTCTTATATGCCGGCTCATTTTCAAGTTCTTGCAGGCCATTAGCAGTACGAAGTTTCATGCTAAGATCTTTTAATCTCAAAATCCTTTCTTTGGATTTCTTCAACTGATCTTCCATCGACTCATCCGTTTTGTAGTCATCAGCCCCGGCTTGCTGAACTTCAGGCTTGCTGTTGTGCTGTTGATTTGAACTAAAATCGGCAACAGGCTTTTCAAAGGTGAAGTCTGTTTCAGAAACCTTCACTTCAAATTCGAAGCCAGGCTCATTATGCGTTTCGTTTGGGTAGATTTCTTCTTCTATTAAGGTGTGCTTGATAACATTTGAATCCTGATCATCAGTTCTTCTGTTCTTCGGAACATTCATCATGTCGCCAAACATATCAGACTGTGCTTCTTTAGCTTTCATCACAGGCTCCATGCTATGCACTTCTGCTTTTGGCTCCATAAACGTATTTACAGGTTCAATTGGTTTTACAAGTGGTGCTTCTTCAGGCGTCAATAAAGAGATCTTCTTAACGTTTTTTCTATCCTGCGCCCTTTGTTCCGTAGTTTGAAAGCCAGTAGCGATGATTGTAACTGACAAACGGTCTTCCAGACTCTCATCAATACAGTTACCCCAGATTAGATCTGCAGATAAGCCTGCTTTATCCTGGATGTAATCAGTAATGATCGCAACCTCATCCATTGTAACCTCATTAACCCCAGAGCTTATATTTAGTAAGATATACCTTGCACCTTCAATTTCGTTATCCTTTAACAATGGGGATGCAAGTGCACCTTCAACAGCAACCAGCGCACGATTCTCACCGCTTGCAGAATAGCTACCCATGATGGAAACACCACTGTCTTTCATTACCGTTCTCACATCTTTAAAGTCGACGTTTATATAACCAGGTACGGTTATGATCTCTGCAATTCCTTTAGCCGCCGTGGTTAAGATGTCGTCTGCCTGGGCAAATGCGGAGCCCAAAGTCAGGTTACCGAAGATCTCTCTTAATCTGTCATTTG
>DCLG01000027.1:34345-46125 GCA_002320935.1 Pedobacter sp. UBA1654 | reverse complement strand
GTTCATCTAAGCCGTCTTCTGCCTGCATCTTTCTGCGCTTTCCTTCGAAGGAGAAAGGCGTCGTGATGATTGCGACGGTTAATATATCAAGCTCTTTCGCAGCCTGTGCTATAATCGGACTGGCACCGGTTCCGGTACCACCCCCCATACCGGCAGTAATAAACAACATCTTTGTTGTATTGCCGAGCATGACTTTGATATCTTCAATGTTTTCTATTGCAGAGTTCTTTCCTACCTCCGGAATTGAACCTGCGCCCATTCCTTCTGTTAAACTCGCACCCAGTTGCACCTTATTTGGAATCGGGCNNGCATCTGTATTACAGATGATGAAATCAACACCTGTTATCCCCTGACGGTACATATGGTTTACCGCATTACCACCACCACCGCCAACACCAATAACCTTGATTATTGACGACTTATCTTTTAACATTTCGAATTGCATATCTTTCAGAATCAGTAGATTAAAAATAGGTTTTACCTGTTCATCTCCAAATGTAATATTAACACTTTTTAACAAAGGTTTTCCACATGTGTTAATAATGTGGAAAACTAATTACATGTTGAAAATTCTATGGTTTAATGTAATCCTCATCACTAACGTTCATATCGTCTTTGATGAAGTCTTTTGTTTTTGCAAGCAGCTTGTCAAACAATCCGCTTCCACTCTTTTTAGCTTTCTCTTTAGTCTCTTTTGGTTTCTCTACAAACACACCTGGCTGCTTCATTTCTTCTACCAGTTCTTCTGCTTTCTGGATCCCTTTGATCAACAGTCCAACACTGGTTGCGTACATCGGACTTTTTAAATCGTCATAAATGGTCTTCGGCATATCCTCGTATTTAGACAAGTGCTCATTTGGATAACCAATTCTGCAATCCAGCCCGGTTACATACTCTACCAGCTGTGGCAAATGTTTTAGCAATGAACCGCCTCCGGTAATTACAATTCCGCCAATCAGCTTTTTCTCGTAACCAGATGATTTGATTTCATAATAGATGTGTTCAATGATTTCTTCCATCCTTGCCTGAATCACATAGGCAAGATTTTTAACAGATATTTCTTTGGGCTCACGACCTCTTAAACCAGGAACGCAGATGATTTCATTTTCTTTATTTTCCTCGGCCAGGGCAGAACCGAATCTTGTTTTTAATAATTCCGCCTGATTGCGCATTACAGAACAACCTTCCCGGATATCTTCAGTTACGCTGTTACCTCCAAATGGAATTACAGCAGTATGACGGATGATACCCTCATGGAAAATGGCAATATCTGTTGTACCACCACCAATATCTACCAAAGCAATTCCAGCTTCTTTCTCTTCGTCACTTAACACGGACTCAGAAGATGCTAAAGGCTCCAGAATTAACTCCTGCGTTTGCAATCCTGCATTACTAACACAACGCATGATGTTTTTCACGGCAGTCACCTGACCAGAGATGATGTGGAAATTTGCTTCAAGACGTACACCAGCCATTCCAATCGGGTCTTTGATTCCTGGCTCGCTGTCTACCGTAAATTCCNNAACATATCATCAATCAATTTGTCAATATCCTTCTTGGATATTTCATTATTTAATTCTCTTCGGGTCAAGATCCCACGGTGCTGCAGACTTTTTATATGTTGGCCCGCAATACCAACATTAACAACTCTGACTTCCACATTTGATTGTCCGCTGGCAATTTCAACTGCCTGCTGAATACCCTGGACGGTTTTTTGAATATTGGAGACAACACCACGTGTTACGCCAGCCGACTCCGCCTTGCCAATGCCGAGTACCCCAATTTTATTGTGCTGCGTTCTGCGTCCAACAATTACACAGATCTTGGTGGTACCAATATCTAATCCAACTACAATAGGTGATTGAATCGTAAATTTCTCTTTGCCCATAACTATCTTAATTTGCTGCGTTTTGTATTTTTTGTTTTTCTGGTATCTGTTAATTATTTCCGATCTGTTTAAGGATCTCATTCTTCACAATAGAATCTACAACCTTTCGGCTGCTTTTAATACTGTCTGCCGGAGTTCGTAACACCGGCACTGCACGCTTGTAAGTTGAATCAACTTTGTTCCGCTCACAAACCACCTGGTTTGTGTATTTTATGTTGATTGTCTTATAAGCATCCCAACCAACCCTGGGCATCGNNCTGCCTGTAAAACTCTCGCAGGTTCCGCATTTTGATATGCAGCGAATCTGCATCTCCTAAAATGATACGCTGATTGCCAACCCTTGGTATCAACTCGATATCTCTGTTCTCCGCAACATATAGCTGCTCTATCTGAGCATCCCAAAGCGTATCAGCCCTAAGGAATAATGCGGTTTCATACAAGTCATTCGCCACCGCATTCCTCAATGTGTCTAACCTACCATTGAAGAACTCCTGAATATTACCATTGGCCACGAGCACATTTGCAGTAAAATTGGAAGATACAGGCATTTTAAGGCCTTCCTTATCCACATAAAAGTCCTGACCACCGGCATTGATAATACGCAGTACGGGCTCCCGCTGTTCAATTTCAATATGGATCACGCCATCCATATCAGCAAATACTTTTGCTGAGGCAATGTATGGGTTTGCCTTAATGTTCCTTTCAATCTCATCAAGGTTCACCTGCTCCATCACTTTCCCAATCAGAATGCCCTGGTTTTTCTTCAGGATATCATCAATTTCTTCACGTTCAATGAAGTTGTCTGCACCTGGAATCAGGATCTTCACATTGCTGCATTTCAGTGTCTTCTTTTTTGTTTCCACGAAACTCATCAGCACCACTATTCCAGCTAGAGAAAATATCCAGGCTGTGGCTTTGAAAACCGATTTCCAATGAACCTTCTTAAGCATGATAAATGGCTTTTAGAGGTCCTACCAATGTGTCTATGTCGCCTGCACCAACTGTAAGCAAGAGCGAAGGATACTTAGCCTCTATATAACCCGTCACCTGGCTTTTGTTCAGGATCTTCTTATCCTGAAGCGTAATCTTGTCCAATAAGAATTCAGCAGTAACCCCAGCAATTGGCAACTCACGGGCAGGATAAATATCCAACAATACAAGGTCATCTACCGTACTCAAGACCGCTGCAAAGCCATCTGCAAAGTCCCTGGTACGAGTAAACAGGTGCGGTTGAAAAATTACAGTCAGCTTCCTTCCGGGATATAACTCCCGAACAGCAGCGAAACATGCTTTCAACTCTTCAGGATGATGTGCATAGTCGTCAATATAAACCACCTCCGGCTTACGCACTACATACTCAAACCTACGTTTCACCCCTTTGAAATTTTCCAGTGCCTTTTTAATTGCTAGAGGCTCTATACCGAGTTGCAAAGCTACACTGATCGCTGCCAGTGCATTCTCAATATTATGACGTCCCGGTAGCAACATGCTGATGCCAGCTATATAATTTGCTTTACTCTGGTAATCAAACATGAAATGTCCGGCTTCAACCCCCACCTTAATAGCAGAGATTCCGCCTGCATTATCGATGCCATAAGCGTTTTCAGATGCTAATGATAGCCCTGACTTAACATATAACTCACCTCCTGGTTTTACTTGCCCCGCAAATAAGCGGAAAGATTCTGTTAACTGATCTGCATCACCATAGATATCCAGGTGATCTGCATCCATAGAGGTAATCACAGCGATATCCGGATGGAGCGTTAAGAAAGAACGGTCATATTCATCTGCCTCTACAACCACAACATTGTTTCTGCCGCTTATAAAGTTGCTGTTGTAATTACTTGCAATCCCGCCTAAGAACGCCGTGCAATCGTGCCCTGTTTCTTTTAGGATATGAGCAATCATGGCAGAGGTTGTTGTCTTACCATGGGTACCCGCAACAGCGATACAGAATTGCCCTTCACTAATAATGCCCAGTACTTCAGAACGCTTGTACATCTTAAAACCGGCATTGCTGAAATGATTTAGAATTCCCGAGTTTTTTGGAATAGCGGGCGTATAAACAATTAAGGTATTGTCATCCGGCTTTAAAAAAGCTGCGGGGATACTTTCTACAGTATCCTGGTAACTGATTGCAATGCCTTCCGCTTCAAGTGCAGCGCAGAGTGCAGTCCGGGTTTTATCATAACCTTTTACTAAACAACCACGCATCACAAAGTAGCGCGCCAGGGCACTCATTCCGATGCCACCAACACCTACAAAATAAACATGCTTGATTGCTTGTAACTGCATCTTAAAATCCCCTTTTTGTTAATTTTAAAACTTCATTCGCAATAATCTCATCGGCATCTGCCAATGCCATTTTGCCAATGTTTTCCGAGAAAGTCTCACACCGGTCTTTATTGTTCAACAACTCCAGAGCAGCTTTCACCAGCGTGTCTTCTGCAGAGCGGTCTGCGATCATTAAAGCAGCCTGGTTCTTAACCAGAGCCAGTGCATTTTTTGTCTGATGATCTTCCGCCACATTCGGTGAAGGCACCAGAATCACTGGCTTTTTGATCAGGCACAGCTCAGCTATGGTGCCGGCTCCTGCCCTGGAGATGATAACATCTGCTGCAGCATAAGCCAGATCCATGCGATTTAAAAATTCCAGAATACGGACGTTTGGATGCGGTTCCGCTCCTAATCGTTCGATGATACCTTTATAGTAATATTTTCCGGTTTGCCAGATCAACTGGACATCCTGATCCGTAATTTCCTTCAGGTGCTTTTCCAGGCTCTTGTTTAATGTACCAGCGCCGAGACTACCTCCTGTTACCAGAATGGTTTTCTTCAATGGATCAAGCTTTAGCAATTCCGCACCGGCAAAATGTTTTTGCTCTATCTGTACGACATCTTTCCGTACCGGATTGCCAGTTTTTAAAATTCGATCTGCCGGAAAGAATTGTTCCATGCCGTCGAAAGCCACACAGATCTTCGCAGCGTTCTTACCAAGCTTCTTATTGGTCACACCTGCATAAGAATTCTGCTCCTGAATCAGATAGGGCACATTCTTCCAGGATGCAGCAAGTAAAAGCGGGCCGGATGCATAACCACCAACGCCTACTGCAGCATCTGGCTTGAATTCAGTAATCAGCTTCAATGCCTTGCGCATGCTATCGAACATTTTGTATGGCAAAGTCAGATTTTTGACAATGGAGCCGCGCTGAATGCCCGCGATATTTAAACCAACTATTTTATATCCCGCAGCAGGGATCATGTCCATTTCCATTCTCCCTAACGCACCAACAAACAAGATCTCACAACCCGGTTCCATGCGCTTCAAAGCATTGGCAATGGAGATGGCCGGAAATATATGTCCCCCGGTACCTCCGCCTGATATGATAATTCTTGTTGGTCTCATCTTTTACTTTTTATGCCATAGCTGGGATTTCTCCAACTACAACTTTTTTATTATTTTCTTCTACATCCCGGCTCACGCTAAGAATGATACCAAAGGCAATACTGGTAAAGATCATAGAGGTTCCCCCCATACTTACCAATGGCAGTGGTACACCAGTAACCGGGCCTAATCCAACAGCGACAGCCATATTTGCGAAAGCCTGGATCGTTAAACTAAAACTCAATCCTGCCGCGAGCAAAGCACCAAAAGCCTTTGGACTCTGCGTTACGATCCTGACGCATCGGTAGAGCAACACAAGATAGAGTATAATGATGGTCAGACCACCTATAAAACCATACTCCTCTACAATAATTGCAAAAATGAAGTCGGAATACGGATGCGGCAAAAAGTTCCGTTCAATGCTGTTTCCTGGTCCTGTACCGAATACGCCGCCCTTTGCAAGCGCCATCTTCGCATGGTCGGCCTGGTAAGTTTTATCTGAGTGCTGAAGTTCCGGATGCAGGAAAGACTGTATCCTCGACTTATAAGTCTCACGCCTCGGGCCCAGAAAAATCACAAACATCAATAAAACCAGCCCTCCGGCACAAACCATTCCAATCTGCTTAATGCTGATCCTCCCGATGATCAATAGCAGAATGCTTACACCAAACAGCATCAAAGCTGTGGATAAGTTCGCCAGTGCAATAAGGATAAACACCACACATACGGATCCCATGATCGGCAGAAATGCCTTTTTAACATCCTTAATGTTCTCCTGTTTCTTGGTCAGCATCCGCGCTAAAAAGGTGATCAGCGCAAGCTTGGCCAAATCGGATGTTTGAAAGGTTAGTCCAATAAAGGGAATCTTTACCCATCTGGATGCATCGTTCAGACTTGTACCGAACACAAGCGTATATACCAACAAGGGCAAAGTAATGATCATCAGAACCTTTGAAATTCCAGCGTAATATTTATAGTCGAGCAAATGCGAAATATAGATCATTGCAATACCCATCACCACAAAAATGATGTGTTTTGTCAACAAAATCTTCTCCACAGCTTTACCTTGTTTATAGGCAAGTGTGCCCGTTGCACTGTATACTGCAAGGATAGAAATCATCGACAGCAGGATTATGATCAGCCATATCCAGCGATCTCCCTTCGTTTTTTCCAATAGCGCACTTACCGACATAACTATAATTCTTTTACGGCTTTTTTAAACTGAAGACCACGGTCCTCATAGCTGGTAAAAAGGTCAAAACTTGCACATGCCGGTGAAAGTAATACTGTATCACCCTTCTTAGCCAGGTGGTAAGCCACCTGAACAGCTTCCTCAGCGGAAAAAGTATTAACAATGATATCCACATCATCTTCAAATGCTTCATGGATACGCTTGTTATTTTTGCCCAGGCAAACAATTGCTTTCACCTTGCCTTTTACAAGATCTTTAAGCATTTCATAGTCGTTGCCTTTATCTACTCCACCCATAATCAGTACTACGTCAGTACCAACACTTTCAAGTGCATACCAGGTGGAATTTACATTTGTCGCTTTTGAATCATTGATGTACGTTACACCTGATATCTTGGCAACGAACTCCATCCGGTGTTCAATATTTTTTATATCACCCATACCCTCACGGATAGCCGCATTGCGGATATCCAGCACTTTGGCAACAATACCTGAAGCCATCGAATTATAGATATTGTGCTTGCCTTGTAAGGCTAACTCTGCTATAGACATACTGAATTGATCTTTTGAGTTTATATTAATGTGGATTAGGTCGTCTTCTACCCATGCACCCTCTTCAACATGATGGAGGATTGAAAAAGGAAATTGTCTGGCCTGCAGCTTCATGGTCTGCAAAATCTTCATGGTTTCAGCATCATCAGCACAGTATACAAAGTAATCTGCGTCGGTCTGGTTCTGCGTAATGCGCATCTTTGATGCCGCATAATTCGCCATTTTATAGTCGTAC
Source organism: Pedobacter sp. UBA1654 (assembly GCA_002320935.1). Taxonomy (GTDB): domain Bacteria; phylum Bacteroidota; class Bacteroidia; order Sphingobacteriales; family Sphingobacteriaceae; genus Pedobacter. Next base: position 38,874 of record DCLG01000027.1, on the reverse strand, counting down.
CGGTCTAAATGATCCGGGGTAATGTTTAACAGCACGGCGATATCTGCCTTGAATTCGTACATATTATCAAGCATAAAGCTTGATATCTCCAGCACGTACCAGTCGTACTTATCCTCTGCAACTTGCGCAGCAAAGCTTTTCCCGATATTACCCGCGAGCGAAGCATTAATACCTGCTTTTTTTAGCAAATGATAAATTAAAGTAGAGGTGGTTGTCTTACCATTCGAGCCCGTGATACAAATGGTTTTAGCTTTTGTATATCGTTTTGCAAATTCTATCTCAGAAATTACTGGCACGTTTACAGCTTGCAGTGCTTTCACAATTGCTGCAGATTCTGGAATACCAGGACTCTTTATCACCTCTGTTGCGTTGGTGATCAGTTCAGCGGTATGCTGACCTTCCTCAAAAGGCACACCGAGGGTATTCAGCTTCTCCTTGTAAAGCGGTGCGATCCGCCCGGCATCGGAAACAAAGACATCAAAGCCCTGCTTCTGCGCCAGCATTGCTGCACCATAACCGCTCTCTCCGGCTCCTAATATTACAATCCTGCCCTTTTCCATTATCTTACCTTTAAGGTGATGATTGTTATAATTGCGAGTAGAATACCAATTACCCAGAAACGTACTACAATCTTTGCTTCATGGTAGCCTTTTTTCTGATAATGATGGTGTAATGGCGACATCAACAAGATTCTTCTGCCTTCTCCAAATCGTTTCTTGGTGTATTTGAAGTAGGAAACCTGCAACATCACCGATACAATCTCTATAAGGAATACGCCGCAAAGAATTGGAATCAGCAGTTCCTTGCGGATCATGATCGCAAAAGCTGCTATTATACCGCCAATAGCCAGACTACCTGTATCGCCCATAAAAACCTGAGCCGGATACGAGTTGTACCACAGAAAACCAACGCATGCACCGACAAAAGCGCCTGCAAAAATCATCAGCTCCCCGGAATTTGGAATGTACATGATGTTCAGATAATCCGCAATAACCGTATTACCGGAAACATATGCCAGTATGCCCAGCGTTATTCCAATGATGGCTGATGTACCCGTCGCGAGCCCATCTATTCCATCGGTTATATTGGCGCCATTAGACACTGCGGTAATGATCACCACCACAAATACCATAAATACCAGAAAGGCATATTTCTCATAACCAGGTCCGGTAAATTTCAGGACCTTCGCATAGTCAAACTCATTATTTTTATAGAAAGGCACATTCGTGATGCTGGTCTTAATATCCTGCGTATAGTAGAATGTTTCGCCCTTCTGCCTGAGCACCATTGGTGCTCTCGATTTCGTTACATTGGTTTCATCAACCTTCTGGCGGGCTACGATATTCGGATGATAATACATGGTATAGCCGATGATTAATCCAAGTCCAACCTGACCAACAATTTTGAACCGACCTGCAAGGCCTTCTTTATTCTTTTTAAATACCTTGATATAGTCGTCAAGAAATCCAACTGCACCCATCCAAACCGTTGTTACAATCATCAGGATCACATAGATATTGGAGAGATTCGCAAGCAAGAGTGTGGGTACCAAAATCCCTAACAGAATCATAATACCTCCCATAGTAGGTGTGCCCTGCTTTTGCATTTGTCCCTCCAGTCCAAGGTTACGCACGGTTTCACCCACCTGCATCTTCCGTAGATAGCTGATGATGTTGTGACCAAATACGGTGGTAATGATCAGAGAAATAATGATTGCCAGAGACGTACGAAAGGTGATGTACTGGAACAACCTTAATCCAGGGAAATCATAATGCTCGCGCAGATAGTCGAATAAATAATATAGCATTAGCTGATTAAGTTTAATTGTTCCGTCAAAATTTCCTTATCGTCAAAATGATATCTCAGGCCATTGATCTCCTGATACTTTTCATGTCCCTTTCCTGCAACTAAAATAATATCGCCTGGCTGTGCCAGGTGACAAGCCGTTCTAATTGCTTCTTTTCGATCTGCTATGGTTAATGTTTTACGCTTATTTGTTGGTGACACACCTGCTTCCATGTCCTTCAGGATAGCGTTCGGATCTTCTGTTCTGGGGTTGTCTGATGTCAGGATTACTTTATCACTCCAATCGCAGGCAACTTGTGCCATTACCGGACGTTTTGTGGTGTCACGATCACCCCCGCATCCAATGACGGTGATTACCTGTTCTGTTCCCTTGCGAATATCCGCAATTGTGCTCAAGACGTTCTGTACAGCGTCCGGAGTATGTGCATAATCTACAATGCCAATAACTTTCTGATTGTTCTTAACATAGTCGAACCGACCTTCAGCACCAGTTAGCTCGCTGAGCACCATAAGGACATTCATCTTGTCCTCATCCAGTAAAATCGCTGTGCCATAAACAGCAAGTAGATTGTACGCGTTGAAAGAACCCACAAGCTTGAAAAACACTTCCAATTGATCGATCTCAAGGTTTAAACCGCTGAAGCTGTTCTCGATAATTTTAGCTTTAAAGTCAGCCATTTGCTTAAGCGCATAGCTTTTCTTATTCGCTTTAGTATTCTGCAGCATGACCATGCCGTTCTTATCATCAGCATTGGTTAATGCGAAAGCATTCTTTGGCAGAACATCAAAAAAAGCCTTCTTAGCTTTAATATAATTATCGAATGTTTTATGAAAATCAAGGTGATCGTGGCTGATGTTTGAAAATACACCGCCCGCAAACTTCAAACCTTCAATTCTGTGCTGTACCACCGCATGCGAACTTACTTCCATAAAGCAATACACGCAACCCGCATCTACCATCTGCTTCAACAAAAGGTTAAGCGCCAAAGGGTTCGGCGTAGTGTGGGTAGATGGTATGATTGTCTCTCTGATCTGGTTCTCTACAGTAGAAATTAAACCCACTGCATATCCCAGTTCTGTAAACAGCTTGAACAGCAGCGTTGCAATTGTTGTTTTACCATTCGTCCCGGTAATACCCACAAGCTTTAGCTTTGACGAAGGATTACCATAAAAGTTAGCTGCCATGATACCTAAAGCAACATTGGCATTTTCGACTTGAATATAGGTTACATCAGCTAATAGTTGCTCAGGCATATCCTCACAGACCACAACGTGTGCACCTGCTGCAATGGTCTCTTCAATATATTTGTGTCCATCAGTTAAGGTCCCTTTGATAGCAAAAAATACTGTCCCTGGACCTACTTTTCTTGAATCAAATTCCAGCGCGTCAACTTCATTGTTGGTTATACCAACAAGCTTCAGTATGGTTACGCCATATAAGATCTCCTGCAACTGCATGTTATTTCAATTCTATTTGTACGCCTAAGCCCTTACTGATCTTTGATCCCGGAGCAATAGACTGTTTCAAAACTTTTNNATAGACTGTTTAACTACTTTTCCACTTCCTGTTACTTTTGCTTTTAGTCCTGCATTCCCCAAAAGGTATAATGCGTCCTTCAAGCCCATGCCGGTAACATTCGGCATCTGGCCCTTAATGGAGTTATACTCCTGATAAACCAAGCCATTACTGGTATCAATGCTATTGAAGTAATCTCCTTTTGCAGCATAAAGCGTTTTGATCCCTAATGACTGATATACGGTTTTGACTGCCTTGCTTTTTCCAGCTTTTGCTTCAGGAGCTTTGGTGTTACCAACCAAATGCTCCGTGTAGTTTGTTGCCATCGACATATCGCTCGCGTAAATGCGATCTGCGATTTCCTTGAAAGGCGGACCAGCCACTAATGCTGCATAATAAGCACCTTTAGGATCATTGATAACCACAATAAGTGAATACTTCCGATTATCTGCCGGGAAATAGCCACAGAAAGAACTCTGATATTGTCTCTTCGCACGATACCCTTTGTTGCCGTCCGCTACCTGCGCGGTTCCCGTCTTACCAGCAATCTTAAAATACTTTGAAGCCAGGGATTTTCCAGTTCCCTGGGTGAATACACCTTCCAGAAGATCCTGCATCTTATCAATAGTTTCCTCTGAAGCAATTTTCTCATTGATCACCCTTGCCTCAAACTGCTCAATAGGATTTCCTAACTTCCTGATTTCTTTTACGAAGATCGGTGCAATTAATTTCCCATCGTTAGCAATGGCATTATAGAACGCTAGCATATGCAAAGGCGTAAGCTGCATTTCATAACCATATGCCATTTGCGGCAAAGTCAGGTTCTTATTCCAACTCCTATTTTTCGGGTTCTTCACAACTGGTTGCGCTTCTCCAGGAATTTGAAGACCTAATTTTTCATTCAACCCCCATCTGTACAGGTGATCTGTAAATTTAGACTGATCATTTCTGTAATGCGTATTTACCATTTGTGCAATGGCAGCATTGGATGACTCCGTAAAGGCCTTTTTAACTGAGACAACCCCAACACTACCGTGAGAGTCCTTGATCGTTTTACCTGGCACTCGATAGTTTTCAGTGGACACTAGCGTGCTTGTATCAACAAGACCATCTTCAAGCAATGCCATATAAGAAGCAACTTTGAATGTTGATCCAGGATCCTGATTCCCAGCGATGGCATAATTAAAAGTCTCCTTATACTCACCTA
>DCLG01000027.1:15486-34315 GCA_002320935.1 Pedobacter sp. UBA1654 | reverse complement strand
GGCAATCTCGGCCTCCTCGTTTACGGCCATCCATACACCTCCGGCAGTACGTTGCACCAGGCGTTTACCGCTCTCGCCATCAATGTACTTGCCGTATGCGCCTTCAAGACCAACACCATTCTGTACATTCGCATTTTTATATCCAATGGTACGTTGAGCCAGAAATTGAAAAGGAAGAATTCTTTTGTTTTTTTGTATGGCAATCAGACCACCGGAATACCTACCAACATTGAATAATGGAAAACTGCGGATAACCTTAAGGTCCTGATAGTTTATCTTGCGTTTTAGCAATAGGTAACGTGCGGAATCTTTTCTGGCACGTCGCAGCATTCGCGCATACTCCTTAGGACTCTTATCATTAAAAAAGCCAGACAATTTAATGGCCAGCGAATCTACTTTGCTATAAAACATATCATTGTCAGCAATTCCACCTGCGAACATGTCCATACGAAGTTCGTATTCCGGAACCGAGGTTGCCAGTAAGCTACCATCATTGGAGTATATATTTCCGCGCGCAGGCTCTATGTTGACATACTTTGTAGAGAGGCTATCGGCCATGGCACGCCATTTATTCCCCTCTACAAACTGTACATCGCAAAGTCTGATCAATACCGCCACGGCAAGCAGTACAATCAGGCCGAAAGCCAGATAAACACGTAGTAATATGTTTGCTCTAATGTTCATTGTTCTTCACAATAATTTTCTTTGGCGGTTCGGTTAAGGTCTTCACACCCAAAGTGTCCACTTTCTTCGCAACTTCGGTTAACTTGCTTTTGAACATCAAGTCTGCCTTAAGCGACTTATATTCCCAGCTTAATTCTTTTACTTCTTTCTGCAGCTTATCTATGTTCCTGATATTTTGCATGGCTATATGGCTGTTACCGATGTATAACATACCCAGGAAGGATAAAAACAACAAAAACGGCAACATCTCCGTTGCAGCTTCTTTACTTACACCACCCTCACTAAAAAGCTTCCTGAAAAATGTCTTGGCACCCATCTTAGCTTCAGGCACAACTTTTTCAGGCTTCACTTTCTTTACCTTGATCTCCGGCTCCGCAATCAACTCTGGCTCTTCCGCTTCATATGTTCTGAACTGGTTACTCATATCTTTTCTCCAATTCTTAGTCTTGCACTTCTTGACCTGCTGTTATCCACAAGCTCATTTTCATCCGCAACAACGGCTTTCCTGGTTACCACATTGAATGGCTTTAACTGATTTCCATAGAAATCTTTTTCTACGTCACCTCTAACCTTTCCCTTAGCAATAAAATTCTTTACTGGTCTATCCTCAAGAGAATGGTAAGACATCACCACCAATCTTCCACCGGGATTCAGAACTTCTGCAGTTTGCTCTAAAAAGCTTTCCAGCACCTCAATTTCTTTATTCACTTCAATACGCAGTGCCTGAAACACCTGCGCCATATACTTATGCTCTTTACCTTTAGGAATATGCGCAGCAATCGCTGTTTTGAATTCTACAAGCGTGTAGATTGGTTGTGCAACACGTGCAGTCACTACGGCCTTCGCCAGAGATTTTGCATTTTTGACCTCTCCATAGATACCAAAGATGCGGTGTAATTGTTCCTCAGAATACGTATTCAGCACGACAGCAGCAGTAAGTTCGCCTTGTTTATCCATACGCATATCTAAGGTAGATTCAAAGCGAGTAGAGAACCCACGCTCAGGCTCATTAAATTGATGAGAGGAAACACCCAGATCAGCAAGAATGCCGTCTACTTTTTTATACCCCAACAGACGCAGATTATTCTTTAGGAATGCGAAATTCTGATCAACAAAATGAAATCTTGGATCATCAATCTTGTTGCGTTGTGCATCCGGATCCTGATCAAAGGCGATCAATACACCTTTATCACCCAGATGCTTTAAGATCTCACGGGAATGGCCGCCACCACCGAAGGTTACGTCAACATAAACCCCATCGGGTTTAATATTTAAACCATCGATACAGGCTTGCAACAATACTGGTACGTGGTAATTAGCTTCCATGCTCCCCCTTGTTTTTATTTCCCATTACTTCTTCCGCTAAAAGTGCAAAGCTCTTCGGATCTTCATCGAATAAAGCTTCATAAGCCGCTTTGTTCCACACTTCGATCTTATCCAACTGACAGGCTAATACCAATTCTGAGTTGCTCGAAATACCTACCGCCTCCATTAAAGACTTTGGCAGATTAATTCTTCCCGCCGCATCCATTACCAATTCGGTTGCACCCCTTGTAAACAATCGAATAAAAATCCGATGTTTTTCTTCGTATTGATTAAGCCTGCTTAACTCCTCGATCTTCTGTTCCCAAACTTTCTTCGGGTAGATAACGAGATGCTTTTCAAATCCGCGGTTTATTACAAGTCCTTCCTGGTCAACGTTTGGCAATTGCTTCTTCAGACCGGAAGGCACCATCAGGCGACCCTTCGCATCTAATTTACAATCATACTCCCCCAGCAATTGAACCATTGTGATATCTACACTTTTTATGTAGGGTAAAATTAACTACTTCTACCACTTTTTACCACTTTCTACCACAAAAAATTTATCAACATCATTGGGCACAACAAAAAAGGGCCTGGCGGCCCTTATAAAGCAATTTCATGGTGGGAGATGACGTCAGGTTTTCAGAAAACCTTAGCCAAAAGGAAGCGAAACATGAAAAGTGGCGCCTTCACCTAAAGCACTTTCCACCCAAATCTTGCCTCCATGTGCGTCCACAATTTTGGCCGCTATATACATCCCCATACCCAGACCAGAATGTTTACTGATCACGTCGGGCTCGCGGTGAAATTTTTGGAAAATCTTTGTAATACCATCAGGCGAAATTCCGATTCCTTCGTCTTTGATTGTAAATATGAGTGCATTATTGGTGTAATCATTTTGAGTGCGGAGTTGAATCTTCGNNCCAGATTACTCAATACCTGCTCCAGGCGTAGCTGATCAATTAATATCGTGTTTGTTTCCTCACAACTGATAAGCAGTTCATGGTGGGGGATCAGGTGCTTTAGATCTTCTATGGTTTGCTGCAGATAGCTTCCAAAGTCGATTGGTACCATATTATATTCAAGCTGTCCAATCTCTATCTTCGCTGAATCAAGTAGCTGCAAAGCGAGCGTAGATAGTTTAACACATTGCGCGTTCATCTTCTCTACAATTGATTGCGCCTGCTCAACGGTTTTCACCTTTGGCGATAAGGCAAGCTGTCCGTAAGCTTTTAAAATGGTAATGGGGGTTTTTAATTCATGACTAGCCATGGAGATGAACTCCGATTTAAGTTCACTCATAATTTTCGATGCGCGAAGTTCAGCTTCTTGCATTTCAGCCTTCAAGGTAAGTTCATTCTTACTAATCTTCAGAATTTCATAAGGAGAAACCGGACCATTTTGCTCAAGTACCTCCGCAATTTTATGGATCTTAACCCTGTTAAGGCTCAGCGACTTCGGCAGACCAATGGAGAATTCGATAATAATCTTATTTTCAGACCTGAAGGTCTCAAAAAATGGCACCAACTTCTTGGCATACATAAACTGTTCAGGATCAATGGCCGGCTCGTCAGCAGGATAGCAGATCTTGCAGATCAGCTTATGCCGACGGTCCTTCTCCTCTATCCCAAGATGCAGAACGCCATGATCAGTATGTTCGGTCATCACACGTACAACCTCCGATACAGCACTGGCAAAGGTACTTCTGGTAGACAAATTCAGGTGCAACAGCTCCGTTATCTTCAGAAATTTCTGACCTGACAACACAACATCCATCTCATTTTCTAACGTAACCTCTGCTAAGCGGATCATACCTTGTTTATTTTTATTATGACTACTGACATATCATCTGTATGCCGGGCGAAGTCTTTGTAAATAGCTGCGGCTATAATTGTTGGATCATATCGTTGAATTTGTGGANNTTGACATATCCCAACGGGTCTTAATCCCATCAGAACACATGACTATGAACTTGTAGTCTTTTGCCGCAACCTCATGGCTGGTCATTGTGTTCGGGATGTTATGCCCTATAATTCCGTTGTAAGGCATCACATTTTTAAACTCCGTATTGCTGACGATCTTGGTAGATATGTTTCCAACACCCAGGATTGTATATATATCCTTCTGCCCATCATACACCAATACTGTACCGACACCTCCTCTGGTCTTCTTAAGCGGCGGATGCAAGTACCGAACGATCTCTGCCGGCTCATGTGCAGGACATAACTTGAAAGCATTTGCAGCCTCTTCCACAACCTTGTTAGCTTCAGGACCGTGACCTAATCCGTCCAGCAACAACAACTTGAAATACCGTTCCGAGAATTTATAAGCGAAACCATCTCCACTGAGTTTTTCAGGTGCTTTCGGTACAACGATCCCGCGAATAACAATCCGGCGATTTTCGGTACGTGCTTCTGTCTTATACAAGCGAGCGACTAGAATCGTCCCCCAGCCTTTTAGTGAATAGATGCTGAAAAAATCAGACATCCGTTTGATGCTGCCCAGCCCATGTCCAAGTGTACTACCCGATGAAACGCCATCCATCAACATGTGGCTTAGATCAGAAAAGCCTGGACCATTATCAACTGCAATGATCTCCATGTATTGATCATTACCAAGTCCCTGAACGGCGCAAAGCACCTCTCCTCCGTTGGTGTACTTATCCAGATTAGACGTGATTTCCGCGACGATCAGATCCAGGTGTGCAATCTTGACCTCCGGAAAATCTGCCTGAACAGCTTGCTTATGAATCCCTTTACGCATTAGTGCGTAATAACTTCTGTCCGAAGCTTCGTAGCGTGTATAGTTCTTATTAACCATTACACCATTTTATAATTGAAACTTTTGTTCCAACACCTACTGTAGATTCAATTTCGAACTCATTAACCAGGCGTTTGGTTCCAGGCAAGCCTAGACCCAGGCTCTTTCCCGTGGAATAACCATCTTTCATCGCAAGGGTAATGTCCGGTATTCCGGGTCCTTTATCGATAAAAACAAGACGCACACCAAACTGATTTCTTTTGGAAACCGCCTCAATCAGGACCTGCCCACCCCGACCATACTTAAGCATGTTACGCACCAGTTCGCTAGCTGCAGTGATAAGCTTTGTTTGGTTAACGAGTCCCATTTTCAGCTTCACAGCACACTCTTTTACCCGATTTCTGAAGGGCACCACATCCTGATCCTGCTGGATTAACATCGATTGTTTAGTAATCACGCTGATCATCGGACTCATACTCATCCTCATCTTGGTCAGATGAATAGTCACTTAAATTCACTTTTGAGCGAAGCAGTTCCATACCACGTTCCACATTCAATGCTGTATGCACACCTGTCAATGGCAAACCAAGCTCTATAAGCGTGATGGCTACAGCAGGTTGCATACCAACAACCACCGTCTCAGCATCTAAGATCTTAGACATACTTGCTATGTTCCCGATGATTCTACCCATAAAGGAGTCGACTATCGAAACCACAGAAATATCGATCAACACACCTTTGGCATTTGTATCGCTGATCGTTTTGATCAGATCAGCCTCAAGATTTAAAGCCAGACGATCATAAAGATCCACTTGAATGGTGACCAAAAGAAATGGCCCCATTCTTAAAATAGGAATTTTTTCCATGTATTATCTGTTAGCCGGGGTTTGTTGTTTTCTAACTTCCAGCTTCAGCGATTGAAAAGAGAATCTTAAAGCATGTGCAAGAGAAGCTTTTGTGATGATGTTTGACAAGTCAATACCCAAGTGAACAATCGTCTGCGCTATTTCCGGACGGATACCGCTGATCACGCATTCTGCACCCATCAAACGTGTTGCAGCCACTGTTTTCATCAGATGTTGTGCAACCAAGGAATCCACAGCAGGCACACCTGAAATATCAAGAATAGCAATACTACTTCCAGTTTCAACAATGGCTTCAAGGAGATTCTCCATAACCACCTGTGTTCTGGCACTATCTAGTGTTCCTATGATTGGCAACGCGAGGATGCCTTCCCAAACACGGATAACCGGCGTTGAAATTTCCGAAATCTCGTCAGTTTGCCTGATGATCACTTCTTCACGTCCGCGAATGAAGGTTTCAAAAGTCACGATATTAAAATTATCGAAAAGACTATTCAGCTTTTTGCTGCCAGCATATAAATCAGCTGGCGCTTCAGACAATTCAGCTTCAAGAACATCCATAATGGCGTTTTTCATACCATTTACAAATAATCCCGTTTCTTTTGGACTAAAGCCTAGTTTGGCGCGACTAATTGAAAGATCAGATAGTGCTTCAACAACTTCGTCAAACTCCGGAGCATCGCCATTGCCAAGGTTCTGCTCGTTAAGGTTTTTCAGTAATGCAGATAACAATTCTTCAGATTGCTCCTTAATCTCCTGACTGCTAATCAGATCATCATTATAAGACATGATATTTAACTGATTTTCAGTCCATTTTTCTAAAATAACGTTTTCAGAATTCTTTAAGATCCCTATGATATTTGCTCCCATTTAATTTAGTTAATGCGCAAAGATAGCATAATGATCTACTTATAAGCCTAGGTAATTACACCAGATTTGCCTGGATCCACTTCACGCTGTATGAAGGATCTTCTATAGTTTTCGCCCCATCTTGCTCAATAAACGTATGCTGAACACTTGATAAGGAAGAATTCGCAAATATTCTCTTAAAGTCCACTTTACCTTTTCCCACCGGACACGGCCGCTTGGTTGCCGGGTCGATATCTTTCACATGCCATAAAGGAAATCTACCAGGATATTGCTTGAACATTTCCACCGGATCCATATTTGCTTCCGTAGCCCAGGCCAGATCTAACTCCATAAAGACTTGATTTTTATCCGTCTGCCCAAGCACATAGTCATAAGCGCTTACCCCATCAATTTTTGTAAATTCCGACTGGTGATTATGATATGCGAACTTCATCTTCCCTCCTGCAGATAATTCACCTGCTTTGGCAAAAATCTCTGTGGTACGCTTAATTTCATCGGTGTTTGCGATAGCAGAACTGGAGCAGATGATCCAGGAGCAACCACCAGCAGCGGAGTCGTCGACAATCTGCTGTAAGTCGTCACGGAGATTAATTCGTCTGTTTCCTGTCCCCTGACTAACGGCTTTTCTTGGTAATCCCTGATAATGATTACCGATCCATTTCAATCCATGATCTTCAGCCATCCTCGCAAAAGCTGAGGGCTTATACCCATAGTAAAGACCATCTGGAGAACCTGTGGCAGTCTCGAGTTCCTTAATACCCATCGCAGCAATCTGCTTCAACACGTCAGCCGTGTTGGCATCTTTCGCATTAAACAGGAAGTTCAGTGTATAAGTCTGTAAGCCAATGGGTGGATACTTACCTTTTTCAGATGCAAATACACTGGCATAGGCGAATGAAGGCAGGAGGCTAGCCCCGGCGAGTGCTCCTGTGGCTTTTAGAAAAGATCTTCTGTTAATCATAATGGTTTATCTGGTTAGATTGAGTCTTAATAGCTTTGTACAATTTAACAATAAATCTCTAAATCTGCATTCCGCAATTCAAACCTGATTAAACACCAGGTATCACGTACCAGTTTCCAAGAAATCTTCAAGATAAGAACCTGTGTCTGTCATCCGGGCGGGGCATCATGCAAGTATCCTGTTTACCCCAGATCTTGTATCGGTTCTGTGCAATTAACCTGTAAATGAAGTCGCGGAGAAAGGCAGGCACCACGATAAAGCCGTAAAGCAGTCGCCAGCCGCCTCCTAATCTTCTGGCAATTCGTAATGCTGCAGCTGAACGTGTATAAACCTTACCATCTTCCAGCAGCAAAATACTGTTCGTATCGCCTGCGTTGATGTGCATGCTCCCCAACAGTTCAGCCGCTGTCGTACTTTGAAGCGCCGTCAGTCTGAACACCGCATGCTTGTCGTGCTTAATGATAAACCGAACCGCCGCATTACACAGATTACAAACACCATCAAAGAAAATTACAGGATGCGTCATACCCAAAGGTACTAAATGCGCGATATTTGAGCGCTCTGCTTTGTGCTTCATGCAATTTTTTTATATTTGCGCAACCCTAAGTCCATGCAAAAACGAACGCTGCTAGACGGTCCTAAGTTTCAGATCACAATTAAAAGGTTGTGTCACCAGCTTATTGAAAATCATACCGATTTTTCGAATACTGTATTAATCGGTATTCAGCCCCGCGGAAGTTACTTTGCCGACAGGGTACAACAGGAGCTTTCAACAATCCTTTCTACCCGTAAAATACTGAAGGGAAACCTTGACATCACATTTTTCAGAGATGACTTTCGCAGGAAAGATGGTTTGGTGAATGCAAGTTCAAATACAATTGACTTTATAATTGAAGGCAAGAATGTTGTATTGATTGATGATGTGCTCTGGACCGGGCGCACGATCCGTGCAGCACTGGACGCATTGTTAGCCTATGGCAGACCTGCAAAGGTAGAGCTTATGGTCTTAATAGATCGTAGATTCTCCAGACACGTGCCGATAGAAGCAGATTATACCGGGCAACAGGTAGACAGCGTAGACTCACAATTGGTGAGGGTCACCTGGAAAGAGACAGACGGAGAGGACAGAGTAATTTTATTATCAGACAGAAACAAATAAGAAATGGCAGCAGAAAGACTATCAACCCGGCATCTTTTAGGCATTAAAGATATTAACCGGAATGATATTGAACTCATTTTCGAAACTGCAGATAATTTTAAAGGGGTGATTAACCGCCCGATCAAAAAGGTTCCCTCTTTGCGTGACATCACCATTGCAAACATCTTCTTTGAAAATTCCACCCGTACAAAACTTTCCTTTGAACTTGCCGAGAAAAGGCTTTCTGCTGATGTCATTAATTTCGCAGCGTCTTCCTCGTCCGTGAGCAAAGGCGAAACCCTCATTGATACCGTCAACAATATTCTGGCTATGAAAGTGGATATGGTGGTTATGCGCCATCCGTATGCAGGTGCCGGCGTATTCCTGAGCAGACACATCAACGCACAAATCGTTAATGCAGGCGACGGCGCGCATGAGCATCCAACTCAAGCATTATTAGATGCTTTCTCTATACGTGAGAAACTTGGTGACCTGGCCGGTAAGAAAGTTGTGATCGTAGGCGACATTCTCCATTCGCGCGTAGCCATTTCAAACATCCTTTGCCTGAAGATGTTAGGCGCTGAAGTAATGGTCTGCGGCCCAACAACACTAATACCAAGGCACATCCATGAATTGGGTGTAAAAGTAGAACATAATCTAATGAAGGCTTTAAACTGGTGTGACGTAGCCAACATGTTGCGCATCCAGCTGGAAAGACAAGACATCAAGTACTTCCCTTCTCAACGTGAATATGCCATGATGTATGGTCTCAATAAAGAAATTCTGGACGGACTCGACAAAGAAATTATCGTCATGCATCCAGGTCCGATCAACCGAGGCGTGGAGATCACCAGCGACGTGGCAGATAGTAAGCAATCGATCATTCTGGATCAGGTGGAGAATGGCGTGGCTGTAAGGATGGCCGTACTCTATCTGCTTGCTGCTCAGCGCGATTAACAATTACCAATCTTCTTTCGATACCAACAATTGCAACTTGCCGTTTAACAAGTTATCAACATATGTTTATTACAAATGTTAACAAACTTCTTATATATAACTATATTCGCAGCAACCATATTTGAACCCAATGCAGAAGAAATACCTCTTTATTCCGCTATTACTGGCTGGAAACCTTTCCGCCGGATATGCGCAAATTAGTAATATAGTAAACCTAAATAAAAACTACCAAACTGGCTTAGAGCTGCTTAATAACGAGAAATACGTCGCTGCTGCCCAACAGTTCAGACTGGTTGAGCAGATCAGACAGAAACCTGGCACCCAGCAAGAGAGTAATGCAGAGTTATCTCTACTTAGGGAAAATGCCAAGTTTTATGCGGCCGTTTGTGCACTGGAACTGGGTAATGGCGATGCAGAGGCCTTGTTCCAAAACTTTATCAAAGACCATCCTTTAAACCCAAATACAAAGCTGGCTTTTTTCCATGTTGGAAAGTCTTATTTCGACCAGAAAGATTATACAAAAGCATTGGAATGGTTCGAGAAAACAGACCCTTCTACCCTGTCTGCTAAACAGCGTTTAGAGTACCAGTTTAAACAAGGGTACGCTTACTTTCAGCTAAATGATATTGAGCGTGCCGAGCCTCTTTTTGAGGCGGTCAAAAAAGAGGATTCGCCCTTTCAGGAAAGTGCCACCTATTATTTCGCCTACATCAATTATCTGAATAAAGAATATAAGACCGCTCTGTCTAATTTCGAAAAACTGCAAGGATCGCCAACTTACGAGTCAAGCTATCCATATTATATTACATCTATGTATTACCTTGATGAAAGGTATGATGATGTAATCTCTTATGCCGTACCAATTCTGAAATCTACAAAGCAGGAATATGAAACAGAGATGCTGAGCCTTATTGCAGCTTCCTATTTCGCGAAGTCAGACTACAAGAATGCAGAACTTTATTTTCGTGACTTTTACGCAAAAAACACGAATGGCGTACAAAACAACCTATTCATATACCAGTATGGGTACACACTTTACCAGCTTAAAAAGAACAAAGAAGCAGTAGCAGTTCTCGAGAAGCTCACAAAGGATGATGTATACCTGCAAAACGGGATGAACACGCTTGGTAAGCTTTTCATTGAACTTGGAAACAAGGAAAAAGCAAGAAGCGCTTTTTTCCGGGCATCCAGACTCGAGTTTGATAAAACTGTACAAGAAGATGCATGGCTGAACTATGCTAAACTAAGTTATGAGCTGACCTTTAACTCCCAGGCTTTGGAATCTACACAGAGCTTTCTGAAACAGTTCCCAAGATCGAAAAGGATTAACGAAGCGAAGACGCTACTTGGAGAAATCCTCTTAAGCAGTAAAAACTATCAGGCTGCGATCGATATTCTTGAACCCATTCCTAATAAAACTAAGGAAGCCAGAGAAGCCTATCAGAAAGTAACTTATTTCCGAGGACTGGAGTTTTATAATGAGCGTGCTTTTCCGAACGCATTATCCATGTTCTTAAGGTCACTAAACTTCACCGAGGACGGAGAAATTACGGCCTTAACTACCTACTGGATGGCAGAGGCCGGTTATGAACTTAGAAAGTTTGGTGAATCAGTAAAAAACTTCGAAAAGTTTCTCTCTATGCCAGAAGCCAGTAAAACCAAAGTGTACAACTATGCAAACTACGCACTGGCATACGCAGCCTTTGAAGATGAAAAATACAGCAAGGCCGCAAACTACTTTGAGCGTTTCCTGAACGGTAACGATAAGGATTCTAAAACCATTAACGATGCCAGAATCAGACTTGCAGATGCTTATTTCGTAAGTAAAAGCTATGAAAATGCGCTTTCAAACTATAACAGAATCATCAACGAGAAAGCTACGGGTGAAGATTATGCACTCTTTCAACGTGGAATGATCCAAGGTTTGCAGGGCCAGGATGATGCGAAAATTGCAACCATGCAAAGTCTGCTTGCCCAGTTCCCAGGTTCCAACTATGCTGACGATGCAGGCTTCGAAATGGCTTATACTTACTTCAATAAAGGCGATCTGGACAGATCTAAAGATGATCTGACAGGCCTTATCAGAAAGTATCCAAATAGCAGCTATATCCCGAGGGCTCTGGTAACTATCGGTCTTGTTCAATACAACCAAAACCAGGACGATGCAGCTGCTGAAACCTTCAAGAAGGTTATTAATGAGTATGGTAGCACCGAGGAGGCTAAGCAGTCACTTGAATCAATCAAAAACATTTACATTGATAAAGGGGATTCTCAAGGATTCATTGATTATGCAGCGACCACCCCAATTGGAAACTACAGTGTGGCTGAACAGGATAACATCGCTTTCCAGGCCGCTAACGTACGCTATTTGAAAGGTGATGCTCAGGGTACTGTAGAAGCGGTAAATGCCTACTTTGATAAGTTCCCTAAGCCGATCCATGATAAACAAGGCCGCTTCATCAGGGCTGAATCGCTTGTAAAGACTGGTCGTCCCGCAGATGCTATTCCGGACTATGAATACATTCTCAATGACTGGACCAGTGATTATACCGAAAGATCATTAATTAGCATTTCTGAGCTTTATTTAAAGGATAAAAAATATAACGAAGCAATTGTTTATCTAAAAAGGCTGGAAACAACATCAGATTATAAGGCGCATTATACCTACGCGATCAACAACTTGCTAAAGGCTTACAGCGCTTTAAACATGCCAGATGATATCATTAAATACGTGCAGCTGATTAAAGAATCAGACAAGTCGTCTGAAGAAGAAAAGAACAGTGCTGATCTATACGCAGGAAGAGCTTATTTAATAAAAACAGATACTACTGCTGCTGTAAAAGCATTTACAAACGTCGTATCGAAGACTAAAACAGCTGCTGCTGCTGAATCCCAATACAACCTGGCAGCAATACAGTACGCCAAAGGGGATTACAAGACCTCAATGAAAACCTGTTTTGACCTGATCAACAACATGGCTTCACATGATTATTGGGTTGCGAAATCCTTCCTGTTGCTTGCCGACAACTATGTGGCTACCAAAGATAACCTGCAGGCGAAGAGTACCCTGTTGAGTTTGATCGACAACTATGAAGGTAATGACGAGATTGTTCCTACGGCAAAAGAGAAACTGGAAAATATTAAATAAGCACACAGAAATGAAATTCAATAAACTAATATATACTACTCTGGTTCTGGTTGGTTCCGCAGGTCTGGCTGCGCAAGCGCAGGATGTTAAAACAACTGAAAAGACCGATGAAAAAACCATCAACGAGGAAATTGAAGTTGTAAGACCATACAAACCGATTCTTGCTGAAGCGGTGAAACTTAGAAGAAGCCCTGACCTTAACGATGTGGTGGATTATAAAGCGAAGTTCAACTATGCCTTGACAGACAGAAGACTGGAATTAAATTCAGACATCAACAAACTTCAGGCACAGCAACTTGCGGCAGCCCGTGAAGAAGAACTGATCAACAACTATGCGAAAGGCGGCTTTGGTAATGCAACCACTACCCTGCTGGAAGCGTATCTTAATACCGGCAAAGATGAAGCCTTGCAGGCGGGTGCCTATTTCAGACATTTTGGTCAGGAAGGTAAATTGCCGGGTCAGAAATTCAACCAGCAAGAGTTAAGTGTCTTCGGTAGAAGCATCACAGATCAGGCAACTTTTAGCGGCCGTGTAAACTATCAGCGCAATGGCCTGCGCTTTTACGGACAGGATCCATCACGCCCGGATTTTAACCTTGATCCAGCTAAACAAGCTTTCAATTTCATTGAAGCAGAAGGCGAAGTTGTAAACCGCTACAGCACTGATGAAGATGCCTTAAGTTATGCGGCAAAAATTAATGGCTACCTCTGGGGTGATAAGTATGAGGCACGTGAAAACGCCATCACCGTTAATGGTTACCTGAACAAAAGAATTCAAAGCTTTAACCTGGGGCTTGCTGCAGGCCTTGACTTTGGATCGACTAAAAACGCTACGGTCAAAATTGCCAATAACCTGTTACGTTTAAATCCTTACATCCGTTTACAGGCAAGCGGTGTTAAGATCAATGCAGGTATTAACTTTGTACAAGAGTTTGGTGAATTCTCAAGCAGCAGGATTTTTCCTTTGGTGACTGCCGACTTCACCCTGGTACCTGAGTATCTGCAAATCTTCGGAGAGTTGAAAGGCGACGTGAACAAGAACACCTTAAAAGCTTTTACAGATGAGAATCCATTTTTGAATCAGAATATCAGAATTCAGAATACCATCGAAAAATTAAGTATTACAGCAGGTATTAAAGGTACAGGCGGTCCTGGTTTCGGCTATAAAATAAAAGCGTACCATAAAAAGATCACCGACCTTCCTTTGTATGTCAACAACTTCAATGCGGTGAACACGTTTGACGTGATCTATGATTTTGGTGACATGAAACTAACTGGAATCAATGGGGAGATCACAGTTCAGGTAAGCGACGCTTTACGCTGGACCGGAGGGTTGACCATGGAGCAGTACAAGCCGGCTGCTGAGCGCGAAAGCTGGTTCAAACCTCAGGCACGTTTAAGCTCTAATTTGCTCTTTAACTTTAATGAGCAGCTAAGCTTTAATGCAGCAGTGTATATGCAGGGTGAAAGTAAAGCCAAGCTTTATACCGCCCAGCCAGAAGCACAATATGTGCTTCCTGATCCCTCAATTGAAAACATCGTAACCATGAAAGGCTTTGTTGATCTTGGCCTGGGTGCAGACTATAAAATCAATAAGCAATTTGGTGCATTCCTGAAAGTTAATAACCTGCTGAACACGAACAATAGCCGCTTCTTATACTACGATAACATTGGTATAAATGTCTTTGGAGGTATCTCCTACTCATTCTAGTGCTTTTTGCTTATTAATTGCTTACTATAGAATTATAATTTATTTTTACCCCGATGGAGATAGTAAAGTACGTAGCTGGGTTGATTCAGTTCCACAAAGAAGTCGGTATCGATGGCTTTGGAACCATTTATAAGAAGAAATCTCCGGGCAGATATGATAGCATAAGCAGATCATTCCTGCCTCCAGGATCTACTACAGCCTTTAAAAAGGAAATTACGGAAACGGGTTTACTGATTGACGAGCTTGTAACAAAGGAAAATGTGAGCCGGGAAGTTGCCGCTGATGCGGTAAGCCGATTCGCAATAAACCTCAGTCAACAGTTGAATGATACAGGGTATGCGGACCTGTCGCCCATCGGCCGACTACGACTGGAAAGCGGCTCAATTGTTCTGGAACAAAATGCTGACTTTAAACCAGGTCGCGATTTCTTTGGCTTACCCCCTGTTGAAGAAGAATCATCGGTAAAAGAAGTGCCACCAGTAGAACCTCCTGTGACAATAATTCCTGCAACCCCGGTTATCCCGGTAACAATTCCGGTAAGTACTGTTGTTGAGGAAACACCACCTGCAGAGGAAGAAAGACCAGTGGCCGCACCGCTTACAAAGCAGGAACAGATCATTACAGAGAACCTGTTGGAAGAGGAAAACCCTGGTAAAGAAACGAATGAACAGCTTCTGAATGAGATCCGCCGCCCAATAATTGAAAACCGTATTAATTACACCATTAAGGAAGAACGACCAACAGAAAGTGGTTCGCTACTGACCAAAGTTGCCCTCATCCTTCTTGGAATTCTGCTGTTAAGTGTTGCAGCATATTATCTGTATCCAAGGGTGTCCAGTTCCTTCACCGAGGAACCTACAGTACCAGCTGTGACTTCAGGAACCCAGCAAGCAGATAGCCTTGCCCGTGTGGCGCGCGAAAAGGAGATCTTGGATTCTGCAGCGCAAGCCGACAGTCTTGCTGCCGCAAAGATGAAGATGGAAAAAGCACCTGGGACAGATAGTGTTAAATCCGTATTGCCAACAAACCGTGTGGCAGCAGATACGGTAATAACCTATGAAGTTATTGGCGCTTCCGTTCTGAATGAAAAAGAGGCGAGCTGGTTTATAGAGCTCATGAAGAGAAGCGGTATCAAAGCCAAAGTGGTGCAGAATGCGCCTGGTAAAAGATTAAAAATGAGCATCGCCACATTGAAAGACGAGCATACCGCTAAAGCTGAACGTGACAGATTAGCTGAAAAATTGAAGATTAAAGGCTTATACATTTACAAAAACAAACAACATTAATATGATCACATTGCTACAAGGTACCGTAGACACAGCAACACAATTAACTGATACCACAAGCCTGACAAACCAGGTGATTGCAGCTCCACCTGCTGAGATCCATTTTATCGACCTGTTATTTCAGGGGGGATGGGTGATGATCCCGCTGGCTTTACTTGCATTCTTAGGATTGGTAATATTCGTTGAACGTTATATCACCATCAGAAATGCTTCTAAAAGTGAAGCCAATCTAATGTTGTCAATCAAACAGTATATCCATGAAGGAAAACTGGACCATGCCATAACAGTATGCAGAAATAACCGTTCTCCTTTAAGCAGGATGCTTGAAAAAGGCCTTAGAAGAATTGGCCGTCCAATTAAAGAGATTGAAGGTGCAATTGAAAACGTTGGTAAACTTGAGGTTTCCAAAATGGAAAAGAACATCAATATTCTGGGTATCATTGCAGGTATTGCACCGATGCTTGGTTTCGTGGGTACCATTATTGGGGTAATCCAGATCTTCCATGATGTATCCATCAAAGGCGCCATCGAAATTGGTACAATATCAGGAGGTCTTTATGTTAAAATGATTACTTCAGCAAGTGGTTTGGTAATTGGTATCGTTGCATATGTGCTTTATCACATCCTGAATATGATGGTTGACCGTATCATCCTACGTATGGAAACGGATTCAATTGAGTTTATTGACCTATTAGAAGAGCCGGGTAAATAATGAATTTACGTAAGAGAAATAAAGCAACAGTCGAAGTTCATACATCAGCGCTGAATGACATCATGTTTTTCTTGTTGTTGTTCTTCCTGCTGGCGTCTGCCGTGGTAAATCCACAGGTTGTGAAGCTGTTGCTGCCGAGATCAGAATCAGGTCAGCAATCAAATGCTCAGAAGACCATTACCGTTTCCATTAGTGAGAAACTGGAGTACTTCGTAGAGAAAAAACAAGTTAACCTGGAAGCTTTGCAGGCTGAAGTTGAAAACTATCAGAAGGCATCTCCGGATCTGACAATCGTCTTATATGTTGCGCGAGGTGTTTCTATTGAGAATACCATGCAGGTTTTTGATGTTGCAAATCACTTGAAGCTGAAAGTTGTTTTGGCTGTAGAACCGAAGAAATAATGATCTACCACGAGGAAGAAAATAATTACCCAAAAGCGCTTGCCATCTCGACAGGGATAATGGCGCTTTTTCTTGCGCTAAGCTTTTTCATAGCCATCGGAACCTTCGAGCCTCCTGTAGAAGCAGGGATGGGTGGTATTGTCGTAAACTATGGAACCTCTGTTGAAGGTATGGGTACGGATTACACAAGTTTGGAGGAACCATCAGCAGATCCGAATGCCAACAATGAAATGCCTGATAAGGTTGTTCCAGTACCGCAGGAACCTACCAAGAGTGTTGTGGAATCCAGTGCTAAAGAGATCCAGACCCAATCAACTGAAGAAGCTGTAGCGGTAAACACCAAAAAATCCACGAGTACCGCAGCGCCAACGGCAGCTGCAGAAGAAAAGCCTGCAACGCCTACAATCAATCAAAATGCATTGTACAAAGGCAAGAAAAGTACCGGAACGGGCAAAGGCGATGGTACTGGCAGTACGCCTGGCAACCAGGGCAGTATCAATGGAGATCCCCTATCCAATAATTACGGTGAAGGTGGATCGGGTTTCGGAGAAACGCCGATTGCACTAAGACGCTTCACCAATCTGGTTACCCCTCAGGATGATGGACAGAAAACAGGTAAAATTGCTGTGCGTATATCTATTAACAAACAAGGCATCGTTATCAATGCTGTTCCAGGTGTAAAAGGCACAACCTTAAACGATCGTGAGCTTTGGCAGAAATGTAAGGACGCAGTTATGGGCGCACGTCTGAATCAAAGTGAAAATGCTCCTGACGTGCAGGTTGGCGTAGTAATATTCAACTTCAAGGTGAAATAATCTTCTCCTTCATTTATAATTCATGAACTATACAGAGACACTGGATTTCCTCTACAGTAAACTTCCAATGTTTACCAAAATCGGAGAAGCAGCGCTTAAAAAAGATTTAACAAATACCCTGGCACTTTGTGAAAGCCTTGGGAACCCTCAGGATACCTTTAAAAGCATACATGTTGCCGGCACAAACGGCAAGGGCTCTACCTCCCACATGCTTGCTGCGATACTTCAAAAAGCCGGCTACAAAACCGGCTTGTACACCTCCCCCCATCTCAAAGATTTCCGTGAGCGAATTCGCATCAATGGAAAAATGGCACCTAAATCTTTCGTAACGGCATTCGTCAAACAACAGCTGAAGATCATCGAAAAGATTCAACCTTCCTTTTTTGAAGTCACCGTAGCGATGGCTTTCTCTTATTTCGCGATTGAAGAAGTTGACGTGGCCATCATTGAGGTTGGACTGGGTGGCAGGGTGGATTCAACAAATATCATTCATCCTGAGCTTTCGCTCATTACCAACATCAGCCTCGATCATACGAATATATTAGGGGATACGCTTCCGGAAATTGCCTTTGAGAAAGCAGGAATCATCAAACCAGGTGTTCCTGCGATCGTTGGAGAATATGCAGCCGAAACTAAAGCGGTTTTCATTGCTAAAGCAGCAGAAGCAGGTACGACGCTTCAGTTCGCATCTCAAAAATATCGGATTGAGGATCTTCGCAATGCATCAAATCAGCTTATGCTCTCTGTATATAAAGGTGATGAACTGGTTTACAAAGACCTGGTGTTGGACCTTAGTGGTCATTACCAGAAGTATAATATCCCGGCAGTAATCGCTGCAGTAGAACAGCTGAATGCAGCTGGTTTTAAGATCGAACAGTCCCATGTTTATGAAGCTTTTNNTACCGGACTGCAAGGCCGCTGGCAGACGCTGAGCGAAAAGCCGTTATTGATCTGCGACACGGGCCACAATGTTGCGGGCATTACAGAGGTACTTAAAAACATTGCTGCGACACCCCATGCAAGGTTGCATTTCATTTTCGGCATGGTGAAAGACAAGGATATTTCGAAGATCCTGGCACTTTTACCTAAACACGCTATCTACTATTTCACACAACCAGACCTGGAAAGGGCACTACCTGTGACATCTTTGCAGGAACAGGCTTCCGTTTACCAGCTGCAAGGACTTGCATTTAACGAGGTTAGCTCTGCACTAGCGGC
>DCLG01000027.1:1384-15408 GCA_002320935.1 Pedobacter sp. UBA1654 | reverse complement strand
ATTTAGGTGAACATAGTTTATACCTTTATCCAATTAAGTTTATACAATGAGAAAAATATACCTGATCCTGACAGCATTGATTCTGCTGAGTCCAACCGTTCATGCACAGCGAAACAATTCCAATGCTGCTTCTAAGAAACAAGCTGGTACAACATTAGAAAGACCGAAACTGGTGGTTGGCCTTGTGGTCGACCAAATGCGCTGGGATTACCTTTACAGGTACTATGACCGTTATACCAAAGGCGGTTTTAAGAGGTTGATCAATGAAGGCTTCTCAGCCGAGAACACAATGATTTCCTATCTGCCAAGTTACACAGCATGCGGACATGCCTCCGTTTATACGGGTTCTGTTCCTGCAATCAACGGAATTATCGGAAACAACTGGTATGACCCGGAATTACAACGTGACGTTTACTGTACTGAAGACCGTTCCGTAAAATCCGTTGGTACCACAACCGATGCCGGAGAGATGTCGCCAAGAAATATGCTGACAACCACCATCACAGATGAGTTAAGGTTGGCAACAAACTTCAAGAGCAAGGTTATCGGCATATCCATGAAAGACAGAGGATCGATCCTTCCTGCAGGGCACTCTGCCAATGCGGCGTATTGGTATGACGGTGCTAATGGTAACTGGATTACCAGCACTTACTACATGCAGCAGCTGCCATCATGGGTGGAGACATACAATAACGCAAAACACCAGAACAAGTTCTATGAGAAGAATTGGGAGACTTTGTACCCGATTGATACTTACACGCAAAGTACATCCGATGAGAAAGCTTATGAAGGCCGGTTCAAAGGTGAAAACAACTCATCATTTCCTCATAAGTTAACCGATGCCATTAATAAGAACTACGATCTGATCAGAAGCACGCCATTTGGAAATACCATGACCCTTGACATGGCCAAACTTGCTATTGAAAAAGAACGAATGGGCCAGGACGGGAATACGGATTTCCTTGCTGTGAGCTGCTCATCACCTGACTATGTTGGTCACCAGTTTGGTCCAAATTCTATCGAAGTGGAAGACACTTACCTGAGATTAGATAAGGACCTGGAAGCATTCTTTAGTTATCTGGACAAAACCGTCGGTAAAGGCAATTACCTCTTCTTCCTTTCTGCTGACCATGGTGCTGCACACGTACCTAAGTTTATGGAAGAAAACAAAATGCCGGGCGGTGTTGTAAGCAATAGAGAACTTGCTGCCGGATTGAATCAGGTGCTGGAGAAAGAGTTTAAGATTCAAAAAAGCGTCTTGCGCGTAATGAACAATCAGGTGATCTACAACAAGCCTGAAATCGAGAAAGCTGATGTAGACTTTGAAGACATGAAAAAAACCACGATCAAGTTTTTAAAGCAACAAAATGGTGTGCTGAATGCGGTTGATATTACTGAGCTGAATGAAGCAACCTTGCCTGCATTACTGAAAGATCGTATTGCGAACGGATATAATGCTCGTCGCAGTGGCGATGTTTACTTTATCCTGAATGCGAACTGGTTTGATGGTGGGCATACAGGAACGACACACGGTTCATGGAATCCGTACGACACGCATATCCCTGCAGTATTCATGGGTTGGAAAGTTAAGCCAGGCAAAACCAACAAACCATATCATATGTCCGACATTGCCCCTACTATTGCAGCCATGCTGCAAATTCAAATGCCAAATGGTTCAGTAGGACAACCGATTACCGAGTTGACAGACAATTNNAATTAGCATTTTCATATGAAATAAAGCAAAATGAGAATCGAATCAGATAAAGCCGCAGAATCTGCGGCTTTATTTTTTTATTAACTTTACTGGCCAAATATAAATCTCCTTTATGGAACAAATTCAAATTTATAAACCACAGCATAAAATCCGCTTCGTCACCGCAGCTGCACTTTTCGACGGGCATGATGCTACCATTAATATTATGCGGAGGATACTTCAGTCCTCCGGTGCTGAAGTCATTCACCTTGGCCACAACCGATCGGTAGATGAGGTCGTAAACTGTGCGATTCAGGAAGATGTGCAGGGTATTGCCATGACCTCCTATCAAGGAGGGCACCTTGAATATTTTAAATACATGTACGACTTACTGCAGGAACGGGGTGCTACGCACATCAAGATCTTCGGTGGTGGTGGCGGTGTGATCCTGCCCCAGGAAATTGAGGAACTTGAGCAGTATGGCATCATCAAAATATACTCGCCAGATGATGGCCGGAAGATGGGGCTGCAGGGCATGATCAACCACATGCTGCAGGAAACAGACTTTGTGACCGCCACAACGATCCCTGGAACACTTCAGGATATAGAATCGAAGAACGTTAAAAGCATTGCCTCCGCTATCACCGTAGCTGAAAATGATCCTGAAGGCAGTCAGTCCTTTGTTGACGAACTTAAGAAACTTTCTGCCTCAAAACATGCACCTGTACTCGGCATCACGGGTACCGGCGGTTCAGGTAAATCCTCTCTGGTGGATGAACTGGTGAGAAGGTTCTTACTTGAAGTAAAAGATAAAACCATCGCTATCATCTCTGTAGATCCTTCTAAACGGAAAACCGGAGGTGCATTGTTGGGTGACCGGATCCGGATGAACGCCATCAACAATCCGCGGGTATACATGCGTTCATTAGCCACCAGGCAAGCGAACCTGGCACTCTCCAGGAACGTACAGGAAAGTATCGACATCTGTAAAGCTGCAGGATATGATCTGATCATAGTGGAAACATCCGGCATCGGTCAGTCTGACACCGAAATAACCGAACATTGCGATGTTTCTTTATATGTGATGACACCAGAATTTGGTGCTGCCACACAGCTGGAAAAGATCGACATGCTCGACTTCGCAGATTTGGTCGCAATCAATAAATTTGATAAACGCGGTGCGCTCGATGCTTTGCGGGATGTGCGTAAGCAATACAAGCGCAATCATAACCTGTTTGAAGCAGCAGATGACAGCATACCGGTCTTCGGAACCATGGCCTCTCAGTATAATGATCCAGGTATGAATAACCTGTTTACGGCTTTGATGGACAAGATTAAATCGGTGACAGGGACAGACTATGATGCGCAAAACCTAACTACCGCCGCACAATCTGAAAAAATCTATATCATCCCACCAGACCGTACGCGCTACCTCGCGGAAATTGCCGAAGCAAGCACAGCATATAATGAATGGGTACAGCAGCAAAGCACCATCGCCAGAAAGCTGTACCAGCTCAAAGGTGTAATGGACCTTCCCGCTGAAGATCTACCTGCAAATGCCAGCGGCACACTGAATGCAGGCTTGCAGGACGTGTATAACCACCTTGAAGAACAACTGGACGGCAGTTGCAGAAGACTGCTTCGTGAATGGCCAGAAACGCTGGAACAATACAAACAAGAGCATTTTATCTATAAAGTGCGGGACAAGGAGATTAAACAACCGTTATTCTACACCTCCCTTTCCAACATAAAAGTACCGAAAGTTTCCCTACCTAAATTCAACGACTGGGGAGATATCCTGCGTTGGCTGCTCACCGAAAATGTGCCAGGTGCATTCCCTTATGCTGCCGGTGTGTTCCCATTGAAGCGGGAAGGTGAAGATCCAACACGTATGTTTGCAGGAGAAGGTGGACCGGAGCGAACCAACAAAAGGTTCCATTATGTGTCACTGGGACAGCCTGCACACCGTTTGTCCACCGCTTTTGACTCTGTGACGCTCTATGGAGAGGATCCTCACATCAGACCGGACATCTACGGCAAGATTGGAAACTCAGGTGTCAGCATTGCCACACTGGATGACGCAAAGAAGTTATACTCCGGTTTTGACCTATGTAAAGCTTCTACTTCAGTATCCATGACCATCAACGGTCCGGCACCAATGCTGCTTGGCTTTTTCATGAATGCCGCTATCGATCAGCAATGTGAGCAGTACATTAAAGAGAACGGTCTTGAAGCAGAAGTACAAGCACGGATCGAGCAGATCTACAAAGAGAAAAATATGGAGCGGCCGGTTTACCAGGGTGAACTTCCGAAAGGTAATGACGGATTAGGCTTGATGCTGCTGGGGGTAACTGGTGATCAGGTTCTACCGGCAGAGGTATATGCGAAAATTAAGGCCTATGCCATCAGTACTGTCCGTGGAACAGTCCAGGCAGATATCCTGAAAGAAGATCAGGCGCAGAATACCTGCATCTTCTCCACAGAGTTTGCCTTGCGAATGATGGGTGACATCCAGAAGTACTTTATCGATGAAAAAGTAAGAAACTTTTATTCCGTTTCCATCTCCGGATACCACATTGCGGAAGCTGGGGCCAATCCGATTTCACAACTTGCCTTTACTTTGAGCAACGGCTTCACATTCGTGGAGTATTACCTGAGCAGAGGCATGCACATCGATGACTTTGCACCGAACCTCTCCTTCTTCTTTTCTAACGGAACGGATCCGGAATACGCGGTGATCGGCCGCGTAGCAAGAAGAATATGGGCGAAAGCCATCAAGAATAAATACAAGGGTAATGATCGCTCTCAGAAATTGAAGTATCATATTCAAACTTCCGGTCGTTCACTACATGCGCAGGAGATTGACTTCAATGACATCAGAACAACGTTGCAAGCCTTATATGCGATTTATGATAATTGCAATTCACTACATACCAACGCCTATGATGAAGCCATAACCACGCCGACGGAAGAATCAGTTAGAAGAGCTATGGCCATCCAGCTGATCATCAACCGCGAACTTGGACTCGCTAAAAACGAGAATCCCTTACAAGGTGCTTTCATCATAGAGGAATTAACAGACCTTGTTGAAGAAGCCGTGTTGACGGAATTTAAACGCATTAATGATCGCGGAGGCGTGCTGGGCGCTATGGAAACCATGTACCAGCGCGGCAAAATACAGGAAGAGAGCCTGCATTATGAAACATTAAAGCATAACGGCGACTATCCAATCGTCGGCGTAAACACGTTTTTAAATAAAAACGGCTCTCCTACTATTGTACCTGCGGAAGTTATCCGGGCAACAGAGGAGGAAAAACAATTCCAGATCAGCGCACTGGAGAACTTTCAAACCCGAAACGCGGAGAAGTCTGCAGAACTACTTAAAGCCTTACAGCTTAGTGCAGTTGCCGGAAAAAACATCTTTCAGGAGCTGATGGAAGTATGTAAATATTGTTCCATTGGACAGATTTCTCATGCCCTTTATGAGGTTGGCGGACAATACCGTAGAAATATGTAACGCCATTGTAACCATGCCTTTAAATCAAAAAGGCATGGTTATTGGTTTATAGTGGTATGAAAAAGATCATCTACCTATTACCTATTGCACTCTTCCTGAGCGCATTCTTTTACAGTTGCTCACCTAAAACGTATACGACTGCTGCAGATACCGTTAACCTAAATAAGGAATATCGTGTATTGTTGCGTGAAGTTGTAAATCTGCAAGGGGATATTAACAAGCTGCGCAGTGATATTCCTGTGCTCGAAGCCAAAGCACAAAAAGCAGAAGCCAAATCACGTGAATCCCTAGAAGAAAGCAGAAGACAGGCTGCTACAGCCACTAGTGGCAATCTAAAACAGATCAAAAAAGCTAAATCTAAGGCAGATGATGCGAAGGACGATGCTGAGGACTCCAGAGAAGCAAATGAAAAGCTTCAGGATGCACAAAAGAAACTGTCAGATGCACAGTCAGAGCTCGCCAAAAAAGAGAACAGACTCAGAGATCTGGACCGGCAAAAACAAGCCATCCAGGCCGCTTAACGTGGCCAAAAAAGGAGTTGTACAACAGCAGGCTGCTCAGACTATAGATACCTACCTAAAGTGCGGCATCTATAACCGACTTAAGCTGGCTTGCCTGTACTACTCCCGACTGGCGCCATTTAATTTCGCCATTTTTAAATAGTATCAAGGTAGGAACACCCTGAATGCGGTAGAGATTCGATACATCCGGGTTCCGATCTACATCCACCTTCAAAATGGTCGCGCTGTCGCCGATCATCCCCTTCAATTGTTGTAATATAGGTGCCATCATTTTACATGGACCGCACCATTCAGCAGAAAAATCAACCAGTACAGGCTTCTCCGATTTTATTAGTTCACTGAATTTTGACATTGGGCTAAGTTTAATCTATGCGGATAACAATTCATAGTTTAAATAGTTTCCTAATTTTGTAGCCCTATTCTATACTCATGATCAGTAACAAACAGCTTTTTTTGTTGAACAACGCACAAACCTCTACGACGCCAAAGATGTTAGAAATCGAGCGGGCAGAAGGTATTTATCTGTATGATACAAACGGGAAAGCATATATAGACCTGGTATCTGGATTTGCAGTTAGCAACATCGGTCACCGGCACCCGCGGGTACTCGCTGCAATACAGGACCAACTTAATAAATACCTCCACGTTACCGTTTACGGTGAATATGTGCAAACACCGATGGTAAAGTTTGCAGAAAAGCTGGTGTCTGTACTGCCATCAAGTTTGAATAATGTGTATTTCGTGAACTCCGGAGCAGAAGCCACTGAAGGGGCACTAAAGCTTGCCAAGCGTTATACCGGCAGAAGTAAGATTATATCTTGCAAAAACTCTTATCACGGCAGTACGCATGGCGCACTGAGCGTTATGGGGAATGAGGAGTTTAAACAAAAATACCGCCCATTACTACCAGACGTTAGCTTTATCCACTTTAATAGAGAAGCAGATCTGGAACAGATAACAACGGAAACTGCCTGCGTGATCATGGAAACCTTACAGGGAGAGGCAGGTATTCGTGTTGCAGATCTGCATTATATGCAGAAACTGCGACAACGTTGCGACGAGACGGGTACATTACTGATTTTAGATGAAATACAGGCGGCTTTCGGACGTACCGGAAAATTGTTTGCCTTTGAACACTACGGCATCGTTCCAGACGTATTACTGCTCGCTAAGGCACTTGGCGGTGGTATGCCGATTGGCGCATTCATTGCGGACAAGAAAGTGATGGGCCTGCTAGCGGAAAATCCAATTTTAGGACATATCACAACCTTTGGAGGGCATCCTGTATCCTGCGCAGCAGGGCTCGCAGGGCTTGAAGTCGTGTTGGAGGAACAACTCGTTCTACCGGTATTTGAAAAGGAAGCCTTGTTCCGGGACTTGCTTGTCCATCCGAAGATCAAGGAGATTAGAGGCATGGGCCTGATGCTTGGCATGCAGTTGGACAGCTTCCAGCAAGTAGAAAAGGTTAGCCAGCTTTGTAGTGAGGAAGGTTTGGTGATCGATTGGTTTCTACACTGTGAAACGGCGATGCGCATCGCACCGCCTTTAGTGATTACAGAAGCTGAGATCAGGAAGGTATGTAAAGTTATCCTTAATGCGCTTGATCAGCTAACCTAGCCTTCAATAGCACGCCAAAGCATATCTTTTAATTCAATAAGCCCTTTCTGTGCTACAGAAGAAATGAAAATAGATGGAATGTTTGGCGGCAGGTCCGCTTTCATTTCATTCATCAACTCTTCATCCAGCATATCGGATTTAGTTACCGCCAGAATATGCGGTTTCTGCATCAGTTCAGGATTATATGCTTTAAGCTCCCGTTTCAGGATCTCATATTCTTCAGTAATACTTCTGTTTGTGTCCGCAGGCACCATGAACAATAACACAGAGTTCCGTTCAATGTGACGCAGGAAGCGATAGCCTAGTCCTTTGCCTTTTGATGCCCCCTCAATAATACCAGGAATATCGGCCATGACGAAGGACTTGTCTCCACGGTAAGATACGATACCCAGATTAGGTACCAGTGTTGTAAATGCATAATCTGCAATCTCAGGCTTCGCAGCAGAGACTACCGACAATAAAGTTGATTTTCCAGCATTCGGGAATCCTACCAGGCCCACATCTGCCAACACCTTCAATTCAAGTACTACCCAACGTTCAGTGCCTGCTTCACCAGGCTGTGCAAAACGCGGCGTCTGTAATGTTGAAGATTTAAAGTGCCAGTTACCAAGTCCGCCACGGCCACCTGCCGTAAGAATCCTGGTCTCTCCTTCCGTTGTGATCTCGAAAAGCACTTCACCAGTTTCCGCATCTTTCGCAATGGTTCCAAGTGGCACCTCAAGTATTTCATCTTTACCCGATTTCCCGGTAGATGTTGAACTTGAGCCGCTCATGCCATCTTCAGCAATAATATGCTTACGATACTTCAAGTGCAGCAAGGTCCAGAACTGTGGATTACCTTTCAGGATAATGTGTCCACCACGCCCGCCGTCACCGCCGTCGGGACCACCTGTAGAGGTCATCTTATCCCGGTGTAAGTGCGCAGAACCCGGTCCACCTTTACCTGAACGGCAGCATATTTTTACATAATCTACGAAATTGGAACCCTGTGACATATTTATTGATATTAAATGGGAAATGATGGCTTCTGAAATCAGCCGCTACAACATGCCTTATGGCATGATTGCGCAAAGATAAGAAATGCAAATAGCGGGACGAATTAAATCTATCCCGCTATTTGAAGGTATAATTTTATTAGTATTGATCTACAACTGCGCTGATTTCATTGAAAATGCCTTCAATACTTCCAATGCCGTTGATTTTTTTTAGTTTTTTCTGTTCATCGTAGTAAGGCAGTACATGAACAATCTTGGTAAAATATTCTTCAATACGTTTTTGGATCTTATCGGCCTGATCATCTACCCTGCCGGATTCTTTCTGACGTTGTGCCACACGCTTTTTCAACTCTTCCTGATCAACGTCCAGAGCGATGACACCTGAGATAGATGTGCCTTTCTTCTCCAAAAATTCGTCCAATGCAACTGCCTGAGGAATGGTGCGTGGAAATCCGTCAAAAATAAACCCTTTAGCTTCCGGGTTCTTGTTCACTTCTTCTTCCAGCATATCTATGGTAATACCATCTGGAACCAATTGACCTTCTGCGATCAATGCGCTTACTTTCTGTCCTAAGGCCGTTTGATTCTTAATATGTGATCTGAAAAGATCGCCTGTGGAGATGTGAACTAATTGATACTTGTCGATCAATTTTTCTGATTGGGTGCCTTTACCTGCACCCGGTGGGCCAAAGAGAACAAAATTTAGCATTCGGGTTTCTTTTTAATTTAATTGCCTATGTGCCATTCTAGCGAGGCTTGTTCAAAATCTTAAGCAGGAAGGTGGCTAATGCACTAATTAGCATAGGTTTGCACATTCCAGCAATGCTTGCAAATATATAATTAAAAATTTATTAACGTTATTTTTTTGAAACTGCTAAGCCAGCTGCCGGGTTTTTAAAAGTTTGGTAATACAATAAAAACATTCATTTACAAGACCTTAGCTACCTTGGAAAGGCCTTTTAAATGCCAGGGCCAGTAAGTGTAACTTTTACACGATCATGGTCGTTTTAACGTAATGTACAGGATCTTAGCAGCTTGATTCTGCATCTGCGCCCAGTACCTTCCAATAAATAAATAAATCCATTAGGGCAAGAACTTTGTTATTGAGCCATACATCAAGATTTATCCTATGCAAAATACACGATCATTAGAAGAAGTGTTAAATACACCACAAAAGAAACTGGCATTTTACCAGAACCTGGTTTTAGTAGCCGCAGCAGACAAGGTTCTGGAAAAAGACGAAAGCGATCTGTTGCTCTCCATTGGAAACAGGTTAGGCCTTTCGGCCGATGAAGTCATGCCAATGGCAGACAACCTGGGTGTGCTTACGTTTGTGATTCCAGAAGATGGTTTACAGAAAACGCTAGAACTACAAACACTTGTGCAAATGATGACACAGGACGGTAGCATACATGACAAGGAATATGCATTATGCCTTGAATATGCAAACCGGGTGGGCCTTGGTAAAGCAATCCTGGATGATATGATCAAGCAATTTACCGCAGCTCAGCCGCAGTAATGCCATCCATATCGCCGTAATCCAGGTTTTCTCCGGCCATGCCCCAGATAAAACTGTAATTACTTGTACCAACGCCCGAGTGTATTGACCATTCGGGCGAAATTATGGCCTGATGGTTATGCACGAAGAGGTGCCTGGTTTCATTGGGTTGCCCCATAAAATGACTAATGGTTTGTCCCGCCTCCAGATCAAAGTAGAAATATGCTTCCATCCTGCGGTTATGTGTATGTGCAGGCATGGTGTTCCATACATTACCCGGATGAAGCTCCGTTAGCCCCATCTGCAGCTGACAGGTTTCTACGATGCTATTCACAATGAGTTTGTTCAATGTACGCCGGTTCGCATATTGTTGATCACCAAGCTGGATCACTTCAGCATCTGCCTTCCCGATTTTTTTTGTAGGATAGCTTCGATGTGCTGGTGCCGAATNNCTGTTCCTCTCCACAGCGTTCAAAAAGGACTTGCTTTGCACCTCGTCCAACATACAGTGCTTCTTTCTTCGCCAGTTCATAAACAATCCCATCTACTTTTACCTGCCCTGCTCCGCCCACGTTAATTATACCCAGTTCCCTTCTGTCCAGGAAGTTTTCAGACTTCAGTTCCGCTATGGTTTCGAGATTTAAAGACTTACTTACCGGAAGCACACCGCCTACAATTAACCTGTCGTACATCGTATAAACAAGATTTATCGTGTCGATCTCGAACAGACCTGGAATCAAAAAATGTGCACGAAGCGCTTCTGTGGTATAGTTTTTTACATCTGATGGATGATGTGCATATCGGGTTTCTGATTTGGTCATAGGATTCTTATTGATGTTCATATTGGATTAATTAACCGTTACAACTAAAGGATGTGCAACAATTTTAGCCTGCTTTTTAAGCATCTCGTCCCAGTCGGCACCGGAACGTACCTGCCCACTTTTTTCCCATGCAAAGCCCGCATAATACGTGATCTGTTTAGCAGGGCGTGTCAGAATCAAGAGATTACCTTGGTCCGGAGTTCTAGATTGATGTACGAATGCCCGTTCAATGATGCCGGGATCTAGGACAATACCCTCGCCCAGGAAAGCGTCATCGATCAGCTCCTGATGACGGAAATAACCTTTCTGCTCGTTCAGCTTTGCATCACCTTCGTTCTTGTGTAAGGTGATCCCAAGCGTGTAGTTCGGAATTTGCTGATCCGCATGGAGCATAACATCGAACTTCGAGAAGTTGCTGCCAAGGTCGAGCGAAATTCTTTTGGTTTCCCGAAGTCCATACTTGCTCCAGGGCGC
The DNA here is from genome assembly GCA_002320935.1 of Pedobacter sp. UBA1654. Classification (GTDB taxonomy): domain Bacteria; phylum Bacteroidota; class Bacteroidia; order Sphingobacteriales; family Sphingobacteriaceae; genus Pedobacter. The sequence continues at coordinate 4,272 of DCLG01000027.1, read as the reverse complement.
ATAATCCAATTCGAACACGGTTCGGAGTGGTCCAACGGCAATGGTTTTGTAGCTGATGAAGTTCTTGGAAACATGCAGACTGTCTTCCAGCCATATGCCAGAGCCGCCTACCCCCCTGCTTGCCCCTACATGGTAGGGATCATAGCCTTCACCGCGATCGGTATGGTAAAACGATGGATCACTAAGATACCCTTTGTACCATTTGTTTATGACGAGCTGATCAGTTCTTTTCAGCCAAAGATCTACGCCACTTGAAAGTGTACCATTTTCTCGTTTTTGTTCTGTTCGCTGTTGGGCGTCTGGCCCATACACCCGGAAAGCAACCTTGTCGTTTTCCCAGGTGTAATCGTCAGTACGTTCCGGCACAAACCGGGAATAGGTGCTTACGTTACTTTCCGGCAGTGGCAGCTCAGGATTTAGGAAAAGAAGATATTTTGAAGTTGATTTCGCACCAACCTCCGAGGGAAACAGCAGCTCATCAGATATTCCATCCTGATTGTTGTCCAACCACTGTAGCAACAGCAGTTTGCCGGAACGTTTGTCTTTAATCCGAATGTCCTGCTCCGTTTTGTTTCTCAGCCCTGCAGGTAGTTGTTCCTTTTTAACCGATGTGATTTCTTTACGTGGGAACTCAAGTGTATTCATCACGCTCACATCAGCCTGCTGCTTCATGGCTTTACAGGAAAACAGCACAGTAGTTAACATACTTAGCAAGAAAATCGGGCTATTTATATGTTTCATTTTCCCTGCATTTTTTTGTACCGCAGCATAGCTTCCACAAGGTAATAGTCGCCATAACTTAACGGCATATCCACTTCCGTTTGGTTTGGCATGTTTCCAACACCATGCATCAACAGAAAGCCGCCATTGGTTTTTGGCGATGCCAGATAGTGGGGTGTCAACAGATTATCTAACATAAATTCTGCATCTTTTCGATAGCCCGCAGCTTTGGCACCCGAAGCATGGGTACTGAGTTCAAACAATGCGGAAGCAATGATGGCTGCGGCTGATGAATCATGCAGTGCATTTGGGATATTCGGTGCATTGAAATCCCAAAAGGGAATTTTATCTTCCGGCAGGTTAGGATGGTTTAAAATGAAGTCGGCTATGTTTTCTGCCTGATGCAGATATTTTTCATCTTTCGTTTCCCGGTACATGACCACAAAACCATAAAGGCCCCATGCTTGTCCGCGTGCCCAAGCCGAGCTGTCTGCAGCACCCTGATTGGTAATTTGCTTTACTACGGCTCCGGTGTTTTTGTTGTAGATCACTTCATGAAAAGAACTAAAATCATTTCGGAAGTGGTTCTTCATGGTTGTATTCGCATGGTTGAGGGCGATGTTGTAGAAACGTTTGTCACCACTGAATCTTGAAGCCCAGAACAGCAACTCCAGGTTCATCATGTTATCTATGATCACAGGAATCTCGTCAGCACCAGCCTTGTTCCAGGGTGCACTATCCCAGGACTTGATGCTTTTAGCTTTGGCATTGTAGCGTTTGGCCAAAGACTTAGCGCTGTTTAAAAGTATGGTGTCGTAAGCGGGCCTTGGTTCGAGCCGGTTGGCGTTGCCAAAGCTACAAAACATCATGAAGCCCAGATCATGCGTCGATTCATTGAATTGTTCCTTTTCTAATCCTTTCAAAGCAGCATAAGCTTGTTTTTTCAAATCAGGACTTTGCCTGGCCTCATCCAGATAGAGAAGCGTTCCAGGGTAGAAGCCGCTGCACCACCAGCCAGAATCACTGGTCTCCAGCGAATCAGTTTCGTCATGATACGTCTTAGGATAGCGACCTGCTGGCGTGCGGCTGCCCAGATAGGTATACTGAACAGCTGCTAATTTAAAGGCTGCTTCAACTTTCTGGTCAAGATTATCGGCTCGCTCCTCTTTTTTAGGGTCTGCACACGACAACAGACTAACAGCCACAAGGAGCGTGAACAGGTATTTAATTTTTATCTGCATATGATTTTCCAGGTACGTTTTAATTCAAAAATGTAGGGTTCTCAGTATCATTCCAGGGCTAATACGTCACTTTAACTCTTTTAACCGTTATTTTTCTTGCGTAATAACCTGTTTCCTGCTCCGGTCCCGCGGGCCCGGAAGAACCTTCCATTTGTAAGTTAACGATGAGCCAGAGCGGCTTGTTTGTAAAATTGCTGTCGTGCGTACCCATCTTTTCACCATCAATGTAGTAGGTAATCTTTGTCCTTTCTTCGTCTATACGTTGCAGCACAGCCGTATAGGAATGCCACTGCTGATGTGCATCAGGAATACTTTTTTTAATGGTGCTGACCTCTTTCGGCGTAATGAAAGTATTTTGCCAGTTCACATCGTCACCTTTAAACTCCAGGATATCAGTTTCCGGCGGCCAGCCATCAACCGCAGTTAGCCAGAACGCTGGCCATGTCCCTGCAGCAATTGGCGCTTTAAACTCACCGGAGACAACATACTCGGGATATTCCCTGGTAGTGGCAATCTGATGTTTGGCATGTACCGCGCCAGAATGATAATTAATCGGGAGATATGGATCAAGCCTGCTTTTACCTTCATTTTTCTTCAATCTGGTAGCTTTCAGCTCCAGGACGCCTTCTTTCAGGATGATTTGCTTCTTATACATTCTGGCGGAACCATTATGATCCGTTCCCCAGGGATAAAAATTATTCCAGTGCTCCTTGAAAGCATTGGCGCTGCTAAACGAAGTTGAGTCTATAACCGTTTCATATTTAGCAGATGCATGTTGTTGTGGATCCATTTTTTGGGCAATGGCAGCATTGCAACTGAGAAACAGGAATAAGAAGCGCTTTTTAACATCCATAATATGTTTGGTCAATTTAGTGGAACTGTGCTTTTCAATTGCAATATAAGGGTTTGAAGCACAGCTTCATTTTC
>DCLG01000027.1:0-1352 GCA_002320935.1 Pedobacter sp. UBA1654 | reverse complement strand
AACACACATGAAACCCACATCAACCCCACATGAAACGCACATCAGGTACAGATATCATGTGCGTTTCATCTGCCTTTCATGTGCGCTTAATCTATGGTTGTTATGATCTTTTAGTGCATCCGTTTAGAAAGTGCTTGTCTTGAAACTCAAATGCTTTGGTGTCATTTTTGCTTTTCTGATGCAAACTGATTTGACATGAAAATACTGAGTAGTTCGTTTAGTAAACTTACCGGAGCAAAGGCGGAAGGTGCCGTGGCGACCGGCGCAAAGGCTATTGGCGCTTCGGCGGTTGGCACCACCGCGATTGGGGCATCAGCAATGGGTGCATTAGCCTTGGGCGCAGTTGCAGTGGGTGCCGTAGCTATTGCAGGATTGATAGTAAAGCGTGCGATAATCAAGGATCTAAAAATCGGCACACTTACTATTGATAAGCTCGTCATTAAGGAGGTTCAGCGCGAAAAGGCAACAGACCATAACGATGAGCGTGGTCGTGAATGATTATGGTTGCATTACAATACAACTTTTTGGTAGCGTAGCTGTTTATTGACCAGCATGAATGAATCAAACTTTTATACGGGCACAAGCGGCTTATTGCTTCCCGTGCCAAATAAGGAACATTATCCTGAGGAGTTTAAATCAAAAAGCCGTCTTTGTTATTATGGTTCGCTCTTTAACAGCATTGAAATCAACAGCTCGTTTTATAAAGTCCCTATGGCATCTACTGTAGCTAAATGGGCTGCAGATACACCAGATGATTTTAAGTTCACCTTTAAGCTCTGGAGAGAGATCACGCATGGCAAAGGGTTGGTATTTCAGTCCGAGCACATTCATCATTTCTTCGAGCGTATCGCCGCTGCAGGAGATAAAAAAGGTAGTTTGTTAATCCAGTTTCCAGGAAGCATTAAACCAATACACATGCGGGAACTGGAACAGTTACTATTGCAGGTGCGACAAGCAGATCCGGAACAAGCCTGGAAGGTAGCGGTGGAATTCCGTCATCAGACCTGGTATCAAACAGATACCTATGATATGCTCGATGCTTTAGACATGGGCTTAGTGCTGCACGACAAGCTGACCGAAGGAACTGCACTTACCGAATCAGCGAAAGATTTTGTATATGTTCGATTTCATGGGCCAGGGGGTAATTACCGCGGCAGTTATGAAGACCAATTTCTTGCTGAATATGCTTTTTATATCAAGGACTGGCTTGAAGAAGGGAAAGTCGTATATGTATACTTCAATAATACCATGGGCAGCGCAATCCAGAACTTAGAAACTTTGCGCAAGTACGTAGTTACTGGTTAGACAAGATTTGGGATCAAGTCAGAAAGTTGTGGAGTAAGGTTGTTTTT
>DCLG01000058.1:30546-32493 GCA_002320935.1 Pedobacter sp. UBA1654 | reverse complement strand
AAAGAAAGCAGTTCTCGCGGCAGAACGTATTTCCGAGTTAAATCCAGAAATCCAGATTATTACACATTTGTTGCGTTTAGATAATCATAATGCACTTGGTTTGTTTAAGGATTATGACATTATCGTTGATGGCTCGGATAATTTCGCTACTCGGTACATGGTGAATGATGCTTGTGTCCTGCTGGATAAACCCCTTGTATTTGCTGCTGTATTCCAGTATGAAGGACAGCTAGCCGTATTCAATGTAGAAGGAGAGGCTGGTTTGAAAACTAATTACAGGGATCTTTTTGAAAGTCCACCTTCCGCGGCTGATGCGCCAGATTGCAATGAGGCAGGAGTACTGGGCGTCCTGCCTGGAACCCTCGGCGTTATGCAGGCTGCCGAAGTCATCAAACTTATCACCGGAATTGGCAAACCACTGATAAATAAGTTACTCATCTACCAATCGCTCACCGCAGAAAGCTATACCATTTCACTGGCATCAACAAAGAATTTGGTAGCTGCAGGCCCTACGAGTAATGCAGAATTTGTAAACACCAACTATGAATGGTTTTGCAATGTTGCATCAAACTTAGAAGAAATTGATTCGGATAGCTTTGAGCAATTGAGGAAATCGAATGATGTGCTGGTCATTGACGTTCGGGAGTTTGGGGAGTATCCGGAACCAGACTTTGAGTATAAGCAGATTCCATTATCAATGCTCATGCGTAAAATGCCTGAATTCGATCAGAAAAAAATACTGGTATTCTGTCAGTCAGGAAAGCGTAGCAAGCAAGCGGTAGCGCTGATTAAAGAAAATTTAAAAATGCATCAGGAAGTTTACAGCCTTAAAGGTGGTATTCTAAACTTATAAAATGAATATGGACAACAAAAAGCTTAAAGACATCTTTATGCAGGGCCCGATCCCGGCTGGTTTCGTAGCAGAAAGCATACAAAAGCATAGTACAAAAACAAACATTGGTGCACATAGTATATTTTTAGGGCAAGTCAGAGCAGACGAATTATCAGATAGGAAAGTCGTAGCTATTGATTATACCACTTACAAAGAAATGGCACTGGACAAAATGCATGATATCCGTGAAGTTATTTTCAAAGAATATGAATTGACCTGTATGCATGTTCATCATAGCCTGGGAACAGTAGCTGCCGGGGAACTTTGTCTGTTTGTATTTACTTCTTCAAAACATCGGAAAACTGCTACTGAGGCTTGTGCAGCAGTTGTGGAGATGATTAAAGCGGAGTTGCCAGTTTGGGGAAAAGAAGTGTTTGAAGATGACAGCTATGCCTGGAAAATGAATCGTTAATTATGGTAAATATCACACATAAAGTTGCTACACTAAGGAAGGCAGTTGTAACTGCACGGGTTAGAACGTCAAGCAACGATACAATAGCAGCGGTTGAGCAACGTAGGGTGCCTAAAGGTGATGTATTTGAATTTGCCAGAGCTGCCGGATTGCTTGCTATTAAGAAAACCAGCGATGTCATTCCGGATTGCCATCCTCTGCCAGTCGAATTCGCATCCATTACTTACAGTGTTTCTGATCTGGATATTGTCGTTAGGGTAGAGGTACATACCATATATAAAACTGGCGTGGAAGTAGAAGCCATGCATGGTGCTTCTGTTGCGGCTTTGGTCATGTATGACATGCTAAAGCCTATTGACAAAGGTGTTGTAATTGAGCAGGTGAAATTGGAGCAGAAAACTGGCGGTAAGTCAGACCTTGAAGCCGGCAGAATGGAACTTAAAGTTGCTGTAGTGGTCTGCTCGGACCGGGTTTCAAAGGGAGAATCGCAAGATACTGCGGGTAAATTCATTACATCAGCTTTGCCGAAGTACGGCTTGGAGTGCTTGTCTTACCAAGTAATACCTGATGAGTTTAGTGACATTCAGCAGGTAACACATGATTTGGTAAATCAGAATTTTGATCTTGTGCTGTTTACCGGGGG
>DCLG01000058.1:26186-30521 GCA_002320935.1 Pedobacter sp. UBA1654 | reverse complement strand
CATTGATTGATCGTGAAATACCAGGCATCATGGAGACTGCAAGAAATTACGGCCAGCTGCGAACACAGTATGCAATGCTATCACGAGGTGTTGCTGGGTTTGTAAACAAAACGTTAGTACTTACGCTCCCTGGTTCCCAAAAGGCAGTTGAAGAATATCTGTCTGTGTTGTTTCCATATATTTTGCATGTCTTTGAATTGAAAACGGATGATCCGCATAATAAATCAGAAAAAACCTCCTAACTGCTCTTGTTTGAAGGTGTATTTGTCAGTTTGATTGTAATTTAAGTTGATTTGATCTAAGGAAAATACCAATACTTCAGCTTTATGCGTCTAAATAGCCATTTTTGTATTTAAATATGACTAGATCTTGGATATGATGGCCGTTTCGTGTTAAAATCAAGTTAAATCTCTGTAAATTTTTGTTAGTGTATGAGGTACACTAACAAAAACTTTTATATATTTGTCTCAACATTTAGAGGGAGTATTGATTAAGAGAAATGATCAAGTTTCTACGCTGAGTGCAGAAAATATGTAATTGATCTTCGAAGCAACCAGCAAACGCTGCTGCCTAGATTTAGAAATAACCCGTTCATACAGGTTTATATTTGGTTAGAAAAGGGATGTGTCTGGATGGAACAACCCTTTCTTTATTTTAGCGCTCCTCTCGATGAAGTACATACTGAATTTGCGTTCCTCTGATTAGTAAATTTTCGTCAAATACCTGCTAGTTCCGGACTTTATTTACTCCATCCTTAATTCTTTTCATTTTTTTTGCGGATTCTATTTTCCGACTTTAATCATTGGCAATATTTGACTGTGTTATTTACTTTGAGTTAAGTGATAAGTACCTGCTAAATATGTCATGCTTGTGTAATTTACATTTTTTAAATACGTTAAATACTTTAATATACAGGTAGTTAACACATATCTTTGTGTCATTGTCTAATGGTAGATAATCGAAAAGATATGATTTTAGAAAAAAACACATTGGCTGTTGTTTTGAACGGGAGTTCAACACAAGGGATGACTGCTGCTAAAAACCTTATACATCAATATAACCGAGTGCTTTTAGTAGGCAACGACCGTAATGAATTAAAGTCTTCGATGCGTGACTTAGCTAAACAATCGCCTGCGGAAAAAATATTTTACGTTGAGGCAGACCTGACCAGTAAAGCAGAATTAGCAAAATTTATTTGCTTGGTGAAGGATAAGTTCGGCGGTGCCGATTTCGTTGAAAATTGTATGCAAATTGAAGATGATGACCAACGTGCCTCCTTTGAGGTTGCTTTGAAGGCTTTTGAAGAAGCTGCGCTAAACCAGCTTGAGGTCGCTTAGTACGTTCCTAAGTTTTGAGAATCTTGTTATTATAAAGTCCTTAGTCTAAACCGAGTGGTTAGTACTAAGGACTTTTTGATTGTGATTAGGCTTCGTCTGCCAGTGAGTGTATCGTGTCTATGAGCATTTAGAACGCTTCTCCAAGATTCAGAAATATGGAATTGAATCCTTTACTAACTCCATAGTCAATCCCAATATTGGTGTTCGATGCCTTGTTGAATTTAATGCGTAAACCGGTTCCTGCGGCTGGATGCCAAGATGTTAGGAAATTTCCGCTGCCACTTACAGAAGTCGCATTTGCGAAAACTACAAATCCGAGTAAGCCGTTGTTTGTGATGTCCCTGCGGTACTCAGACTCAAGATACATTAAGCTCTTTCCACGATACCGGTTCTGATCTATTCCTCGGCCCGAACGGTTGTTAGGATCCCAGCCAATGCTCGGTAAATTTAAATAGGGTGTTTTACCATCAAAAACAGTCCAGAAATACGACCAGAAAGCAAGTGTATTTTGTTGATTTCTCTTGTTCGGATTCATATATAGATATTTTCTAGCGTCCAGATAAAGTGAGCGCCAGCTTTGATTACTACCTAAAAACGTAGGGTTAATCCGGTAAACGCCATTAAAGTACGCGCCAGGCAAAGGGTTGATGGCATTATTTCTCGTGTCATATAATACATTTAGGCTAAGTCCTGATGAAAAAGAATTTCCATCCGTTCCGTAAGGGTAACCAGTAAATTCCGGTAAATAGATATTTGGTTCATCACTCTTGATATTGAAATGATAATCTAAATTGTAACCTAAACCAGCATAAAAGTAAGGTTTGATTCGTTTTAGTGCAGTTTGATAAAACCTGATGTACTTGTAGTTTACAAACGACCGCCTATCCGGTATGCCGTTACCCAGGCCCCAGGTATACTGTGGATAAACCAAGAACCGCGTATCACCCTGAATGGTCCAGGTATTTTCGGGAAGCCAAATGCTAGTTCTTAATGGTAAACCAAAGCGGGCTCCGAAATTCCAGTATGGTGCAAATGAAGCTGTTGAAATGTTTGTTGTACTTTTTGGTCCAAAGTAGATGCCGGCTGTTGTACTGGTCACTAATGCCCGTCCAGTACCACCCGGAACGGTCGTCCCGAATGGCAGGAAAGAGAATGTAACTCGCTTGTCCGTACGCTCCTCAAGCTTTCGGGGTTTTATTTTGAAGAAGGATTTTGCAATATCAATAAGATCTGTTTGTCTTGCCGTATCTTTTAGTTCCTGCTCTTCAGGCGGAATAATGGTGTTTGCATTTTGCGCTAAACTGGTACATGGCACGAGTAGCAATAGATAAGTGATTAGCCTTTGAAGTCGTCTCATGGTGTGCTTTCGGCTTTCGTAACCGTTATTTTATAAACAGCAAAAAGCCGAAAATGTTAACCATGATCGACTTAAAAAGGCATTCCTTCTATTTTGGTAAGGTAGGTCTGATTTCAATCTTACTTGGCAATGTTCTTTCATTCATGTTTAACATGTCCAAAACCAATTTGCCGATATCTTCAGGTTGGATTTTCCAGGCATCTTTATCCTGGTCAGGCTCATGTTCGTTGAAGTAGGTGGCTACTGAACCCGGCATAATTGTGCTTACCTTAACATTGTATTTTCGAAGGTCGAGCATGATGGCCTGGCTGAATCCTGTCAGTCCAAACTTGCTGGCATTATACGCCGCACCATTTGCAAAGAAATTGGTTCCCGCTAAGCTTGAAATTGTAATGATATATCCTTGCGCTGATTTAATGTGTTCTACTGCAGCCTTCACGCTGTAAAAGACTCCAGTAAGGTTGGTGTCAATGGTGTCATGCCATAAGGTTTCGTCCATTTCATCAATCGCTGCAAAGTGACCTACACCAGCATTTGCAACCAGTACGTCGAGTTTGCCCCATTTCTCAATCACTTTCGCTACCGCCTGCTGCTGAGATTCCATGCTTTTTACGTCGGCAGCGATCCCAATGATGTCACCTGACGATCCTAGCTCGGCTACAGCCTTGTCTGCTGCCTCTTGCGACCGACTTGTAATGGCTACCTGATGACCAGCTTTCAACAATGCTTCCGCTATTCCGTATCCGATTCCTTTACTTCCTCCAGTGATCAGGACTACTTTTGTTTTCTGATTTTCCATGATTTTATAACGAATGTGCCGGTATTAATGTTTTTTGGTTTTTAATACTCCAATGGGTTCCATAATTGTCTGTACGTATTAACAATAAAAAAGAGGATGTCTGAATGGACATCCTCTGGCATGCTGTTCAGCAGGAAAATCCTACTTCTTCGATACTTTATAGAGCCTCCCAGCGTCGGTAACAGCGTATAATGCACCATCCTTACCGACAGTCATCGCCCGGAAGCGTTGTCCTTCATCAGCTAAAAGTCTTTCTTCACCAACAACTTTGTCGTCCTTAATTATCAGTCGTGCAATGTGCATGCTGCTCAAGCCACCAACAAACAAGTTGTTCTTCCATTCTGAAATGACTTCGCTGTTGTAGAAAGTCATTCCCGCAGGGGATAGTACCGGATCCCAGTAATAGACCGGCTGCTCCATTCCTTCTTTTTGCGTGATGCCAGTGAGTACTTTGCCTCCCGCATATTCGATACCATACGTTATAACAGGCNNCGGACGAATAATGTTGATTTCGTCTCCGCCACGTGGACCAAATTCAGATTCCCAAAGGTCGCCGGTTGCCGGATTAAAAGCCAAGCCATTCGGATTCCGGTGACCATAAGAATAAATCTCAGGTCGTGCATTGGCTGTGTTCGCAAATGGACCATTTGGAACAGCCTTGCCTTCGGTGTCGATATGGATAATCTTTCCTAAAGAAGAATTAAGTTGTTGAGCTTGTTCGCGTGTTTCGGTAGAGGAACGTTCACCTGTGCTCAAAAAGATGTTACCCTGCTTGTCAAATACTATCCTTGAACCGTAGTGTAAAGTTCCATCAAATGCTGGCGTTACACGATAGATGATCC
>DCLG01000058.1:0-26024 GCA_002320935.1 Pedobacter sp. UBA1654 | reverse complement strand
GAAGTCAGAATGCGCATCGTGCCGGTTTTTTCGGTTACCAGGAGACGGCCATCCGGCAAGTTCACTATACCCCAGGGCTGAGTCAATTCGGATGTCAGCACGGTTACACTTATTGGTGTTTTGGTTTTTACACCTGGCGCGCGCGTCTGCCCTTTAAATGCTGGTTGATATTTGCTGTTGGGCTCCTTAGTCTCTACTGGTGCATATGTGCTGTCCGGCATCGGGTTATCTTCGCCGGGCGTGTCGTTCTGGGCGGATCCGTTTTTGCATGCCGGAAATGCAGCCACTAAAGCTGCTCCAACGAGAAGCGCTTTCATGTTACTTTTTATCATAAAACAAGTTTACTTTACTGGTTAAGATTCAGAAGTTGAAAATAGAAAAAAAGCCTTACGTTTAGTAAGGCTTTTTAAAAAACTAAAATTTACCAAGAATGTTGCCGAGGCCACCTGCAATACCGCCACCCCCTCCCAGGCTTTTTGTAATGGATTCCAGGTTTACGCTTTTATCATTTGGGTCATTTGCTTTGGTCGCAAACTTCATAAGAATACCAGGCAGTGCACCAGCAATGGCACCCGTCACTGCAGGTGGAAGCCCGAATTTACTGCCTAATGAAGAAACTAATCCACCTTCGATAGCGCCGGTCAATGGATTGCCTGAACCTGCAGCTCCGGTAAGTGACGAAAGTAATCCGCCAATACCGCCTGAAGATGAGGCCTGACCTTTAATGCCCTGTTCAATATGATTCGCGACTTCTTTATGGACATCATCTGCTTTTTCTGCTGGAATTGCAGCAGATGCTTCTGGATTATTTCCCATTTGCTCTTTCACGACGTTTAAAATTTGATCAAACATAATTTCTGATTTAAGATTGTGAGTTTTGTATGCTTTTTTTGATGTTTTATCTGAGTAGACTAATCACAATAACACCTGCAAACCAGTACGGTTTAGATTTGTTTCTCCCGAAGATGAATTTATGTTGATTATGAAAATACCGTATTTACTATAGGTATCTTCCTCAATGTTCTGGCAAACATCTTGATGCACATTTTAAAATTCTGATATGAAAAAAGGAGATAAAGTGCATTGGAACTGGGGAAAGTCTCAGGCTTCAGGCACCATTGAAAAAAAGCATATTGAACGTGTAAAGAAAGTAATAAAAGGGACCACGGTAAAACGCAATGCCACTAAAGAGAACCCTGCATATGAAATATCCATGCCGGAAGGGAAAAAGGTCCTCAAGTCCGAATCTGAAATTAAACCCGATACAAAAACCTGAACAGTTATGAGTACACAAAAGAACAGTGCCCAAGATGGCATAGACGGAAAACAAACCGATGAAAAAGGTGAAAGCCAGCAGAGTAAACAGAAAGGCGCTCCGAGTGTTAGTGGAAAAAACATGAAGCATACTAAGGATGATTCCGGAGGGGGCAGCGAGAAAAACACTACAAAAAAGCAGCAGAATAGCATTTAATGATAAACAGCGATCGCTTTTGGCTGATCGCTGTTTATGTTTTAAATTAATTATCCGTTATGAGTGAGTTGTATAACAGCTCCTCACCCGAAATTGGCCAGATATACCTCGGGTCAGTAGTTGGTATCGCAGGTACTATGCCTTTTGCAGGAATTTCCTGCAGGGTTCGCATCAAGTCAATATTACGTATTCCCTCACCAAGAAATTCGATGTTTCTTTCTTGAAGAATTGCATTCAGGAGTGTGGTTCCTGTACCCAGCCCCTCACTGGTAAATACTGTCGATGCATCAGAACGACCTCTTACTGCATTAAGCAATGCAATCGCTTGAGTATCCAGACCATTCAAACGAGCTCGCGCCTCTGCCAGATTCAAGAGTACTTCCGAGTAGCGCATTACCGGGGCGTAATCGGGATAAGGACTAGGTGTATTAAATTTAGTGAGGTAGGTTCTGTCTGCATTTTGAAAAAGAAGACCTGTTCTCCTTGTATCTGTAGCTTTCCAGTTTGGATCACTAATTACACCGGCCGGATTTAGGTAAAATTCTGCCAATCCTGGGGTGCTGCCATTCTGAAAGAAGTAATGTGCAAGGGCACTCTGTCCGCCGGGGGTCTCTGTAGTCGCATTAAAAGGNNAAGGTAAAGAGAAAATCGATTCATTGGTTGTGTAAGGTGTTCTGAAAACACTAACGATATTTGGCTGTAACTCAAAGTTTACACCTCCGGCCGCTGTTCCTCCAGAGGCGTTGAATGGGGCAGAAGGACTTACAATTTTGTTGGCCTCAGTTATCACGTCCTGATAATTGCCCATTGTTAAAAATACACGGGTTTTTAGGGCTATGATTGTGTTGCGGTGTGCACGGGTAACATTATTCACCGCGCCCGTGTAAGTAAGCGGAGCTGCAGCTTCAGCTTCATTCAGATCTTTAAGGATCTGTGCATAAACCTCAGCCACTGAGCTTCTCGCCAGACTAAAGTTTGAATATGCAGACTGGCCTGTGAGACGTAGAGGTACGCCAGGCTTGCTTCCGGCACCATCTGCATATGGACGGGCATAAAGCTGTAGTAGGCAGTAGTATGAAATAGCCCTGACAAACTTGGCCTCTGCCACATAGTAGCCTCCCTCAGTTTCGCCAACCGTAGCAGTGCCTCCAGCTGCCATGCCTTCGATAAACAGGTTAGCATCATTTATTGCCCTGTAGGCCTGAGCCCATACATTTTGCACTTCGTCACTGGTAGTGTTTACATTTTGACTCCAGGTATTGGCTGCAGTGATCTGATTATTTGAGTAATTAATCCAGTTTTCTGCCTTTACATCATTATAAACCTGAAACCTGCCGCCAAGAAACTGGCCGTTCCTTAAGCGGCTATACATCGCAAGCACCTGACTTTGGATACGGGAGGCTGTGCTGAATGGCTGTTGATTCTGATCTGAAACTTGTGTTTCTGATTCTGGATATAGTAACTCCTTTTTACAGGAGGAGCTTAGTAGTAAGCCCGTCCCCAATATTATTAGATATCGTTTTCTCATTTTTCTCTTTGTTTATTAAAATTTAACACTGAATCCGCCAGTTATCGTGCGTTGATTTCCGGCCGTATTTCGGTCTACTCCCTGAGCGGTGTTTGATGCTGCACCATTTGATGAAACTTCCGGATCCGGGCCAGGATAGTCGGTGAATGTAAGCAGGTTGAAGCCACTTACATAAAATCTGAGATTTGACATGCCTAATTTGTTTACAAGCCTGCGTGGTACAGTATAGCCAAAAGTCAAACTTTTCACTTTCAGAAAATCACTGCTAAAAACATTCTCTGAGATCGGCATGGATGAGCCGTTCGAAACATTGTCATTTCCGTAAAGTTTCGGGATATCTGTAACCTGTCCCGGTGTGGTCCATCTGTTTAAAATATCGATAGAGTTGTTCCAGAAACGTTGATCGCGCAGACCAGCGTTTGTACCATAATAGGTCCATCCACCAAATTGANNATAAGTAAGTAAAATATTTAAATCAAAACCCTTAAAAGTAAAATTGTTGCTAAAACCGCCGTAAGCCTTAGGTGCGGTTTGTTTGTAGTTTACCGCATCAGCGCTTTGTGTAATTGCTGGTGCCCTGGTGCCGTCTGCATATTCCCACTGGAAGCCAGTTGGTACACCATTAACCTGTGGAACTACATGTTGATAGAGTACCTGACGGCCCGTTGCATCCAGAAAAATTCTTCTTCCTGTTGCTGGATCAACACCATCTGTTCGAACGATATATAGATTTCCAATCGGGTGCCCAACTTCTGTGATGTTTGTGGTTTCACTGCCGGATGTTGCTGTGGTTAGCCTTGTCACACCTTCAGCAAGGGAGCCGACTTCATTTTTGTTAAAGGTAATGTTGAACGATGGAGCCCAGGAGAAATTTGTGGTTCTCACAGCATCTGCATTCAGCGCAAGTTCCACACCACGGTTATACATAGAACCAATGTTTACAGAAGGCCTGCTAGGTAAGCCCGAAGATGGTGCTATAGGTACTTGCAATATTAGATCATCAATGTTTTTCTTGTAGTAAGTAGCCTCAAGCGTTAGCCGGTTGTTAAGAAAACCTATGGTTGCTCCAAGATCGAGTGTTTTTATGTTTTCCCAGCGCAGATTAGGATTACCCGTCTGATTGAAAAATAAAGTGCCATTTCCATTATATAGACCTGTGGTATACAGGCCGTAGGAATCATATGCACCAAGGCTGTTATTTCCAACTTTACCATAGCTGGCCCTCAGTTTAAAGCTGCTGAAGATCTTTTCAGCGTTTAGGTTCTTCCAGAATCCCTCACGTGCGACTTCCCAGGCGATCGCCCCGCCAGGAAAATAACCCCTTTTATTTTCCAGCCCGAACTGAGATGCTTCATCCTGCCTTAGTGTAGCACTTAGAAAGTATTTTTTGTCAAAGTCGTAATTCAACCGACCAAAGAATGATGCGATATAACTTTCGGAAAAAAGCATGCCAGACGGGTTGTTGGTGCTATATCCCGCCTGTATAACGTCGAATGCCGGGTCAGAAATTACGGTACGGTTAATACCAAATCCTCTTTCAGTAAGTCTGTTTTGTTCATTGCCAATCAAGACACTTAAACTGTGTGCTTCAGCAAAAGTCCGGTCATATTGTAGCGTGTTGTTCCAAACCCATGATTTGTTCTTCGAAAAAGTTCCGGTAGCAGAAGCATTTGGATTGCCATCACCTTGTATTGGATTGGCATAGGTGTCTATGTCACGGAATATGTAATCAATACCGTACTGGCTCTTAAATGTCAAACCAGGCAGCGGTTTTATTTGAATGTATATGTTTGAATTTACCTGATTTAACTCATTGTTGGAGCGGTTAAGATCTAAAAGAGGTATTATATTATAGTAGCTTACGCCAATACCTCTGTTTGCACCCACACCTAGGCTGTTTCCGTTTAGATTATACGATCCATCATTATTGTAGGGACTTATATTTGGTGGAAGTACCAGTCCGATACGACCAAGGCCAGTTATGCTAAATGCATCTGTTCCTGCCGAACCGGAACCGGTAGCTGCAAAATTTTGAGAATTTGAATAGCTGATTTTTGATCCAACAGTCACATACTGATTTATCTTATGGTCTACATTTGCCAGCATGCCTTTCCTGGTGAATTCATTTCCCACTAACAAACCTTCCTGAGTGGTCCAGTTTGCTGATACATAATAATTCGTGTAATCATTAGCGCCTGACACACTCGCCGAGGTGTTATAGGATGTTCCTGTCCGATAGGTATAATCAAGCCAATTTGTGTTCACCAGATTGCCATTAGCGTCATTATAGGTAGCGTAGAACCGGTTTGCATTTGGCATTGCCGGATCTGAAATGTACGTTCCGGCATTTCTTAAACCTTCATTTTTTATTTCTGTATATTGTGTAGCGTCAAGCAGATCTGGTAGGTTGAAGTTCTTGCTCATACCCGTCCATGCATCCAGGCTAACGACAGCTTTGCCTTTTTTACCTCTTTTTGTTGTGATAAAAACAACGCCGTTTGCCGCTCGGCTTCCGTAAATTGCTGTTGCTGCAGCATCTTTAGCGATGTCTACACTTTCAATATCTTCGGGGTTGATGCTACTTAATGGACTTGCAGAAGCTGCGGTGCCGCCGTTTGCATTCTCACTGTAAACAGGTACACCATCAACTACATACAATGGTTGAGAATTGTAGGAGATCGAGTTTGTACCTCTGATCCGAATTACTGGAGTGGCGTTTAGTAACCCACTTGGGATGCTCACCTGTGCACCGGCAATACGCCCGCCAAGCGACTGTTGGATATTCTGGACGGGTTGCTGGGCAACTTCTGCACCTTTAACAGATCCGATACTGCCAATGTTGTCACTTCTTTTTTGCGTGCCATAACCAATAACAACAACATCGCTCAATAAATTTGATGTTGCCTCCAGGGAAACGTTTAAGGGGCCGGAGCCCGGCTTGAAGGTCACAGTATTATACCCAACCGAGCTGAAAACCAGCGAGCCTCCAGGTGCAACTTTAATCGTATAAGTCCCGTCGGAGCCTGTTTGCGTACCAGTTTGTGATCCAGGAACTTTGATGCTAACTCCGGGAAGCGGTAATCCGTCATCTTTTCCGGTGACTTTTCCTGAGATCGTTCTGGCTTGTCCATAAGTAAATGCACTTATGAATGCCAAAATACTCAGAATTCCAAGTAATTTTCTTTTCATGTACTATAGTTTAGGTTAATAATGGCTTAATCTACTGAAATTTAGATGTAAAAGTAATTTGAAATCGATTTATTTAAATAATTTAGGTATTTATTTAGTGAAATCCGTAATAATTAATTGCTAAATACCAGATTGTACCGTGAAAATATTAAGAGTTAGTTAGATTATTGTAAGATTCCGTCTATATGTTGATTTTTGGATCGAAAAAATTGATATAAATCGTGAACGGTGCAGTTTGTAGGTTTTTGCCTTGTTGCTTGCCTTAAGCATACCTGACGCTATCAGTGATTTTAGACGGGGAAATTATCATACTTGCATTATCAAGTCGTATTCGCATCGTTCGATACTTTCTTAACCAATCATTAGCTATTTATTAAGTCTTTGCGTTGGGGGATCAAACTTTATTAATTTGCAATGAAAACCTACAACACTTCTTTAATCATCGCTTAATGAAACTTAAAACCTCACTTGTTCTTTTGTCTATGTGTGTGGCCCAGCTGAGTTGTGCACAAATACAGCCCCTTACAAAAACAAAAAACATCCTATCGGCTGCTGAGTTAAGGCCTCAGGGGCGCTTTATAATGCATGAGAAAACAGGGCTTGAACTTATTAGTGGCGCTGTACATTTCGGTTTTTCTTTTGAAGGCAGTGCATGTAAGATTTATGCAAACCTTCCTGATGGCCAAGGACACAATTACCTGCAGTATGAACTTGATGGCGTCTACCAAAAGCGAATCCGCATTGAAGGTGGTGCCTCTGAGCCAATTCTGATTAAAGTTCCGGAGGGCAGGCACGAAGTCAGAATCTTTAAAGCTACTGAGGCACATACCGGACCGATATTCGTTTCTAAAGTTGAAGCTCAAAAGATCAGGGCAGTCGCCACAAAGAAGGCTCCAATGATTGAGTATATTGGTAACAGTATTACTTGCGGTGCAGCTGCAGACGCATCGGAAATCGCTTGTGGAAAAGGCAACTATCACGATCAGCATAATGCATATATGGCTTATGGTCCAAGGCTTGCCAGAATGCTAAACGTTAATTATATGCTTAGCAGTGTGAGTGGTATCGGTGTGTACCGCAACTGGAACAGTGAAGGCCCGGCAATGCCTCAGGTTTACGGGAAAGTTGACTTTCAGGAAGCAAGTGTAAGGAACTGGAACTTTAAGACTTACAGTCCTGAGGTTGTTAGCATCGCTTTAGGTACAAATGATTTTAGCAATGGTGATGGTAAAACACCCAGAAAGGCTTTTGATGCTGATGCTTTCGTGAAAAATTATGTAGCATTTGTAGTCCTGATTAAGCAAAAATACCCTAAGGCTCAAATCGCGCTTTTAAGTAGCCCGATGGTCAAAGGCCCTTCAAGGTTAGCGCTAGAGACTTGCATAACCGATGTGCAGACCGAGCTTCAGGCCATGTACCCAAATGAAAAGGTAGCCAAGTTCTTTTTTGAGCCAATGGAGGCCCGAGGATGCACAGGCCACCCCAGTGTAGATGACCACTTGATTTTGGCTGAACAATTAAAGCCTTTTTTTAGTGCTTTGATTAAATAGGTCATGGGTTTATGCCCAAAGCGTAGAGGATAATGTTAACACCAAACTTAGTATTGTCCTCTGCAAGAAACCTTTTATTCCGGAAATCATAATCCCATTCACAGCCATAGTCTTTATTACTATATAGTACACCAATTCTGCTATTGATCTGGATGGCTTTTAGGTAATCATGAACCAGGTCGTCGCCCCAGCCATTTAATTCAAACGAAGTTGTGGGCGGACCTTTTTCAAACTTGAAGAAAGTAGAATATAAAGGATGATCGTTTGGTATTTTTTTTAATGCTGCGGCTCCAAATAGAGCTGCCATCTGCGCTTCAAAGGACTTGGCAAATAAGCCGTCTATATCATGATTACAGTCATCTACAAAGACAAAGCCTCCCTGTTCAATGTATTTCTTGAAGTTTGAAGCTTCCTGCTTATTAAACTGAACCAGCTTGTGCCCGCTGAGGTAGCAGAAAGCATATTTGAAAATTTCTGTCGTATTCAGATCAACAATCTTCTCCTCCTGTTCCAACGGGATGGTCGTATATTCAAGCAGTGAATTAAGCATATTCGCAGGCATACGCTGGTCAGTGTCCCAATCTCCGGAACTGTACTTTATACGGGCAAAGACAAATTTATTCCTTAACATTTTTCTAAATTAGGAGATTATTAATCAATGTAGTGTTGATTGTGTCATCCGCCATGTAATTTTCCTGATATTCTTCTGTTTTTATGGTTATTTAAATTGTAAAGCCTCTATATTGAGGACATAAAACATCATTTCATCTCTAAAACTTTATCACATATTGGAAATTTCGACGAATAATGTGGAAATGCTTATTGGAAAGCTCTCCCTCTTGAAAAAAGAAATACAAAAAGTCATCGTTGGTCAGGATGTAGTGATTGAAGAAATGCTGATCGCTTTAATGGCAGGTGGACACTGTTTACTCGAGGGTGTACCTGGCCTGGCAAAAACACTCATGGTGCGCACGATGTCTCAGGCGCTCGATCTTTCTTTCCGGAGAATACAGTTTACACCAGACTTAATGCCGACAGACATTCTCGGAACGGAAATCCTGGAGGAAGATCATGTCACCGGAAAGCGCTTTTTTAAGTTTAATAAAGGGCCAATATTCGCCAACATCATCCTCGCGGATGAGATTAACCGTACACCTCCGAAAACGCAGTCTGCACTACTAGAAGCTATGCAGGAATTCGAAGTCACCTATGGTGGTCAAACTTATCCTTTAGATAAGCCTTTCTTTATTCTTGCCACACAGAATCCAATTGAGCAAGCGGGCACCTATCCGCTCCCTGAAGCTCAGCTCGACCGTTTCCTCTTGTATGTAAAGATCGGCTATCCCTCAGCTGCTGAAGAAGTAAATGTTTTAAAAAGCACTACAGGGAGCAAGAAAGCAAATGTACAAGCTGTAATTGGCTCCGAAGATATTAAGCAACTGCAAGCGTTAGTCCGTGAGGTTACCATCAGTGATGATTTGGTTACCTATGTTGCCGAGATCATTCGTGCTACCCGTCCGGATACCACCAGTTATAATTACGTGAAGCAGTGGGTAAGATGGGGTGCAGGGCCCAGGGCTGGACAAGCGCTAATACTCACCGCCAAAGCCCGAGCTCTTTTCCTCGGCCGGTATGCTGTTGTTCCAGATGATATTAAAACAATGGCTTATCCGGTGCTAAGGCATCGTATTCTTATGAACTTCAAAGCTGAGGCTGAAAATGTAAGTTCCGACCGGGTAACCGAAGAATTGATTAAAGTAATCCCAAGACCAAGCTGGAAATGAGTAAACTCCTTGATCCGAAAATTATGATGGCCATCAAAGAACTTTCACTCGCCGCTAAAACGACGATAGAAGGTTTTATGCAAGGGATAAATAAAAGTGCTGTCAAGGGTCCAGGTATGGAATTTAGTCAATACAGAAGTTATCAGCCGGGAGACGATCTGCGACTGCTCGACTGGAAGATGTTTGCGCGTTCTGACCGGTATTACATCCGGGAATCAGAGATAGAAACAAACATTACCTTAAAATTAGTACTTGACGCAAGTGCTTCTATGAATCATAATGACGGCGCTTTTAAGAAGATTGACTATGCGCGTTATTTGGCAGCGTCGCTTGCCTACCTTGGAAACCTGCAGGGAGACATGATCGGATTGAATATTTTTCGTGAGCAGGAGGTGATATCGTTACCTGCAAAGCAAGATTTTCAGCATCTTTCAAGACTGTTCTACCAGTTGGAACAAATCAAGCCTGAAGGTGGATTCACGCCTGCTGATGTTTACAAACCGGTTTATAGTGCCGCNNCGATGAAATCTTTGAGTTGCTGGATGTTGCAGGCGCTTTCAAACATGAAGTTATTGTTTTCCACCTGATGTCCAGGAACGAGCTGGAACTTGATTTTAAGGGATACTCGAATTTTGAAGATCTGGAAACTGGTGAAACCGTCCAGGTGGACCAAGGGGCAATCCGGAGAACCTATCAGTCCAACCTGAAGACATACCTGGATCAGGTAAAACAACGTGCCCTGGATAAGCAGATTTTTTACCGGATGCTTAGTACGGATGAGCCCCTGGACCTGGCAATCCGGGACTTCCTGAACCAGCGTAAAAAGCTAAAAATATAGCAACAAGTAATTGAAAGTATGATCCAAATCTTATATCCTTTAGGTTTACTTGCTGCACTCGGTATTGTTATACCTGTTATTATTCATTTATGGAACATTAGAACTGGAAAGACGCTAAAAATCGGGAGTGTCTTCCTGCTTGGAACGCCATCAGATCAGCGTTCCAGGAGTTTCAGAGTGCATGACTGGCCTTTGTTGCTTCTGAGGAGTTTGCTGATTCTTCTGGTTGCTTTCATCCTTGCAGAGCCCATGTTCATCAGAACTCAGTTTGTAGAACCTAAGCCAGGCTGGATATTAATGGAAAAGGCTGAGTTCTCAAGGGTATGGGGTCAGCATCGGAAAAAGATTGATTCATTGATCCGCGAAGGGTATGAGATTCATGACTTTGCACCCAACTTTAGCAAGATTGATATTAAAGATTCAGCCACGGTTTTCTCCAGGCCTGCAAATCTCAGGCAGCCATATTACTCGCTGCTCAGACAGTTAAATCATCAACATCCCGCGGGAACAAGTATCTATATTTTCGCAGATAAACAGCGGAGTAATTTTGATGGTGAGCAGCCCGCAACCAGT
This sequence comes from Pedobacter sp. UBA1654, assembly GCA_002320935.1. GTDB lineage: Bacteria > Bacteroidota > Bacteroidia > Sphingobacteriales > Sphingobacteriaceae > Pedobacter. The sequence continues at coordinate 15,091 of DCLG01000058.1, read as the reverse complement.
TTAAATTTATTCTGGAACTTTTTGCCCCCGGATAGCAGCGATCTGAGTTGGACAGCCGCCGCATACCAGCTTAATAATGGGGCTTTCAGGCGGCTAGTAGCCAAATCTAATGATAAAGGTACTTATTATAGAACGTTAATTTTAAACCGGCAGGAGGCGAATGAACTTCAGGTGGACACCTCCACAATCCTTGTGCAGGTGTATGCTGTTGATAATCCCGGGGATGGAGCCTATGTGCAGGCATCAATCCGCGCAATTGCACAATACACGGAAAGGAAGATAAGGATAGAAAACATCGCGAATAAAAACGCAATCAAGAGTGATGCTAAAGTGGTATTCTGGCTTTCTGAAAAACCACTTACCACCTCGGAAAAGCGTACGCTGCCTAAAGGTGTGCANNGCAGCTATTTACTTATGCAGGGAACAAAGTTGAGCAATTTAAATCTGACATGCGGGACTTGAAAGGTGGAGCAATGAAAAGTGTAGCGATTTACCGGCGGGCATTTGACAGCAGTCTAAATGGACATGTTGTATGGAGTGATGGCACCGGAAGCGCCATGCTGGCACAAAATGAAACATCAGGTTTGATGCAATACCATTTCTTTGGACGTTTTAGGCCGGAATGGACGAACTTAGTATGGTCAGATCAGATGGTGTTTTTTCTTTTCCCAATCATTTTACCTGAAGCGGAAATGAACGAAGCTTTTCGTGATGCAGGTAAGTTGCCCGTGGCACATGAAGATCTGCAGCATGCTGATAACGATCATCATGAATCGAAGCCTTTTGAACAGGTTAGACAAGAGCCAGTAAATTCATGGTTGTGGTGGTGTTTGCTGCTACTGTTTTTCGTAGAACGTTGGATCACATATACTAAAAGGAAGGTAGCATTATGATTGCAAATACGGGAAAGATCTGGTTGGAAAACCTTCGCAGGCGCTGGATTCTGCTAACTGCACTTCAGGTTGTATTGTATGCCCTTTGTCTCGCACTTATCGTGGCTGCTTTAATGCACTACTTTTATAGCCATGCACTAACTGGTTTCCTTATTGCATTTGTAGTCAGCGTGATAATCCTGTCCTGGGTAAAGGAATTTTGGAGGTTGTCATTACAACAAGTATCCAGTTTCGTAGATCGCAAGTTCCCTGAACTGGAAGATAGTTCAAGTCTACTCATTGCCGATCCAGCATCCTTGTCTGCTTTGCAGCGCCTGCAGACAGCGAAAATTAACAGCATAATTCTTCAGCAGCGACTGCCGTCTGAGCCGATATATCAGCTGCGAAATCCCCTGTTGCTGCTTGTTTTATGCACAATCCTTTTCCTCGTGTTTTCACAGTTTGTCAATCCTGAGCAGCGGATTGAAAATATTTCGTCAACCAATACGCAAACATCAGTGGTGGTGAAAGAAGTCGTGCCGGTTGAAATAGCACGTTATAGTATCGCCATTGTACCGCCTGCATACACTGGTAAAAAGTCGCGCAACCAGGAACAATTTACCCTGCTTGCAGAAAGTGGTTCCAAGGTTAGCTGGAACTTGGAAACTTCCGAGGCTGTTGATGATGTACATTTTGTCTGGAACGACAAGGAGATCATCAAGCTGCAGCGCACAGGTGAGAAAGGAACATCCTGGACCTTCAACATGGTGCTAAACAAGCCTGGGTTTTATCAGGTGGTTCTAGATGGCAAAAAGTCCGACTTCTACCAGGTAGAGCTCATTCCAGACCAGCCTGTTGCTATCAAAATTCAAAAACCGGTTCAGCATAGTACCATTGATTTTGGACAGCCGCACCAGGTTGACCTACAGGTATTAATAACCGATGATTATGGAATATCAAATGCAGTGATCCATGCTACAACCGCAAGTGGAAAAGGAGAGGCGGTGAGTTTCAAGGAGCAGCAAATACGTTTTAATACGATAATCAGTAATCAGAGAAGACTAAATCTGAACCAGCGGATTTCGCTTGCAAAGCTAGGTATGAAGCCGGGGGATGAACTTTATTTCTATATCAATGCCACGGACAATCATGGACAGCAAAGCCGATCGGACATGTATTTTGTATCTATCCAGGACACGGCTGCTTTGATGAGTATGGCTGGAATCGACAATGGTGTTAACCTGGTGCCAGAATATTTCCGGAGTCAGCGGCAGATCATCATCGACACTGAAAAGTTGTTACGTGAGCGAAACTCGATCGCTGAAGCAACCTTCAAACAGCGAAGTAACGAACTTGGTATAGACCAGAAAATGCTTCGACTTCGATATGGCAAGTTTTTAGGAGAGGAAGAAGAGACCACCATAGGTGGGAAAGGAGAAGACCATGAGGAGCATAGTGCTGATGATGGCCATGGCCATGAAGCACACGGAGCGGAAAGCCCCGCATTCGGTGATGTGCAGGCACTAATGGACCAATATGCACACAAACATGATCAGGCAGAAGATGCCACCTTCTTTGAACCGGAACTTAAAGCACAACTCAAGGCCACCTTGAACGAAATGTGGAGCGCTGAACTACAACTTAGAACCTATGATCCTCAAAAGGCACTCCCTTTTGAATACAAGGCACTCCGGCTATTGAAAGATCTGCAGCAGAAGTCGCGGGCATACGTTGCTAAAACAGTCGTAAAAACGACCCCTTTGAAGCCTGAAAAAAGATTATCAGGAGAACTAAAGGAAATTCAGGAAACAGCTGCCGTAACGGAGTACACCGGAACATCTGATAAGGTATCTGACCTGAGCGCGAGTTTGTCCTTTCTTGAAGCACGCAAAACCGGCGCAAAGGGGAAATCTTCAGCGCTAAAGGTTCTTCGTACTGCAGAACAGGCGCTTGTTACCGCTGCCGCGTCCGCGCCGAACAAATACCTGCCCGCTTTAAGCGCATTGAAGAAAGTCATTGCATCCTGGAACAATCAATCTAACATAAGCAATGAAATCGGCCTTGCGGAAAAAGGCATAAACAGCCTCATCGGCAATGCCCAGGCCAGACCATATAAAGCTGCGGGGAGTTCGAATGACCTGTCGGAAGCTTACTTCAACCAACTAAACAGAACTAAACGATAGTATGCAGAACTTCTATCCCTATATAATCGCCATCATCCTGTTAACCCTTTTTCTTATTTACTTTGAAATCAAAAGGACGAATAAGAAAAGGTTGATTATCAGAATTCTGGCTGTGACTATTGCTGCGGCTTCGCTGTTGTTCTTAATCGTACCAGTCAAATATTCCGAAGAGATTGCTGCTGATTTGAAAGTTATAAACTTTCTGACACCAGGCGTTCAGGCAGAGGATCTTACTACTGAAATCTATTTTACTTCTGATTCCAGTATGTTGAAAATGCTTGAGAAAAGCCGTGTAACCTACATTCCAGACCTTTTATATTATTTAGAAACGCATCCGGAGGTTACAGGTGTTAAAGTCTATGGGTACGGATTACCTAAGGCGGTGCTGAACAATCTGGAAGGTCGAACAATAAGCTTTCACCCTTCGGCACTGCCTGATGGCATTCTTTCCTGTTCCTGGCCCAGAGCAATCCCGGCCTCGGAAATCCTGCGTGTTCAAGGAACGTATAATAATACCGGCAATGTTCCGGTAAAGCTGAGCTTGCTAGGTTTAGGTACAGTCCAGGATTCCGTCATGGTTCCTGCAAAAAAACAGATGATCTTCACATTATCCTGTCAGCCGCGGCAAACAGGCAGGGCAGTGTACCAGTTGCTTACTTCCAAGGACGACAAAAAAACAAGCAGCGAGGAAATCCCTTTCGAGGTGACTGAACTTCCAAAACCAAGAATTCTGGTACTTGCATCCTTCCCGGATTTCGAGAATAAGTTTCTTAGAAACTGGTTGTTTGAGAATAATTATCCAGCTTTTTTCAGAACTCGTGTAAGTAAAGATAAATTTAGTACGGAACAGATCAATTTGGAAGGTACAGAAAACACAAACATCACTGCTTCTGCCCTAAAGAAATACGATTTGCTTATTGCAGATGATGAAGAACTTGCAAACCTCGGATCCCTTAGCCCGGCACTACACAGGGAAATTCGTGCCGGACTTGGATTGCTAATCAGGCTTAATGATGCAAAACCGCTTTCCGAGTTTAGCAAAGCATTCAGGATTTCCGGGACTGCCGACAGTATATCGACTGCTGTCGTTCCGGTACTCAGCGAGAATACACAACGCCTGAAAGCCTTGCCAATGACTCAACAGGTCTATATGGATGGAAATACGGGGCAGCTTAGCTTGGTAAAAGAGCCCAAAGGAAAAGTACTTGTAAGTAGCGCACTAAATGGAAAAGGACGCATCACCGCAACATCCCTGTCTGCAACTTTCAACTGGGTTCTTAATGCTGCAAACAGTGACTATGCTGCGTATTGGTCTCAGCTGATTAAACATACATCTAAGCGGTTCGCTGATGAATTCCATTGGACTACAACTCCGGTACTTCCTTCAGTTTCTGAGCAGGTTCGTATAAACTTCCAGGGTCCTACCGCTACAGCACTCGCCGCTTTAACAGTCAACGATCGCGGATTAAGCGTGCAACAGCATCTCGTTTTACCTTTTTACTGGCAAGGGGCTTTCAGAGCTGACCGTAAAGGCTGGAATGACTTTACAACCTTTAATATAGACAAACAAGCACTATACATTTATGATACTGCAGCATGGCGGAGTTTAAAGGCTGCTGAGTTGATCAATATCAACACAAGGTTTCAGGATAGGCATGTTGCTGCATCGGAGAAAGAAGAAAAATCAGTTACGGAGTTAGAAAAACACCTGCCCAAATGGATATTTGTAGCATTTTTTCTGCTCAGTATGGCTTTTCTTTGGTTTGAAACGAAAATATTGCAATAATGAATCGCAAATAATACTAAATTGACTTACATAAACTAAAACCAACTGCATTGAAAAGAAAAGATTTTATCAAACTGTCGGGATTGGGCATAGGTGCAATGCTCCTGCCGGACCTTACGGCTTACGGTACGCCTATTGATCCGCTGCAAGCCCTCGATCGTGTAGATCCAAAAGTAAAAAATGAATTGGCAGATGTTGCATTAAATGCAGCAAGGTCCAAAGGCGCCAGTTATGCTGATATCCGAATTGGCCGTTATCTGAACCAGTTTGTCGCAACGAGAGAAAAAAGGGTACAGGGTGTTGCGAATACAGAATCATATGGCATTGGTATACGGGTAATTGCCAATGGCTGCTGGGGCTTTGCTGCCACCAACAACGTTACGCGCGATGGTATCGCAAAAGCTGCAGAACAGGCAGTTGCAGTAGCTAAGGCGAATGCAAAAATTCAAGGTGAACCTGTAAAATTGGCGCCACAAAACGGGTATGGTGAAGTAAGCTGGAAAACACCCCTGGAGATCAATGCCTTTGAGGTGCCGGTAAAAGAAAAAGTTGATTTGCTTTTAAATGTTAACGACATCGCCATGCAAAATGGTGCTACTTTCGTAAACTCTGTAATATTTGCGGTTAACGAGCAGAAATATTTTGCGTCAACCGATGGTTCATACATAGATCAGGATGTACACCGTATATACCCATCATTTACGGTGACCAGGATTGATCGTGAATCCGGTAAGTTCCAAACCCGTAGCTCTTTAAGTTCGCCAATGGGGATGGGATATGAATATATGCACCCGAAAGCTGAAGAAAAGGTAGCCGGTATTCTACCGCGCTATAAAGCGCGATATGACATCCTGGAAGATGTAAAGTTTGCTGCAATGAATGCTGCAGAGAAGGTGAAAGCAAAAACTGTGGAACCTGGCAAGTACGACCTTGTACTTGACCCCTCACACCTATGGTTAACCATACACGAGTCTGTTGGTCATCCTACAGAGCTTGATCGTGTTCTTGGCTACGAAGCAAATTATGCAGGTACCAGCTTCCTTACACTTGATAAATGGCAAAGTAAAAATTTCCAGTTTGGAAGTAACAAGGTGAATGTCGTGGCAGATAAAACCCAGGTAGGTTCTTTAGGTGCCGTTGGTTATGATGATGAGGGTGTTAAATGTAAGAAATGGGATATCATCAAAGATGGGGTATTGGTGAACTACCAGGCCATCCGCGACCAGGCTCATATCATTGGCCTTGATGAATCACAAGGCTGCTGTTACGCGCAGGGCTGGGATGATGTTCAGTTTCAGCGGATGCCGAACGTATCTCTGCAGCCTGGAAAAGAAAAACTTAGCGTAGACGACATGATCAAAGATGTGGAAAAAGGAATCTACATCAATGGAAATGGAAGTTTTTCAATTGACCAGCAACGTTATAACTTCCAGTTTGGAGGTCAGACTTTTCATGAAATTAAAAATGGTAAGATTGTCGGTATGTTAAATGATGTCGCTTACCAGGCGAATACACAGGAGTTTTGGAATTCATGTACTGCAATCTGCGATTCAAGTGATTACCGCTTAGGTGGATCATTCAATGACGGTAAAGGACAGCCATCTCAAAGTTCTGCAGTATCACACGGCAGTGCAACAACCAGGTTCAATGGCATTAATGTAATCAACACAGCAAGAAAAATATAATTATGGCGATATTAAGTAAAGAAGAAGCCCAGGCAATCTTAAAGAAGGTAATCTCATTTTCAAAAGCAGATGCCTGTGAAGTGAGCTTAAGTGGCTCTGATGGCGGTAATATCCGCTATGCTCGTAACGCGGTATCTACCGCGGGGCAGATAAGTGTGATGAGCCTTGGTGTAAGTTCTACGTTTGGCAAAAAAACGGGAAGTGCGACCATCAACGAATTTGATGATGCCTCCTTGCAGAAGGTTGTACAAAGGGCGGAAGAACTGGCAAAACTTGCCCCGGAAAATCCGGAATATATGACGCCGCTTGGTCCGCAGACCTATACAGAGTCTGCCACATTTAACCAGGCAACTGCAGCCATGACCCCCGACACTCGTGCCGAAATGGTAGGTAAGAGTTTATCTGTTTCGAAAGCAGCAAATCTGGAAGCTGCAGGTTTCCTTGAAAATGCGACCAGATTCAATGCAATCATGAATTCGAAAGGCCTGTTCGCATACAATAAAGGCACGGACGTCTCTTTTTCGGTTACTGTACGTAATCAGGAAGGTACTGGATCCGGCTATGTGGATCAGAGTTTCAACGACCTTAATAAAATGGATACGCTGGCACTCAGCAAAATTGCGGCAAGCAAAGCCACGAAATCTGCTGCAGCCAAAGCAATTGAGCCGGGTAAATACACAGTTATTCTGGAGCCTCTGGCTGCAAGTGATATCCTTGGTAATATGTTCAGGGGTTTTGACGCCCGGAGTGCAGATGAAGGTCGCAGCTTTATGAGTAAAAAAGGTGGTGGTACGCGCCTGGGAGAGCAGTTGTTCTCGGAAAATGTAAATATCTACTCAGACCCTTTGAATCCAGAACTACCATCCTCAACCTGGGACGGGGATGGTCTTCCGGTTAAGAGAACCCAGTGGGTACAAAATGGTGTCGTGAAGAATTTGTCTTATTCAAGATATTGGGCTGCACAGAAAGGTGTTCAGCCACTGCCATTCAATAGAAGCATTGTAATTGAAGGTGGTAATCAGTCCCTTGAAGATCTGATTAAAAGTACAGAAAAAGGAATTTTAGTTACCCGTTTCTGGTACATCAGATCGGTAGATCCACAAACGCTATTGTTAACAGGACTTACACGGGATGGTACTTTCTACATTGAAAATGGTGAAATTAAATTTCCGCTAAAGAACTTCAGGTTCAATGAGAGCCCGGTAATTATGTTGAACAATGTGGAAGCATTAGGTAAACCGGTTCGTACAGGTTCCGGTATGATTCCACCGATGAAAATCCGTGACTTTACCTTTACTTCATTGTCTGACGCTGTCTAGATTCCAACCATTAATAAAATTAGCAATGATCTTTTCATTGCTAATTTTTTATCTTAAATTTTAAGCAATTGAGAAGAAGAGATTTTTTATACATGACCGGCTTAGCNNCTGCGATGCTGGCTTTCAGCCGTGAAGTTTCCATCGAGGAGGCATTAACACCAGTTGATGTGAAACTGAAGAAGCGCATGGCTGATGTTGCACTGAATGCAGCTAAATCTAAGGGTGCAACCTATACGGATGTACGCATAGGCAGATACTTGCGCCAGGTTGTTGCAACTCGGGAGAACAGGGTGGATAACATTGCCAATGGCGAGTCTTACGGCATCGGTATCCGCGTAATTGCTGCCGGAAGCTGGGGCTTTGCTGCCACTGACAAGTTGGATGATGCCAATATCGCCCGAACGGCGGAGATGGCTGTGGCCATTGCAAAAGGAAATTCTAAACTGATGACTGAACCAGTAAAGCTTGCGCCTCAAAAAGGTCATGGTGAGGTGAGCTGGAAAACACCCATAGAAGTGAATGGCTTCGAAGTGCCAATTGCAGAAAAGGTGGAACTGCTGTTGGGTGTAAATGCTGCGGCCATGCAGGCCGGCGCCAAATATGTAAACTCCAACATGTTTCTGGTGAATGAACAAAAGTATTTCGCTTCAAGCGATGGATCATATATTGATCAGGATATTCATCGGATCTGGCCAACATTTACGGTAACTAAGGTGGATGCGGCAGGAGGGAAGTTTGAAACCCGTAATGCACTAAGTGCCCCAATGGGCATGGGCTACGAATACCTGCGTGCCAAGCCTGACCAGAAGATCAAAGGCGGACCCGTAACCATGTATAAGAACAATTACGACATACTGGAAGACGTGAAAGAGGCCACTGCACACGTTGATGAGAAGTTAAAGGCTAAACCAGTGCAGCCAGGTAAGTATGATCTGGTACTTGATCCCTCACATTTATTCCTGACAATTCATGAATCAGTAGGGCATCCTACGGAACTCGACCGTGTGCTTGGGTATGAGGCCAACTACGCGGGCACCAGCTTCCTTACCCTTGATAAGTGGGAGAGCAAGAAATTCAATTTCGGTAGCAAAGAAGTAAATATCATAGCAGATAAAACAACACCGGGTTCTCTTGGAGCAATAGGTTATGATGATGAAGGTGTGAAATCTGGTAAATGGGATATCATAAAGGATGGTATTCTGGTGAACTACCAGACCATTCGCGATCAGGCCCATATTCTCGGATTAAAAGAATCTCAAGGCTGCTGTTACGCAGACAGTTGGGATAGCATTCAGTTTCAGCGAATGCCAAATGTTTCTCTTGCACCAGGGAACACAGCACTTTCCGCTGCGGAAATGGTTAAAAATGTGGAAAAGGGCATTTATATGTTCGGTCGGAATTCTTATTCCATAGATCAGCAGCGTTACAATTTCCAATTTAGCGCACAATTGGCTTACGAGATTAAAGAGGGTAAGATCGTCGGGATGCTTAAAGATGCTGCTTACCAGGCCAATACTCAGGAGTTTTGGAATTCTTGTGTGCAGCGTTGTGACAAAAACGATTACCGGCTGGGCGGAACTTTTTCGGATGGTAAGGGGCAACCAAGCAAGGCGAGCGCAGTTTCACACGGCAGTCCAACAACGAGGTTCAATGGCGTTAATGTGATCAATACTGGCAGAAAGCTTGCCTGATGCAAAGCCGTTCAAACTTAAAAGCCCTGTTGAAATCATCAACAGGGCCTTTAAGTTTAGACCGATTGGTTCGTTACGGTACCGGGCACCGGAGCTAGTTGTTCAATGAGTTTAGCCTGTTTCAACTCATTCCATAACGCTACAGGTATCTTTGTAGCCATCGCTGAAGCGTTGCTGCTGGCCTGTTCACCTGTACTTGCTCCTGGTATGACAGCAGCAACCACCGGATGTGCAGCGGAAAACTGCAATGCGACAGTTCTAAGGTCTATGTTGTACTTCGCAATGATTGCGTTGATCTTCTTTCTTTTCTCAACCATCTCTGCCGGCATGGAATCCCCGTAGTTAAAACGATCACGATTCGCTAAAAACCCGGCATTCAAAGGTCCGCCAATAACTGCGTTAACCTTCTTTTTTTCCATTGCCGGGAATAAAGTGTTCAATGCATTTTTATGATCGATAAGGGAATATTGAATGGCTACCAGGCAAATATCAGGATCGGCAACCTCCATAGCCTTCAAAATTGGATCCGGTGTATTTACACCCATTCCCCAACCCTTGATAATGCCTTCCTCACGCATTTTGCTGAGTTCAGGAAAAGCACCTTTCGCTGCAACGTTAAATTGCTCCATCCAATTTTTCCCAAGTTCAGCGGTGTCGGGAGAGAGGTCATGTACATAAACAATATCTATTGAAGATAACCCTAACCGCTGCAAACTGTCTTCTATGGAGCGACGTACGCCAGCTGCTGTATAATCAAATCTGTATTTGAAGTTTAATTTACCTTTCCAGAGACTTTTCGGGTCTGCTTTGAAATCTGGATCTGCATCGAACACCCGTCCAATTTTTGTGGAAAGTACGAATTCATCGCGGTTCTTTTCGAATAGAAAATGNNATGCCCCATGCGGCGTTCACTCAGACCGAAACCGTAAAAAGGAGAGGTGTCGAAGTATCTCACACCTGCATCCCAGGCTTCGGACATAACCATGTCTATTTGTTGGTTGCTATTTACATGCCAGGCATTTCCTGCAGCTACACCACCAAGGCCGGAATTTCCTGGCAGTTTAAGGTCGTTGATATGTTGAAGCGACATTTTTGTTTGTTTATTATTTTTTGAAGATTGAATTGTAGGACCGCTAAAAGCAGACGAAGAACCTGCGAAAATTGCAGCTGTTGCGATAGCCGATTTGGATAAGAAGGCCCGCCTGCTTTCATGAGCTAAGGAACCATTAAGAATGTTTTTCATAAGCTGTCGAGTTATGGATGTTTTTATAACACCTATAAGGCGGAGATGTTCCCGACGGTTGTCGATTCCTTTACAAGGATTGGACAGGTAGGGGGTTGACCCAGGCTCGACCCGGTGTTTACCCGCCCTCTACCCGGGGTTGAAGGGCCTGTAAACGGGTCAACACCGGATTAACACCGGATCGCAGCTGTCCGATATTAAAACCAAAATAATGCTTTTATAGCATGAGTCGGGTATAGAAAGCCTCCAGGCGAGATTATTGCTGAAACATCGTACGTGATTTTTTTTTCAAAAAAATAAAACAAAATAAAAGTTTTATTTTGATGAATCATTGTTCTATTTTCGCTTAAAAAATTAACGCTCATGTATAACACATTTAAAGGGATATTGATATGTCTCTTCTTTTCTGTTGCCAGCACCTATGCGCAATCCAACGCGCAGGAATTAAAAAGTTTCAAGTTCGGAAAGGTGGAACTTGAAGAATTTAAAACCACAATTAACGGCCCCGACTCTGCAGCCGCAGCTATCAAACTGTTCGACATCGGTAGGGGACATTTCGAAATCAGCAGGAGAAACGGACAGTTTGTATATGCTTTCACGAGGCATGTCCGGTATAAAGTGGTTAACAAGAATGCTTATGACTTAGCAAATCTTGATGTGAATCTTTATAATTCCTCTGTTACTGGGGCGAAAGAGGAGTTGCAGACCATAAAGGCAGCTACATATAATCTGGTTGACGGTAAAATTGAGGTAAGTAAAATGACCAGCGACGCCAAATTCACGAACAGGGTAGACCGGAATCGTGTCGTGAAGAAGTACACCTTGCCTAATGTAAAAGAGGGCTCTATCATCGAATATACCTATAGCACCCAATCAGATTTTATTTTTGCACTGGATGACTGGTACTTCCAGGGCCGCTACCCATCAAAATATAGCGCCTTAAGCTTTACGACACCTGATTATCTTAAATATAAAGTTTCCTCCTACGGATTTTTGGATATTTATCCCCTCAAACCATTACGTACGCTCCAGTCATTCAATATCCCTGCAACCTCCGAATCTACTGCGGGTGTCTTAAGTGTCAATGTGACGCGCACTGATTATTACATTTCAGATGTACCTGCGATCAAGGACGAGCGCTTTATTACTACCCTTGATGATTACGTAAGTAAAATGACTTTCGAGTTAACTGCAACCGACTATCCCGGGAGCGGTTACAAAGATTTTGGTTCTACCTGGCCGAAGCTGATTAATGAACTTTCAGATGAGGAATCTTTCGGTAAATTCATCAAACGCAATAATCTTCCTAAAGGCTACGTTGCAGGCATCTTAAAAGAAGAGAAGGATTCTTTGAAGGTGATGAAGCTTATTTATGAACATGTGAAAAAGAGCATGAAATGGAATGGCAAAAACAACTATTATGCAAGCGAACCTTCACCAGGAGCAGTGTTGACTAAAAAGGCGGGAAATACTGCAGACCTAAATCTAACGCTCCTCGTATTGCTTAGAAATGCCGGAATTAAGGCAGGTCCAATTTTGCTTAGTACCAGATCGAATGGTAGTCACCCAGGCTATCCAATGATATCAAAATTCAATAATGTGATTATCGAAGCGGAAGTTGCTAATCAGAAAATCCTTTTGGATGCAACCGATGAGGACAACATAGCGGGACTAATTAGCTTTCAAAATTTAAGTCACGAAGGATTAAAAGTGGATGTGTATTCAAATGAAGCTGCGTGGACCTCCCTTGACCGTGCAGAAATAAGCAGATCCAATATTACTTACTTACTGAAACTTACAGGCGACAATCAGTTCCAGGGTAGTATTTTCCAGACATCAAATAACTATGAAGGCATTGGTCGTCGTGGTTCCTACAAAGCCGCTGCAACAGAGGCCGAGTATCTAAAGAACATCAAGGCTAAAAAGCCCGGATTGGATATTATATCATATAAAGCCTCTAATTTGAATGAGGCAGATCAGGACCTGGTTGAATCACTTGAAATCACCATTGAAGATCAGGTAGAAAGTGCCGGTGATATGCTTTACTTTTCACCACTGTTTTACGAGCGCACCAAGGAAAATCCCTTTTCAATGGAAGAACGAAAATTCCCGGTGGATTTCGGATATCCTTTTGAAGAGACTTTCAGATTAACACTTGACTTCCCGGAAAATTATAAACTGGATAAGTTACCAAAGAGTGAAGCGTTTGCGCTCCCTGAAGATGGAGGTACTTTTTCCATTCACTATCAAACAGAGGGTAATAAAATAGCCATCAGAAGCAGAATTCTTATTAAACGTTCCCTGTATACTCCCGAAGAGTATCATGCCTTGAAAGAGCTATATAAAAACATCGTACGCAAGCAAGGCGAGCAAATTGTCTTTAAGAAAATATGAAATTAAGGTACTTTATACTTGTTGCACTTAGTGGTGTGACAAGCCTGGCGCATGCGCAGAATCAATACGATGTAGCCAATATTTCTGCCGATTTGCTCAAAGGCTCAACAGCTGTTGTCCGCAATGAACAGCTTAATATGGTGGTACGAAGTGAATCTTCGGCTACAATGACCTATAGTACGGCGATAACCATCCTAAGCAGAAATTCAGAGGGGCTGGCCGCAATGTCTGAGTACTATGATAAGTTTTCTTCAGTGTACAACCTGAAAGCGACAATGTATGATGGGAAAGGGCAGAAGATTAAAACCTATAAATCTTCAGATTTTAAAAACCGTAGCCTTACATCTGATGGTACTTTATACGATGACAACAGGGCTGTAGAATTGTCGTTCTATAATGCAAGCTACCCGTTTACAATAGAATATAGTTATGAGAAGGATTTCAAGGGCTACCTGGCTTTTCCTTCCTGGAGTCCAATGTCATACTATGACCTTGCTGTAGAGAAATCATCCTACACCCTAACGGCTCCCGAGGCGCTAAAGGTGAAGTTCCTCACATCATTCAATTTAAAAACAGATTCCACGAAGGCCAATCGCCAGGTTACGTATAGCTGGTCAGTTAAAAACCTGACCGCTCACGAATATGAACCGATGTCAGTTGGCTTGCGTGAGATCAGCCCATGGGTTAGCGCATCTCCCAACAAATTCGAGTATGACAATTCAAAAGGCAGCGTAGAAAGCTGGAAAGATCTGGGCACCTGGGTCTACGGTCTGAGCAGAGATGTGCAATCTTTACCTGAACCGATGAAAATCAAAGTTAAGCAGCTTGTTGCTTCTGCGAAAAATGATCGTGAGAAAATCAACCTGTTGTACAAATATTTACAGGCAAATACTCGATATGTAAGTGTTCAACTCGGTATTGGAGGTTTTAAGCCAATTGCTGCAGAAAAGGTTGCAGCCGTGAATTATGGTGATTGTAAAGCCCTTTCAAATTATATGAAGTCGATGTTGGATGCCGTCGACATTAAATCTAATCTGGTTGTTTTGGGCTCAGATATGCCATCATTAAACCCAAGTTATTCAAGTTTCGGACAGGCGAACCACATGATTCTTTGTGTGCCTTCTGCTAAAGACACCGTTTGGCTAGAGTGTACCAGTCAATTTATGCCAGTTGGATTTTTGGGCAATAGTACCTCAGCGAAAAACGTGTTACTAGTTACTGAAGAAGGTGGAAAGTTGGTACGTACGCCAGTTTATAGTCCCTCAGACAATTTCCAAAAGAGGACTACGTCTGTTCTGCTGAATGGCGCAGGCAATGGAGAAATTTCAATCAAAACTAACTTCGGATCATGCCAGTATGAGGATCAATTAGCGATGTTACTGAAAGACCCAACAGCGCAGCGAAAGAGTATCATGAATAATCTGGGTATCCCCAATATGGAGATCATTTCAGCCAGCTATGTACAACCAGACAAAGATGTGCCTGAAATAGAAGAAAAAATTCAGCTGAAAAGCAGCCAGCTGCTGACACAGGCTGGCGACAAAATGTTCCTGATGCTTAATTTACTGAACCGGATGGAGCGTGTTCCTAGAAAGGTAGAAAATAGAGAAACTTCCTTCTCCGTTCCATTTGGATACGAAGATACGGATGAAATCGTCTATACGCTTCCAGATGGATACAAAGCATCATTCATTCCAGAGGCGGTTGTGTTGGAGTCTGAGTTTGGGAAGTACAGTGCCGAAACTTCTTTGAAAGATAATAAGATCATCTATACCCGTACCCAGCAAATGAACAGTAAGAAGTACCCATCTGAGAAGTATGAAGCGGCAGTGGATTTCTACAAGAAGATTTATCTTGCTGATAAACAGAAGGCGATACTGACAAAAGCTGAGTAGAGCGGGAGTGTAACGCCAACTGT
>DCLG01000057.1:47496-58161 GCA_002320935.1 Pedobacter sp. UBA1654 | reverse complement strand
GAGCAGTGGAAAATATCTATGCCAGCGTCTGCCATAGGGTTTAGCCAGGCTTCCATTTCCGCAGGTGTTGATGCAAGTTTGTTGGTGTATGCGGATGGTTTGAACTGCGAAAGTCGAATAATCAAGGCAAGGTCTTCACCTACTGATTTCCGCACTTCCTTGATCACCTCCACTGCGAACCGGCTGCGCTCAGCCAAAGTTTTTCCGCCGTATATATCATTGCGTTCATTTGTCCCTTCCCAGAAAAACTGGTCAATAAGGTAACCATGTGCACCATGAATTTCAACGCAGTCAAAACCTAGTCGCTTCGCATCAGCAGCGGCCCGGCCGAACGCGGCAATCGTGTCCGCAATATCTGAATCGGTCATCGTATTGCCGTTATTAAAACCTGGCCGGTTTAAGCCTGAAGGACCTTCAAACGGCGTCGCCGGTAACCATCCTGATGGATGATTGTCCATTATACCCTGGTGCCAGATCTGAGGACCCATTTGTCCGCCGGCAGTATGTACACCGTTGATTACCTGCTGCCATCCGGCTAACGCATCATTTCCATAGAAATGGGGGATGGAAGGGTCATTTGATGATGATGGACGGTCAATTACTGTCCCTTCGGATAGAATCAGTCCTACTTCCCCTTCGGCTCTGCGGCGGTAATATGCTGCTACTTCAGGCGTTGGAACACCATCCGGGGAAAACGACCTGGTCATGGGTGCCATAACGATCCTGTTTTTGATATTCAAAGATTTCAAACTGAACGGTTTGAATAAGCTGTCATTAGTCATATGTGTTATTAATTTGTACGTACTATAATTCATTATTAATACTTTCTACCAGTGCTTTTATCGCCGCCTCGTTGCGGCGGTAATAAGTCCACTGCCCAACACGAACCGAGGTAACAAGCCCCGCCCGCTGTAGAATTGAAAGGTATTCTGAAACTGTAGATTGTGTTAATCCTACTTTCTTTTGTATTTGTCCAACACAAACACCGTTGTCGTAACCCGCGTCACTTTGTTCAGCAAAGTGTATCTGGGGATCTTTTAACCAATTGAGGATTTGTAACCTGGTCTTATTGGAGAGTGCCTTGAAGATGTCTACCTGATCCATAATACAAAGGTATATCGGTTTTTCCCGATATACCAATTAACATCGTATTCATGACAGAAAGCTGATGAACGCATGTATAAACATCCATTATCACGCAAGTTACTGTTACAAATACGAGCTTGATCGCGTGCTTAACACTTTTGATCCCTGCTAGTTATAAGTATAAAACCCGGTTTAAACAAGATTCGATGCCTTTACAAAACTTTAGTATGTCCTTGCGATTTATATAGTAACCAATTTTCAGTAGATGATAAAAGCAAGCGGTAAAACTAGAGTTATTATCAGTAATGTAAAGCCGGTCGTTGAGGGAGGGATTTACCCTGCAAAGGCCGTCATTGGCGACACCATCACTTTCTCGGCAGACGTTTTTGGCGATGGGCATGATGCCATCGCAGCGAGCCTCTACATCAGGAATTCCGACGCGGAGGAGGTCACTGAGGTTCCGATGGAATTCCAGGTTAACGACTTCTGGACGGTCGATTATACCTTCATCAGTACAGGTAAACACAGT
This sequence comes from Pedobacter sp. UBA1654, assembly GCA_002320935.1. GTDB lineage: Bacteria > Bacteroidota > Bacteroidia > Sphingobacteriales > Sphingobacteriaceae > Pedobacter. Next base: position 56,546 of record DCLG01000057.1, on the reverse strand, counting down.
TTTTGGGTGGAAGGCTGGGAGGATCATTATACCAATTGGAAAAAAGGCCTCAAGAAGAAGTTTGATGCCGGGCAGGACGTAGGGGTGGAACTCCAGATCGGCACAATCCTGTTGGAGAAAGCAGCTGCAACTTTACCAGAACAGCAAACATCCATTCAACAATGGCTGCAAAGAATTACAGAGGCAGCCTCAGCAGGCGAAGCCGTAGAACTGGCGCTTGCGGAAGATCTGGCAGAATTGATGTATCTATACCGGTCTCCGGAAATCATTACCTCCTCGCAGGTATACCAGATCGAAATTGAGCGTAAGAAAGCTGCTTTCAGTAGCTGGTATGAACTATTCCCACGCTCAGCAGCCCGGGAGCCTGGTAAGCACGCCACGTTTAAGGATGTTATGGCACTACTGCCCCGGGTGGCTCAGATGGGCTTCGATGTACTTTATTTTCCGCCTATTCATCCCATTGGAGAAAAGAACCGGAAGGGGAGAAATAATGCTCTTGTCGCTACCAAGGACGATCCCGGGTCACCTTGGGCCATTGGTAGTCGGAAAGGTGGCCATAAAGCCATTCATCCACAGCTGGGAACACTCAATGATTTCAAAAAGCTGGTGATTGCCGCCAAAGGGATGGGTATCGAAATCGCCATGGACATCGCTTTTCAGTGTGCACCCGACCATCCATACGTGAAGGAACATCCTGAATGGTTTATCTGGCGACCAGACGGCACGGTTCAATACGCTGAGAATCCACCTAAGAAATACGAAGATATTTTACNNTACCTTTTAATTTTGAAACCGATGATTGGGAAAATCTCTGGAATGAATTGAAAAGTGTTATTGAGTATTGGGTAGATGCAGGTGTTACCATATTCAGAATAGACAACCCCCATACTAAAGCCTTTCGCTTTTGGGAGTGGACGATAGGAGAGATTCGAAGTAAAAACCCTGAGGTGCTTTTTCTTGCAGAAGCATTTACCCGTCCCAGGGTTATGGAACGTCTGGCAAAAGCGGGCTTCAATCAATCCTACACTTATTTCACCTGGCGTAACTCTAAGAAGGAGCTTGAGGAGTATCTAACAGAACTTACCAAAACTGAGATGCGCTACTACTTCAGACCTAACTTCTGGCCAAATACGCCAGATATCCTTCCGCCAGCACTCATAACCGGAGGAGAGAACGCACACATCACAAGGCTTATCCTTGCTGCTACACTGTCTTCAAGTTACGGCGTTTATGGTCCGGTGTACGAGTTCGGTATCAATACACCACATGGAAGCAAAGAAGAATATGTAGACAATGAAAAGTATGAGATTCACCATTGGGACTGGGATAGATACACCAGGATCAAAGAAATCATGATCCGCCTTAATAAGATCAGAAAAGAAAATCCGGCATTGCAATCCACCTGGAACATCGAGTTCGCTGAAACGACAAGTGATCAGATCATCTGTTATGTAAAGGTCGATCCAGTAACCAGCAACAGGCTGATTATAGCAGTAAATATGGACTTTTGGAACACCCATTCGGCCTCCGTTCACATTCCGGAAGCATTACTGGGCTTGTCACCGGGTGCCCAATATAAAGTTCATGATCTCCTTAGCGGGGATGAATATATATGGCAGGGAGATCGGCAGTATGTGGAACTGAACCCATACCTGATGCCTGCACACATTTTTAGAGTAGAACCATAAGCAAAAATAACCATGGCTGAAAAAATTAAAAGGATCGACGACGACATACTCTGGTACAAGGATGCAATCATCTATGAATTGCACATCAAAGCTTTTCGGGATGGGAACTGCGACGGTATTGGCGACTTCAAAGGGCTCATCGAAAAAATACCATACTTAGCTGATCTCGGGGTGACCGCAATCTGGCTACTACCTTTTTATCCATCACCACTTCGTGACGATGGATATGATATTTCCGATTACTACAATATTAATCCCTCTTACGGGGATATAAAACAATTTAAAGCCTTTTTGAAGNNTACGGGTGATCACCGAGCTGGTGATTAACCCCACATCCGATCAGCATCCTTGGTTTCAGCGCGCCCGGAAGGCGCCAAAAGGTTCTAATTACAGAGATTATTATGTTTGGACAGACGATCCTACGGAATTTAAGGATGCCAGGATCATTTTTCAGGATTATGAAACCTCCAACTGGACCTGGGATCCAGTAGCCAAGCAGTACTTCTGGCACAGATTTTTTCATCACCAACCTGATTTGAATTTTGATAACCCCGCTGTACAACAAGAGGTTATCAAAGTCATGGATTATTGGTGCAAAATGGGGGTTGATGGCTTCAGGTTAGATGCCGTGCCTTACCTGTTTGAAAGGAACGGGACAAACTGCGAAAATCTTCCCGAAACACATGACTTCCTTAAAAAACTAAGGAAGTATGTAGACGATCATTATCCTGGTACATTATTGCTTGCAGAGGCCAATATGTGGCCTGAAGATTCAGCTGCCTATTTCGGAGATGGCGATGAGTGCCAGATGAATTACCATTTTCCACTAATGCCGAGAATGTTTATGGCACTTCAGATGGAAAATAAGTATCCGATCACGGACATCTTCGACCAAACGCCTGCCATTCCAGATAATTGCCAATGGGGTATCTTCCTGAGGAACCATGATGAGCTGACACTAGAAATGGTAACAGATGAAGAGCGTGACTACATGTACAAGGTTTATGTTAAAGACCCAAAGGCCAGAATTAACCTTGGTATCCGGCATAGACTTGCACCTTTGCTTGAAAACAACAGGCGGAAAATAGAACTCATGAACTCGCTGCTGTTTACCCTTCCAGGTACGCCTGTGATATATTATGGTGATGAGATCGGAATGGGTGATAATTTCTACCTTGGTGACAGGGATGGCGTGCGTACCCCAATGCAATGGCACTCAGACCGTAACGCGGGATTCTCAGAAGCCAATCCACAGCAGCTTTACCTGCCATTGATTCTGGATCCGCAATTCCATTACGAATCTGTAAACGTAGAACTCCAGTCACGGAATACCTCATCTCTTCTATGGTGGATGAAGCGTGTGATTAGCACCAGAAAGAAATACAAAGCTTTGAGCCGTGGCGACATGAAGTTTATTCAGAGTGAAAACGCTAAGGTGTTCGCGTTCACCCGAAGCTTTGAAGATGAGACCATGTTGATTGTAGCTAACCTGTCACGCTTCGCGCAAGTTGCGGAGCTGGATCTTGATGCATTTAAGGGCTACGTACCGGTAGAGATCTTAAGCCGTAATCGCTTTCCTTTGATCCGTGAGGACATTCCTTACTTTTTCACCCTCGGCGCCTACGCTACTCAAAGCTTTATTCTCGAGAAAGTACATCCGGAGCTGGAAACAGATGTACAGATTCATACCATAAACATTAACAAGTGGAAAGACCTGCTAAAGCCGGAAATCATTGCGCAGCTTGAAACGGAAATATTGCCGAAGTACATGATGCGTTTACGTTGGTTCGGTGGTAAAGGACGGGGTATGGAAAATGTGAAGATCATTGATCATGCATCCGTACCGATGCAGGAGCATAATGCATTCGTACTGCTGCTGGAGGTTTCTTATAGAGATGGATTGCCGGATATGTACCAGATCCCTGTTGCTTGCGGATATGGACAATTCTCCTATAAACTTCAGGACAATTGTCCGCAGTCAGTAATTGCATTCTTGAATCTGAACGGTGAAGAAGCGGTATTATACGACGCAATTTATGGCCTCGACTTGCAACAAGCAATATTAACTAACATGGCCAATAATCAGCATGTTCCTCAAAGCCGGTCCGAATTGTTGTTCCATGGGAATAAGGCGCTTAGAAAGCATGTGCAGGAAAATCCGAAGACAAAACCGCGTGTGATTTCCGCAGAGCAGAGCAATACCTCGATAACTTACGACAATACTTTCTACCTGAAGATATATAGAAAAGTAGACAGGGCGATCAATCCTGATGTGGAACTAAGCAGGCATCTTAGTGAAACCGCAGGCTTTAAGCATACTCCAGGATACATCGGCGCCATAGAATGGAAATTCGGAAAAGATACGATGGTGCTCGGCATGATGCAAGAGATGGTTAAAAGTACAAGTGACGGCTGGGCATACATGCTGGACAGGCTGGATGATTTTAATGAAAAAATTCTTTCGAATACGGATACTGGCTTTGTTATGCCGGAATTGCAAGGCTCACTATCTGCGCCCATAGAGTTCGAAGAAGTTCCACAGTCAATCCAGGAATTGCTCGAAGCTAACGTTGCCGAGAACTGTCTTTTACTGGGTCAACGCACAGCCGAAATGCACCTGGCACTGGCTCATGAGACCACTGATCCTTCCTTTACACCTGAAGCTTTCTCCCTGCATTATCAGCGCTCACTCTTCTCTTCATTGCAGTCTTTGGTCAGGGTTGCATTCTCAAGCCTTAGTAAGAATTTGAAATCGCTCGATCCGGAGATCCGTGGAGAGGCGGAGGAAGTACTGAAGATGAAAGATGAAATTCTGACGATCTTAAAGCAGGTGTATAGCCGGAAGATAGATGTAAATAAGATTCGTATTCACGGGGATTTTCACCTGGGACAAGTGTTGTTTACAGGAAAAGATTTCCTCATTTTGGATTTCGAAGGTGAACCTTCCAGAAGTTACAGTGAACGTCGACTGAAGTATTCTGCGCTTCGGGATGTTGCTGGCATGATCCGTTCGTTCCATTATGCAGCATTTGGAAGTCTGTTTCTGGACAATCAGATCCGCAAGGAAGACATTAATGTATTACTTCCGTATGTGGAGCAATGGTATCATTATATGAGTGGATTTTTCATTAAATCTTATATGGAGAAAGTTGGCGATTCGGCAATTGTACCGGATAATGCTGCTGATCTTGAAACCTTGCTGCAAACCTATTTATTGCAGAAAGCGATCNNAATGAATTGAACAATCGGCCGGATTGGGTGATCGTCCCTTTGCGTGGCATTAAGGCAATTGTTGAAAAGAACAGAAGCGTAGCAGTTTAAGAATAGAGCATATGGCGAAGATAAAAGCGGTCAAAAGTGAGTCGCCGGCGGAAGCGCCGGCTTGGTTTTCCTTGTTTTCTGACGAAGATATTCAATTGTTTAAATCGGGGAAGCACCACAGGTTGTTCGAAAAGCTGGGTTCGCACCTGGTAGAACATGCGGGTAGCCGGGGAACTTATTTTGCGGTATGGGCGCCCAATGCGAAGCAAGTCAGCGTGATTGGAAACTTCAACGGCTGGAACCGAAGCGCCAATCCGATGTCTGTTCGTTGGGACAGCTCCGGCATCTGGGAATGTTTTATTCCTGGTCTTGGCCAAGCAGAATATTACAAATATTTCATTGAATCACATAGTGGCTATCTGGTAGAAAAGGGCGACCCATATGCATTTCACTGGGAAACACCACCTCATACCGCAAGCGTTACCTGGGATCTGAGTTATGAATGGAACGATGATGCCTGGATGGCGGCAAGAAAAGCAGAAAAGCCGCTGGAGAAACCGATTTCCATTTATGAGGTACATTTGGGCTCCTGGCGGCGAGTGGACAATGAAAAACCAAATTCCTTCCTAACTTACCGGGAGCTTGCTGAGCAATTGCCGGCGTATTGCAAGTACATGAATTTCACACATGTGGAGTTTATGCCGGTTATGGAACACCCGTTTTATGGGTCCTGGGGTTATCAGGTTGTTGGCTTTTATGCACCCAGCAGCAGATATGGAACCACTCAGGATTTCATGTACCTGATCGATAGGTTGCACCAGGCCAACATCGGCGTGATCCTGGATTGGGTGCCATCACATTTTCCGACGGATGAACATGGACCTGGATATTTTGACGGTACACACTTATATGAATGGGAGGATCCCAGGAAAGGCTTTCATCCGGACTGGAAAAGCTTTATCTTCAATTTAAGCAGACATGAAGTACGGGCTTTCCTGATATCCAACGCCATGTTTTGGCTTGAGAAGTATCATATTGATGGTTTAAGAGTTGATGCGGTCGCTTCCATGCTTTATCTGGATTATTCCCGTAACCCGGGCGAGTGGCTGCCGAATATCCATGGTGGTCGCGAGAACCTTGATTCGATCAGCTTTTTACAGGAGCTTAATCAGGTGATTCATAATACTTACAGCGATGTCTTTACTGTAGCTGAAGAGTCGACTTCCTGGCCAGGTGTTACACATCCTGTAGCACAAGGCGGACTTGGCTTTGATATGNNGAGTCGACCTCCTGGCCGGGCGTTACCCATCCCGTGGCCGACGGCGGCCTCGGCTTTGATATGAAATGGATGATGGGTTGGATGCATGATTCACTAGGTTACCTGCAGACAGACCCAATATACCGCAAACACCGTCAGGGTCAGCTTACATTTAGCATGATGTATGCCTTCTCAGAAAAATTTACCCTGCCATTATCGCACGATGAAGTCGTATATGGTAAGGGCTCATTGATTAACAAAATGCCCGGAGATAACTGGCAGCAATTTGCAAATCTACGTTTGTTGTACGCATATATGTTTGGACACCCGGGGGCGAAGATGATCTTCATGGGTGGCGAGTTTGCGCAACGGCATGAGTGGCAGCATGACTTCAGCCTGGACTGGCATGAAAACAACAATCCAGACCATCAGGGTATCCAGCGCGTTGTGCGGGATCTTAACAGCCTTTATCAACAACATCCGGCATTATACGAGCATAACTTTTCACATGAAGGTTTCGACTGGATCAATGCTGATGACGCAGAGAAAAGTGTAATTTCCTGGACTCGAAAAGGAATTAAGGAGGAAGATTCCTTGATCTTTGTAGCAAACTTCAGTCCTGTGGTCTGGAAAAACTATCGGATTGGAGTTCCTAAACTCGGATTCTATAAGGAGATCTTCAACTCTGATGACCTGTACTATGGCGGTAGCGACGTGAGAAACTTAACGGAACTGGAAACTGCTGCCATTCCTTCTAACAGACAAACACACTCATTATCCCTCAAATTGCCTCCATTAGCTGTAATTGTGCTTAAATTCAGCCACACTTATGGATGGTATAAACCCGTAACAAAAAAAGAGACTGGCACCCAATAGGGGCAGTCTCTTTGAACTATTAAACTATAAAAAAAACTTATCCGGCTGGATTTAAAATTTCCTGAATTGCACGGTCCATGTTGCATTCTGCAAGCAAAGCATTATATCGCTCCATCAAATCGATGTATTTGTCTTTCCAAATATCTTTTTCTTCTTCTGCTCTTCTTTCAACCGGAGAATGCTCCTTAAATCCCTTTTCAAAATCTTCGGGGCTGAATAGTTGTGGTAGTTCCTTCGAAAAGTCGTGATTTATGACACACCCGACTTTGTAGATGATTTCGGGTTTAAGCTTTGGCTGGTTAAACCAGTTATACACTGATCGCCGGTTTACATTTGTCAATCGTGCCACGTCCGTAATAGAGTGACCGTTCCTTCTGACTACCTTCTCAATTATTTCTCCGTGATGTATATCCATATAAACGAATTTGATTACTATTTTAAAATCTTGTGAGAAGATTATTGTGTATCTACTCTACAAGCGTATTGAAAACTGCACAGTTTGTAGTTTAAATATACACACAACTTCACTAAAAATTTCATAAGGAAGTGAAATCCTGCATATTATCAACTTGTACGAACATTTATGCAAATGTTGTTCCGTGATGTTTAAAATGTTTTTAAAAATTGTAAACCTGATCAAACCGGAAACTACATTTAATACAATTTTTCATAGTAATCAGTTGCTAATCTGGCAGATTCAAATGCAGGAAGGACATCTTTCGCTGAATTTTCAAGTATTTTTACCCATTTTTCATTGTCTTTATAGTACATCGGCAAGACCACCTCCTCCAAAACGGTCATCAAAGCATGGTTTTCTTGCTTGTCTACTTCTTCATGTGCAGACTGGTCCTCTAAAGGAGTGATCACAAAAGCATTTTCCCTATCCTTAGCAAATTCTGGTACCCAACCATCTGGCATAGACAAATTTATAGCCCCATTCATTGCAGCGGTCATTCCACTGGTTCCAGATGCTTCTCTGAACATTCTTGGATTGTTCAACCATACATCAGCACCTTTCTTAAGTGCGTCGGATAGTGCAAGTTCATATCCGGTGAGTACCGCACAGTTTTGAAGCGGCTTTGCTCTGGAAATAATGTGGTTAAAAAGTGCTATAGATCCATAATCCCCAGGGTACGGCTTTCCCGCCCAGATGAATTGCACCGGATAGTCTGTATTAGACACCAGTTTCAAGAACCTGTTCCAGTCCTGCATCACCAGGTCCGCACGTTTGTAGCCAGCAAAACGCCGGGCCCAGACGATTGTGAGCACTTGCTCATCAAACAATTTTCCAGTCTGGTCTGCTACAATTTTAAACAACGCTTTTTTCAATTCCTGCTTTCTGGAACGTATTGCAAAGGTATCACCCGTTGATATGGCCTGGTCGATCTGCTCATCTGCCCAGAACTTTTTGTTCTGCGCGTTCGTGATAGAAATGATCTCACAAACACCAGGATTGTTACTCCACATTTGTCTTGCTACAGCTCCGTGCAACATGGATACACCATTAGCCTTGCGTGCAAATTTCAGCGCGGCAAGGGTATAGTTAAAGTCTTCACCCTCCATACCAAGGATATATTTNNGGCCTCATGCTCTTGTAAATGGTAGAAAAAGGACATTTCTTTGAGCAAACTGAAGCGATGTGACTCATTGCCGGCCATTTCGGGTGTATGCGTGGTAAATACTACGCGCTTTCTGATTTCCTCCAAACTTTTCAGCTTTGCGTAGAGGTAAAAGCCTAATGGAACCGCATGCCCTTCATTCATATGGTAAACGTCAGGCGTCATCTGCAACTCGTCCATCAGCATCGCCCCACCAATCCCAAGCACTATGCTTTGGGCTATTCTGGTGGTCTCGTTGCCATCATAAAGATGGTATGTTATGCTGCGCGACATCTCGTCATTCTCTGGAATGTCAGTCGACAGGAGAAACAACGGCGCTGAGCCAAAAACTTCAGGTTTCAGCAGGTA
>DCLG01000057.1:44950-47420 GCA_002320935.1 Pedobacter sp. UBA1654 | reverse complement strand
GTGAACAGGAACGGTTAGGATAATACCTGTATCTGTCAGGAATGAATACTGTTTTTCAACAAACTCAGGCTTCATTAATGCGTCTGTTGTTCTGACTTGATCATAGTACCCGAATTTCCATAACATTCCAATGCCGACCAGATTCTGTTTTAACTCGTAGGCGCTTCGCAAGTGGGAGCCGGCCAGGAAGCCGAGCCCACCGCTATAGGTTTTTAATGCCTGATCTATTGCGAATTCCATTGAAAAGTACGCAACTGATTTTGAATAATCAGGATTGGGCTTGAAGCCAAAAATTTCTTCTTTACTTAGCATATGCGAAGATTTAAATTAGTGATTATTGTCTGATGAGCCTGCAGGGGAAGTAATCGGATTAGCTTACTTTAACCTGATTGCTGAGTTCGATAGATGAGGCAAACTCATCTATGTTCCTGAAAGTAATTGTGGCAATTTGTTCCATAGCTTCCTGGGTAAAAAAGCCCTGATGAGATGTTATGAGCACATTTGGAAAGGAGATTAGTCTTAAGATCATGTCATCCTGAATTACATCCTCCGAATAGTCCTGAAAGAAAAGTTTACCTTCCTGCTCATAAACATCAAGTCCAAGGTAACCCAGCTGTCCGTGTTTTAAAGCTGCTATTACATCAACTGTGTTTATTAAGCCGCCCCGGCTTGTATTGATCAGCATTGCACCTTTTTTGAACAATTGAAGTGTTTCTGCATTAATCATCTGATGGGTGCTGTCCATCAATGGGCAGTGGAGAGATACGATATCTGCGTCAGCCAGCGTCTCTTCGAGACTGCCGTAGGTCACCCCGGAAGCAGCCATTTCTGGGTCGGGATAGATATCATAGGCGTAGATCCTGCATCCGAATCCACGCAGAATATTGCAGAAAGCCTTACCAATATTCCCTGTACCAATTACAGCAACTTTTCTTTCATGCAGGTTAAATCCTATGAGCTTCTCCAGTGAGAAGTTTCCTTCCCTGACCCTGTTGTATGCTTTATGTGTTTTTCGGTTTAAGGTTAATATCAATGCCATCGCATGCTCCGCAACGGCTTCCGGTGAATAAGCCGGCACCCTTACCACCGGAATATTCAGTTGCGCAGCCGCGGCTACATCTACATTATTGAAACCGGCGCAACGTAGTACAACAAGACGTACTCCGTTTTTATGGAGTACCTCTAAAACTTCCTTATTCACAGTATCATTTACGAAAATACAGATCGCATCATACCCTTGGGTTAGCGTAACGGTTTGTTCATTTAGGGGTAATACAAAAAAAGTTAGTTCATGTCCTGTATTAAACCTGCTTAAATAAGCTTCATCATAGGTGTAAGTACTAAAAATGGCAATTCTCATATGCTTAAAGTTTAAGTACAAGTTACGGTTTGTTAAGCATTCATTGCTTGTTCATGACAAGTTTAATGCTTAAAAGGCATTGTTTTTGGTCATTTTATCCCAGCATGAAAATTTTTACTAAATTACTCGTTTTGTCAGGATTGCTAGTAGGCTGTAATGCATTTGAATACAGTCCAAATCAGACCTTTGACGGCAATTCACCTACTGATCTCAATAGAACTGCCATAAACAAAATTTTGTCAGTTCAGCCAACAAATGATACATTAAAGTTCATTCTTTCTGGCGACACGCAGCGCTCGTACAAGGAAATTCCTGGGTTTATTAAAAAAGTAAATTCAATTGACAAACTTGATTTCATCCTTGTGGCCGGGGACATTACTGAGTTTGGCAGCTTAAAGGAAATGGAGGGTTATGCTACTCGCATCAAGGGGGCAAAAGCGCCGATTGTTACCGTCGTTGGAAATCACGATTTAACTGGTCGTGGCCGGGAATCTTACAAACGAATGTTCGGTGATTTAAACTTCAGCTTCGTTTATAAAGGCACAAAGATCGTCTGTCACGACAGCAATAGTCGCGAGTACCGCTACAACGGACAAACGCCGGATATACCTTGGTTAGCACAGGAGTTGAAGGCCACTGCCGGCGTAAACAATTATATCACCGTTGGCCATGTACCCCCGCTTTCCGAAGACTTTGATCAAAAGCTCGCGCCAGAATACACCAATCTACTTGCGAAAACACCGGGGTTCCTTGCTTCACTTTACGGGCACACGCACACTTACCTGACCTCTGAACCTGAGGATCCATTTCGATATCTGGTCACCGGATCCATAGAGGCAAAAGAATTTATTTTAATAACTGTAATTAACAACAAACTAACTCATGAGCGCATATTTTATTAGAACACCCCTCCTGATCTTAGTTTTTCTTTTTTGCAGTTTAAGGGCAGATGCGCAGAAGTTTCTAATTCCCGATGAAGCGATCCTGCAACATGCCGGAAGCATTGGTTTTTTTAGTGCCGGGGCAGGATATAAACTGTTTGAGAATGAGCGTGGTAACCTGGACCTGCTCTATGGCTATGTGCCTGCCTCAAAAGGTGGAAAGTTGCAC
>DCLG01000057.1:36181-44930 GCA_002320935.1 Pedobacter sp. UBA1654 | reverse complement strand
CCAGGTGCGTTCTTTACCTATACGGCACACAGAGACTTGCAGCTTAAGTTTTCGGGCGATAATTGGCCGAAAGGATATTATTTTTGGTCGGAAGCCATACGCCCGCATTTATCTTTCAGCAATGAGATAGAATTTACCAAGCCCAGGTTTGTTAAGGCCGCAGGTTTAAAATCTATAAGTCTCTATTCGGAATTTAACAGCAATGAGTGGTACCTCGTAAATTACTTTCAAAATGCGCCTGAGGTATCTGCAAAGGACGTATTCAAGCTAGGTCTGGGTATGCGCCTGCGCTTCTAAGATTTATTTTTACAAACAATTTTTGGCTGCGGATCATTATTAAGATAACAACACCTTAATAAGAACTTAAATTCAAAAACCTATGGCTAAAAACAATAATGGAAGTTTTGTACCTCCAAAGGGCAAACCTTCAGGAAAAGGAAATGAAACAGCTGGATTGAAAGATGCCTTTGCGGCAATTGATCCTGATAAGGAGAACGAAATTACCGAAAAATATATATCTGATACTGACAACCAGGAGGCCCTGATTCAGATGAGGCATGTAAACAGAAATGTTAACAAAGGTGTAGAATATAACGACGATACTAATAACTAACATTTATGGGAGTATTATCAAAAGAAGATATCACAGAGATTACGGGCTTTGAAGCGGAAGTCTGTGTGTCTATCTACATACCTGCACATAGTTCAGGAGTAGAAGTTAACGAAAAGCATGATGCGCTTTTACTTAAAAATAACCTTCAGCAAGCCAGGAGGATTTTAACGGAGAAAGGCAAAAGTCAGGCTGCTGTTGAAAGCATATTAAAAGAAGGAATGGCTCTTGTGGATAACCGGGAATTTTGGAATTCACAATCTCAGGGTCTTGCGTTATTTATGGCCGAAGGATTCTGTAAGGTCATCAAGACTCCAATGTCTCTGAAAGAGGAACTATTTGTTAATTCTTCTTTTAACATTTTGCCATTGCTGCCACTAATGACGGATGATGCTTATTTCTTCCTGTTAATGTTAAGCAAAAAAGACGCGAAGATGTTCCGTGGTGATGCTTATGGAATCGAATTGCTTGAAGTTGAAGGCTTGCCAAACGGGATGGATGATGTGATCCACTTTGAAGAAAAGGATAATCAGCAAACCATGCGCAGGGCAGGTGCCGGTGCAGGAAGAGGCGCGATTTCGGGTGCAAACTTCCATGGTCATGGACCAGGTCTTGCAGATGAAACCGAGTGGGTCATTCAATATCTTAAAGAGGTAAATCAAACACTTTGGACAGAATTGCTGTCACAGGAATCAGCTCCACTGATTCTTGCTGGTACTGAACAGATAACAGGTCTTTACCGACAAATTTCGAAGTACAATATTGTAGAACAAAGCCTTTCCGGTAACTTCGATCATGAAGATAAGAATACCGTTTACCAGAAGGTGCGGGATATTGCAGCACCTTTCTTTAAGGAGNNCGTAAAGCTTTGAAGACCTACTATGATAATTCGACAACAGAATTAACGTCTTCCATTCCAGAGGATGTGATTCCAGCGAGTTTTTACAGTAAGGTTTCAGATCTTTTCCTGGTTAAAGATGCCCACATCTGGGGAACCTTCGATGAGGGAACCAATGAACTGGTTATCCATGAGGAAATGCAGGAAGGCGACACTTGTCTGCTAAACAAAGCTGCAATAAAAACACTTAAAAACGGCGGTGCTGTGCATGTGTTGGAGCAGGAAAGAATGCCCGCAGACAGCAAGGTTGCAGCATTTATGCGATTCTAACAAAAAATAGCCCGGTAGGGTTACAAAAAAGCCAGCTATTAACAGTAGCTGGCTTTTTTGCGTGCAAAGGCGCTGTATTTTAAGCAGAGCTGACACACACTTTGCCCACACCTCAGCCACACCTCACCCACGTAAACTGTGGGTCTGACGTTTGTCGGGTCTTGATTTGCCCTTCGGGTCGTGTCGGTGGTTCCCGGTGAATTGATTTAATAACTGTCTGTTAACACTATGTTCATAATAGTTGTATTTTAGCGGCAAATCGACTGCTTTCCTTTATGAACAACAAGACTTTGAGCATTTTGCATATTGGCTATTCCCAATATTTGAACCAGAATGAATTAACAAATAAACTAAAATTCAACTATTGCAAAATTGCCCTAGTAAAAAGTATTGATGAATACCAGGAAAAGCTGAGAACGCTACGACCGGAGCTTATTTTGGTAGAGCGGCAGCAGCCCCCGCTGGATCCGGGGTCTATCTTAGAATATCTAAATAAGCAAGGTCTTAAAATCCCAGTGATACTCTTNNCAAGCCTTGCGGCTTTTTGATGAAGGCCTAAGCGATTATTTACTTTACCCGAACTTGAAACGCCTGCCGAATGCCATAAGGCAGCTGGCGGACAAATACCGGCTACAGCGGCAAAATGAGAGAAGGTACCAATACCTATACGATCAGAATCTTGCAGGCTTGTATACCAGTTCTGCAGAAGGCATTTTGCTGGAGTGCAACACGGCCTTTGCAAATATGCTTGGTTTTGATAATCCACAGAAATTGATTGGTCAACAAGTTTCCGATCTTTCCCTGAAGTCGTCGGACCGCCAGAAATTTTTGGAAAATTTAAGAAATCATCGAAAGGTATACCACTACCGGAACGAAGTTCTTCGGAAAGATGGGCAAAAAGTGTATTTGCTGGAGAATATTTATCTTGCTATAGATGAACTTTCAGGAGAGGAGATTTGTCAGGGGATCATGATTGATATTACGCAGCTGGAGGTTACTAAAGAGAATATTACCCGTGCAAGGGCGATGCTTGCTGAAGCGCAGCAGCTTGCTGGCATGGGCAACTGGAACTATAATCTTCGGAAAAAAGAGTTTACGATTTCAGCTGGCCTGAATGGGATCTTTGAACTTAACAGAACAGACAGTCTGAGTATGGAACAATTTCTCAGCATGATCGATCCTGCGGATCGGGAGCAGGTGTTTGCCGAAGTCACCCAAATGAGTAGCAGAGGGGAGAAAGTCAGCAATACTTTTAGGATCACCTTACCATCGGGAAAGATTAAGACCGTTGCTGGGGTTCATACCCATGATCTTGATGATAATGGCAGCGTATTACGCTACTATGGTGTTATCCAGGATGTGTCAGCGCTGGCAGCCGTAGAACGGGAGCGGGACAAGATAACTGGCGAACTTGTAAAGAGAAATCAGGCCCTGGAACAGTTCACATACGTGATTTCTCATAACCTCAGGGCACCGGTTGCGAATATTAAGGCACTGGTTGATATACTTGATCAGTCATGTGATGAAAAGCACGAGGATAAGGAAATGATTGAACGAATGAGTCGCTCTGTGTCGAACCTTGATGCAATAATTACCGACTTGAATTTAATTCTTCAAATAAAACAACAGAAGAATGCTGCTAAAGAGGAGATAGATTTACATGCTATTATATCAAGCATTCAGCTGAGTATTAAAAATCTGATTGTACAGGAAGGCGTCACGTTTCAACTGGATCTACGATGTGCGACATCCTTTGTGACCATCAGAAGTTATTTCTATAGCATCTTCTATAATCTTACGTTAAATAGTATAAAATATCGGAATCCGCAGGTCAGTCCTATAATTCAAATCAGTTGTGTGCGAGAAGGTGAGGAGGTTGTGATCCGCTTTGGAGACAATGGAAAGGNNAGCTAAAAACGGCAATCAGCTTTTTGGATTATACAAAAGATTCGATTCCACTGTAGAGGGTAAGGGTATGGGGCTTTTTATGGTAAAAACCCAGATTGAAGAGCTCGGTGGCAGCATCAATGTGGCAAGTGAGCTGATGAAGGGTACAGCTTTTACCATCCGGCTGCCTGATCATTTGGATTAATAATCAGGCAGCGGAGGTTTTATTTTTCCTTTGTTACTTTTACCTGCTTAGCATCTTTAGACGAAACGACGTCTTTAGGTTCAGTGCCCTTAGCTTTTTTCGTGTCCTTCTTTTCCTCGCTTGTTGTAGTGCCTTTTGCACCATCTGTTTGCTTTGCCATAACGATTGCTTGTTTTCATTTTAAAACAACCCGCAAATCGAATGGTTTGGAAAAAACGACTTACTGTTGTTCATTTGCCGCCTTAGCTTCTTCTTTAGCACGTTTCTTGAAAAAGCCACGTAGCAGGAAGTTACTTTGAAGCGCCTCAAGGTTTTCATCAAGTTTTTTAGAACTCGTCTCCAGATTGGTCATAATCGAGCGTACCTGATCGGCAGCTTGTTTATCATTCAACAGTAAACCTGCTGCGTTATCCGTTTGGTTTAACTTAGCAGAAGCAGCATTCAGGTTTTGGGTCATCTCTGCAGCAGCCCGCGCAGTATGTTGCAGTTCGTTTACTGAGCGACTAAGCTGTGCAAATACTGCCGTATCTGTAAGCAGTTTATCGGCAAGTCCACCTTTGGTATTTAATGTTTTGCTAAAATGATCCAGCTCTCTGGCCATCCGGTCAGTTGATGCTGTGGTGCGCTCAAGATTGCTAACAATTTTTCTGAAGTTGTTGGCAATCTTCTCGTCCGATAGTAATGCTCCTGCAGAGCCTTTACCTTCTACCAAGCCACGGGCAAGGGTCTTGAAGTCGCCCGTAATGTCTACCAAATTTTTGTTATTTACCTGAAAGGTTTTCATGATATCATCTGTAGATAGGGTGGTTGCTACCTGCAGACGGTCGCCATCTTCAATAAAGGGGTATTTAGGGTTACCACCATTGATCACAATGATCTTATTTCCGATAAGTCCGTCGGAGCTGATGCTGGCAGTTGCATCTTTATGGATATACTTATGCGCTTCTTCCTCAACGCTGAGAAATACCTGTACTTCCGATTTGCCATAAAACTGGATCTTTTTAATGGTACCCACTTTTACACCTGAATACCAAACATTGTTACCGGTTTTTAGGCCCTGAATATCTGAAAATACAACATTCAACGTGAAGCTCTTAACGAATGTCTTCCGTTGTCCGCCGAGCGTGAAAATCGCTAAAATGAAGATCACCAGTCCTACAAAAATGAAAATACCTACCGTGATCTGCTTACGGTTATCTGATTGTGCCATGTTGTTATTTAATAAAATTGTAATCGTAAAAAGGTTTCACCCTTTCATCATTTGTGTCAAATACCTCATCAAAAGATCCCTGCCGTTGAAACTGTCCGTCCAACAACATGGCAACGCGGTTGCCTACGGCCCTTGCACATGTTAGGTCGTGTGTTATAATAATGGAACTCGTTTTATAGCGTTCCTGTACCTCATTAATCAGACTATTAATTTCAAGGCAGGTAATGGGGTCCAATCCAGCGGTTGGTTCATCATAAAGCATGATCTTTGGCTGCAGGATTAGTGTTCGTGCAATGCCAATCCTTTTTCTTTGTCCGCCTGACAGTTCCGAAGGCATTTGATTGATGGCCTGTAATAAGCCAACTGCATCTAAGGTCCCTTCTACAGCCCGGTTAACTTCTGCTTTGGTGATGCCTTTCCGGTTTCTTACCAGTGGAAACTCAAGGTTTTCACGGACAGTCATACTATCATACAGCGCACTGTTTTGAAAAGAGAAACCCACATCCAGCCGCAGGGCCAGCAGTTCCTTATAACTAATTTCGTCTACGTTGTTACCAAGAACATTCACTATGCCATTATCAGGTTTTAAAAGGCCGATGATGATCTTGATTAAAACGGATTTTCCAGTTCCGGATTTACCGAGTACAACCAGATTTTCACCATTATATAGGTTCAGGTCGACACCTCTTAATACATGAAAGTTGCCGAAGGATTTGGTGAGTCCTTTTATCTCTATAACCTTTTCTAGATTGGGGTCAGTTAATGATCGTGATTTCATAGGGGAGGATTAGGATCTGAATAAACCAAAAAACTGAACAGAAATAACTTCCTCAATAAAAATCAAGAACATGGAGATCACCACCGCTGAGTTTGCCGCTTTCCCGACACCTTCGGTGCCTTTGGAAGAATTATAGCCCTGGTAGCAGCCTACAATGCCGATGGTAAATCCAAACAGAATGGCTTTTACGGTAGATGCAGTGATGTCAAGAAAAGTAATTTGTTCCAACGATGCCTGAAAGAACAGTTTTGCACTGGTTTCTTCAAACATAGCTACGTTAACCAGCGCACCGAGCATGCCAATCATCCCTGTGTAGAATGAAAGAATGGGAATGGTAATGGTAGCAGCCAGCACACGTGTGGCAACAAGAAATTTAAAAGGGTTTGTGGCAGATACCTCCATGGCATCAATTTGCTCCGTAACACGCATGGAACCAAGTTCGGCACCTATACTGGAGCCAACCTTTCCAGCTGCAATAAGTCCGGTCAACAATGGGGCTAGGGTTCTGNNTCCGACAAGGGAGGGGAGCCAGGAGGTTGCACCAAATTCTGCAAGGGAAGGCCTCGACTGTTTTGTAAATACAACACCGGTAATAAAACCTGTGGTTGATATTAAAAGAGCGGAGCGATAGCCGATCTCATAACATTGTCTTAGTAATTCTTTTCCTTCAAAAGGCGGTAGAAATGCTTCTTTAAAAAACCGGGCAATAAAGCTGTAAACCTCAGCCAGGGTGATAAACATCCGCGAAAAAAGTCCGGGTTTCTTATCAACCTGCTCCGGTACTACGGGAGTTTCAGTGTTATCCATTCAATCAATTTTCTTTATCCTTTACACGCCATTATCAAAGCGTGCGCCAAGAATCGGTAAATATATTAACAGTATTGCAAAACATTGTAATTTGAACCTAATAAAGCCTGCTGCAGGGAAAACCCTCCTTTAAACTGGCCGGAATGGCAAAAAAAATGCATATTGCCCATTGTAAACATCTTCTCATGACCAAGAACATTTTTATAGCATCCGCCGAACCGTATACCGGAAAATCGGTTATCGCCTTTGGCCTGATCAACATGCTGCTTTCCAAAACGCAAAAGGTCGGCTACTTTAAACCCATCATTGCACAGGAAGATGCTGATCATAAAGAACAACACATAGAAGCGCTTTTAGATTTCTTTAATTTACCAATTAATTACAGCGATACCTTTGCCTTTACACGTCAGCAGGTTCTGCACCAGTCACAAGCAGAAAACAGCACCGAAATCATTGATACCATTATAAGTAAGTATAAGAAGGCAGAGGAAAACTATGAGTTCACCGTAATTGAAGGCAGTGATTTCCTGGGCGAAGGCACAGCTTTCGAGTTTGAATCCAATGTTTTAATTGCAAAAAACCTTGCCGCACCCGTACTGATCGTAGTAACCGGCGAACATAAGTCTACGGCACAGGTTGTAAATACAGCGGTAAACATCTATAGAAACTTTCATTCACGTGATGTGCAGGTGCTTGGCGTTGTTGTAAACATGGTAAAGCATGAAAATGCGGAAGACATTAAGCAGCTGCTACTTGCTCAGCTCCCTTCAGACATCATGTTAACTGTGATTCCTATGGAAAGTGGACTGCAAAGTCCGACCATGAAAGAGATCACTGAGGCCCTGGATGGCAACGTGCTTTTCGGCGAGGAACTGATGTCCAATCAGGTAGACAACTTTGTTACCGGAGCCATGATGTTACCAAACTTTCTAAATCACATTAAGGAGAACGTGCTTATCGTTACGCCGGGTGATCGTGGTGATATCATCATCGGCGCATTACAGGCAAATCAATCTACCAATTATCCGAAAGTTGCAGGCATTGTGCTTACAGTAGGCAGTATTCCGGATCAACCGGTCATGAAATTGATCGATGGGTTGCAGACCGTAATGCCAATCATCAGTGTCAAGACAGGTACGTTTGAAACCAGCAATGCAATCGGGCACATCCATTCCAGAATTACCAAGGAAAACAAAAAGAAAATCCAGCTTGCCATTCAGGTGTTTGAAAAGTATGTTGATCTGAAAGCGCTTGATGATAAGATCATCACATTTACGCCTGAAGGCATCACGCCGCACATGTTCCAGTATCAGCTGGTGAAAAGAGCAAAAAGCATCAAAAAACATATCGTATTACCTGAAGGTAACGATGATCGGATACTGAAGGCTGCAGCAAGAATTATGAGTCAGGATCTGGTAGAGTTAACAATCCTGGGTGATCCGACTGAAATTGGGTTGTCGTTGAAAAGGTTGGGTTTAAACCTGGACCTCGGCAGCGTTCATGTTGTTAATCCGAAAACATCGGAGCACTACGAAGATTATGTGCAAACCCTTTATGAATTAAGGAAGAACAAAAACGTGAATCTGGAGATGGCTACAGACATGATGACTGACGTTTCCTACTTTGGGACGATGATGGTGTACAAAGGTCATGCAGATGGTATGGTGTCGGGAGCAGTACATACCACTCAGCATACCATCAGGCCAGCTTTGCAGTTTATCAAGACCCGGCCGGGTGTATCAGTTGTATCGTCTGTATTTTTTATGTGTCTGCCAGAGCGGGTTGCAGTATTCGGCGATTGTGCCGTGAATCCGAATCCAACAGCATCGGAGTTGGCAGAGATTGCGATATCTTCAGCAGAGAGCAGCATCCGTTTTGGCATTGAGCCAAGGATCGCTATGCTGTCCTATTCATCGGGAAGCTCAGGTGCAGGTGAGGACGTGGAAAGGGTGCGTGAGGCAACGAATATAGTGCGTGAACGCAGGCCTGATTTAAAAATCGAAGGACCAATACAATATGATGCTGCGGTGGATCCGTCAGTAGGGCAGCAAAAGTTGCCTGGATCAGAAGTAGCTGGTAAAGCC
>DCLG01000057.1:33809-36167 GCA_002320935.1 Pedobacter sp. UBA1654 | reverse complement strand
TCTTTCCCGATCTAAACACCGGGAACAATACATACAAAGCCGTTCAAAGAGAAACCGGCGCACTTGCAATAGGACCAATGCTGCAGGGACTTAATAAACCAATAAACGATTTAAGCCGTGGCTGTACTGTTGATGACATCTTCAATACTGTTGTCATCACCGCAATACAATGTCAGGAAGTATAATTTTGCAGAAATAGATGAAGATACTTGTGATTAATTCAGGAAGCAGTTCCTTAAAATATCAGTTTTTCAATATGCCAGCCACAGACCCGCTAAGCACAGGCCTGGTTGAAAGAATAGGTCTGCCGGGCTCTACGGTAACTAACCATGGTGAAGCCCTCAAAGAGGTCTTAAATACACTGAGTGCCAAAGGAATTATAAATGGTCCGGATGATGTAGACCTGGTTGGGCACCGGGTTGTACACGGAGGTGAAAAATTCTGTCGCGCTACAGAGATCACAGCCGATGTAAAAGAGCAGATCAAAGCCTTGTTTTCACTCGCGCCATTACACAATCAGGTGAGTTATACCTGCATTGAAGTGGCAGAACATACCTTTCCTAAAGCTAAACAGGTAGCAGTTTTTGATACGGCCTTTCACCATACCCTTCCTGATTATGCGTACCGATATGCAATTCCAAAATCTTATTATGAAGATTATGGTGTGCGCGTCTATGGTTTTCACGGTACCAGTCACAAGAACGTGGCAGGGCAGGCCATGGCCTATCTTGAAAATCCTGAAGCAAAGCTGATTACGCTCCACCTTGGCAATGGCTGTAGCGTGGCTGCAGTTAAAGCTGGGAAGTCGATCGAAACGAGCATGGGTTTTGGTCCTTTAAGTGGATTGGTCATGGGCACCCGTTCAGGAGACATTGATCCATNNTTCACCTGATTGATCAGGAGCAGTTTACCGTTGAACAGGTAAGTAACATCTTGAACAAAGGCGCTGGATTGCTTGGCATGGCAGGCTCCAATGATCTTCGTGATGTGCATAAATTCGCAGATCAGGGCTCAGAAGAAGCAAAGCTTGCCTTGAAATTGTATGCCTATCGCATTAAAAAGTTTATAGGCGCCTATTTCGCGGTTTTGAACGGAATTGATGCCATTGTTTTTACCGGAGGTGTAGGGGAGAATGATAAGGTAATGCGTGCAATGGTGTGTGAAGCGCTTGAATTTATGGGGCTGGATTTTGACACCGAAAAGAATAATGCCGCAAGTGGTCAGCTTTCTGAGATTAATAGGCCAGCGTCAAAGGTTAAAATTTTGGTTGCAAAGACGAATGAAGAGCTTGAGATCGCTAATGAATGTTATACTTTGTTTCACTAGCATTTGTTTTAGCATAAACAAAGAGCAGCTAGATGTATAGCTGCTCTTTGTTGTTTAGGTGGTTTTATTAAAGACGACTTTATTCGCAAGTTCGATTTCTTCATCGCTGATGTTATGGGCCTTTCCCGGATAGGCCACGACGGTAATCATGGCATTCATACGTTCCAGTTGACACCCGGAGTCCTTTACACGTCTTAATGGTACATGATGATCTGGATTGCTGGTTGTGATTAAAATTGGTGTTTGAGCAAAATCACCTTTATAATTCTCCATTTCCAGGCGCTCACCAATCAGTCCGCCGGTAAAAGCCACAACACCTGCATAACCAGTCGCATGTCTGCAGAGGTATTCAAGGGTAAGGCAGGCACCCTGAGNNTGAGAAAATCCTAAAAAGAATATCTTGCCCTTCGGTATACCGGCATTCAGAATTTCTGCTACCAGCGCATCAATTTGGGACAATGCTTTTTCCAGGTATGGCTGATTAACGGCAATTGGTGCAATGAAGCTGGCTGGGTACCAGGTGTTCCGTTCTGCCTGCGGTGCCAGCACTGCCGTTTGTGCCGGAAGTTCAAGGTAGGAGGCCAGGGAAAGCATCCCTTCAGCGCTTGCACCACGCCCATGAATCATGATCAATGCATATTCCGCATCGGCAAGTGGGGTTCCGGTAGTACGCAGTTCATTTTTTTCAAATTCCATATTTTTATGTTTTGAATTGTTCATTAATAAAGCTTCGGCAATACATGCTCGATTGCACTTCGGTGTTCTTCATATTGCGACGGCAACATCAGATGTGTACCGAGTTCCTCCTTACTTTCGTCGATCATGAAGCCGGGGTTATCTGTTGCGATCTCAAAAAGGACACCGCCCGGTTCCCGGAAGTATAATGAATAGAAGTAATTCCGGTCGATTTTTTCCGTGATCGTGAGGCCTTTAGCTGCGATTTTATCTCTGTAATGCATCAGCGTTGCTTCGTCTTTTACACGGAAAGCGACATGGTGCACCGAACCACCTGCAACATGCCCTGCGGCTTCG
>DCLG01000057.1:20630-33773 GCA_002320935.1 Pedobacter sp. UBA1654 | reverse complement strand
GGTCCACGATAGCCGCTTCGGATACTGTGTCGGTGACGAATCTGGAGCGGTTAACCACTTGTTCTTGCAAACGGTATCCGAGAATGTCGGTTAATACTGCCGCCGTTTTCTCGATCTTGTTACTTGTGATGGTGATATTGTGGAAGCCACGGATGGCATGTTCTGTTGTTACCTCAGCGGTGGTCCAGNNATTCTGGTATCAACTTGCTTCGCGATCGTGAGTTCAAATTTCAAACCGTCCGGATCCAGAAAAGTAAGGTACTGTTCTCCGAATTTTTCAGAAACTTTATTGTAAATGACATGGTGATCATCAAGTCGCTTCTGCCAAAATTCCAGGCTACCCGCAGGTACACTGTATGCGATTTCTGTGACTTGCCTGCTGCCTCTTCTACCGGATTGAATACCTTCCCATGGGAAGAACGTCAGGATGGTTCCGGGTGCACCTTCCTCATTTCCATAGTAGAAGTGGTACGTATTGGGATCATCAAAATTCACGGTTTTTTTAATAAAACGAAGGCCAAGAACTTTGGTGTAAAAATCATAATTGGTTTTGGCTTTACCTGCAATGGCTGTGATGTGGTGGATGCCTAAGATTTGATTTTCCATGTTGATTTGTTTTAATATTCAAATTTACCGCTTGCTTCTGGGCCAAATCTTACCATATCGTAAGAAATGATTTGAGCTGAATATATGCTTACGTGCATTATTTCAACTTTAGTTTGGATTAAATCTAAATAATGCTAACATTTGTATATAATCACATTTAATGAAGTCAAATACATACGTCCCTTCTTTAAACTGGAATAAAGTGTACGGAAATAGTTCCGGAACCATCTATCAATCCGACGAGGAGAAATGCTGGTTCATTGATTTTGCAGGGAAAATTGCACGTTTTGATTATCGCAATATCTTAAAGCTAAAGAAAGCTATTTACAATATAGATATCGAAGCATTGCTGTTGAGCAATGATAAGTCCGGCGATCTTGAAATCATCTTCATATGTGCTTGTGACCACTGTTATGTGCTCTCCCTTATGGAGATCATTGCGATCAAAGATCTGTTGCAAGGTACCTTCGTGATGCTGGAACTGAACCACATCATTCAGGACCGTTTGCACCGTGTTATTGCTTAATCTTCTTTAGACTGCTTCCATATTTCTAATAAAAGCTAGTTAATGTATTTGTAGCACTATTTTTGGTTTAAATTAGTTTTTAAACACAGGAATATGAAAGATATCATGCGCATTAAATGCTTGCTTTCTGCAGATGTAGAAGTATTGCTAAACCAACAGATAAAAAAAGAGGCCCATTCTTCATCGCTTTATCTTGCAATGGCTTCATGGTGTAATCGCAATGGTTTTGACTATTCAGCAGATTACTTCTTCAAACAAGCGGAAGAGGAGCGGATGCATCAACTTAAATTTTACAAGTATGTTCTGGACATGGGTGGGGTTGCAATTTCCCCGGAAATCACCAACATCAAGAACGACTTCAACAGCTTTAGAGAAGTATTTGAAGAAGCTTTGGAACAAGAAGTAAATATCACCCAATCCATAAAGAACATTGCAGCACGCTGCTAT
Organism: Pedobacter sp. UBA1654; assembly: GCA_002320935.1. Taxonomy (GTDB): domain Bacteria; phylum Bacteroidota; class Bacteroidia; order Sphingobacteriales; family Sphingobacteriaceae; genus Pedobacter. Next base: position 32,194 of record DCLG01000057.1, on the reverse strand, counting down.
AAGGAATCGGATTTTGTAACCCTTGAATTTCTAAACTGGTTCTTCAAAGAGCAACGTGAAGAAGAGTACAAGGCAAGACGTGCACTGGAATTATTCGAAGTTATCGGAGAAGAAGGTACAGGAAGATGGGAAATCGATAAGCACGTTGGTAAAATTGAGTACACCAGTGAGGCTGAATAATCTAAACTATTTTGTCAAAGAAAGATAAATCTGATAAGAAGGATTCCAAAAAGGAATTGAAAAAAGCCGTTACTAAGGAGATCCTAAAAGATTTAAAAGTAAAAAAGCTTAAGAAAAAATGCTGCGAAAAGTACAAAAAGGGCAAACGTTGTAAAAACTGCCCTTTAAATCCGGCGCTTTTTTCTTAAGCTTTTTATGTTAAACTTGGTGTTCTACCGCCATCAACAGGAATGCTGACGCCATGTACATAAGCTGCAGCCGGGCTTGCAAGAAAGGCTATTACATTCGCAATTTCTGATGCTTTACCGAATCTCTTCAATGGTATTGTGCCTTTTAGACTTGCAACTACTTCTTGTTCGGATCTGTTTTCCTTTTCAGCGGTACCGGAGACTAAACTTGAAAGTCTACTGGTTTCTGTTAAACCTGGTAACACGTTGTTTACTGTAATGTTGAATTCACCAATTTCGTTTGCTAAGGTTTTTGCCCATGCAGCTACAGCCGCTCTGATGGTATTCGAAACGCCCAGGCCTGCGAGCGGAGTTTTAATCGAGGTAGATATTATGTTGATGATCCTGCCATAATTCGCTTGCCGCATACCAGGGAGAACAGCATTAACCAGGATTTGATTATTGATCAGGTGCTGTTGAAATGCCTGGCTGAATTCCGCGATTCCTGCTGTTTCGATGGGCCCGGCTTTGGGACCGCCTGTGTTGTTAACCAACACCTGAATGCTTTGGTTGGCAACCAAAGCATTAATGGCTTTCAAAACAGCATTAGTATCATTAAAGTCGGCCAGGAGGTATTGATGCTTTTGTCCGTTTTCAGCAGGTAGCGTTTGCATTGCTTTTTGCAGGCTCGTTTCATTTCTGGCCAATAGAATGCAGTTTGCGCCCGATGCGGCGAGTTCTACGGCGGCGGCAAAGCCGATTCCCTGTGAGCTTCCGCAGATCACAGCAGTTTTGTTTAATAAAGAAAGATTCATAGTAATTAGCGACTTATTTTACCGCGTTGTTGTTCTAAGCGTTCCCGGATCGCGTACTTCAGCCCGTCTTTAAGGTTATCAAGCAAGTTGTACTGGTTCTCAGCATTATCGATCAGCGTATCGCTGAAGTTGGTGAAAAAGAGATCTACTTTTCTGCGTGAGTTCCTGCCCTTTGAAGGTGCAAACAGAATACCTAAGGCTGCACCAACGGCTATTCCCGATAAAAGCGTTACAATCACTTTGGAGTTGTCTTTCATTTTTGATCTAGATAAAGGCTGGTTTATGCGCTTTATGCTTCATAATTAGCAATTTTAAGGCCAAATCGGCCAATCTATTCAGTTTGATACGTTAGTACAAAAGGTAGTTCAGGATCATCACACCGACGACACCAAGCACCGAAACTAAGGTTTCCATAAGCGTCCATGTTTTGAATGTTTCTTTCAGGGTAAGGCCAAAGTATTCCTTAAACATCCAAAAACCAGTATCGTTAACGTGTGAGAACATGAGACTTCCTGCACCTACGGCGAGTACCATTAATTCTGGCGATGCACCTGCAACTACAAAGGGGACAACCATACCCGATGCGGTAAGTGCAGCCACTGTAGCAGAACCCAAAGTAACCCGTAGTAATGCTGCAATCAACCAACCCAAAAACAGGGGAGAAGCATTGATGCTGTTTGCTAGTGTTTTTACATCTTCCCCGATTCCACTATCAACCAATATTTGCTTGAAAGCTCCACCTGCTGCAATGATCAGCAGGATCATTGCCACGCCTTTGACCCCTTCGGCGCAGGAATCCATGGCCTTGGCAATCGGCAGCTTTTGCAGCATCAGTGTGATGAACAGTGCGATCAGTAATGCAATAGTTGGATCTGAAATGAATATAAAGAATGCTCTTATGGGACCATTAGCAAAGGTTATTGTTCCTAAGGTACCTGCTGTGATTAATACAATTGGCGATAGCGCGATGATGAAGCTTTTAAATGCTGAGGGTAGAAGGTGCAGGTCATCAAACGTGATAAGCTGATTACTGTCAGCATTCTTATCTTTCTTGATAATCATACGTGGAAAGAAGATCCCTGCGACTATAGCAATTGGAATGCTTAACGCAAAGCCATAGATCAGCAATTTTCCAATATCGGCATGAAATATACCCGCTAGTGCCACCGGCCCCGGATGCGGCGGCAGGTAGCCATGAGTGACGGACAATGCCGCCGCCATGGGAATACCCACATATAATTTCGGTAATTTTGCGGCACCTGCGATGGCGAATACCAATGGTATAAGCACGACAAAGCCTGCGTTATAGAAGAGTGGGATTCCTACCAGGATACCTGTAATCAGCACTGCCCACTGGATGTGTCTGGCACCAAAAAGCCCGATCAGCACCACAACAATGCGCTTCGCAGCACCGCTGTCTTCAGCAAGTTTACCGATCATTGCGCCGAGGGCAAGAACCATCGTCATACTTCCCAGTGTACTGCCGATCCCGTTGTTTATAGAAGTCATTACTTTAAGGATAGGCATGCCGAGCATCAGGCCCGTAGCAATCGAAGCTATAAGTAAGGCAAGCATCGGATTGATCTTTCTAATGATCAGGATCAGCAGAATGATGATGCCGGCAAGAACGTACAGGAAATCCATATTAGAGGTTTAGGCTTTTAAGGGTATGCATAACAATTTTCAAGTCGTCATAAAGCCTGCCCTGAATGGGCTGAAGCTTTTTGTAAACTTCATACGCTGTGTAATCCGGCAGGATGGATTGACTTTCATGAGATAGTTTTTCTTCAAGACGGACGTCAGGATACAGTGCCCTGGCAGCAAGTATCACTGCACCAATTGCTGAGGCATCATCCGCCTGTACCACCACCAATTTTTTTCCGGTCACATTAGCAAGCAGCTGCATCCAAACGGGTGCATTCAAAAACCCACCGCTTATGTTCAGTTGTGTGATTGGCATGGTCGCTTTTTCAACCGCAAGCAGTACCTGGTTGATGGCCATGCAGACGCCTTCCAACACTGCCCTGAAAAAATGAGCCTGACCATGATGCAATTGTAAACCTATGAAATTCGCAGATACCGAGGTGTCCCAGACGGGGGCACGTTCGCCGGTAAGGTAGGGGACAAAGATCAGTCCACCAGAACCTGCCGGCATTTCTTCAACCTGGCTGAAGAAGTAATCATAATCTTCTTCATCAGGTTCCACCTTGTTCAGGAACTTCTCTATTGCCCAGTCGATGGCAATACCACCATTGTTTAAAGGGCCGCCACAGATGTAAGTTTTTTCATCGAGCAGATAGTTGAAGGTCATTGCTTTAAAATTGTAAACAGGCGCGGAACTGGTGATTCTTACAGCTGCGCTGGTTCCAATGGTTAGTGCCGCTTTATGTTCTTCGGTCACAGCACTGCCTAAATTTGCGCAGCAGCCATCACTGGAACCGGCAACCACATTAATCGCTGCGCTAAGTCCTAAGGTCGATAACAATTTGGAATCGTTCATCTTTCTGAAGAAGCCAGTATTTACCGGTGTAGACAGCTGTTCTGCTGTAATACCAGCAATTTCCAGGATCCTGGGGCTCCAATCCAGATTTAGAATGTCGAACAGACCTGTTGCAGAGGCAATGCCATAGTCCACTTCAAAGACCTTGAAAAGCTTGAACCACAGGTATTCTTTAATAGAGATGAACTTATATGTTTTTTCAAAAAGTGCTCTGTTGTTGCCTTTTAGCCAAAGCAGCTTGCACAAAGGCGACATGGCGTGGATGGGTGTGCCGGAGGTATTATAGATAAATTCCGCCTCAGCACTTTCACGCAGTATAGCGGCCATACTTTCACTTCGGGCATCTGCCCAGGTAATCATGTTGTGAAGCGGTTCTCCCTCTTGCGAAACTGGGATGAAGCTATGCATTGCACTGCTTAAGCTTATCGCTCCCGGTGGGTAGCCAAGCTGATGCAATGTATCCTTGATGCAGTTCTGAAAGCCCTGCCAGATGTCTTCAGGGTTCTGTTCACTATATCCAGGCTCTGGGTTCATCGTTGGGTAGGCACATTGTGACACGTTTAGTACATTTCCTTCAAGATCTATGGAAACAGCCTTTGTGCTGCCTGTGCCGATGTCTATACCAACTATATAGGGTTTATGCATTGAATTATATTTGGTTCTCGTCACTAATATATAAAACTGTTGATTAAACCAATGCTGCAGGCTGGTTTAGTTCCCGCATTCTTCTTTTTATTGTTAATTATTCGTGTATTTTTGGTCATCATACCACGCAAGCCTAGGGATTACATGGATAAATCGACTGTGGTTAAAAAGCCAAGTATTTTCGGCCTGTTAGGGCCATATCGAAAGCTCATCGCTTTGCTGGTGCTGTTTGCACTGATCAGCAATGGGCTTAACCTCGTTTTGCCCACGTTAATCGCAGAGGGGATTGACAGCTACACCGCCGGGGTCTTCGATATGCAGCGAACAGTATTTTTGTTCCTGCTCGCCATATCGTTGATGTTTGTTTTCACCTATGCACAAAGTATTGTTCAAACCTATGCCTCAGAGCGGGTTGCCAGAGATTTGAGAACCCGTCTATCTGATCAGATATCAAAACAGAGCCATGATTTCATTTTGAAGACAAACCCCTCGAAGCTGCTGACTAATCTTACCGCAGATGTGGATTCTATCAAGCTGTTCGTTTCACAAGCGATCGTGTCGATGGTGTCATCAGCTTTTTTGATCATTGGCGCCAGTGTGCTGCTATTGTCCATCAACTGGAAGCTCGGCCTCGCTATAGTTGCAATTATTCCTCTGATCGGGATTACATTTTATATGGTGCTTCGGAAGGTGAAAGTGCTGTTTAAGCAAAGTCGGGAAGTAATAGACTGGTTAAACAAAGTAATCAACGAAAGTATCTTAGGCTCCGCCATTATCCGGGTGATCAATTCCCAGCAGCTTGAAGCTTACAAATTTATAGAGGCCAATGCCCGGGCACGGGACATCAGCCTTTCCATTCTTGCATTATTTGCCGGACTGATCCCGTTGATCATATTCGTTTCGAATCTTGCGGGATTAACGATCCTTGTCTTAGGGGGACATTTCGTAATCACAGATTCCATGACACTGGGCGAGTTCGCTGCGTTCAACAGCTACCTGGCCATTTTAATATTTCCGATTTTGGTCATTGGATTCATGAGCAATGTAATTGCACAAGCCACGGCATCGTACGGCAGAATAGAAACCGTGCTAAACAGTGTTGAAGAACCCGGGAAAGGGCACCTGAGCAACAGCATGCGCGGTGAAATAGAACTTCAGGATTTGAGTCTCTACTTCGGACAAAAACCCGCGCTAAAGAACATCAGCTTTAAACTCCCGGCAGGTTCTAAAACGGCCATTATAGGTCCGACTGCCGCGGGAAAGAGTCAGTTATTGTATCTGCTGACAGGTCTTATCCCAGCTGACACTGGTAAGATCCTGTTTGATGATCATGCGCTTTCAGCATATCAGCAGGACAGTTTTTACCGGCAGGTCGGCTTTGTTTTTCAGGACAGCATTATATTCAATATGAGCCTTAGGGAAAATATTGCGTTTAGCGATACAGTAACTGATGAATCCTTGAAGCTGGCGATTGATACGGCAGAACTCCATGACTTTATTGATGCATTGCCAGACAAGCTGGATACCATCGTCTCGGAGCGGGGATCGAGTCTTTCAGGTGGACAAAAACAGCGCATCATGTTGGCCAGAGCGTTGGCAATAAACCCAAGGATATTGTTGCTCGACGATTTTACGGCGAGGGTGGATACGCTTACCGAAAAGAAGATCCTTAAGAATATTCAGCGTAATTATCCAGGACTTACACTATTGTCTGTAACCCAGAAAATAGCTGCAGTAGCGGAGTATGATAAAGTTATCGTGCTTATGCAGGGTGAAATTGTGGCGCAAGGAACACATGATGAATTGTTAAAAAGTAGTCCGGAATACGTCCAGATCCATACTTCACAACAGAGTACAAGTAATTATGAATTACAATCTTAATCAGGACAACAACACACCGGAGAAAACCTCAACAGTTGCTGCCCTGAGGAAATTATTGAAGCTGATTTCAGCTGAGCACAGGACATTATTGCTCGCACTGATCACAATACTCATCAATTCTGCATTGCTGTTGCTGGGCCCACTAATTATCGGCTATACCATTGACAATTATGTGCGTACCAAGGATTTTGATGGCGTGCTACGGTATGCTGCTATTCTGGTGGGCATGTATTTGATTGCGCTGGTTACCGGCTATTTTCAAACCAAGCTGATGGGAGGTGTTGGACAGCGGATGCTCTACATTCTGCGGAACGCGATCTTTAATAAGATCCAGGAGCTGCCGGTCGCGTTTTTTAACCAGAATAAAGCAGGTGATCTGATTTCCAGGGTAAACAACGATACAGATAAACTTAATCAGTTTTTCTCGCAGTCGCTGATGCAGTTTATAGGAAGTATGGTTACCATGATTGGTGCGGGTGCGTTCCTGTTGTCTATCAATACCAGGCTTGGTGCTGCGGCACTTGCACCTGCTATTTTGATCCTGATCTTTACTGGTATTGTGTCGCCCTGGGTAAAAAGAAAGAACGCAAATAACCTGAAGCATGTGGGCGGGTTAAGTGCGGAAATACAAGAAAGTCTGAACAACTTCAAGGTGATCATTGCCTTCAACCGGAGGGATTATTTTCGTAAAAGGTTCGACGAAGCCAATCAGGAAAACTATAAGTCTGCAATAGCTGCAGGTATGGCGAATAATGTTTTTGTGCCGGTTTACGGACTGTTTTCCGGAATGGCCCAGCTGATTGTGCTTGCATATGGAATCTACCTGATCAGCATAGGGAATTTTAGCGTTGGACTGCTGGTGAGTTACTTCTCTTACGCGACTAATTTTTACAACCCCCTGCGACAACTTGCTGCTTTATGGGCGAACTTTCAGGTGGCGATGGCGGGCTGGGACCGTATATCAGGGATATTAAATCTGCAGAGCGATTTGGTAGAACTACCAGCGGCACAACTCAGTACAAGCGGGAGTCTGTTGGAATTTCAAAACGTTTACTTTGGATATACACCCGGTAACGATATTCTTCATGACGTTAATCTTAAATTGGAAAAGGGGAAAACGTATGCTCTTATTGGCCCGACTGGTGGTGGTAAGACCACTACAGCCTCGCTGATTGCCAGATTGTATGACCCTACCAAAGGAAAGGTCTTACTAAATGGGCGGGATATTCGTTCCTATTCAGCAGAAGAACGAAGCCGGGAGATTGGGTTCATTTTGCAGGAACCCTTCTTATTCACGGGTACTGTAAGGGACAACATCATCTATGGTAATTCATCGTACAAAGATTTCAGCAATACGGCCCTTGAAGAAGTTATCAAGAATGCTGGCCTTGAGGATCTATTGAAGCTGTTTGACGAGGGGCTCGACACCCCACTGACCTCCGGTTCGGACAACATCAGCCTCGGTCAAAAGCAATTAATTGCTTTCATGCGTGCGGTTCTAAGAAATCCGAAGTTATTGATACTGGACGAAGCTACAGCAAATATTGATACCATCACCGAGCAGTTATTAACTGCGATACTGAGTAAGTTATCAAAAGAGACCACATTGGTAATCATTGCGCATCGTCTCAACACTATTGAGAATGCCGATGAGATCTTTTTTGTGAACTCTGGAGAGGTCATCCGGGCTGGTACCATGCAGCATGCCATGGACCTGCTGCTGGAAGAAAAACGAAGCAGCTAGCGTTTTTTCTTTAATTCAATTACCGTGATTTCCGGCCAAATCCCCACCCGTCCAGAGAAACCAATAAAGCCAAATCCCCGGTTGATGTTCAGGTAGCGCCCATTTTCCGCTTTCAGCCCTGCCCAATGCGCGTACCTGTACTTTACAGGACTCCACTTTATGCCAAAAGCCTCGATGCCAAACTGCATGCCATGGGTATGGCCGGCCAAGGTTAAATGTACCTTTGATGGTAATGATTTAACCTCTGATTCCCAGTGGGTAGGGTCATGCGATAACAGGATCTTAAAGGCTTTGTTATTTACGCCCTGAAGTGCTTTTTTCAGATCGCCTCGTTGTCCGAAACCCAGTCCCCAGTTTTCGACCCCCGCCAGAATCATGTGCTGTCCACCTTTTTCCAGTTTTACATGTTCGTCAAGCAGCAGTTTGTAACCCATTTGCTTATGTAGGGATTTGAGCTGTTCCAGGTTTGCCCTTTTATTTGCTTCATTGTCCCAGCGCACGTAGTCTCCATAATCGTGATTGCCCAATACGGAGAATTGACCGTAAGGTGCTTTGATGCTCGAAAATAAACCGAGCCAGGGTACAATCTCTGTAGCCTTGTTGTTCACCAGGTCGCCTGTAAATACAAAGAGGTCTGATTGCTGTTTGTTGATGAGTTCAATTCCTCTTTGTACGGCTTTTCGGTTTTGGAAACTTCCAGCATGCACATCAGAGATTTGTGTGATGGTGAATCCATCAAATGCATCCGGCAGATCTTCAAACTCAAGTTGATGTTTGATCACCCGGTATGCATACTTTCCGCGCAGCATCCCGTACATGAAGATCAGGATGCTAAGTATGAGCATCGCTGAAGCGAAAACCACCCAGTTGTAGTTCCTTGGTTGATGCAGCATTAGCCGGTAAATGTCTCCAGGTGCCAGGAAAAGGGCGAAGACGAGTTCACTCACCAGCAGAATTAAAAAGGCATGTGAGATGATCTTGAAGAAGCTGTCCATGCCCTTCGACTGAATACGTCTGAATGCCAGGATCAGTGCTGCGGAAAGGCATAGCACGAAAGTCCAGAACAGTAATGGCAGCAATGGGCTACCGCTTAGGAAATGCAGTCCGGATAAGGTATAAGTATTAAGAAGAAAAAATATAACGAGGAAAAGTAGTAGGAGTAAGAGGGGATTTTTTCGTTTCATGAAGGCGTAAAGTTATAAAAGCGTATCCTATTAAACTGAAACATGCTTTGCATATTGTCTGAAATGTAAACTATATACCCTTTGCAATGTTTAATTAAAATCAGAATTAAATTATGCAGAAACATATAGTGGTAGTTGGTGGAGGCTTTGCAGGGATTAATCTGGCGAAAAGCTTAGGCCGGCATTCCGATTACAAGGTAACTTTAGTTGATAAGAACAATTATAACTTTTTTCCACCGCTTGTTTATCAGGTTGCGACAGCTTTTCTGGAACCTTCAAGCATCAGTTATCCTTTCCGGAAACTGTTTGCGGGTAAGAAGAATCTATTTTTTAGGCTTGGCCGATTAAAGCAGGTGGTGCCTGAATCAAATAAGATTGTTCTGGACAATGGAGAATTGAGCTATGATTATCTGGTATTTGCGACCGGTGCGGAGACGAATTTCTTTGGCAATGAGAATATAAAAAAGCATGCCATCCCTATGAAAACGCTCAGCGATGCCATCGCTATGCGAAATGTCCTTTTAATGCGAATGGAACAAGCTTCAATAACCAAGGATGTTCAGGAAGCCAACAGGCTTTTGACGATGGTTATTGCAGGTGGGGGACCTACAGGTGTGGAGATTTCAGGTATGTTCGCTGAAATGAAAAAGGGTATCCTTCGCAAGGATTATCCGGAACTTATCGGTAGCAACGGGCAGGTGTATCTTGTTGATGGAGGAAAATCTGTACTCTCGCCCATGAGCGAGAAATCACAACAGGACACGATGGAGGTGCTGACCCGTTTGGGTGTAAAGCTGATCATGAGTACTCATGTAAATGATTTTGATGGTGATACCGTAACGCTGTCTGATGGTATGCAGATCCATTCTAAAAACCTGATATGGGCAGCTGGCGTAACGGCCAGGATCTTTGAAGGCCTACCTGCAACCTGGTATGGACGAGGAAAGCGGTTGCTGGTTGATGAGTACAACAAGGTGATTGGATCCGAAAACATTTATGCCATAGGCGATACGGCGCTAATGGTATCCGATGCCGATTATCCGAATGGACATCCGCAGGTTGCTCAGGCAGCAATACAGCAGGGAAAGTTGTTGGCCAAGAATTTTAAGAATATGGCTGCAGGCAGGGCTATGGAGCGTTTTGAGTACCATGATCAGGGATCAATGGCGATTATCGGAAGTGCAAAGGCCGTTGTAGATTTACCAAAGCCGAAGATACACATGAAAGGCTTGATCGCCTGGTTGGTATGGCTCCTTATTCACCTCATGTCTTTGATTACTTACCGTAACAGAGCAAGAACGTTCTGGAACTGGACTGTTGCCTATCTATCCAGGGATCAGTCGTTGCGGATGATCATTAAACCGCCAGATCAGGAAGATATTGTTTGATTTGCTTTACCGTTCAGTTTGCCGGCATTTTTAAGAGATTATTGCGGTAAGCGGGTCTGGGTAACGACTTCTTTGATCAATGTGTCAAGCTCCTCGGCACTAAGTTCAAGCAGTTTGATCAGGTTTTCTCCCTGGTCAGGCATTTTTAAATCTTTTAGAATAGCCAATAAACCAAGCATATTCGCGAGCGGTCTTCTGATCATGTGAGATTGATTCATTGCAATCTTTATAAACTGCTCATTATTTTCATCAATGATCTTCTTTGCAGAATTCAGGCTTTCTTCTGCCATCCGCTTCGCCAACAATAGTTCTGCCTCGTATTTCTTACGGTCAATTATTTTAAGCAGATAAGCATTAATCAGGAAGATTTTACCTTGCTCATCCTTATAAGCTCTAGCATTAAAGAGTGCATCGAAGTTCTCAATCTCAGAGAGGAAGGTGAGGTTAATTTCGTTACTATAATTTCTCAGGTTTAATAATGGATTTACGACCATTTGGAAGTATAGTGCACTGCCTTTGGTAAGCAAGCTGAAGAAGTTGATCTTGTAAAGCTCTTCTTCCGTTTTTCCAAACCAGCTATGGAAGATATTGTTGCCTTTGATGATGTTGCCGTTTGGCTCAAAGGAAATAAAGCCAACTGGTGCTTCGTCGAATATAAATTCAGGGCTTGTGTATCTGGAAAACTGGTCCATGATGGGCATTTTAAGCTGATTGAGCCTGAAGAAAAGGCTTTAAAGCATTCACTACGCCATCAGGATCACTCAAGTGCGGACAATGTCCGGTAGAGTTTAACAGCGTAATTTGATTTCCTCTGGTATTCTTTTGAATGTAGCTGGCGATTTCCTCATTTGTAAGGAAGTCTTCCTTACACTGGATGGTTAAGCTGGGCACTCTTAGTTTTGCAAGGTCCTTCCGGTTATCGGAAAGGAAAGTTACCCTCGCGAACTTCTTGGCGATTTCCGGATCTGTACTGCAAAAGCTATTGGCGAGTCCTTCGGCAAGTTCCGGACGATCATGATTGCCCATTATTTGACCCGCAATGGTACTCGACCAACCCAGG